>QCNS01000007.1 GCA_003210055.1 SAR116 cluster bacterium AG-426-I14
ATTCTTATGTTGTCCTGAAGCAGGTACATCAGAAATCCATAAACAATATTTGTTAAATGAACATAAAAGAAAAACCAAACTTACTAAGGCCTTTTCTGGAAGATTAGCTCGAGGTATTGTGAATAAATATATTCAAGAGATGGAAAATAAATCTATTTTACCTTTCCCTGCTCAAAATACATTAACCACCCCATTACGCAGGCTTTCTACAAAGAAAAATAATGGAGAGTTCATAAATTTATGGGCAGGTAAAAATTTTCATAAAATAACATCATTAAATGCAAATGACTTAGTTATGAAGTTAAAAGAAGAATTAAAAGATTAGATTTGATGATTTATTTTATTTCTTTCTTCTTTTTTCTATTTCAGCTTCTAAATCAGCCATAGCTTTATCAGCATCTTTTTGTGTGCTTAAGATTTCATCTTGCTTGATTTGATTTAATAATTCTTGGTTCTTTTCACCAATAGGATACTCTAATAAGGTAAAATATCTGTATCTACCTTTTTCGTTTATAACCTTTGATTCGGTGACCTTATAGCCAACCAAGGTAGTTTCAGGTATAAGATTTCTTGAAATTATTTCTAATCTTTTCTTTACCTGTTCATTGTTTTGAGTACCAGTTGTTTTTGTATAATTATCTATTTTAGACATAATTGTACTTTTAATTGAATCTACAAGAAGTGCTTTTCCATTCATTATCGATCTGGTTCTGGAGAGATTTAAGTCAGAAGAAATACCGATTCCACATGAGTATCTTGCATCTTCATTTCCAGGCAATTTTGTACACCAATTTGGCATTTCAGCAATAGTCTTATTAACATTATCATTTTGTACTTTAATAGCTTTTTCTTTCTCTTTTAATTTTGCTTCAGGAGAACCTGGTTTTGATGAACATGAAGATAATAACAAAATTGTTAAAAAAACTCCTAAACATAAAAAATTATTTTTTTTCATTTTTAATCCCTCACTATTGAATAACCTAACCTTTGCATTTGCCATTGAGACCTACCTAGGTTTTGTAATCTTTTATATAGTTCTATTATATTTTCTTCTTCCAGTATGTCTATTTTTACTTTGGATGCAATAATAACTATAAATTCTTGAGTAATATTTTTATAAAAGTTCTGAGGAAAGTTAACTTTTAGATTATAATGAGAGTTAGGAATTGAAAATTTATTTTTAGTAAAGTTATTTTTATCACTTTCGTTTGGGTATAGCTTATAATATACATTTTTTTTAATGTCAGGATACCATCCTAACACAGTTATATAAGAATTTTTGTTAACCTCTCCACTGATTTGAATATTATCATTACTATATAGAATTTTTTTGTTATCTAATTTTACACTCAGGGCATAATTGCTATCTGCCTTTTGATTATATTGCTCAACATTTGCATTGATATTGATTATACACTCATCTTCTATGGATTCTTTATTAATAGTTTCTGTATAATCAAACTCCTTAATAAAACCTCCTTCTACATAATCAAATGTACTTTGATAAAATGTACAATCAGTTTTATCTTTGATTTCAGTACAAATATCTAATTGATCAGATTTAAACTTTTGAAAACCATTTTTTGACAATGCATTTCTTTTAGCAAGCATTAATGCTCTATCACATGCTTCACCTTTAGATATATTCCTAGATATAAAATATCTACCTTCTGCTTTTGTCCAGTCTGCATAAACGTTAGTAGATAGTAAAAATAAGAATATTAATTTATTGACTAACAATAAAAACGACTGAAGGACGCATATATTTATAAATTTCTGAGGCATCATATTTTTGAACTGAATTTGATTTATTATTTATTGGTTCATTTAAAAAACTTAAAAGAACATCTCCTGAAATTGCTAAGTTTACATCTTGTACAAGAATTCCTTTTTGTTTAAGTAAGAATTTTTTATCTAACTTTGCCAGTGAAACTCCGACAACAAGACCGTTTTGATTAAAAACAGGTCCCCCAGAATTACCTACATTTAAAGTTGCAGTCATTTGGAACTCACCAGGCAACTCTCCAAAGCCAGAATTCTTACTTATTATGCCTTGTGTAATAGATGGATTATATCTTCCTAAAATTGAAGATATAGGATATCCCATGATAAAAATTTTTTCACCAACCTTAGGTTTAGCTATCTCTTTTGTAGTTAGACTTTCATTTTTTGGAAATGGATTATTTAAGACTAGTATTGCTAAATCTAAATTTTTATTTTTAGGATACCTAATTTTATTAACTTTTCTTGTTTTACCAAGTCCATTTCTAACTACAATATTTTTAGATTTTTTAATTACATGTTTGTTTGTAACTATCCACTTACCCTGATTAATAATAAACCCACTTCCTGTAAAAACCTCTTTGTTACTATCAATTATAATTTTTTCAGGTTCACTGTCAGGTTTTAAAACCCTTCTATGAACTTTTTTAATTTTTGTTTTAGTAACATCAATTAAAACGTTGTTTTTATTGTTTTTTTTATTTACCTTATCTACTTTTTTTTCTTCAATATTAAGTTTTTTGTTTATATCTTTTGTAGTTAGCCATGACAAAATTTGTTCTGATTTAAACGAGTTTCCAGTATCTTTAAACATTCTTGATGATTTTGTTCTTAGTTTAATTGCTTCGTCAATATTACCTTCAATCCAATTAATTTTACCCAATAAATCAATAATCGAGGCATTTGGTTTTTTATCAAACAAAGCATTCATAATAATTTTTTTTGCTTTAGAGGGATTTCCATATCTCAGTTTACTATTTGCATAAACTCTTATGGCATAAAGATTTTTGTTTGCTGAATCGGTAATTAGAGCTTGTTTATAATACTTTTCTGCTACATCAGGTTGTCCATAATCGTCAAAAATTAACCCTAATGCAAGTTTGCCATCGACAGAATCAGGATTTAGTTTTATTGCTTTTAAAGCATAATTATGAGCATCATTTAAATTACCCATTTTTATAGATGATAAAGCTAAGCCAGCATATCCTTTATCTGCAAAAGCAACTGAGTTAAAAGTTGCTTTTTCAAAATAATTAAACGCTTTAACTGGTTTTTCTAAAGCAAGATATATTTTGCCCACCAACACTTGTGCATCAGCTGATAAATGTCTATTAATATTTGATTTTATTTTAAGCTGTTTGAATGCTTCATCGACATTTTCTTCTTCAATAAGATCATTTATAACTTTATAATCATTTTTATTTATTCCATAACTAGGAGTATGTATGATAAAAAATATTACAGTTAAAATTGTTGATATAAATTTAAAGATAGTCTTATGCATTTTTTTATTAAAAATTTAATTCATTTAATATTACTTATTTTAATATCTAGTTGTCAAACACCACGTTATCAAAAAGTTACAAAAGTTACAGATCCTTCAAAGTTTTTGCCTGAAGTCCAATATTTTCTGAGTGAAAATTTTAATAAAAAAGATATTAAGTGTATTTTAATTGGTAAAATTAATAATGTATCGAAAAATACAAAGTTTAAAAATTTGAATAAAAAAAAGATCATTAGGCAAACAATTTACGGTCACTTATCACCCAAAAATTATAGAGACATAGAATTACATAGAATTAAAAGTTTTTTAAATAAAAAAAAGTCATTTAAATATATTTTAAATGAGCTCAATTGCGATGCAATCTTAGAAGGTGAAATAATAAGATTTGATAGTAATTTTTTTATAGCTTTTTCTTCTACAAATGTAGGTTTAAAACTTAGATTGAAGGGCAAAGATGATAAAGTTTATTGGGAGGCAAGTCATATCGCATCTTCAAAAGCAGGAACTTTCCCCCTTTCACCAATAGCAATAGCTTCTGGGTTATATTCTGCATCTATAAATAAGCATGAAGAAACGGCGCTTCAAATGGTAGATACTGTAGTAAGAAGAATTATGAAAACATTACCTAATGTAAGTGATCTTAATAATAACGAACAAATAATGTTTTCTACTTTTACTAATCATAAAAAACATGAATTTGTAAATTCTAACTTTAATAAACCATTTGAATTATTTGCCAATGGTCAGTTTGATAAAGCTATTAATTTAATTAATCAATATCATAAAAAAAATGAATTTGATGAGAAGCTTATGTTTTTAAAAGGTAGGTCATATTTACTTCTAAATAACAATGAAGCTGCATCTCAGACATTTTTGGATGTTTTGGCTATTAGAGAAAAAAGTGAGTACTTTAATGGTCTTGGCTACTCATATATGAAAATGAATAAGTCAAATAAAGCGATAGCAGCATACAATAAAGCAATTAATTTAGATAATAAAAATAGCTTTGCATATTTTAATGCGGGTCTATTATTTGAGAAAGGAAAACTTTATTCTGAAGCTGTACGATATTATTATTCTGCGGGTACAAGCAGTATTTTAAAAAAAGATTATCAAAGAGTTTTTAATGTTAAAATTGCTTTAAAAAGATTAGCAAAATTTGATAAAAATGCTAATTCAAAAATTAAGAAAATAGATATGTTTCTGGATCAATTTTTATTTAATGACGAAAAACAATATCAAATTAAAAAGGTAAAAGGTAATTATTAACTTGATATGAGTAATTATAGAATATCATATTTAAATTTATTTTTTTTTATTTTTATCTTTGGATGTGTTTCTTCAAATCCCGACTTAAAAACTTTGTCTTCTGCATCAAAAACTTTTACTTGTGAGTTGATTTCATATGGTAGTGAAGAATGCAAAATTAAAAGTAAAAGTGATAAAGAAATATGTGAAAACTTCATATGTATACAAAAGGGTGTTTGTGTTGGAAATCTGTTATCTTATCAAGATGAAATAACCTCAAGGAACATAAATTGTAACTTTGATAAAAAATATAAAAAATTTCAAGGTAATTTATATTTAAAACAAAAAGAATTTTTATTTGATAAAAATATCAGTAAAAATAAATCTTCTAAGAAAATTTATTGTAAGGGTCAAAATAAATCTCTTTGGACTAATTGCTTTGCAAAACTTGAATATAAAAATGGTGATAAATACATTGGCGATTGGATTGAAGGAAAAATGCATGGTTATGGTAGTTTAAATTTTAAAAATGGAGATAAATATAGAGGGTTTTATAAAAATAATAAAAGAGATGGGAAAGGTATCTATAAATGGTCTAATGGAGATAGCTATGTTGGTTCCTGGAAAGAGGGTAAAGAGAGTGGGTTGGGGACATATACATGGTCTAATGGAAATAAATATATAGGAAATCATAAAAATGGAAAAGAAGAAGGTTATGGTGAATATATATACAAAAATGGTAAAAAGAAAAAAGGTTATTGGAAGGAAGGTAAATTTACTTCTACTTTAAGTTCGAAAGTTCAAGATAATAATCACTCTCTTCGTGCTTTTGGTTCGGTTTTATATTCTGACTTCAATTTGTGTTCAACTATAGGAAAAAAATTAAAACATAATTGTTTTGGTAAAAAAATATTTAAAAATGGAATTTATACAGGTGAGTTTAAAAACAATAAGCTAAATGGATTAGGTAAGTTTGAAACTTATAAAAAAGATATATATCTCGGAGAATTTAAAAATAATAAATATTCAGGCAAGGGTAAGTATTTTTATAATTCGGGACATAGGTTTAATGGTAACTATTTAGAAGGAAAAAGAGAAGGTTATGGTCATATAAAATATAAAGATGGAAGTGAGTATTTTGGAAATTATGTTAATGGAGAAAAAAGTGGATATGGAAAGTACTATTTTTCAAATGGGAATTCATATAAAGGATATTTCAAAAAAGGAAAATATAATGGAAAAGGAGCTTTTTTCTTCACAGATAAAAGTAAATATATTGGTATGTTTAAAGATAATAAATATCATGGTTTAGGAACTATGACTCTCAAAAATGGAAAAAGTTTTAGTGGTAAATGGGCGGATAATAAATTTTTAGGCTATACAGAACAAAAATCCTTTAAAAAAAATCAGCCTGAAATATCTCTTTCAGAGTTAGAAAAAGAAAGAAAAAAAATAATATTTTTAGAAAATGAATTAGAGAGATTAAAAAAAGAAAAAAAACAAAAAGATAGAGAGCTAGAATTAGATAAAACAAAACCATCTATATTAATTAATTTCAAAAAAGTTACAGGTAAGCAAGGTGTTTTAAAAGGAAAAATAACGGATAGTTCTGGTATTGCAGAGCTATCTATTAATAATAAAAAAATTCATTTTAATGAAAACGGTGAATTTATTTTTTCTACATTCGTTCCTTTTGATGGCATAGATATACATATTGAAGCAGTAGATATGGCAGGAATAAGTAATTCAAAAATAATAAATTTTAAGAGAAAAATTAAAACAGCAACTAATCAATTTTCATTTGAAAGATTAAATCCAATATCAAAAATGGTTGAAAAAAATAAAAATGCAGTTGCAATAATCATTGGAATTCAAAATTATGAAAGTATAACTATTCCTGCTATTTATGCTGATAAAGATGCTCTGATGTTTAAAGATTATGCAACAGAAATTTTAGGTATTGAAGAAAGAAATATAAAATATTTTATTAATGAAAAAGCAGAATATGCAGAAATTTTATTATCAGTAAAGAGTTGGTTAAGAAGAGTTTCAAAACCTAATGAAACAGAGCTTTATCTATTCTTTGCTGGTCATGGTTTGGCGTCTGATAATGGAAAAAACCTCTACTTACTTCCTTACGATGGTAGAAAAAGATTGCTTGAAAAAACTGCAATATTAAAAGAAGAACTTTTCGAAGACATATTATTATCAAAACCTCGTTTTGTTAATGTTTTTTTAGATACATGTTATAGTGGTACTACTAGAAGTTCAGAATCTTTGATTAATTCAAGGCCAGTTACAATTGTACCAAAGGTTTTAGACTTTCCGGATAATTTCACAATATTTGTTGCTGCACGAGGTGATGAGACTAGCAAGCCACTAGAAGAGGCTCAGCACGGTATTTTTAGTTATTTTTTAATGAAAGGAATGGAAGGTTATGCTGACAAAAATGATGATAAAAAAATTACAGCTGGTGAATTACATCAATATATTAAAAATAATGTAATGCAACATTCTTCTGGGTCACAAAATCCCGAGTTTTTTGGAGATACAAAAAAAGTATTAATCAAGTTTAATTAACTTTATCTAGGTTTATTGCGCTGTTAAACCACCATCTACAACTAAGCTTGATCCAGTCATAAAACTTGAATCATTTGACGCTAAATACAAAATACCTTGAGCTATTTCGTATGGGCTACCAAGCCTTCCAATTGGTGTTTGATTTATACCTTCGTTATAAGACTGTTTTTTAGACATATTTGGATTTTGAATTAATCGTGAGCACTCAACTTGTTTTCCCATATCAGTCTCAATTATACCAGGGTGTATTTGATTAATTCTTATTGGATATTTTCTATTACCATAATAAATTGCCATCGATTTAGTAAATGTTGTTATTCCTCCTTTGCTCATCGAGTAAAGAGGGTCCAATCTTGAACCAACTAATCCAGCAATCGAACTCAGATTTATGATAGAACTCATAGAGTTTGAAAATTCACCGGCCCTTTTCAAGTGAGGAGTGATAAACTTTATACCAAAAAATGTTCCTAAAAGGTTAATTGAGGTTAATTCAGTAAAATCTTTTGAAGTAACTTTTAAAATGTCTTTTCCAAGATAGATACCAGCATTATTGACTAATATATCAATCTTATTTAATTTCTGAAATTTGAGAAACTTTAAAAATGATTTCCAGTCAAGTTCTTTTGAAACATCCATTTGAAAAAAAAATGCATTTCCATATTTATTAATTTCTTTTAATGATTTTTCACCATTTTTTTTATTTTTATCCGTATAAATTACCAGTGCACCATTCTTTACGAATAATTTAGATGCTTCTAAGCCAATACCCTTGGCACCTCCTGTAATGATGGCTATTTTATTATTTAATTTTTTCATACATTAATATTTATTTATTTTACCATAGACAATTTAATTTTAGAAACAAAATAAGATTGCTTTTAACTTTTATAATTTAATTATTCAAATCCCAATCAATAGATTTGATATTAAACTTTTCTAAATACTCGTTTGAAGTAGAAAATGGCTTAGACCCAAAAAAACCATTTGATGCAGAGTAGGGAGAAGGATGAGGGCTTTTTATGATTAAGTTTTTTTTATTATCAATAAAATTAGCTTTTTCTTGGGCTTTTTTACCCCAAAGTATATAAACTATATTTTTTTTAAAAGAATTTAAATTTATTAAAACTTGATCAGTAAAATTTTCCCAACCTTTGTTAGCATGTGAACCTGGATTTCCTTTTTCAACAGTTAAGATAGAGTTTAATAAAAAAACACCCTGATTTGACCATTTCTCTAAATTACCAAAATTATTAATTTCTATACCTAAGTCATTGTTCAATTCTTTAAAAATATTTTCTAATGAAGGGGGTTTTTTTGTACCTTTTTCAACTGAAAAACTTAACCCATGTGCCTGACCAGGGCCATGATATGGATCTTGGCCTAGAATAACTACTTTTACATCTTTAAAATTCGTAAGTTTAAAAGCATTAAAAATTTTTTCACCAACTGGATAAATAATTTTTTGATTCAATTTTTCTTTCTTTAAAAACTTGCTCAGTTCTAACATGTAATCTTTTTCAAACTCATCAACTACTTTCCAATTTTCAAATATTTTTTTCCAATATTCATTAAGATTATTATTTTTCATAATTTAATTTTAAATTTTAATTTAATTTAGTAAATTTAAATATATGAAAATTGAAAATGTAAAGATATACGAATTAGAAATACCATTTACTAAGTTCGTCGGGGATAATAGTGGTGTATCTAGAGGGTTTCCAATTCAAAGGCAAGTTTTTGATTCATGTATAATTAAAATTTCTACAGATAATGGTTTAGTTGGTTGGGGAAGTGCCTTTGCTTATGAGTGTAGAAGGTCTGTAGCTGAATGTATTAGACACATGATAGTTCCCAAAATAATTGGTAAAAACCCTCTTCATGTAAAGCAAATCAATTTTGATCTTCAAAAAAAACTTCATTTGTTTGGAAGATATGGAATAACGTTATTTGGAATAAGTGCTGTTGATATAGCATTATGGGACCTTGTTGGTAAATATTATAATAAGTCATTAGCTGAAGTGATTGGCAAAAAACATAATAAATCTCTTGAAGGTTATTCTAGCTTGTATCGTTATGGTGACAAAGATCAAATTTATGAAATGGTTAAAAAATCTATCGAAGAAGGTTATAAACACATTAAATTGCATGAAATAACGGAAGATGAAGTAAAAGCTTCTCGATTAGCTGCAGGTAATGAAATCTCTATTATGCTAGATACAAATTGCCCTTGGAGTAAAGATGAAGCTTTAATAATGGCAAAAAAGCTAAGTGAGTATAATTTGCTTTGGTTAGAAGAGCCTATAAACCCTCCAGAAGATTTTGATAGTCTAAGTGATATTCGTCACCAAACAGGAATCCCAATTGCTTCAGGAGAGAACGCTTGTACTTATTTTCAGTTCAAACATATGATTGAAAAAGAAGCAATTGATTATGCTCAACCTAGTGTTACTAAAGTTGGAGGAGTAACTGAATTTCTTAAAATAATCTCATTATGTGAAGAAGAAAATGTTAAATTAATGCCTCATTCTCCATATTTTTGTCCAGGTTTTCTTGCTACTTTACATTTGTCTCAATGTACTAAAAATTTGAGTTTAATTGAAAGATTTTATGTCAAACCAGAAGCATATTTATATCCTGAAACTATTTTTGATCCAAAAAGTTGTCTTTTTATTCCTCCTGAAGGTGTAGGTTTAGGAATTGATCCAGATCTTGATGTTATAAAAACTTATAAAGTGAATTAATTTTTATTACTAAAAATAAAAAATATTGTTATATATAGCATAATGAACAAATCTTTTTATAGAAAAATTGGTTTTGGATTATCTGCAAATGATAATGTGCCTAAAGATGCTATTAAATGGGCAACTGACCAGATAAAAGCTATGCCAGAATCAACTTGGAATGGACCTAAATATTCCCTAAAAGAAATGATGAATTTTCATGGAAAGTATAATTATACAGATAGAAGAGTTTTAAGAAAAAAACATAAAAACAATAGACAAGATTATAAAGATGCTAAAAATAAGTTAAAATATACAACTGGTCATTTTTATTTCGAGCCTTTATGGTTATATAAAAGACATCATGAAGCTGTAAATGGCTCCAGCCCTGTGTTTCATAGATTTCTTCATTTCTGGGGAAATCATTTTGCAATTCAAAAAAAAAATGCAATGTATGTTTATGATGTTGGTCCATATCATTTCGAAGTCATTGCACCTGCTATGCTTAAAAACATCGAAGACTTGGTCTATGATGTGACAATATCATGGGCTATGATTCACAATCTAGACAACTCAAAATCTATAGGGCCAAACTCCTTACGTGCATTAAAGATGTCTGAAAGGGGAAGATCTGCAAATTTAAATGAAAATCATGGAAGAGAGTTACTAGAATTACACACAGTTTCACCGAGAGCTGGTTACAATCAAAATGATGTCATTGATATGTCTAGAGTAATGTCAGGGTGGATGCATAAAAAACATAAATCTACCAAAAAAGAAGAAAATGTTCCAATTAGCTTTCAAGATGATTATCATGATAGTGGTCCCTTTGAAATTTTGGGTAAAAAATATAAAGAAAGTTTTGGAACTTCTTCCTCAAAAAGTATGCTTCGGAAAGTAATTAAAGATCTTGTAAGGCATCCCATATGTATAGACTTTGTTTCAAGAAAATTGTGCAATCATTTTGTTACAGAAAATCCTCCCTCTGAAATAATTCAACCCGTTAAAGATGCATGGATAAAATCTGATGGTGAATTAAAAATTATCCATGAAGCAGTTATAAAACAAGCATTAAAATATTCTCATCTAAAAAAGTTTCAGACTCCCGAAACTTGGTTGCTTCAGTTTATTAGAATGTCTTCATTAGATTATTTTCCTAGTAATTATAATTATGATTTTAAAAGCAAACCTTCACGTGTAATTGGTAAACCAGTTAGATGGTTAAGAAATTTAGGACATAACCCTTACAGACCACTTCAACCAAACGGTTGGTCAGATTATGAGGCTGACTGGATGTCTCCAGAGTTTTTGTTTAGAAGAATAGGAATGATTAAAGTTCAACAAGATAAGAAAAGATTAGATCATATTGATAAAAGTTATTTAAAAATGATTGTTACCAAAAATTTTGATAATGAAAGCGATGTTTTAAAATATATTAATTCTGCAAAGAACTCTGAAAAGATTCTTGCATTATTTTCAAGTAAATGGATGTTAAAAACATGAAAATTTCTAGAAGATATTTTACAGTTGGTTCAGCGAGTTTACTTCTTACTGCCGCCTCTCCATATAAACTTTTGGCAAATAATTCGCAAAAAAAGAAAAACTTAATAGTGATTATGTTGAGAGGTGCAATGGATGGTTTGTCTGCTGTGCCATATATTCATGATAATACTCTTCAAAAAGTTAGGCCTGATATATTCGTAAATAATAATTTAAAACTCAATAGTGATTTTAGTTTACATCCTAAATTGAATAATTTTCACAAGATTTGGACTGAAAATAAGGCTTCAATTGTTCATGCTACCAATATTCCATATAACGAAAGGTCACATTTTGATGGTCAGAATTTAATGGAAAGTGGGGGTACAGTCCCTTATAAACTAAAAACAGGATGGTTGGGAAGGGGTATTGATGTAGCAGGATTAGAAGGTTTATCTATATCATTACCTATGCCTCTATTGTTAAGGGGTGAAATTAATCATGATAATTTTTATCCTTCAAACCTTCGTATGCCCAGTCAATCAATGATTAATTTAATGCATTCGCATTATAATAGTGAAAAAATTATAAAAAAATCTTTTGAGAAGTTAACTTCCAGGCCTCTTTCAATGATGTCTGGAAGAAAAAATAAAAGATTAGCTAATCTAGCTCGTATTGCAGGAAATGAGATGAAAAAAGACGATGGGCCTAGGGTTGCGGTCTTTGAAGTTTTTGGCTTTGATACACATGCTGCTCAAGGTGGAGCTGATGGCGAACATGGTCAAAAACTTAGGCAAGTTGACATAACTTTTGCCTCATTAAAAAATTCTCTTGGAAAAGCTTTTGATAATACTCTAATTTTAACTTTAACTGAGTTTGGTAGATCTTTAGTACAAAATAATGGTTATGGCACTGAACATGGTTATGGAAGTGCAATTTTAATAGGTGGAGGCTTGCTAAAAAAGTCTCAAGTTTATACTGATTGGCCAGGAATTAAGAAAACAAATCTATTTGAAGGAAGAGATTTAGACTCTACAATAGACTCAAGATCCGTTTATTGCAGTGCTATGTCAGTTTGCTTTGATGTACCATTTAAAAAACTTAATGATTTAGTATTCCCAGACAAAAAATTACCAAACTTAACTGATAAGTTATTTAACATGTAATTTATTGACTCATTACGAAGCCACCATTTGGAGAAATAGTTTGACCTGTCATGAATTTAGCTTCTTCTGAAGCCAAATAAACAGCAGCCCAGGCAATATCCTCTGCATCTCCAAATTTTTTCATAGGTGTTTGATTTTTTATAATTTCTCTAACAAATCCTAATTGATTTGTCATATTTGTTTTAATATAGCCAGGGGCAATTGCATTTACTCTTATATTTCTAGAAGATAACTCTCTAGCAAGAGCTCTTGTATAGCCAAGTATACCTCCTTTTGCTGCAGAATAATGTGGAGATGAAGGACCGCCAGTTGTTCCTAATACAGAACCCATATTTATAATTGAACCTGAATTAAATTTATTCATGATTTTTAAAACCTCTCTTGTACAAAAAAAAGTACCACTTAAATGAACATCAAGCATCTTAAACCAATCTTCATCAGTCATATTCACAGTAACATCAAAATGAGTTTCTATTTTTTTATTTTTAGAAAACTCTTCAATTTGAGCTTTATTTATTTCATTACGTTTATCTATTATATCTTGTCTTTGCTCAAATCCATTTATACCTGCGTTATTAACTAAGATATCTACTTTTTTAAATAATCTATTGATTTTATTAAATACTAACGCAACATTTTTAGAGTCAGAAACATCTAGTTTTATTGCGGTGGCATTAATTTTTTTGGAAAATGTTTTTGCTTCTTCGTACAAAATATCACAAATAATGACTTTAGCTTTTTCCTTGTGAAAAGTTTTCGCAATTTCAGCTCCTAAACCTCTCGCACCTCCAGTAATAACAGCAATTTTATTTTTTAGTCTTCCCATTATGTATACTCGTATTATATCATTAATTAAGGATAAATCATTATGAGTAAATTTATATACTTTTTTTTCATCATTCTCTTTATTAATTCTTTTAATAATGTTTTTGCTAATGAATGTGAAAGTAAAAAAGAATATAAAAAATCAGAAGATTGTTATTGGTTAAAAAGAGTTGTCGGTATTAGAACACCTGTGATGATAGCAAGTGGCACGTTGATAGATAATAATTTTATAATAACCAATAGGCATGTTGCAGAGGATCATCCTCATGTTATGGTAAGATTTTTTAATGGAGAGATTAGAAAAGCTTATCCTTTACCTAATAACTATCCTGTTGATTTGACAATACTTTCATTAAATAAAACTTTTATTCCTAAGAAAATAAATTTTACAATCAGTTCTAAGCCTCCTTTAAAATTAAAAGTTGTAGGTTTTGATCAAGGTAGAAGAAAGAGTAGAATTTATAAACAAGGTAAAGTTATTCATTTTCCTGATTTAAATAAATTCCCATTTTCAAGAATTCACACCAATGCTCAAAGTTTGCCGGGAAATAGTGGGGGAGCAGTAATTGATGAAAGATTTGAAATTATTGGATTTCTTGCTTCAGGAGATGGAAATTATAATGAAGTTGTCCCCTTACAAACTGTAACAAATGTTATTCAAAAAACAGATATAAATGTCAAAGAGGAATTTATTGATTGGGGAAGAAATATTAGAATTTGCGCTGATACACTGGAATTTTCCTATAAGTTTCAAAAAAAACCACCACAAAACCTAATCAATAAAATTGAAAAATTTTGTTCTTTGTCTAAAAACAAGCAATTATTTGATCAAGTTGGTCAGACTTTCGGTCGTTGGGGGCTTTTTGACAAATCAATTCTCTTTTTGAAAAAAAGTTTAAATTTGGATCCTTATAGTCCCAATACTCTTTTATCATTAGCTATTAGCTTTCATATTAAAAGGGATATAAAATCTGAGGAACCAATAATTCTCAAACTATTAAAGCTCATTCCTGAAGATCCACAGGTTTTAAGATTAGGCGTTCAAGTTGCGGGATATCTAAAAAATAAAAAATTAGGTAAAAAAGTTTTAAAACTTATGAAAACTCATAATCCATCAGCCCATCCATTGGCAGAAAACTATCTAAAAAACGCATTTAAAGAATAAATCAATTTATTAAATAATCATCAGATGGATCTGGTATCCAGCCATATTTTGAGACTGTTTTATCAGTTGTTAATGATCTTTTCTTCAAAAAATTTAATACATCATCAATAGATGATTCTTGGTTTTTTGTTAAATACCTTGAAATTAAAGCGCTCATCCTTGGAACGGCATAGCTAGTTCCTCCTGTATATGAATTTACACCCCTATGATCAATAACTGAAACATTCTCTGCTGGTAAAAGAAAATCAACATTTTCAGCACCAAAATTAGAATCGCGACCTAATTGTCCATTTTTTGTGCTAGATGAAACAACAATAATGTTTTTTAATTCAAAGGATGCGGGATAAATTGGGTTTATATCAATATTTTGTTTGTCATTACCAGCAGAAACTACAAAAATAAGATTTTTATATTTTTTAATAGAGTTAAAAAAACAATCCCAATCATTTCTATTTTTTGAACCCATTGATAAGTTGACAATTCTAAAGGACTTTTCCACTATTTCTTCGATTAAATCTTTAAATTTGCACATTTTTAATGCAGGAAACCTGTATATACCAATATTAGTATTAGGGGCTTCATTTTTTAGAACACTGAAAACTGTTGTGCCATGATGACGTGGATAAAAAGGATTACGTCTGGGATCGCTATCAAAAGGAAAATTATCATCGTCCCAAAAATCATAGCCTATAATTTTACCATGTTTATCAATAGCAAGGTTATTGACTAATTTAGTTAATGTATAATTTACACCTGTATCAACTAAAGCAATCAAATTGTTGTTTGTCATTTTTAAGTTATGATTAAAAGTAGGGTTTACTTCCTGTTTAGATAATGTTGTTTTAAAATCATTACTAAGAGTATTGATACTAATAGGGTTTATTCTATTATCATATATAATTATTCTTATATTTTGAAAATTACAGTTTTTATCTAACCTTAATTGGATTATTGGAGCTTTTAATTTAAAAGTTAAAGTTATTAGGTTAATTTTATTTTGTCTTTGAAATATTGAAGAAGTAACATAAAATTTTGTTTTTTTATGATAAAGAGTTTTATAATTTTTAGAAACTTTATTCCATTCAATATTTAATTTTTCTTTACCAATCAATGCCTTACATATATATTTTGAACTATTTTTTATAAATCTCAGTTCATTATTCAATGTTGAAGAGTTAACAGGTTTAATTAAAATATGAACTATAATAAGAAAAAAGTATAAAAAAAATATCTTATACATTATTTTTTCTTAGAGCTGGTAAACCTACACCTGTTGCTTCAAAACCACCATCAACAGACAAATTTTGACCAGTAATAAAACTAGCATTATCAGAGCAAAGAAAAAATATTCCATTAGCAATTTCTAACTCAGTTCCATATCTATTTAATGGTATTGAGTCGTGATAAGCATCAATAATATCTTGTGTATGAACTGCCATAGCTAACTTTGTTTTAACTGGGCCAGGTGAGATACAATTTACTCTTATTCCTATTTCACCTAATTCACAAGCTTGTTGTTGCGTCAAATGTATTATAGCAGCTTTTGAAGTTCCATATGCTACTCTTAATGTTGAAGCTCTTAAACCTGATATTGATGCTATATTAACTATACATCCTTTTGTTTTTCTTAGATGTTTAATACAATTTTGAGTAGTTAAAAAAGATCCATCTAAATTTGTTTCCATTATTTTACGCCAACTATTATAATTTACTGTTTCTATTTTACCAAAATCAGCTATGCCGGCGTTATTTACCAGGACATCAATCCTTTTACCCCAATTTATTATTTCTTCAATCATTATAGAATTTTTATCTACATCGGAAATATCAAATGTAAAAGTTTTGTAATTTGGGTTATGTATATTAATTTTATTCAACTCTTCTTCATCTTTATCAACCATTGCTACTTTAAAATTGTTTTGTAAAAATAGTTTACTTGTTGCTAGTCCAATCCCTCTTGCGGCTCCTGTAACAATTACTAACTTTTTTTCTTCTAACCCCATATTACCAAATTTCTCCAAAAGGTCTTAATTCGACTCTAAATGACCAGGTAGACTTGTCTTGCAGAACTGTCTTATACATTTCTTCGGCAATGGCTCGGGGTTTGGCAAAGAAATCATCATTTTTATCTGGTTGCAGAAAAGGTCTTGTTCTAGGAGTATCAATTGCCGCGTCAATTATAAAGTAAGCAACATGTATACCTTTAGGTCCAAATTCTCGAGCAATGGACTCTGCTAAAATTCTTTGGGAAGCTTTCGTTGATGCAAAAAATCCCCAGTGAGCTTTTCCTCTTGTAGAGGCTGTGTTTCCAGTAACAAGGATATGTCCATTACGTTTTTTTAACATCCCAGGTAATGTTTCTCTCACTAAATAAAGAAGAGCAGTAGTATTAACTCTAAAGTTTTTTTCCAAATTTATGGGATCTAAATCTAAAATACTACCTCTTGAAGCACTGGGCGCGTTATGTATGAGTATATGAGCGTCTCCATGGTTATGTTTTATTATTTTTAGAGTTTCTAATAATTTTTCAATATTTGATATATCACATGGATATGCAAAAGAATTGTTATATTTTTTTTCCAAGTTAAATAAATTCTCAGAATTTCTTGCTATCATAGCAACTATATAATTTTTTTCAGAGAAGTATTTTGCTATTTCTGCACCTGTTCCTTTTTCAGGACCAACTCCTGTTACAATACATAGTTGTTTTTTTTTATCATTCATTTTTAAAACAGTCTTTTTCATATAGTCTAGATTTCCACTTAATGACATTTTTGAATTTTGAAGGTACTTCGAATTTTAATCTCTCAAAACTGATAAAAATTGAGTGACCGGTAATATCTGCAACTGAAAATTCTTCTCCACATATAAATTTATTTTTTTCTAAATGTGGTTCTATTCTATCAAAAAGAAGATTTGACATTTCAATACCCCGTTCAACTATATCATTGCTTTGTTTAATATTATTTCTGGTACCAGCTAAAACCCGATCTGCAAAAAAAGATATTTTATTTCTTAAAGCATGACCTAAAGGTGTCAGACAATCTAGTTCAAGTCTTCTATTCCACATATCGATTTGAGCTCTTTTTTTTGGGGAGTTACCGAACAAAGGTGGATTAGGATAATACTCTTCTTCTAAATATCGGCAAATAGAAACACTTTCAGTTATAATTGTGCCGTCATCTAACTCTAGAAAAGGTATACAATTAAAAGAATTCATAGATTTAAATGGTTCTTTAAATTGCTCCCCATCTCTAACATTTACTTCATGAGTATCAAGTTTAATTTTTTTCTCTTTTAAAAAAGCTAATACCCTAAGTCCATTTGGAGCTAAAGAAAAATTATATAATTTCATTAAAATACCTATGTTTTTATTTTATATCCCGTTTTAAACATTTTCCATATAATTATATTACATATAACTATAAAAATAACTGATGAAAAAATACTAATCCAAACACTTACTTCTCCTTCCCCAAAAAAAGAAAATCTAAATCCAGAAATAAGATAAAATATTGGATTGAAAAAAGTAATATTTTGCCAAAATTTTGGTAAAATATCTATTGTATAAAAACTTCCACCTAAAAATACTAATGGAGTAATTATTAACATTGGTACAAAATTAATCTGTTCAAAATTATCTGACCAAATACCTATTATGAAACCTAACAAACTAAATGATATGCATGAAAGAAAAAGCATTAAAAGCATTAACATAGGATAAACAACTTTTATATCAACAAAGAAAAAAGACGTTATTAAAATTATTAATCCTAAACAAAAAGATTTTGTAGTAGCTGCTCCAACATAACCGATTATTATTTCAATATATGAAATTGGAGCAGATAAAAGTTCATAAGTTGTTCCTAAAAATTTTGGAAAGAAAATTCCAAATGATGCATTAGTTACACTTTGCATAGAAACTGTTAATAAAATTAAACCAGGAACGATAAACGCACCGTATGGAATTTCACTAATAAGCTGCATATTTTTCCCAATCGCCGTTCCAAAAACAATAAAGTATAGTATTGTTGATAAAACTGGAGATATAAGGCTTTGTATTATTGTTCTAAATGTTCTTGCCATTTCAAATTTATAGATTGCCTTTATAGCTTCAAAATTAATCATTATTAACTATCTCTACAAAAATTTCTTCTAATGTTGACTGCCTTGTTTGAACATCAATCAATTCAATGCCTGAACTTTTAATTTTTGATAAAAGAGTAGTGATCCCTGTTTTATTTCCTGAAGCTGTATAATCATATTCTAACTTTTTTTCATTTTTAAAAATTCTTAGATTAAATTTCTTAAGTGAATGAGGAATTGATTTTAGAATTTGTTTTGTATAGATGGTAAGAGTTTTTTTACTCATTTTCGAAATTAAATTATCTTTTTTATCTATAAGAAGAATTTTTCCGTTATTTATAACAGCAATTCTATCTGCGATCATTTCTGCTTCTTCAATGTAATGAGTTGTCAAAATAATAGTTACCCCATCATTTTTAAGTTCTTTTATTATTGACCACATATCTTTTCTTAACTCTACATCAACGCCTGCTGTGGGTTCGTCGAGAAATAATATCTTTGGCTCATGGCTTAAGGCTTTAGCAATCAGAACTCGTCTTTTCATTCCACCAGAAAGAGATTTAATAATTTGATTTTTTTTATCCCAAAGAGATAATTTTTTTAATAAGTTTTCTAAATAATTATCATTTCTTTTTTTTCCAAACAGTTGTCTAGAAAATTTAACAGAATCCCATACTTTCTCAAAAGGTTCGAGAGACAATTCTTGTGGAACCAATCCAATCAAATCTCTTGTTTTGCGGTATTCTTTTTCAACATTATATCCTTCAACAAAAACATTGCCAGATGTAATAGAAGATATTCCACATACATTTGATATTAATGATGTTTTCCCAGCTCCATTTGGGCCAAGTAAAGCTATTATTTCGCCTTTTTTAATACTTAAATTTACTTTATCTAATGCTGTATAATTATTATCATACACTTTCATTAAATTTTGGATTTCGATGATATTAGACAAATTTTATCCTTATGCTAACTTGTATTTTATAGATATAAGAGTTTTAAAAGCAAATTTAAATATTTCATAGAAGACATTTGGTATTAGTTAGTTTAAGGAAATATTATAAATATACTTAAATTAAAAGGTTAAGATAAATTATGCAAAAACCAATAAACAAAAAATTGTTTATTACTGGTGCAGGTGTTTCTGCTAGTAGTGGTATTCCTACTTTCAGGGGAAATGATGGTTTTTGGACAATAGGAAGTATTAATTACACTCCTCAAGAAATGGCAACAAGACAAATGTACGAAAATGATCCGTTTCAATTTTTACTTTGGTATTATAAAAGGTTTGCAAAATATAAAGATGCTAAACCAAATTTTGTACACAAATGGTTATCAGACAAAAAACTTATCACGCAAAATATAGATGGTTTAGATTTTAAAGCTGGAAATCTAGATTATATCCCAATTCATGGTCGACTAGATAAATTAATTAAATACGATAATGAGTTTACATCTCAAGAACCAATTGATGCAAACTGGGAAAATATAGATAATACTTTAAAAGATGATGAATTATCACTGGCTCTAATAAAAAAATTTAAAATACCACTTATTAATGGTAAGCCAAAGCCTCAATTAGGTTATTCATTGAAACCATATGTTTTGTTGTTTGATGAAATGTATACGGAAATTTATAGGTTCTCTGAAGCCGAAAAATGGATGGAGACAGCAAATTGTATAGTTTTTATGGGTACTTCTTTTAGTGTTAATATAACTTCAATTGCTTTGAGAATAGCTTTATTAAAAAACACTTCCATAGAAATTGTTGATCCAAATCCTATTAAGTTGGATTATCAAAATGTAAAATATTTCTCTATGTCAGCTGAAGAGTACTGTAAAAACAATTAGTTTTTTTCAAATACTTTCCATGTAGAGGTTGAGTAAGCAGCTAACTTTTTGTCATTTCTATACAATTTTGCTTCCATTACACTTATGGTTTTACCTTTTTTTATATATGAACCTTCGCAAATGATTTTTTCTGTTCTAATTGGTAAAAGAAAATTTGTTTTTAATTCAATAGTGGTACCAGCTAATTGTTCTTTTTCAAATAAATGACCCATCGAAATATCCATTAATGTAGAAATAATACCTCCGTGAAGGGTACCTTGTGGATTAAATAGGTTAGGGATAGAGTTGAAGGCAACAAAACATTTGTTATTTTTAAAACTTATATTAAGGCCTAATAATCTTGACAAATAAAATGAACCAAAAACTTGTTCTTCAGAGCTATTCGCTCTTTCAACCATTTCTAATCCAGCTTTTTTTATATTCAAAGTCATTTTATCAAAGCCTCAGTCAAACTTGAAAATATTTTGTACTGCTACATTCTGCTTTTAAGGTATTTTTATTTGATTGCATAAGAATTTAGTTGTTCAAAATCAAATGTTATCCCATGTCCTGGTTTATCTGAAGGTGATGTAAAACCATTTTCAATAGATAGCTTTCCATCAATAAAGTCATCCACTCTCCAAGCGTGGAATTCCATATAAGATGCATTTGGGCAGGCTGATAATAAATGGGAATGAAGCTCATGTACACCATGTGATATAACTGGTAAATTATTAATTTCAGACAGTTTGGCAATCTTCATAAAAGGTGTTATTCCCCCACATGTAGTTAAATCAGGTTCAACAAAATCAACTCCTAATGCATTAATTAAAAAATTAAATTCGCTCATTGTATGAAGATTTTCACCAGCCGCTATTGGGACTTTACCAAGAGATTTAAGTAACTTATATCCTGAGAAATCATCAGGCTTTATTGGTTCCTCTATCCAAACTAAATTAAATTTTTCAATTTCATTAAAAGCTTTTACAGCCTGATCAACTCTCCAAGCTTCATTTGCATCAGCCATAAGAGCAATTTCGTCTGGCAAATGGTTTCTCATAGATTCTAATCTATCTAAGTCTTCTTTTAATGATTGTCTACCTAGTCTCATTTTAATGGCTTTAAAACCTTCATTGAGACACTTGGATGCTTCAGTCAATAGTTTTTCTTTTGAAAAATTTAAGTCTATATTCCCTGCATAACATAGAACCTTTTTACTATGTCCACCTAGAATTGACCATAATGGTTCTTTTAGACATTTTCCTTTTAAATCCCATAATGCAACATCTACAGCTGCTATAGCAAAGCTTACTGGGGCACCTCTGCCTGCATAATGTACATTTTTCCACATTAGTTGCCATAAGTATTCAATGTATCTTGGATCTTGGTTTATTAAAATGTTTTTGAAGCTATTTTTAATAATTTCAGAAATTGCTAATCCTTGGTTTTCATGAACAGTTATGTATCCAACACCCTCAATACCATCATCATTTGTTATCTTACATATAACTAAATCAAAAGCTTTCATAATTCCTGCCGCATATGCCTCAACTGGCTCAGGTAAAGGTATTTTGTAAGTTTTGATTTGAATTTCGGAAATTTTCATATAGCACTCACTTAAAGATTAATTTATTTAATTTAGATAATAGATACTTGAATGTCTAATTTTATTTATTATATACAATATTGTATCGCCAATAACGGGATACATAATTTAAAAAGAAAATAGCCTCATGGTATTTTCGATAACTTGCTTTTAAAGGAGTATATTATGACTTTATTACCTTCACTCGCCTTACGTTCCTTCGTAGGCTTTGATAATCTTTTCAACGAACTCGAAAATTTCAATAGTCAGAAAAAGAATTCTTTTCCTGCTTATGACATTGTTAAAGTTAATGATGATGAGTACGAGATTACATTAGCTGTATCTGGATTGAATAAAAAAGATATACACATGGAAGTGCATGATGGCGTATTAACAATACAAGGTCAAAGTGCAAATGAAGTGGAAGACAGTAGTATTCAATATGTCTATAAAGGTATTGCTAGAAGGGCATTCGAACAAAAATTCAGACTAGAACAGTTTGTAGAAGTTAAGGATGCTAAATTAGTTGATGGATTATTAACTATTTCTTTAAAAAGGGAAATCCCTGAAGAGAGAAAGCCAAAGAAAATTCCATTAAAAGTTGCTTAACTTTAAATTTAGCAAAGCAACTTGAATAGTTGCTTTGCTATACTTACATCTAAAATATGGAATTTCTCTTATTATGGTTTTTTAACCAAAATGTATTCGATAGTGGTTTGAGATATAAAACTGCTGCATCATGTTTTTCTAACGCACAGAATGTAGGTATGGAATTAAGAGAAGTTGGTCTTAATCCTCCTACTTTTACATGTATACCTATTGCAAAAGGTAAAGATTTAAAAATCTATAGGCCGGGAAGTAATTCTAGGTTCCCATTCTAATTTTGTTATTTCTACAAAATATTTACTTTCAGTAATATATAAAAACTTTGTTAAACAAAATGTTTGTTAATATTTAAAAATTTGATAGCTTATACTCAATTTAAAGGGGGATAAAATGAATTTTAAATTATCGCTATTTTCGATAATAGCTTTTTTCTTTTCAATATCAAATAGTTATTCTGATACGAAAATTACATATAAATCTGCTAAATCAACATCGTCATATTATCAAATGGGGGTTCAAATAGCAGAATCAATGAAGAAATCGTCAAATGGTTCTATTATAGTTACCGTTGAGGAAAGTCAGGGCTCTGTCCAAAATGTAAAAGAGGTTATTGCCAGAAAAGGTAATTATGTTTTTACTACACCACCTGTTTTAGTTAAATTAGCTATAGCTGAAAAAGCAATGTTTAAAGGTAAAGGAAACCCAAGATTTGCAGAGATTAGAGCATTGTTTCCAATTCCTTCTCTTACAATGCATTTTGTTATGTCAAAAAAGGCAAAAGTAAATACTTTTGAAGATATGGCTGGAAAAACAATATTATTAGGCAAGGGATCCTTTGGTGCAAAAGAAGGTGCAAAATATTTAAAAAAGTTTGGTTTAGATGGAAAAGTGAAGCTAGCTAATGTTGAACTTTCAAATGCTGTTCCAGCACTAAAAAATGGTCAAATTGATGGATTTGTTACTGCTGGATCTTTTCCTGCTCCTAATGTTATTGAAGCAGCGTCTTCTGTAGGTGTTAATGTAATTTCACTCTCAGATGAGCAAATAAAAATCAGTAAAAGGACTAAATTAATTATACCTGCTGGAACTTATGCTGGTCAATCTTCTGATATTACAACAACTTCATTGCCGGTAGTAACTTATACTACTACTGATATGTCAAATGAAGTTGCTTATAAACTTACTAAAACTTACTGGGATAGTAAAAAAATGTTAGGTAATGCTGCGAAGTGGTGGAATGGAGTAAGTCATTCAATGATAAAAAATATTTCTACTAAAATTCATCCTGGAGCTTTAAAGTATTACAAAGAAAAAGGGGTTAAAATAGCTTCTCATCATTAATTAATGAATAATATAAAAAAAATATGGATTTTACTTGGTTTATTATCAATTATTTTCCATATTTTTTTAATTTTCTCAGGTTTAATACCAAATTTAATTTCTAGACCATTACATATGGCCCTTGCAATTCCTTGGGTTTTTATATATAGAAATCAAATAGTTAAATACTTTTATTTAAACTTCGCTTTAGTTTTAACTGGAATATTTTTTTGTTTATGGATTGCGTTTAATCATAATCCAATAGCAGATCAATATGGATTTATTGAAAACAATTTTCAATTTTTTGTAAGTTTATTTTTAATATTTTTAGTTTTAGAGATGGCGAGAAGATGTGTTGGTTATCCACTTCCTTTAGTGGCATTAATAGCTTTGATTTATGGTGTTTTTGGAACTTTTATACCTGGTGAATTTGGTCATCCCGGTATACCTTTGAATAGTTTTTTTGGAAATTTAGTTTTTGCAGAGGGCGGAATTTGGGGAACTTTAACTAGTGTATCAGTAACAATTGTATCAATTTTTGTAATTTTTGGATGTATTTTAAACGCCGGTGAAGCAGGTGAGGGATTTATGAATATAGCTAAACTTTTTGCAGGGAAACTTAAAGGTGGAGCTGCAAAAGTATCTATTGTTTCTTCTGCATTATTTGGATCGATTTCTGGTTCTGCCTCTGCAAATGTTGCTTCAACTGGTGCAATTACTCTTCCAACAATGATAAAACTTGGATATCCCAAAAGATTAGCAGCTTCTGTTGAGGCGGTAGCTTCATCGGGAGGTCAAATTATGCCTCCTTTAATGGGTGCAGGAGCTTTTGTTATGGTCGAATTAACAGGAGTTCCTTATGAGAATATTATTATAGCCTCTTTTTTCCCTGCTATACTGTTTTTTTTTACTGTTTGGGTGGGGATAAATTTTTACTCAAGCTACCTGAGTTTAAAACCAATTCCAAAAAAAGATAATCCTAAAAGTAAAGAAACCTTGATAACATTTCTTTTTTTTCTTATACCCTTTGCTACTTTGCTATTATTTATGTTTTCAGGTTTTACTCCTCAATATTCTGCAGCAATTGCAATTTTATTAGGCTTTATTTTACTTTTTTTCAATATTAAGAATAAATTTGATTTTAAAAAAGGATTAGAGAGATTTTTTAAAGCTTGTTTGTTGACTGGCAATCAAATTTCATTGATAGCTTCAATTATTTTATGTGCATCTATTATTATTGGTGTGCTCTCAATGACGGGTCTTGGTATAAAACTTACATCATTGATAGTTTCATATTCTGATAATAACCTTTGGTTAGCATTACTTTTTACAGCTTTTGCATGTTTAATTCTTGGAATGGAGGTACCAACGACTGCTGCATATATAATATGTGTTTCTGTAGCTGGTCCAGCATTGGTTGATATGGGGCTTGATATACTATTAGTACATTTATTCATTTTCTGGTTTGCATTATTATCAACCATAACCCCTCCAGTGTGTGGGACAGTATTTATAGCCTCAGGAATGGTAAATGAAAATTGGATTAAAGTTTCAATCACTTCTATGACCTTAGGACTTGGATTATACTTTATACCATTAGGAATGATAGCAAATCAGGATATAATAAACCTTCAGAATAATCCATTAAATGCTATTATATCCCTATTTAAAATAGCCATAGGGTTACTAATTTTTTCATTTGCAATAATTCAATTAAGAAATGTGTTTTTAAAAGTTAGCCTTTTTATTATTGGGCTTACAATAATATTTATTAAAGTTCTTTAATGTAAGCTTTACCGAAACCTTTGATATAAGTGTATTTAATGATTTCAAATCTGTAAAAATTAAAGTCTTCAAATTTACCCCAGAATTTAGCTCCTTTTTCTATATTTGAATAATTTTTTAATAATTCAGAAAACATTTGACTGTTTTTAGTTATATTTAATTTTTTTGTCTTTCCAGTTAAAGTTAGTCTAGGGTTATTTAATTTTTGTTGATGTATTTCTTTTGCAGAAAAATATATGCTTGAATCTTTATTAGTTTTTATATTTTTAGTATGTTCACTTAAGTCACTCAAAAGTAAATAAAGATTATCTTTATAATTCATAGGAATTATTTTTGATAAAAAAGGAAAATTATTTATGTCAATAGTTCCAAAAACTACATTTTCATATTTTCCATTAATAATATCTTCAATTTCATTTTTTTCTTTTTCAGAAACTATATGATATTGACTTTTGTTTTTTTCATTCATAGTAAATAATATTAAAACAAAATTTTATTAATATACATACATTTAAAAATGTTTTCATTTAAAAATTATAAAAAATTTTTGCCTGCAATTTTTATTTTATTATTTTGTTTACTAATGACTTCATTTAGTCGAGGTATAGGAGAAAGTTTTGGAGTATTCTTGCTTCCACTAAGTAACCATTTTGAGTGGTCTAGAGCTTCTGTAACTTCTGTATATTCCATATATATGTTTTGCCTAGGAATAGGTTCTCTATTATCTGGTTTGGCATTTGATAGATTTGGGTCTAAATTTAATTATATTTTTGGAACATTTCTTCTTACCGTTGCCTATGGCCTTTCTGGTTATCTTACAAAATTATGGGAGTTTTACTTATTTTTAGGAGTTTTAGGAGGTATTGGTGCCTCAATGGTGGGTATTGTTCCAAGTCAAAGTATCTTAATAAAATGGTTTGATAAAAGATTATCTACTGCTTTATCTATAGCATATGCTGGGCAGGGATTGGGTGTCCTTTTTTTGGCTCCTTTGTGTCAGGTTTTGATTAATAATTTTGGATGGATGAAGTCTTATAATTTTATTGGAATATTTTTTTTTATTGTTTTGTTTCTATTAATTTTTTTTCCATGGTCAAAAATTAATACAGGCAAATCAATTATAAAGAAAGAATTATATTCAAATAAATTAAATAATATTTCATTGAAAGACGCGTTGTTTAAAAAAGCCTTTTGGATTTTCTTCTTTATTTTTTTATTTACAGCAATGGGAATTTTTGGTGTTAGTCTTCAAGTGGTTGCATATTTAATATATTGTGGGTTTTCAGAAATTGAGTCTGCATTTTTTTTCGGATTGATGGGAATGTTAACTTTTCCAGGTATGGCTTTTACTGGATTTGCAGCTGATATTTGGAAAAAACATTATGTATCTACTTTTAGTTATTTTTTAAGTTTTCTTGGGATATTTGCTTTGTATATACTACAATATCAATCAAATTATTACGTTTTATTAATTTTTATTGTTACTTTTGGTTTATCCGCTGGTGCTAGAGGCCCAATCATTACTTCATTGATTGCAAAAATATTTGCAGGTAAGGGCCTAGCTTCAATTTATGGTGCTTCCAACTTAGGGCAAGGTATTGGTGCTGCTACAGGAGCCCTTTGTGCAGGTTATCTATTCGATATTACAACTAATTATAATATTGGATTTTTATTTTGTTCTTTTTTTACTTTTATTGGTGCGTTATTATTCTGGTTTATTCCTGGAATAAAAAAAATTTAACTACTTTGTTTGCTAATGATTAAAAAACAAAATTTAAAAACAAGAATAATTGCTAAAGATTTGTTATTCCCTGAAGGACCAATTTTTTTAAGTGACAATTCAATACTTTTGGTAGAAATAGCGAGAGGTACCCTTACTAAAGTTTTAAAAAATGGTAAAAAAAAGGTTGTTGCTTATCTTGGTGATGGACCTAATGGAGCCGCAATAGGACCAGATGGATTTTGTTATGTTTGTAATAATGGTGGTTTTGAATGGGAAATTTCTGATGATAAAAAATTTCGGCGACCAGTTTTACAATCAAAAAATTATAAAAATGGAAAAATTCAAAAAATTGATCTTAATACGGGTAAATTTAAAACACTTTACGATAGTTGTAACGGAATACCTTTATGTGGGCCTAATGACATTGTTTTTGATAAAAAAGGAAACTTTTGGTTCACTGATTTAGGAAAAGTCCGAGAGCGTTCCATGGACAGAGGAGCTATCTATTGGGCTAAATGTGATGGTTCAGAGATAAAACAGGTTATTCAGCCGTTTATGACACCAAATGGTATTGGTTTAGCCCCAGATGAAAAGACTCTCTATGTGGCAGAAACAGAGGGAGGAAAGTTGTTTAGTTATGAAATTATTGGTGATGGAGAGGTCAGAAAATTAAATTTTCCTTATTCTGTTAATGGAGGACTTCTTCTTAATTCTGAAGGAGGAATAAAAAGATTTGATTCATTAGCTGTTGAAAAAAATGGAAACATATGTGTAGGAACATTATTTGACGGAGGTATTTCAGTTATATCACCTTCAAAGGGTCTGATTGAGTTTCATAAATTAGCGGATCCATATATAACAAATATTTGCTTTGGAGGACAAGGTTTTGATAAGGCTTTTATAACAGCTTCATACGAAGGATTACTTTTAAAAGCTAATTGGAAGAGAGATGGATTGAAATTAAATTTCAATATTTAATGGTAAAGATAAACATATTTTAAAAAGATTATAAAATGGCAGATTTTGATACACTTATAAGTAATGGGCATATAATAGACGGAACTGGAGAAAAAAGATTTTTATCAAATTTGATTATTCATAATGACAAAATTATTTCACTTTTTCATCCGAGCAAAAAAAAGATATCAATAAGAAACAAAAATTATTTGATTAAAGATTTAAAATTTAAAAGAGAAATAGATGCTCAGTTTCATATTGTTACTCCTGGTTTTATAGATGTTCATACTCATGATGACCAAAATGTATTTGATGATCCAACTATGTCATGTAAAATTAGCCAAGGGGTTACAACTTGTATTGTAGGTAATTGTGGAATTAGTCTAGCACCATTTAATTTTTCCGGAGATGTCCCAGCTCCTATTCCATTGTTGGGGAAAAAGGAAGTGTTTAAATATGCAAGAGTAAGAGATTATAGAGATAATTTTATAAAAAACCCAAGTTCTATAAATGTTGCATTACTTACTGGTCATTCAATGTTAAGAGTTCAAGCCATGAATGGTGATTATAATAGAGCTGCAGATGAAGAAGAAATAAAAATAATGCAAGATTTACTGCACAAGGCTATGAAAGATGGTTCAATTGGTCTTTCAACAGGTTTAGCTTATCCTGCAGCAAGCTCAGCACCAACGGATGAAATAATTGAACTAGCCAAAGTGCTCAAAGAATATAATGGAATATTTACAACTCATATGAGAAACGAAGGGGATAATTTAATAAATTCTGTTAAAGAAACGATAAAAATTGGAGAAGTTTCTGGTGTAAGGACTGTCATTTCTCATCATAAATGCGCGGGAAGAACAAATTGGGGTAAAAGTAAAAAGTCTTTAAAGTTAATTGAGAATGCTAAAAATAATCAACATTTAGATTTAGATTGTTACCCGTATACTGCAAGTTCTACAATGCTTTTAAAAGAATTTATTGCTAGAGCAGATAAGGTTTTGGTCACTTGGTCAGATAAAGTTAAAGATTTAAAGGTAAATGATATCAACAATATAGCGGAAGAGTTTAATTGTTCAGTTAATGATGTTGTAGATAAATTATATCCAGCAGGTGCAATTTATTTTCAAATGGATGACGATGATTTAAATAGAATTTTAAAATTTAATGGTTCAATGATAGGTTCTGATGGCTTGCCTGGTGATAAACATCCTCATCCAAGGTTGTGGGGAACATTTCCTAGGGTTTTAGGGAAATATTCAAGGGAAATGCAATTATTTTCACTAGAAGAGGCAATTTTTAAAATGACAGGCAAAAGTGCAGCAACATTTGGATTAGAAAAAAGAGGATTGATAAAAGAGGGATATTTTGCAGATATTGTTATCATAGATGAACGAAATGTAATAGATAACGCTACTTACGAAAAACCACTAATTCCTTCATCTGGAATTGAACAGGTTTTTACTAATGGACAATTGGTTTGGAAAAATTTAAAAGCTAAACTCAATTTTCCAGGAAAGTTTTTAGAAGGAAAGAAGTTTAATTAAAAAAAGTTTTCATTCTTTTTTTATCCTTAAAATAAACAGGTTTAAATCCTAATTTTTGATATAATGGTAAAGCAGCCCTATGATCTAAACTACAAGTATTAACTTTTAACTTTTTAATTTCTCTTTTGTCCCAAGCAGTTAAAATTGCAGTTTGAAATATATATTTTCCCAGTCCTTTCCCGATATATTTATTAGTTAAACCTATATAACTCAATTCACAAACTTTCAGTATTCTATAGTCCAGAATAAAAAAACCAATAGGACTTCCTTTATGGAATAATGAAAAAAAATTAACATTCTTATTTTGAATAAACTTCTCTAAATTTTTTGATGATTGTTTATATATATCGGTCCATTCATATCTATATCCTATTTCCTTATAAAGAGCCAAAAAGTACCAGAGAGGAACATTAATAGACTCTAAAAGAAATACATTTTTAATCGGTAAAGGAGGATATAAATATCTTGGCCTTGAGTCCATTTCTAAAAAAGTCACTCGATATTTTAGAAATATCTTTTTTTTCTTGATTGGCATATTACTATATAATTCGAAATAAAAACATATTATTATAAAAATATATTATATAGGAATTTTAATAAATAATGAAAAAAATTGAACATTTTATAGGTGGAAATTTTACCTCAATTACTTCAAAGGAAACTTCTTTAGTTTATAATCCAGCCACTGGAGAAAATATAGCTGAAGTATCTTTAGGAAATGAAAGTTGTATCAATCAAGCTGTCGAGTCTGCAAAAGTTGCTTTTCAAAAATGGTCATTAGAAACTCCTTTAAATAGAGCACGTAAAATGTTCAAATTAAAAGAAATTGTTGAGACTAGAAAAGATGACTTAGCAAAGCTAATTACACTTGAACATGGAAAAACTTTTGATGATGCACTTGGAGAAGTCGGAAGAGGTTTAGAGGTTATAGAATTTGCATGCGGTATACCATCTCACTTAGCGGGTAATTTCACAAGTGATGTTGGCACAGCAGTTGATAGTTGGTCTGATTACAGACCTATTGGTATTTGTGCAGGAATTACACCTTTTAATTTTCCAGTAATGGTTCCATTGTGGATGTTTCCTATAGCAATTGCCTGTGGTAATTGTTTTATTTTAAAACCTTCAGAAAGGGATCCTAGTTCTACTAGCATGCTTGCTGAAATGGTATTAGAGGCAGGTATCCCTCCAGGTGTTTTAAATGTGGTTAATGGTGGTAAAAGTGCTGTAGATGCAATTCTAAGTCATCCTGATATTGGTTCTGTTAGTTTTGTTGGTTCGACGCCGATAGCACACTATGTTTATCATGAAGCTGCAAAATATGGAAAAAAGGTTCAAGCTATGGGTGGAGCTAAAAACCACATGGTTGTTATGCCAGATGCAGATATGGATTTAGTCTCAGATTCAATCATGGGATCAGTTTTTGGTTCAGCTGGTGAGAGATGTATGGCAATTTCAGTAGTTGTTCCAGTTGGCCAAGAAACCGGAGAGATAATAAGAAAAAATATAATATCCAAAATAGAAAACTTAAAAATTGGTCCTGGAATTGATCCTTCGTCTGAAATGGGTCCATTAGTTACAAAAGATCATTTAAATAAAGTTAGGCAATATATAGATAAAGGTGTTCAAGAAGGAGCTGAACTCGTGGTTGATGGAAGGAATTTTAGTCTTCAAGGCTATGAAAATGGATATTTTTTAGGTGGTTCTTTTTTTGATCATGTAAATACAAATATGTCAATTTACAAAGAAGAAATTTTTGGCCCAGTAATGTCAATGGTAAGAGCAAATGATTTTAATGATGCTTTAGATATGGTTAATAAGCATGAGTATGGGAATGGTACTGCAATATTTACTTCAGATGGAGGTGTTGCAAGAAAATTTTCAAATGAATGCCAAATAGGGATGGTTGGTATAAATGTACCTATCCCCGTACCTGTTGCTTATCATTCTTTTGGTGGATGGAAAAGATCTGTTTTTGGAGGACATGGCGTTTATGGAATGGAGGCTGTCAGATTTTATACTCGTCTTAAAACCATAACTGGACGTTGGCCAGCAGGGAAATCCTCAGGTGCTCAGTACACCTTTCCAAGTAACAATTAATGAATTATAATTTTTTAAAATTATTAATAGAAGGCCTTAATAATAATAAAGGTTGGTTAAAAACTTGGGAAAACGTTAATCCAAAAAAACATTATGATATTATAGTGATAGGTGGAGGAGGGCATGGGTTGGCAACTGCATTTTATTTAGCAAGTGAATATAAAGAAATGAATGTTGCTGTTTTAGAAAGAGGTGATATTGGTCTTGGAAATGTTGGAAGAAACACAACAATAATAAGGTCAAATTATTTGTTAAAAGAAAATATTCCATTTTATGAGTTTTCTTTGAAACTTTGGGAAGGTTTGGAAAAGTCTCTAAATTACAATGCTATGGTGAGTCAAAGAGGTGTTTTAAACATTTTTCATTCCGATTACCAAAGAGATGCTTATACACGACGTGGAAACAGTATGATATTAAACGGTGCCGATGCAGAATTACTCAATGTTGATGAAATAAAAAGAATGTACCCGTTTTTTGATTATGATAACGCAAGGTTCCCAGTAAAAGGTGGATTGTTGCAACGTAGAGGTGGGACAGTAAGACATGATGCTGTTGCATGGGGTTATGCTCATGCTGCCAACAAACTTGGAGTTGATATAATTCAGAATTGTGAAGTAATAAATTTTAGAATTAAAAAAAATAAAGTTGAAGGAGTTGATACCTCAAAAGGGTATATTTCTTGTAAAAAAGTTGGATGTGCGGTAGCAGGTTCATCAAGTATATTATTATCTAAACTAAATATGCAATTACCTATAGAAAGTCATGTATTACAAGCTTTTGTTAGTGAAAGTTTAAAACCTGTTATTTCTGGCGTAGTCACCTTCGGGGCTGGTCATTTTTATATCTCTCAGTCAAATAAAGGTGGTTTAGTATTTGGGGGTGATATAGATGGTTATAATTCATATGCGCAAAGAGGTAACTTAGCTACTTTAGAGGATGTGTGTGAGAGTGGTATGGCATTAATGCCTATGCTTGGCAATTGTAGACTACTTCGAACTTGGGGTGGAACTATGGATATGAGTATGGATGGTTCTCCAATTATTGACAAAATTCATATAAAAAATATTTTTTTAAATGCTGGGTGGTGTTATGGAGGTTTTAAGGCCACTCCTGCCTCAGGTTGGTGTTTCGCTCACTTAATATCCACTGGAAAACCACATAAATTGATATCTGATTTTACACTTAATAGATTTTATGATGGTTCTATTATCGATGAAAAGGGGCAAGGTGCACAACCAAATCTTCATTAGTAGGACAATTAATGTATATTGAACACCCATTGCTTGGAAGTCGTAGTATTGATGAATTCATATATTATGGTGATGCCTCTCTATTAAAAAGGCCAGTTTTCAATCAAAATAAAATTCTAGAAAAATTTCATAAATATTTATATTTAAGAAAAAATCCTAATGGCATTCATTCTGAATTATGGTTTCATCTCTATGGTGATAGAAGCTGGTTAATTGTTGAAAGAGATACGAAAACTCATGAAATAAGAAATGTTATTTTAGCAAATAAAGAATTGGGTTAAATGATCAAAAATAAATTTAAAAACTTAAAAACACACAAAAATAAAATTAAGTTTATTTTTGATGGTAAAACAATGTTTGGTTATAAAGGAGATACATTAGCCTCAGCATTATTAGCAAATAATATAAATATGGTAGGAAGATCTTTCAAATATCATAGACCAAGAGGTATTTTTGCATCTGGTGTTGAAGAACCTAATGCACTAGTTGAAATTATAGAAGATAAAAACATTATACCCAACATTAAGGCAACAACTCTTGAATTGTATGAAGGTTTAATTGCTAAAAGTCAAAATTACTGGCCTAGCTTGAAATTTGATATTTTAGGCATCTTTGATCTTTTTTCAAATTTTTTAGTTGCTGGTTTTTATTATAAAACATTCAAGTGGCCATCATTTTTTTGGGAGAAGTTATATGAACCCATGATTAGAAAAGCAGCAGGGTTGGGAAAAGTATCTACAAATCCTTCCAGAGTGATATCAGAAAAAGGATATTTATTTTGTGATTTTTTAGTTATTGGTTCTGGCCCAACTGGGCTTTTAGCGGCATTAATTTTAGGAAATTCGGGAAAATCTGTAATTTTGATGGAGCAAGATTTTGTTTTTGGAGGTTCTTTGAATAGAGATAATCCAATTATTGATAATGTTAGTTCAAAAATTTGGAAAAACAAGATAATAACAAGGCTTGAAAATTTGCCTAATGTTAGGACTATGAAAAGAACTACTGTTCTTGGCATGTACGATCATGGTTCTTTTGCTGCAACTGAAACATTTAAAAAAGAATCTGTTAAAAAACAATATCAAATTTTATGGAGAGTAAAATCTAAAAAAACTTTTCTTTGTTCAGGTTCAACTGAAAGACATATATCTTTCCAAAACAATGACATACCTGGAATTATGTTATCAAGTTCTATTAGAGAATATACTAATAGATGGCAGTTAAAAACATTTAAAAATGTTGTATTTTTTACTAACAATGATTACCCATATTATGTTGCAAGAGATTTGATTTCAAGAGGTACAAAACAAGTTTCAATAGTTGATGTAAGAAAAGAAATTAAATTTTCTGATCCTACAATTTCAATTTATAAAAACGCTGAAGTAATTAATACAAAAGGTAAGAGAAAAATAGAAGGAGTTTTCATTAAAGCAAAAAATAAACCTATTTTATTTCTTCATTGCGATACTTTGGGAGTTTCAGGAGGCTGGAATGCAAATATTCAAATTTCTACTCATACAAACGAAAAACCAGTTTGGAATGAACAAGTTTTATCTTTTGTTCAAAAGAAAATATCGAAAAACTCAAATATTAAATGTCTTGGTTCAGCAGACGGCATTTATGAATTAAATGATTTATTTATTAACACCAAAAAAGAAGTTTTTAAATATTTAAAAACTCTTAATTTAAAATCAAAAAATATAGACTTACCAAATGTTAATACAAAAGAAACTTATAATATTAAGCCTTTTTGGTTTGTAAAATATGGTAGTGATAGAAAATGGGTGGATTTTCAAAATGATGTAACGGTTAAAGACATACAAATTTCTTATAAAGAAAATTTTCGTTCAATAGAGCATCTAAAGAGGTATTCAACTTTAGGTATGGGAACGGATCAAGGAAAAGTTGGTAATATTGTTGGACTTGGTATTTTGTCTGAAATTTCAAATAAAAGTATTAGGAATATTGGCACATCTACTTTCAGACCTCCATATGTTCCAGCATCAATTGATGCTTTTGTTGGGTTTACTAAAAACAAAAGTTTTAAGGCAAAAAGATTAACTCCCTCTCATGCTTGGTCAAAAAAAAATAATAGTGAATTTGTTGAAACAGGTCTTTGGTATCGTTCGCAATGGTATCCTAAAAAGAATGAAATAAATTGGCTAGACACTGTTAATAGAGAGGTATTAAATGTAAGGAATAATGTAGGATTTTGTGATGTATCTACATTAGGTAAAATCGATATTCAAGGTAAAGATTCATTAGAATTTATTAATAAAATTTATTGTAATAATTTTAATAATTTATCCATTGGAAAAGTAAAATATGGATTAATGTTAAGAGAAGACGGAATGATTATGGATGATGGGACCACTGCACGTCTTGATGAGAATCATTTTATAATGACAACAACCACATCAAATGCTGAGAAAGTTTATCAGCATTTAGAATTTTGTCATCAGTGCCTATGGCCATATATGGATGTAAATTTAATTTCGATAACTGACAGTTTTTCTCAATTTTCAGTTGCTGGTCCAAATTCAAGGAAGCTTTTACAAAGTATTTTGGATAATAGTGAAGAAATTTCTAATAAAAACCTGCCTTTTATGGGGTTTAAAAAAATTTGGTTAAAAAATGGATTATCTGCAAAGATATTTAGAATTTCATTTTCTGGTGAGTTGGCATATGAAATTTCGATTGAGACGCAATATTCAGATGTATTCTTAGAGATATTAGAAAAAGAGGGAAAGAAGTTTAATCTATCCCCTTATGGAACTGAAGCACTTTCAGTATTAAGAATTGAAAAAGGTCATATATCTGGGCCCGAAATAAATGGAAATACAAGCCCATTAAATGTAAATATGCTAAATATATTGAATTTCCAAAAGGACTGTGTTGGAAATATATTATTTCAACGCAAAAAAATACTTAATAATAATTTGAGGTTAGTTGGTTTGCTATCAGATAATAAAATTCACTCTGGTTCCCTTATTTTTGATAAAGATATGAAAATGAATTCTGAAAATGAATTAGGGTACGTATCTTCGTCATGTTTCTCTCCTTGTTTAGGAAAGTATATTGCCCTCTGTTTCTTTTCTGGAGGTGAAAAATATTTTGGAAAAAATATAATTGTTAAAAATTTTTTAAAAAAATATAAAACCTTTGCTAAAATTTGTAGTCCTGTTTTTATAGATAAGGAAGGGAAAAAACTTCGTGTTTAAATATAATTTGGTTAACAAGTCTGTTGCAAAAGATAAAATAATCTTGAAATCAAAAGATATAACTTTTATTAAAAAAAAAATTAAATTAATTTATTCTTTTTCAATATACAATGGTCAATCAACAAAATTTAAAAATAATTTTAAAAAACAATTTAATCTTAGTTTACCTAACATTTCTGAATACTCTAAATTAGATAAAATCACCGTATTGTGGATAAGAGATAATTCTTACTTTGTTTGTTCTGATTTTAATCTAAAAAAAAAATTTGAAAAAAGTGTTAACACCTTTTATTCACTTGCTTCAATAACTGATCAATCTGGAGGTTGGGCTAGTTTTTTTATTGAAGGGAGTTTAAAAAAAATGTTGTTAGAAAAAATGATAAATATTGATTATAATAAGCTCTCAGAAAAATCTGTAATAAGCACTTCTTTTTATGGTATAAGATGTTTATTTGTTAACAATTTAAACATAAATAAGTTGGAAGTTCTTTGTCCCATATCTTTTTCAGACTCAATTGAAAAAAAACTGTTAAATGTAATTAATTTTACAAAGGCTGTACAATCAAATTATTAACTTCTAGAATTTTATTTAGGGTATAACAAGCTTTGAAAGTTGCAAAATGGTAAATGATAATAATCAATCAATTGAACTATCGCTAGAGGAAATTAAAACATTAGTAATAAGAGTTTTTTCAAATAACGGTTGTGATATTAATAATTCTAATGCTTTGGCTTCAACAATAACAGCTGCTGAAAGAGATGGTGCTTCATCACACGGATTGTTTAGAATACCAGGTTACATAGCTTCACTGGTTTCAAAAAAGGTTAATGGTAAATCAAACCCTATGGTTAAGAATAAAACAAATATAATTTTAGAGTGTGATGCAGATAACGGATTTGCACCTTTAGCTTTGGAAAAAAGTTTACCAATATTAGTAAATTCAGCAAAAAATAATGGTATTTCCACATTGTCTATTAAAAATTGTTATCATTTTGCTGCATTATGGCCTGAAACAGAATTTTTGGCTAAAAACGGATTAGTAGGTATTGCTTGTACAGCATATAAACCTTCTGTTGCACCGGCTGGTTCCAAAGAACCTTTTTTTGGAACAAACCCTATATCAATGGCTTGGCCCAGAGATAATCATAATCCAGTAGTATTTGACATGGCTACAGCTACTATGGCTAAGGGAGAGGTAATGATAGCCGCTAGAGATGGGCATGAGCTTCCAGAGGGTGTTGGTCTTGATTCTAAAGGTAATATAACAAAGAACCCAAAAGAAATATTAAAAGGGGTTTTATTACCATTTGGAGGTTATAAAGGTTCTGCTATTTCATTAATGGTTGAACTTTTTGCAGCAGGATTGACTGGAGATTATTTTTCATATGAGGCAGAATTATCAGATAATAATGATGGTGGTCCGCCAAAGGGAGGTGAGTTTTTATTAGCAATGAACCCTGATATAATTGCAGATAATAATTGGAAAATTCATTGTGAAAATTTTTTTTCAAAAATAAAAACTTTAGATGGTGTTAGGCTCCCTGGTGAACGCAGGCATAAAATTCGAAATCAAACAAATGCTACAAGAAATGTTAACAAAGAACTTTATAATAAAATTAATGAACTTTGTTAATTAATAACCTGCACCTTTTTCCTTTGAAGAAATGCTATCTTTAACAAAACTATTTTTTCCAAAAGAAAGGATTGTACTCCAATCATTGTCATCAATTTTGTATTCATTAACCTTTTTCAATAGTGACAAATTATTTGACTGTATACATAACTTTTCTTGACTTATAAAGTAATAATCTGAATTTAAGTTTCTTTTTAAAACACACACTTTTGACTTATTTGATTTAGCGATAAGAATATTTTTTTTATTTTTTATTGAAAATTTAATATTAAATTCTTTTGCAAACATACCAATCGCCGCAATTAAAAATTGAGGGGCAAAAACGTAACCTTCCCATTGACATTTTTTTGAAATAATATTCTCTATTAAACTTAAAGAAAAAAATGGAGCAATAAAAAGATTCTCTTTTTCTTTACAAATTAAGTTAGGTATATAATTTATCTTATTGTATTTGTTTAACAAATAACAAATTTCTCTACTGTATTTTATATTATGCTGAGATAAAAAAACACACATTTTACCTGTTTCGTAAGCAAGCCCCCATTCTAAGTTTATACCTCTAATTGCCTTGACAATTTCTGAATTAATTTGGTTGAGAGATACTCGAGTCATAATTTTCTAATATAGGAAAGAACCATTCTATTTTTTGTTTTTTAATTATTTGATAGGGTAATGGCGCTCCTTGAAACAAAGTAATTCTTGTCCACAAATCAGATTTTGGATCAAACTTTGTTGCACCAAAAAAACTTAATTTAAATCTTAAAATATCAATTGGTTTCATTTTTTTATGAGTTAAACTTTCATGAATTTCACTATATTTATACTTTTCATTTATCAAAATTCTTTTGATAATATATTTCATTTCTGGATTAATTAATATTAAATCTGAAATCTTTAATTTTTTACTATATTTGTTTAATAAAAAATATAATTTATTTACTTGCAAGCAAATATCTAAGGGTAATCTCTTATCATATCCATTATCTAAATTTTTAACACCCAATCTTGGTTCTTCTTTAGTTTCAGATACATACCAAAAATAGTGATCATTATTTTTATACTTATTATTTTTGTTTATTGCCCACAAATAATTTTTTAAAATTATTTTCTTTAACTTTGATATTGTATGATTAAAATTAACTAGTTCATTTTCATCACAGCTCATTTTATTTGAAATATTATCAGACATAATAGGAAAAGCTTCAATAAAAATACTATATAGTATTTCCTTTGTTTCTTGAGAAACATCTTTGATATAAGACAAAAAATTTTTCAATGGAAATTCATTTTTTAATAATGATAAGACTTTCTTATTATTGATTATTGATGATAATTCTTTTCTACTCTTGAGTATTTTTCTTTTTTGAACTGTATCTTCTACTTTCCATTGACATATATGTAAATAAGCTTTTTTTAACGATGCAATAATAAACTTTATACGATTTTGGCTAACAACTTTTTTTGAACTAATTTTTTTAAGTAATTTGTATTTATTATCAATCCATGTATGTATTAACTTTGGATGATTAATTATATAAGGCGCCATTCCAAGACCTGTCGCATTTCCAGTTCCAATAAACTGAGAAATTTTCTCATCGAGCTTAATACTTGTTGTACCACCTTTGGCTTTCGCTAAAAAATTTATTAGTTCTATAGAAAAATATTTAAGCATATAAACAGTTAACATTTCAGCCCAGAAAGGATTTCTTAAAACCTTACAATTATCTTTTATATCAAAATCATGGATGCCAAACTTTCCATTCCCATAAACGGCCGTAGTTCTAAGAAGATATCCAATATCCCTTATAAGGTTAAAATCAGGTTGTTTACCTTTAGCTAAGTTATTTAGAGTATGTTTATATAACCTCATAGATTTATTTGCTCTACTGAGAGTAATTTGTTTATTTAAATGCTGACCTTTCTCTTGAAGTGGAACATTTTTTTTTAAATGAATAAGTTCTTTTTTACTAGGTACGCCTTTGAACAAAGTGAATGTTAAATCCCATTTATCAGCGATTACTCTATCACTTCTATCTTCATCAGTTATTAAGTGAGCAAAAACAATTAAAGAATATATATTCTCATGAGTATTCACAGTAATTATTGAAGAACCTTTTCCTTTATTATTTATTTTCCAATCTAAAATATTAAATACCCATTGCTTTTTAAAAATTTCGTTAATTAATTGCCTTGAAAAAGATAATCTTGTTGAATGAAATGACCCGAGATTATCAAGCTTCATTAAGTCATTTGGTAGATCTGAAATAAGATGGTTCATTTTGTAATATTTAATACCATTAATTGTTACCTAAAAGAATTAGTTCTTTTAAAAAAATCGATCCAATTTTCACCTTGTATTTTTTTTATCTGATTATCTGTTAAGCCTGATTGAGATAAATTTTCAAAAATTTTATGCCAATCTTTATTATCTTTAAACCAACTTGGCATTTTTGGAAATCCTGGATTTGAAGGTGATCCTTCTCCATAATCCATATTTTTTGTCCATCTACCAACTCTCATCCATTCTACAATTGAATCAGGTTGATCTTGACACAAGTCAGAACCAAAGCCAATGTGTTCAACACCAATAAGTTCAATAAGATCTTTTATCATGTTTGTAAATTCTTCAACACTACAATTTGATGAATTTTTTAGATGATGTGGATATAAAGAAAGGCCTAATATACCGTTATTTTCTGATAATGCTCTTAAAACTTTATTTGATTTATTTCTTTTTGCTTTATGCCAAAACTCTGGGTTTGCATGACTGATTGTTATCGGGACTGATGAATATTCAATTGCTTCTAAAGTTGATTTTTCAGAAGAATGTGACATATCAATAATCATGCCTACTCTATTCATTTCTTTTACAACCTCTTTTCCCATTCTTGTTAGACCACTATCTTGTTCTTCATAACAACCAGTAGCTAACAAAGATTGATTATTATAAGTTAATTGCATAAATCTAGCGCCCAACCTATGTAAAATCTCTATTAATCTAATATCATCTTCAATTGGGGAGGGGTTTTGAAAACCAAAAATAACTGCAGTTTTATTATTTTCTTTGGCATAAATAATATCTTTAAGACTGTATGCAGGAAGTATTAAATTAGAAAAACTTTCAAAATAGGAATTCCATTTTTCAAAATTTAAAATAGTTTCACGAAATTGTTCATGGTAAGCAATTGTAACATGAACTGCGGTTAAATTAGACATTCTCCATTGTTTAAATATTTTTTCAGACCAATTGCAATATTGTAATCCATCTATAATCATTATTTATCTCTATTTTTTTGACTCTATTTTTAACATATTAGAAAAGTCAGATATTCTTGGTATAGGCCAATCAGGTGTGTCACACGGCACTTTAAAAACATTTAAGGTCATAGAAATTAAACTATAATATCCACATATTCCGACAATATCTATTACTTTTGTTTTGCCAAGTTTTTCTAATGCTAAATTAAAAGTATTTTCTTCAACATTTTTTAAAATATTAGCTTCTGCAGAAAAATCAAAAACTATTTGTTCAATTTCATTTTCAAAAATCGGTCGTTCAGCTTTTGATATTATATCAACATGTTCTTTTTTTATTCCAGCTTTAATAGCAAGTGGTGCATGATGCTCCCATTCGAATTCAGAAGACCATACTCTTCCAGTTGTTATTATAGCTAATTCTGATAAAGATGGATCTAAACTTGTTTTATATCTCGCATATGCTCCAACTTGTTGAGCACATTTTGCTAATTCTGGATTATTTAACCAAATTCTTAGTGGCCCAACTACTTTTCCTCTAGGGCCATTTACAATTTCGTCATATACTTTTTTTTGTTCAATATTTAAATCATTTTCATTCCAGTCTTTTAACCTTGGCATTTTATTTACTCCTTAAAACTTATGTAAATTTTGTAAAATTACTTCATCAGTATTTTTACTTCCTAGTATTGATAGGCCAACCGGCCCATTCTTCATTATGAATTTAGGTATAGATACTTGTGGTCTTGATGATAAACCCGAAATTGAAGTCATCATCATTATTTTTTTTCTTGCTTCTAGTGATTTATTTTGAGACATGCTTAATTTAGGTGCAGAGAATGGGGTAGTTGGAAAAATAGCAAACATTTCAGAGGTCAAATTTTCATTCAAGTTTGCAACCAACTTATTTTTAAACTCAATTGCTTGTAAATACTCCTTTTCTGAAATTTTATTTGCCATTTCTAAACGAGAATTAATTTCGCTAGATATTTTAGGATTATTTTTTAAAATCCATGGAATAACATTTTTTTGAACCTCAAAACCTTGTATGATTCTAAATTTATCAGAAATAATATCTTTTTTAAAATGAGTTATATTAATTTTTTTAATATTACCAAATTTGAACTTACAATATTCATTAAATTTTGTTTTAACTTCTTCTGTAGCTAGATCTAATAAATCTTGAGCTATTACAATTGTTTCAATAGATTTATCTTTGATGTTTTTTAAAAAAACTGTTCCCAATAATTTAAAAGTATTTATGTTTTTGGAAAACCAGCCAATAGTATCTAAACTTGGAGCCATTGGATAGACTTTATCTGTATTAATTCTTCCATGTGTAGGTCTTATTCCATATAAACCACAAAATGAGGCTGGTACTCTAACAGAACCGCCAGTGTCACTTCCTATTGAAAAATGAATATTTTTTTGAGTTAAACCTGCAGCAGAGCCTGAACTGGAGCCTCCTGGAACACAACCTGGTGCAGATTTATTTGATGGTGTGCCATAATGTTTGTTTTCACCAATAATAGAATAAAAAAACTCGTCACATATTGTGATTCCTTTTAATATAGCACCTTGATCTAAAATTTGTTTTAAAAATGGAGCAAAATCTTTAGCGGGTGTACATTTTTTGTAGAAGTCTGGATTACCACAAGAGCATTTTAGACCTCTGACATCGCACATATCCTTTAATAAAAATGTCTTTCCATTCAAAATACCTTTTTTCGATAAACGAATAGTTTTCTTCGGAGAATGTGGCATCAAAAAATTCATTTGTTTCGTAACCTAGATTAATTATTATAATATTATTTTGTTAAAATATTATGAGCAATATAAATTTATATAATTATATAGAAAGTATTAGTGATTTCCCAAAAAAGGGGATTTTATTTAGAGATATTAGTCCTTTGCTTGCTAATTTTGAAGCGATTTCTGAACTTAGAAGTATTTTTTTAAATGAAGCTTTGAAATATAAAATTGATTATGTGGCGGGAATAGATGCTAGAGGTTTCTTATTTTCTACTTTATTAAGTCAAGATTTAAAGGTTGGTTCAATTTTGATCAGAAAACCAGATAAACTTCCAGGAGAGTTGTACACTCGCACTTATAAATTAGAATATGGTGAATCCAACTTATCAATTAAAAAATCTTTAGATATTAAGAATAAAAATATAATTTTAATAGATGACTTATTAGCTACTGGAGGCACATTAAAATGTGCAGAAGATTTAATAAATGATAATGGTGGTAATGTAACTCTTTCAATGGTTGTCATAGAATTAGTTTCACTTAAGGGAAGACATAAACTCTCTCCTAATTTTTATTCAGTTTTAAAGTATGATTAAAAAGAGTGATACAGTTATCCTTGTTGCAATTCCCAAAGAGCTGCCAAAATTATTATTGCCAGATTGGAATATTATTTATACTGGCGTTGGTAAAATAAATGCTTCTTTTGCTATTTCAAAAGCTTATTTTGAGTTTAAGCCTAAAATATTTATAAACTATGGTACTGCTGGCGCTTTGAATCATTCTCTATCTGGTTTATTGGAGGTGTCAAAGTTTGAGCAAAGAGATATGGAAGTTTCGGCATTAGGTTTTAAAATTGGAGAAACTCCTTTTGAAAAATTATCTACAATAACTAATTCAGAAAAAGGTTTTTCATGTAGTACGGGAGATAATTTTGTGACTAAAGTTCCAAAAATTAAAACTGATTTAGTTGATATGGAGTCATATGCATATGCCAAATTCTGTAATTTATACAATATTAAATTTTACTGTTATAAGTATGTTTCTGATAATGCCAATGAAAATGCTTCAATCGATTGGAATAAAACTATCAAAAATGGTGCAAAAGAATTTGCTAATTTTCTTTTAAATTTTAATTAGAAGATGACGAAAATGCCATCTTCTAATTTTTTTTTAAGAAAAAGAATTTTGAGCAACTGTCATGCCTACTAACATAGGTATAGATAGTAATGTATTAGTTCTTGAAAACAGCATAGCAGTTTTTGCTGATTTTGCTTTAGTTTCAGCATCAACTTTCACTATACCTAAAGCTCTTTTTTGATTAGGCCAAATTACAGCCCAGACATTAATAAACATTATTATACCTAACCACATACCGATGCCAATTGGCCAAAATTCATTAGAAAATGTCAATGCCTCGAACAAGTAGCCTTTGATATATGCTAATTTTAATCCAGTTAAGATGGTTATAACTGCACCCCATCTGAACCAAAATAGTGCACTTGGTGCAATAAATTTACTAATAGCTGGCTTTTGATCATCTGGTATTCTGCTCATATTAGGTATTTGAACAAAATTAAAATAATATAATATACCTACCCACATTATAGCTGATAAAACATGTAACCATCTTAATATCCACATACTAAAGGCGGTTTTATCAAAGGAATTTCCAGATAAAGCTATTATAAATAAAACGGCTAATACAAAAGAAATGATGATTGTAAACTTTAAATTATTTAGTATGAAAGTCATTTAATTTAAATATATGAATTGTAATAATTATAATTTTGCTGCTACATATTCCCAGTTTACTAAATTATCCAAGAAATTTGTTAAATAAGCTGGTCTTTTGTTTCTAAAGTCAATATAGTAAGAATGTTCCCAAACATCACATCCTAACAAAGCTGTTTGACCAAAGCAGATTGGATTAACTCCATTTTCTGTTTTAGTAATCTTTAACGTTCCATCAGTATCTTTTACTAGCCAACACCAACCTGACCCAAATTGAGTTGCACCAGCATCTGCAAACTTATTTTTAAAATCTTCAATACTACCAAATTGATCTGTCAAAGCGTTTTCTAATTCACTTGGTATTATGCTATTGTTAGGACCCATCATATTCCAAAATTCTTTATGGTTCCAATGTTGAGAAACATTATTAAATATACCATTTTGAGCTATTTGTGATTTGTCATAAGTTCCTTTTATTATTTCTTCTAGTGATTTATTTTCCCACTCTGTTCCTGATAAAAGTTTGTTGCCATTATCCACATAGGCTTTGTGATGAATATCATGATGAAATTCAAGCGTTTCTTTGCTCATACCTTTATCTGATAGAGCATCATGAGAATAGGGTAGATCGGGTAATTCTAAAGTCATTTTTTTCTCCATACGTTTTTAATGTCTTGATGCATGTATATCATATATAGTCTTAAATATATATTGCAAAAATTATTTTTATAATCTTAAAGCTTTGAATAATAATTTATAAATTAATTGATATTATAAGTATTTCAATTTAAAAATTATAATTGAAAATTTACGGAGATTTTATGAAACAAAGGGTTGTTAAGCTTACTGATTTTGGTGCCTCTGAAAACATGGTTATTTTTGAAGCAGATATTCCAGAACCTAAAGCAGATCAAATTATTGTTAAAAATAATGCTATTGGTCTAAATTACTTAGATACTTATTTCAGAACAGGTTTATATCCATGGCCAAATGAAGATGATTTAAAAATACCTGGTTCAGAGGGTGTAGGAAATGTTTATGCAGTAGGTTCCAATGTAAAGGATTTTAGAGAAGGGGATAGGGTGTCTTATGTTACACCTGTTGGTGCATATGCTGAGTATGCAGTGGTAAATGCTTTACATGCCGTTAAAATAAAAGTTGATGTAAAAGACCATGATGTTGTTGCTAGTACTCTTAAAGGGTTAACAACACATTATCTTTTACATTTAACAATTAAGTTAAATAACAATATGACTGCTCTAGTTCATGCTGCCGCAGGTGGAGTAGGACAACTCATGGGACAATGGGGTTCAGAAATTGGGGCTACAATGATTGGTACAGCAGGTGGTTCCGATAAAGTTGATGCAGCAAAAAAAGCTGGTTATCATCATGTGATTGATTATAAAAGTGAGGACTTTGTAAAAGAGGTTATGAAAATAACAAATAATAAAAAATGTGATGTGGTTTATGATAGTGTAGCAAAAGATGTTTTCCCTGGCTCAATGGACTGTTTAAAACCTAGAGGGTTGTGGGTTCTTTTTGGACAAGCATCTGGACCTATAACTGATTTTAATTTAGCTTCATTGTCAGCAAAAGGATCACTTTTTGTAACAAGACCAACTTTATTCACATATATTGCAAATAGAGAAGAATATAATGATGCTTCTCATCAATTATATAGTCGAATTGCAGATGGAAGATTAAATATAGCTATTCACAAAACAATGCCTTTAGAAGAAGTTGTTGCAGCTCACAATGAACTGGAAGGAAGACAAACAAAAGGCGCAATAGTCTTTACTCTATAATTTTAAGGAGAAAAAATGATTGATTTATACACATGGCACACGCCAAATGGACGTAAAATTTCAATAATGTTAGAGGAAATAGGGTTGGATTATAATGTTTATCCAATAAACATTGCCAAGGATGAGCAGTTTCAAGACCATTTTTTAAAAATTTCACCAAATAATAGAATACCCGCTATCGTTGATAAAAATAATGATAATTATGCTCTATTTGAATCTGGTGCAATTTTAATGTATTTAGCTGAAAAATCTGGAAAATTACTTAATTTCGATAATAAAGATGAATATTATAGAACAATTGAGTGGTTAATGTGGCAAATGGGTGGTGTTGGGCCAATGTTTGGTCAAGTTCATCACTTTGTAAAATATAATAAAGGAAAGTCAGAATATTCTGAACAGAGATATTCCAAGGAAGCGAAAAGATTATATGGTGTTATGAATAAAAAACTAGGAAACCATCAATTTGTTGCAGGAAAATCATATAGTATTGCTGATATATCTATTTGGCCTTGGACAGCTAGGTTTGATTGGCAAGAAGTTGATTTAAATGAATTTCCAAATGTTGTTAGGTGGTACAAGGAAATGGCTGACAGGCCAGCTGTCCAAAAAGGGTGGTTAGTCCCACAAAATGATCAAGTTATTCCAATACCATAAAGTTCGAATGTTTAAAATAGCAATAGCAGGTCTTGGTTGGTGGGGAAAGGTTATAATCAATAGATTATCTAATTCCAAAAAAGTTAAAATTGTATTTTTAATTGATCCTCAGCCAGATAATGAAGCTAAAACAATAGCTAAAAGTAAAAACTTAACTATATATAACAACTTTGAAGAAGCTGTGTTGAGTTGTAAATTAGATGGTATCATTCTTTGTACTCCAAATACACTTCATATGAAACAAACAATTTTTTGTGCAAAATATGGGATAAATGTTTATTGTGAAAAACCTCTTTCTCTTAAGCCTGTTGAAGCAAAAAAAATGATAGATGTTTGTAATCAAAATAATATTATCTTAGGAGTAGGTCATGAAAGAAGGTTTGAAAAAGGTTGGTTGAAATTAAAAGATTTAGTTTCTTCAGAAGTTTTAGGAAAAATAATGTATGCAGAAGCCCACTTTAGTCATGATAAACTCGCAGGATTGTCAAAAGATAATTGGAGAGCAAACCCAAAAATAGCTCCTGCAGCAGGAATGACCGCTATGGGGGTTCATCTAACAGATTTAATGATTTGGCTTTTTGGTTCGGTGGAAAAGGTCTTTGCAACAACATCAAAAAGAATTCTAAAATTCAAAACTGGAGATGTCGTTTCTGCTACCTTGCTTCATAAAGATGGTTTAAGCTCCCAGATTACAGCAATTTTAAAAACTCCTCATTATCAAAGAGTCACAATTTTTGGAGACAAAGGATGGGTAGAGCTTATTGATAGTTCTCATCCAGACACACCAGGTCCGTCAGAATTAATACTTAGAATGAATAATGGTAAAATTAAAAAAACTAACTTGAATTGGACTGATACTGTCTCTGCGAATATTAATAACTTTATAAATGCCGTACAAAGAAAAAAAGAATATATTTTTACAGATGAAGAAAAGTTTCAGAATGTAGCTGTTCTTGATGCAATAAATAAATCTAGTTTAAAAAGAAAAGTGATAAATATAAAATAACTATTATGTCTGATGACTTTATTTTTGATGAAGAATTAAGCTCTAATATTGCTAATTTAATAGTTAAACACTCTAGTGCATCTTTTTTGTTTTATGGAATTGAGGGAATTGGTAAAAAATCAATGGCTTCGATTATTACAAACAACCTATTAAATTTACATGAAAATAATTTTAATGAAATTAGTTCAAACCCTTTGAAACTAATAAAAAATATTCGGTATAATTCAAAAGAAGAAAATCTTTTTTTCAATAATACACATCCTGATTATTATCTTTTGGTAAGTGAAGAACATAAAAAAATATCAGTTGATGAAACTAGAAAGTTAAACCATTTTTTTCATAATACAAAAAGCATCTCAAATGTAAAAGTAGTGATTATTGATGGAATTGAAGATCTTACTCTTAGTGCAACCAATATGATTTTAAAGTTATTAGAAGAGCCTCCAGAAAAAACGTATATCTTTATTATTTCTAACAAACAATCCAATTTATTGAAAACTGTTAACTCAAGGTTATTTAAGTTTTATTTCAAACCATTAAAAAAAGATGAATTTCTTCGTATTCTATCAAATTTTAAAAATTTCAATCTTTCGTCTGATGAAATAGAACTTGCTTGTGACATTTACTGTTGTAGTCCTGGATTAGCTAAAAAATATTATGATAAAAATTTATACAGTAATTATCTAAATTGTTTGGATTATTTTGTTAAATCTTTAAAAGATAAAAACTTTGAAGGAGTCTATGATTTTATTAAATCGAAAGATAATTTAAAAGATGAGTACAATTTAGTTAGAATAATTAATAGAATTGTTAAAAATTTATTAATTTTTGAATCTGAGAAAACTCTATTAGATGGTATAACAAATCATGAAAAAAAATTGATAACATCCATGTCACAAAATGATAAATGCGATAATTTATATGAAAAGTATGTTAATTTGCAAAAAGATTTGTATCATTCCGAACAACTAAATGTGAATAAATTTGATATTATCGATAATTTCATTAAAAGTTTAAATTATTAATTTATGAAGAATTTTTATATAACCACACCTATTTATTATGTTAATGATGTTCCGCATATAGGTCATGCATATACTAGTTTAGCCTGTGATGTTATCTCAAGGTTTAAGAGGCTTGATGGATATGATGTATTTTTTTTAACTGGTACAGATGAGCATGGGCAAAAGGTTGAAAAAGCAGCAAAAAACAAAGATATAAAACCAATTGATTTTGTAAATAATGTTTCTTCAAATTTTAGAAATTTATCAAAGACACTTAATTTATCTAATAATGATTTTATAAGAACGACAGAACAAAGACATTTAGAGAGTTGTCAGAAATTATGGAAAAAGCTTTTAGAATCTGGGAATATTTATCTAGATAAATACTCTGGGTGGTATTCTGTAAGAGATGAAGCTTTTTTTGGCGAAAATGAAATTCAAAATGGATTAGCACCGACTGGTGCGAAAGTAGAGTGGGTTGAAGAGCCTTCATACTTTTTCAAACTATCAGACTGGCAAGATAGATTGTTAGCTTTTTATAGAGAGAATGAAGGTTTCATTCTTCCAAAAACTAGACGAAATGAAGTTATAAGTTTTGTCGAGGGAGGTTTAAAAGATTTGTCGATAAGTAGAACAAGTTTTAATTGGGGTGTAAAGGTTCCTAATGATGAAAATCATATCATGTATGTATGGTTGGATGCACTTACTAATTACATCACTGCAGCAAATTATAATTCAAATAATAATGATTTTTCTAAACTATGGCCAGCAGATATTCATATGGTTGGTAAAGATATACTTAGATTTCATGCTGTTTATTGGCCTGCTTTTTTGATGGCAGCTGATTTACCATTACCAAAGCGAATTTTTGCTCATGGTTGGTGGACAAATGAAGGCGAAAAAATATCAAAATCTGTAGGTAATGTGATTGACCCAATAACAATAATAAATGATTTTGGTCTAGACCAAATTAGATACTTTTTAATAAGAGAAGTTCCTTTTGGAAATGACGGAGATTTCTCAAAAAATCAATTAATTTTGAGAATAAATAGTGATTTAGCAAATAACTTAGGTAATTTGTATCAACGAGTTATTTCATTTTCCTTTAAATTTTGTAATCAGATGGTTCCTAATCATAACAACAATATTCAAGATGAAGATCTCAAAGTTATCGAGCTTTTTTCTAAAAGTATTAATATCTTGAAAAAACAAATTGATGAACAAAAATTAGATGAATGCATAAAATTAATTTGGAAGAACATTACTGAGGCAAATAAATATATTGATACACAAGCTCCTTGGAGCTTAAAGGATAAGAACCCGGAAAGAATGAGTGTTATACTTTATACTTTAATAGAATTCTTGAGGCAAGCTGGTATAATGTTACAACCTTTTATACCTGATACTGCAGAAAAAATTCTTGATAGTTTGTCTATTAATATAAATAAAAGAACTTTCGAGAATATAGATGATAGAATTAGTCCTAATATTGTGATAAATAAACCTGAAGTTCTCTTCCCAAGAATTGATAATTAACATGACTGAAGTAAAGCTAATAGATACTCATGCACATTTAGATTTCCCAGAATTATGTCCTAGAATTACAGATGTTCTAAGTGATGCAAAAAAAAATAAAGTTACTGATGTTGTTACTATATCCACTCATTTAGATAAAATTAATACAATTATTGATTTATCAAAACAATATTCAGAAATTTTTTTTACTGTAGGAGTCCATCCTAATAATGCGCATAAAGATTCCAATTATAAAAATGGTAATATGATGATCGATATTTCTAAAAATAATAAATGCGTAGGAATAGGTGAGGGTGGGCTTGATTATTTTTATTCTATGGAATTTGTCGATTACCAAAAAGAATCGTTTATAACCCAAATAAATGTAGCAAGAGATACAAAATTACCACTGATTATTCATTCTAGAAATGCTGATAAAGATATGATCGATATTTTAACCAGTGAATTTAAGAACGGTTCCTTCAAGGCTATTTTGCATTGTTTTAGTTCTGGATCAGAACTTGCTAAATGCGGTTTAGACTTGAATTTTTTTATATCTTTTTCTGGTATAGTTACTTTTAATTCTGCAAAACAGATTCAGGAAATAGCCAAAGATGTACCTCTTGATAAAATTTTAATTGAAACGGACTCACCTTATTTGTCACCTTCTCCATATAGAGGATCAATTAATGAACCTAAAAATTGTTTTTATACTGCAAAATTTATATCTGAATTAAAAAATATAGAGTTTGAAGAATTCGCAGAAAACACATATAGAAACTCTTTAAATATTTATCAAAAAATTAGACAATGGAAAACAAATGAAAATTAATGTTTTGGGCACAGGTACTTCCGTAGGTATTCCATCAATTGGTAAACTAGGTTGGGGGAAATGTAATCCTGATAATCCAAAAAATAGGCGTCAAAGATGTGCAATTACAGTTGAAAATAATAATACACGAGTTCTCGTAGATGCTGGCCCAGATATAAAAAATCAATTATGGGATAATAATATTGATAAAATTGACTCACTTTTAATAACACATGAGCATTCTGATCATGTATCTGGTCTTGATGAATTGAGACCTTTTTATTTTACTACACGACAAAAAATTGATGTTTTTACTCACAAAAGAACCGCCTCATTCATTAAAAAGCGTTTTGATTATTTATTTACTAAAAGTTCAAACTCACAATCTTACTTTGAGCCTCCTTTGAAAATGAATATTATTAATTTTTATGAAGAATTTGTAATAGGAAATATAAATATTAAGACAATTAAACAAGACCATGGAGTAATGAGCACTCTTGGGTATATATTTAATAATAAATTTGCTTATTGTACTGATGTTGTAAATTTCCCTAAAAAAAGTTTTGATTTGTTATATGATCTTGATGTTTTAATTATAACTGGATTAAGAAAAAATCCTCATATTGCTCATGCTCATTTTGATATGACATTTAAGTGGATTGAGGAATTAAAACCTAAATTTACCTACTTAACCCATTTTAGCCCAGACAGTGACCATGAAGAAGTTTTAAAGTTATGCCCAATGAATGTTGAGCCAGCTTACGATGGTTTAATAATAAATATATAAATAAATTACATAATATATATTATGCGACAAAGAACTAAATAATTATTTTATAACATATACATATCGCCTATTTCACTTTGATATTAAATTAGAAGTATAACTGTCTAATATAATAATTAGACAGTTTCCTATTAAATAAAAAATATATGAAATGATTTATAATTTAATTAGAACCAGCTAAACGGATTCCACCATGTGGCATCAGAATCTTCATCCTTTGTTTCTTCAACTTTTTTACTTTCATCAGTTGCGCCAATTTGCATCCAACTTGGAACAAGAGAATTGTAATCAGATTTATCATAAATAAATTCACCCTTTGATGAACAATTTGATAATAATGATATCGATAGTATAGTTAGAATTAAAATAAATTTTTTTTTCATTGCTAAGCTCCTTGATACAAGTATTAAACATAGTTTATTGATTTATTGCAATTTTATTATTTAAGTATAATGAGTGAATGGGAAATCTTTAGGTCTTTGCAACCAATTATCCTTACAATATTCAGTGTTTCTACTAAAAAAATGTAATACATACGCATTTCTAGACAAGTTTGACGTATTTTTTGAACTTTTATGAGCCAATGAACCATGAAAAAGAATAATAGAACCTTTTTTTGCACACAAAGGATACTTTTGTCCATCAACCCAATCTTTTTTATTTAAAGTTTCTCTGATAATTTGACCTTTAACATGTTTTACTCTTTTTCTTATATTTTCAACATGAGAGCCAGGTATTACATAAAGACATCCATTGTTTTCATTTGCATCATCTATGGCAGTCCATATTGCTGTACAGCTCAATGGTTTTGTTAACAAATAAGTTGAGTCTTGATGCCATAAATACTCTCCACCAATAAAAGGTTGTTTAAATATATAAGATGATTGGCTAAGAGTGGGGTTTTTAAGATTAATAATATCAAGTAAATTCTTAAATTTTTTGTTATAAGAAAATTTTTTAAACACTTTATCTAAATCATGCAAACAATGCCCTAACTTACTGATACAATTTATTTTTTTATCTATAAAATTACCATTTTTATCTATCATTTCATCTTCATAGAAGTAGTTAATCTTATAAGCAGATGATAAAAAATTATTATCAGAATGGTGATTATTTTTTTTTAGTGAAAACCCTATTGTTTTTAAAGATTTATCTTCTTCTACTAGCCGTTCAGCTCTTTTTTTCATTTCCTGACATTGAATCAAGCTAAATACATTTTCTACAACAAGAAAACCATAAGCTTTATAATATTTCTGCGCATTTTCAGGTTCTTCTAATACCTGATTGTAGGTAAATGTACTTTCTAATTTCATACAATTTATACAGTGAAAGTTTCAAATTTTGAAGGGCTTGTAATTTCAATTAATTCTAAATCGTCAGAATGTTCAATCTCTCTATGATGTATTTCAGGCGGCTGATACACGACATCACCTTTTTTTAAAACATGAGTTCCCTCACCTTTATACTCAAATTTAACCCAGCCTTTTAAAATATAAACCATTTGAAAATTTAATTTATGATAATGCCAATCGCCATTAGCATGTTTTCCCTCTATAGCTTTGATTACATTTGCCCCGTAATCCCCTTTTGTAGCTTCTTCAATACCTAAATCTTTGTATTCAAAAAAACCTCTAAGACCTTTTGTAAAATCATTATCTTTATTTCTTGTAATTTTAAACTTCATACAATCTTCCTCGAATCAAATATAAGTTAATAAATATGTCTTTATATTCTAAACTAAATCTTCATAATTAATAAATAACTTGTTAAATTTTATTTTGGAAGGAAAAATTGTGGAACTTAGACCTTATGGAGCTACTGCAGCTAGACAACATTTTGAAAGAAAAGAAAGATATTCTAAAAACTTAACAATTGACGCTCATTGTCATCTTCACGTTCAGGAAGCAGCTGACTTGGTGGTAGATTTGTTTGATCCATTGATGGTACCAGCCTTTAAATCAACAAATGAAATTACTTCTAAGCAAAACAAACAACAATCTGAAGATAGAATGTTAAACTTAACTAATCTAGATCAAAGATTAAAAGACATGGATAGACAAGGTATAGATATGCAGTTATTAATACCTGTTCCATTTCAAGCTTATTATGCAATAAGAAACGCTAGAGGCCTCAAAGCGATACAGATTATAAATAATACTCTTTCTAAAGTATCCGAAAAAAGACCAGATAGGTTTATTTCTTTAGGCACATTGCCTTTACAAGATGGTGATGCAGCTGCAAAAGAGTTAGAAAGAGGAGTAAAAGAGCTTGGATTAAAAGGCTTTCAAATTTTAGGCACTGTTGACGGTCATGAATTATCAGATCCAATATTAGATCCATTTTGGGAGACAGCAGAAAAATTAAATACTTTGATTTTCCTTCATCCTAATGGTTACCCACAAGGAGATAGATTAAAAAATCATTATTTTAATAATGTTATTGGAAATCCATTAGATACAACAGTAGCTTTGCATCATTTAATCTTCGATGGCACATTAGAAAAATTTAAAAATTTGAAAATACTTGTATCTCACGGGGGTGGTTATTTACCTGCTTATTCAGGAAGGATAGATCATGCTTGGGGGGCAAGACCTGATTGTAGATTAAAAATAAAGTCACCTCCTACATCATATTTGAAGAAATTATATTTTGATACAATTGTATTTACATATGAACAGTTAGATTATCTGGTAAGTATGTTTGGTTCAGACCATATAGTAATGGGTACAGATTACCCATATGATATGGCTGAGGATGACCCCATTGGACATGTTTTAGGTTCTACAAGTTTATCAGAACAAGACATTAAAAACATTACTGGTGAAAATGCATCAAAGTTACTTAAACTATAACTTAGCTTAACGAATTATCAGTTTAACTTATAATTTAAATTAGATTTTATCATTTTGTTTACTTTCATTTCTAAACTAGAGTTTATTTAAGGAGATTTTATTTTGATTAAACAAATTAATGTAGGTGTAATTGGCACAGGATGGTGTGGAGGAATAAGAGCCAATGCGTGTAACTCTAATCCTCTAGTGGATAAATTATATATTGCTGAAACTAATGAAACAAGAATCAATGAATTAAAAGATAAGTTACAATTAGAAGAAGCTACTAATGATTGGAAGACATTAATTAATAACCCTGAAATAGATACTATCATTATATCTGCAACACCTGAGGACACTCATTACCCTATGGCTTTGTCTGCTCTTCAATCAGGTAAAAATGTGTTTTTAGAGAAGCCTATAGCCACAACAATGGCTGAAGCAGAAGAATTAATAGAAGTATCAATTAAAAATAATCTTAAGTTCACCATTGGTTACTCCCAAAGATTTAATGCAAAATATGCCTATGTAAAAAAAACTATTGATGAGAATTTAATTGGTGAACCAGTGACATGCTTAGTTAGTAGAAATATAACAAGAGAATTAGGGGCAAAAATTTCTGGTCGAACTGCATTGTCCCCTGCTGCCATGGAAGCTACGCATGATTTAGACTTTTTATTGTGGTGTTTACAACCCAGAAAACCAGTAAAAGTATATAGCCAAACATCAGGGAAACTTTTTTCCAAAAATAGTAATACACCAGATCATCAGTGGATCATGGTAACGCTTGACGATGGAATGACAATTACAATTGGAGCAGGATGGATTCTTCCATTAGGTTATCCAAATTTTTCAAATACCTGGATTGAGATAATAGGTACTGAGGGTTCTTTATTTATTGATGACACTCATAAAGATGTTCAATTAAATACTGTCAACAAAGGGATACAATACCCAATGTCCTCTATGCCTGGTGAACCAGTAGAACATACCTACGCGGGGCCAATGCACGAAGAAACGAACCACTTTCTTGATGCTGTTGCCTTAAATAAACCAGTATTAGTGAAACCTGAAGAAGCAAAATTAGTAATGGATTTATATCTCGCTGCAGATTTATCTGTAGAAAAAGGTGAACCTATTACAATGCCAAGAAATAAAAGTTAATGAAAAAAATTGTTTTTACTCCAAATTTAATAACAGGTTTTATAAGTATTTTAATTGGAATTTTTATAATTTTTAAGATTCCCAGTGAAATTGAGAAACCAGTATTGCTCTTTGGGCAATCATCTTCTGAAATTAATCCTGAATTGGTTCCATTTATTGTTTCAGTAATGTTAATACTATTTGGCTCATACACTATGATTTTTGAAAGAAACTCATTATCAAATAATTGTTGGCCATTTATAACAAAATTATTATTGAAAAACGTTGGTTTTGCAGTTTTATGTTTAACATTATATTCGTATCTATTCATTGTATTAGGTTTTGTATTAGCAAGTGCAATACTCATATTTGTACTTAGTCAATACTTGGGAGATGTTAACAATTATATATCTTTATTACTTTCTATAATCTTTCCATTAATTGTTTTTGTTGTATTTGTTAATATAATGCATGTTTTTTTACCAGAATTCCCTTTCTTTGAGATGAGAATAGGAAACTATTTAATAATGTAATAAAGAGTTTTAATTTTGTATGAAAGTTTTTTAAATTCTTTTCCAATTTTATTTGGCAGTGGTAATTTTCTTACAATTATATTTGTTGTTGCCTTAGGTTTGTTAATTGGTTTATTCGTAGGAGCACTGCCTGGCTTAACAACTTTGATGGCTATGGCAATTGTTTTACCAATTTCTTTTTTTATGGATCCTTTAGTAGGAATACCATTTTTAATAGGTGTTTATAAAGGAGGTATATTTGGGGGTTCAATTCCTGCAATTTTAGTCTCTCTTCCTGGAACAGGTGCATCAGTTGCTACTACATTTGATGGACCACCATTAACTAAACAAGGCAAGGGTAGAAAAGCACTTGAAACTGCCCTATTCTCATCTGTCATAGCTGACTTTTCTAGTGATATAGTTACAATTCTTTTGATTGGACCAATTGCGTTGATAGCATTATTAATTGGTCCTCCAGAATTAGCAGCTATTCTGTTTCTGAGCATTTTGATCATTTCATCTACTTCAAACGGATCTGTTGGTAAAAACATGATTATGCTCGCAGTAGGATTACTTATAGCTATGATTGGTCAAGACCCAATTGCGGCATTATCAAGATTTACTTTTGACGTTTTTGAATTGAGAGCTGGTATACCTCTTCTACCAATGTTAATCGGATTGTTTGCCATTCCAGAAATTTTGATAAACATCGAGTCAAAAGCCAAACAATTTGTTCAATCAAAAGTGAATATCAAAAAAGAACAAAGACTTACATGGAAAGAATTTCTAGCTTTGAGAAAAACGATATTTAGAAGCACAATGATTGGCACAACGATAGGAATGATTCCAGGAGTTGGTCAAGTTGTAGCTGCATTTGTAGGCTATGCCGCAGCTAAAAATGCTTCTCCAAATCCTGAAAAATTTGGTAAGGGCGAATTAGAAGGTATTGCCGCTCCAGAAGCGGCTAACAATGCTGTTAATGGACCAACATTAGTCCCTTTGTTAACACTTGGGATACCTGGAGATAATGTAACTGCTATTTTATTAGGTGCATTTGTTGCACATGGATTGAGGCCTGGTCCTCAATTAATGACAGAACAAGGAAGTATAGTTTTTGCAATACTTTTATGTATGCTTTTAGCTAATGTTCTTTTTCTAATTTTAGGTTACTTTACAATGCCATTGTTTTCAAAAGTGGTAAGCATTAAAAAATCATACCTTTTACCATTAACAATTGTATTCGCATTTGCTGGTTCATTTGTATTTAGACATAATCCTGCAGATTTATATTTTTTATTATTTTTTGGTATATTTGGTTATATACTAAAAAAACTTGAATTTGATGTCACTCCATTAGTAATGGCTTTTATTCTGGCCCCTTCATTAGAATATGCTTTTGGGCAGACATTAAGCTTAGGTGATGATAGTTTAATTAAGTATTTGCTTTTAGAGCGACCAATAGCAGCTTTAATAATTTGTGCTACTCCAATTATAACTTGGAAGCTCTGGAAAAGAAGCAAAAGGTTGCGAAATGTTGCAGCCGAAATTACCTCTAAGCAGGTAAGTTAAGTTGATTATTCATTTGAAAGGAGGAAAAAATGAAAAATTTACTAAAAATGTTTTTAGGATTTTTAGCTATTCTATCTTTTACAGGAATTGTAAAGGCTGATTATCCTGAAAAACCAATTACAATGGTAATTCCTTTTGGACCTGGAGGTTCACACGACCTTAACGCAAGAGTTTTTACAAGTATTGTACCTCAGTATCTTGGAAATGCTATAATTGTTAAGCTTGTCCCTGGTGCCAGTGGTCAAACAGGAACTGCTATGGTTGCGCAAGCAAAGCCAGATGGATATACACTTCTTTTTACTCATAATTATGTTGACCAATTACAACATCATGTAAAAAAATTACCATACAAACCTCTAGAGGATTTTGTAACTGTAGCTAGAATTAATTATGCTGCAGCTTGTATGATTGTTTTAAGTAAATCAAAGTATAAATCTGTTCAAGATGTATTTGATGCAGCAAAATCAAGCGGTGGAAAAATGAAACTTGGTCACTCAGGTATGTGGGGTGCTACAATGGTACCTATGGCACAATTATTATCTTGGGGAAAAGTACAAGCTAATTTAACACCTTATAAAGGTGGAGGTCCAATGGTAAAAGGACTTCTCTCTGGCGATGTAGAAGCTGTATTACACTTTCCATCAGTTATCAAAGGACAAGGTTCAAAAGTAAGAACATTAGGATGTGGTTCAAATGAAAAAGCACTTGGCTCACCTCCAACCTTTGACTCTTTGGGCTTTACTGGCCAAATAGGTTACATGGATAGAATCCTAATGGCTCCAGCAAAAACTCCACCTGATCGTATCAAAAAGTTACAAGATGCGTTAGGTAAATTAAAAGGAGATAAAACTTTTAAAAAGTTTATGGGAAGATTAGGTGAAAATATGGAGTTCATGAATGGCCCTGACTATGAAAAAGTAAGAGCTGAGAAATCCAAAAACTATAAAAATTTAGTTAAACAAATGACTAAAGGTTAGTAGTTTTTTTAACCACATCCATTAAATAAATGGGTGTGGTTTTTTCTTAAATGTTTTATCAAATTTTATCAATAACAGGACCAGTTTTTATATTAATATTTATTGGTGTTTTTATTTCTAAATTAAAAATTGATATTCATCAAAAAACTCTCGGTTTTTTGCTAACGCATATTGGATCACCATGTTTAATTTTTAATGCTTTATCTACTACAAATATTAACTATTTAACTTTGATTGAAATAGGCTCTGCTGCATTAAGTGTTATATTTATTTCTTCGATTTTAGCTATAATTGTAATTAAACTTCTAAAAGAAAATTATAGTCCTTACTTTAGTTGTTTGATACATCCTAATTCTGCTAACCTAGCCCTACCCTTATCAATACTAACTTATGGAGAACAAGGATTAATATTTGCAATTCCATATTTTGTAGTTGTTGCCTTTTCTCAAAATACTCTGGGTTATATGACTATAATAGGAAGTGTAAACTTATTTAGATTATTTTATCATCCAATATTTGTAATGACATTTCTAGGAACTTTTATTTTGATTAGCCAAACAAATGTCCCTGAAATTGCTCTAACATGTACAAAACATCTTGGAAATCTAGTTATTCCATTATCTTTAATTTTATTAGGTTACTCTTTGCCATCATTAAAAGTTCACAATTTAAAAAAAGGTTTAATTTTTTCAATCGTTAGATTTTTTATAGGTTTTATTAGTGGATTAATAGTTATTTATTTTGGAGATTTTAGTGGTCCACAAGCAGGTGTTATAATTATCATGTCTATGATGCCTGTGGCACTTTTGAATTATATTTTTTCTGTTCAAAATGATAAAGATTCAAATACCGTTGGAAGTTTAGTCGTGATATCTACTACTATCATGCTATTAATTTTACCAATTTTTATGAAACTAGTCCTAGAATATTTTTAATACTTAATCGTTTATAATCAATTTCTTATAATAGTAAACTAAATGTATATCTTAGAATTATAAAACATTTTTTAAAACTTTGATTATAAGTTATAATGAAAATAACTAAAATATTTAATGGTATTGTGTTGAAAAAACTTATCAAAATAGCTGGATATCAAGGTAAAGAATCTGTCCACACTAGAGCTATGCAAAAATTTATTAGTTTAATAAAAAATGAATTTTCAATTTCTTTCATTGAGGACATTACATCAAATAATAAAAAAGCTTCGGATCTTATAAGTCAAACTCAAAATGGTGAAATTAACATTTCTTATCTTTTTACAAGTTATTTTACAAACCTAATACCAGAATTATTATATTTAGATTTACCTTTTTATTTTAATTCTAAGGAAGAAGCTTTTAATGATTTAAATAAAAATTTAAAACCTCTGATAAATGATGAGTTGAAAAACAAACATAATTTATTTTTACTGGGTTTTTGGGATAACGGTACTAGACATATCTCTAGTTCTAAAAAATTTATACATACTCCAAAAGATTGTATTGAACAAATTATAAGAACAACACCAAACCAACTTCATATTGATACATTTAAATCTTTTGGATTTATACCAAAGCCTTTAGATGTATTAGATTTTAAGAAGGCATTATTAACTGGTGATTTAGATGCTCAAGAAAATCCAATTACAAATTTTTATCAATTTAAAGTTTATAAGAAACAAAAATATTTCACAAAAACTGCTCATGTTTATGGTTTTTGTTTATTTTTAATCAATAAAAATTATTTTCAAAAATTATCGGATAATGAAACAAAACTATTAATAAAGTCTGCTAATACAACAAATTCATTTCAAAAAAAGCTCGCTCATGAAGAAGAACAAAAATTATTTAAAAAAATAAAAAGTGAAAATGTAAAAATTTCTAATATATCGAAAAAAAATATAAGTGAATTTAAAAAAATCTCAGAACCATTTCATATTGAGTTTTTCAAAAAATTTAAAACACTTAATTTCTAAATTATTTGATTACTTTAAAATTTATTCTTGGTAAAAGTTTGCTAACTAATGTTGCATGTAAATAACAAGTTCTCTCAGACATGTCTATAAGTCTTTCATTTTCTTCATCACTAGCAGTTCCATTTACAAATAAATGCGTGTCTAAAGGTAGCATCTTTAGCGAATTAGATGAGTCTTCCTCAAAAGTTGCATATTGTGACATCCTTAAACCTTCAATTGCAAACTTTTGGTGTTTAATATATCGATGTGTTTGAGTTAAAAAACAAAAAGAGATTGCAGCACCCATTACATTAACAGGTGAAGGAGCTTTTAAACCGTTAATATCCATAGATATTACAAAATGGGACATACCAGGAAGACCTAATACAGTATCAACCTCAACTGTTTCATCGTTGTTTTTTGTGATACTATTACCAACAATAGTTCTAATTATTTTATTAAAGTTTTCATTTCCTGGGACACTTCCACTACTTGCGGAAACATTATACCCATCAACAGGCTCAATTTCCCCATCTGATACTCTACCTGTTTTAAGTATCATTCTTTTACTGTAATTTTCATTTTTATTAGGCGAAGGCGATTTTGAATAAAATTGATATGGATCCTCTGCATCTATTTTTTTACTATCATTTAAGTTACTTAGTTTCTTTCTTCTTCCATTTGCAGTTAAAGAAAAAGTATTTTTTAGTGGTGTTCTGAGTGCAGTTAAAATAGGTGATGTCTGAGAACATTTTTCTATTAGCTGTTCTATTTTTGAATTTTCTTCAGCAGTTTTAATTACAAGATTTATTTCTGTTGGCTCAGCATGCCCCTTTCCATCTCCTTTTACAAATGAACCAGTAAGGAAATAAGAATTTTTTACTTCACATTTTATCTCATCAATTAATAAATTTTCTATTTTTGCTAATTTAAATATTCTACCAACAACGTCACCATGAATGCATGCATTGAAAAATCCTAGTGGAAACGGAGCTAAATCTGTCCCTTTAAGATGCCCTCCTTCGTCTGACGTTAATCTCCATGAATGTGAATTTAATCCGCCTTCATAACCAATAGTTTCTTTTTGAAGAAGTGCCATTTGTCTTGTATGTGAAACATATGTCTTATTTAAGTTATTACTATCAGTAATTCCTTCATTTATTAAAAACCCTAATGGATAGTCATCTTTTTTTATATCATCATATTTCATTATTCTTCCTTATTTTAAATTAAAAAATCAAAATCAACACCCTCATCAGCTTGCATTACGTGACTCATAAAAAGTTTGTTATACCCTCGTCTTTTAGTAAATTGCGTTTTAGATTTTTTTGAAATTCTATTTTCTATTTCATCTTTATCAATCAATAAATTTATTGAACGATTTTTTACATCGAGCTTTATAAGGTCTCCATCTTTAATGATTGAAAAAATATCGTTTTCATCAGTTTCTGGGCATACATGAAGAATTATCGTACCTGAAGCTGTCCCACTCATTCTTCCATCAGATATTCTTACCATATCTTTTACCCCAACTTTTGCCAATTTTTTTGGAATTGGAATTAGACCAGCCTCTGGCATGCCTGGCGCTGTTCTTGGGCCAATATTTTGAAGAATAAGCACTGAATTTTTATCAACATCTAATTCTTCACTATCAATTCTGTTTGCTAAGTCCTCCAGACCTTTAAATACAACTGCTTTACCCTCATGATATAATAAATCTTCACTAGCCGCTGACTGTTTAATTATTGCAGATCTTGGAGCTATGTTACCAAATAGCACAGCAATACTTCCTTTTTCGAAAATAGGATTATCTTTTGTCTTAATAATATTTTGTTTCCATTTATTATTATTATTAATAAGTTCTCCTAGTTTTTTCCCAGTTACGGTCATAACATCTAAATTTAAATAATCTTTAATTTCATAAAGAATTCTGGGAACCCCTCCGGCGTTATACAAATCCTCCATATAACCTATACCAGACGGTTTTAAATCAACTATCATTGGTATGTCTCTAGTTAATTCATCAAATTTTTTCATATCAATTTTTTGACCAATTCTACCTGCAATTGCAGTTAAATGAACCAAGCCGTTAGTTGAACCACCAATTGCAGATAGAGTGATTAGAGCGTTTTCAAAATTTTTAATGTTAAGATATTCACGAGGTATATGTTTTGATTGCGCTATTTTCACAGATTCAACCCCAGTTTTTTCTGCTATTCTTCTTCTTTCAGACGAAACAGCAGGCGCACAAGCACCAGATGGTATCATTAAGCCTAAAGCTTCTGTTAATATAGCCATTGTGCTTGCTGTACCCATAACTCCGCAAGTCCCAACAGTTGGAACAAGTTGATTATTAACATTATTTATATCTTCTTCATTTATCTCTTCAGCTCTATAAGCTGCCCAGAAACGCCGACAGTCTGTACAAGCCCCTACTCTTTCACCTTTAAATGAACCAGTTAACATTGGTCCAGTTACTAGTTGTATAAATGGAATATTTGAACTTAATCCACCCATTAATTGAGCTGGAACTGTCTTATCACACCCTCCTATTAATACACATGCATCCATAGGTTGAGCTCGTAACATTTCTTCTGTATCTATAGACATCAAATTTCTAAGGTACATAGATGTTGGATGTGCAAAAGATTCATGAATTGTTATTGTTGGAAATTCAAGAGGTATAGCTCCTGAGGATAAAATTCCAGATTTAACGCTTTTAATTAATTCTGTAACATTTCCATGACAAGGGTTAAAGTCACTATAAGTGTTAGTAATACCAATAATAGGTTTTTCCAGCATGTCATCGGAATAGCCCAGACCTTTAATAAAAGCTTTTCTTAAAAAAATAGAAAATTCCTGATCACCATAATTAGTTAAGTTTTTCTTCATGCCCTTTAGTTTTGAAGTCATATAAAAGTTTTCCGCTATTAAGATTAATTTTTATAATAAAATAATATTTATAATATATTAAAATAGAAATAACTGTTAGATTTTAATGTTTTTTTCTGGAATAAAGTATTCAATTAATTTGGTCTTTTAAAGTTCGAATTTTTTTCTAGTATTTTTAAAATGGAAGAAGCGTCTTTATCTCGTAAACCGTGGGCTATTGCAGAATAATAATATTGCAGAGCCACTTGATATATTGGTATCCCAACAGACTTTTCTCTAGATAAGTCAGTAATATACTTTGAGTCTTTCATTGGTATAGAGAAATTCATCCCTTCTTTTGAGTAATCTTCATCTACCATTAATTTTCCTCTATTTTCAAACACTCCTGATGAAGAAAAAGTCCCGCTTATTGCTTCATGAATTATTTTAGGGGATAGACCTGATTTCATGCCCAAGATCATGACTTCTGCAGTCACAGCATTGTGAACTAAATTTAATATATTTCCAATTAATTTCATTATAATACCATTTCCAAATGCACCTACATCCGTAACCTGCTTGCAAAAAAGTTTTAGAATTAATTCAGCAATTTGTTTATCTTTTTTAGCACCACTAAGATATGAAGAAAGCTGACCATTCAATGCAGATATTCTGTTTCCAGAAACTGGTGCATCAACAATATTAGATCCATTTTTTAAAATAAATTTTTTTGCATTATTTTTACATTCTACCGGTAAAGTAGAAGTTTCTATAATTAATTTTTTTGATAATATATTATTACTAATTTCTAATAAACTTTGTTCTGTCGGTAAACATGTAATTATAACATCGGAATTTTTAAAAACTTCCTTTATTGACAAACAGAATTTAAAATAATTTTTATTTAAGTTTTTTAAAAATTTCTTTGAAATATCAAATCCATATAAAGTAACTTTTTGATCTAAAATACATTTTGCTATAGCAGATCCTAAAACACCAATTCCAATTATACCTATTTTATAATTTGTGTGATTATTCATTTTTATTTTTCACAATATTAAACCTGCTCTTCCGATTATGTTACCTTTTTCTATATCTTGATGTAAAGTTTCTGCTCCTTCAAAATTAGATTTTCTAGATATTAGAGGTTCAATTAATCCTCTAGAATAAAGATTTAAACTTTCGACAACTTCTTGTTTACTGCAATATTTGGAACCGATTATTTCTAATTCTTTCTCTAGTATTGTATTAGAACTAGAAACAAAATTTTCACCACTACCTCCCAAAGTGACTAATTTACCTCCATTACCCAATAATGACACACCAAGTTCAAGTGAAGATTTACTGGATACAAAATCTATAATTCCGTCTAGGTTCTCACCTTTTGTGAATTCATCTATTTTTTGACAAATATTTTTATCCTTTGGTGATATTGAAAATAAAGAACCATTTTTATTACAATGAATGAATTTTTCTTCTTTTATTTCAATTCCGACAGCTGAAATATTTGCTAATTTTAGCATTTTTAGCATATGAATTCCAAGCCCACCACCTGCACCTATGACACCAACTTTATCAATAGATGTAAAACGACCTTTCTTTATAACTTTAAATGGTGTCGCGATTGCATCACATATAATGGCAACTTCTAAAAGATTTTTTTTGTAATCTATTGAGTCAGGAATTGGAATAAAGTTTTCAACTGGTAAACTGATGTATTCAGCATATCCACCATTTATTTGCCTACCAATATAACCATTAAAATTAGTACAAAGTGTTTCTCTATCTAATCTGCACCACTTACAATCACCGCATGTTAAATAAAAATATGCAGTCACTGGCATTCCTATTTTTAAGTTGGAATTTCCATCATTTATTTCTACAATTTCTGCTACAATTTCATGACCAATTATAATAGGATAATTAGCTTTAATTCTTCCAGTTTTAACATGTTGTATGGTTAATCCCGAGCCACATGCAAGAACCCTTGCAACAGCATAACCATTCAATGGTCTAGGATCTTCTATTCTTTCTAATGAAAATTTCTGGTTAGGGCCATTAAGAATTAGAGCTTTCATTACTAGTCTGACTGAATTTTAACGATTTCACTTTCTATTTGATCGTTAATTTCAATTTTTTCATTGATTTTACTTGAAGCATCCATTGCCATGGTCATAACTAAGTTTTTATGACCATCTTCAGCAGATGCATGAGGGGTTTCTGTTCCAACATATAGTCTTTGAAACCATGAATTTGTTTCTTCTCTCATTGGCCCCCATAATTGATTATTATATATATCCCCAGGTGGATAAGATGTTAAAAAATCAACATGTCTATTATCAGCAGGATTATAACCTGAAGGATTGTAACCGTGACCTTGTGGCTTTTCACTTGCTAAAACTAAATCTCTATGCGTGTCTTCAATATCTATAACTCCCTCTGTTCCAACAATTCCAATTTCTAATCCATAAACTGATCCAGGCCAAACTGTTGGCAAAGCCCAACTAATGTTCATACTAAAGATAGCATCATCATCCATCGTGAATATACCAAAAGTAGAATCTTTAGTTCCATGACTTTGAAGTTTTTTATCCACAGATTGTGCGAATATTGTTTTAGGGTATTTACCTTCCATAAGCCATAAAGACATATCCATGCTATGGGTCCCTGAAACTACCATAGGTGTTAGATTTTTTCTCTCATTTGTCCTTCTCACTGTAGCTATAGGCACCATACTATTCATAAAAGCTCTAGTCACAACTGATGTAACATCACCTATTTTATTATCCATTAATTTTTGTTTAACTGCTAAAAATCTTCTTCTAAATCTTTGTGTATATCCTAGAACAGCATCAACATTCGATGACCTTATTTTGTCAAGTACCTCTCTACTTTCACTTAAATCTGTAGCAAGGGGCTTTTCTATAAAAAGTGAAGAGTTTTTTTCCAAAGCAGACATGATTGGTCCAAAATGATGGTTTTCATCTGTTGCAACTATAACAGCATTCACTTCTGGTCTTTTCAATAGTTCTGTATAGCTTTCAGTAAAAAAATCAGCTTTACAATCTTGTAGTAATTTGTGACCTAATTCTTTATTGATATCACAAAGTCCTATCCATCCAACTCCAGGATAATCTCTTGCCATGATTGCTCTTATTCTACCTATAGTTCCGCAACCAACTACAGCAAGTCCAATTTCCTTTTTATCTGACATAAAAATCTCCTTTAAAATTTTTAATTTAATAATTCTTTCATTATATTATCTTTTGTATAAGGCATTGTTTTTATTCTTTGACCTAAAGCATTACACAATGCATTTGAAATAGCTCCTCCTGTTGGACCCGCAACAACTTCTCCAACTCCTAGATATGGATAACCTACCCGATTAATTACACTTGTCTTGATTTCTGGAATATTATCAAAGCCTATAATTTTATAATTACTCCAATCTTTAGAAATAATTTCATGTGTGTCATATTTAACTTCTTCATAAAGACACCAACTTGATGCCTGAATTAGACCACCTTCAGCTTGAAACCGAATTCCATCGTTATAAGCTACTTCTCCAGCGTCAATTGATATCCATGCTTTCAAAAGATCTATTTCCACATCATCTGTAACAGATAGCTCTATGCCAACTGCACAATAAGCAGCCAAGTTTTTATATCTTGAAAAACCTATACCTCTGAAACATCCTTGCTTCTCTTTATCCAAACTCATTTGACCTCTTAAGTCTAACAAGACATCCCTACCCCTCTTATCATCAAGATGATTTAATCTAAAGTCAAAGGGATCAATGTTTGCTAATTGTGCCATTTCGTCAAGAAAAGACTCTAAAGCTGTGACATTTGCAAATGCACCTAATGTTCTTAATGCAGATGTTCTAAGAGGCAAATCATGAACTAAATTTTTAACTAATCTTTTTTCTTTAAAGTTATAAATTGGGTCTAAGTTTCGATGAATGCCCATGTGAGGAGCTGTTTTAGGAGTAGATTTTCTTTTAATAAAATCATCATTCAATAATTTATAACTCACAAAATTATAAAGCTCTGATACGGACGGTCTTGTCATGCAAGTGTCTGAGAATACTTCGTGAGACCAATATATAATTTCCCCTTTTTTATCAATAGTTGATGTTAATTTATTGATTGATGCACTACCATATGGCTCCCAACAATGCTCATCTTCTCTAGTCCATTTCAACAAAATATGTTTGTTTGGAAATGACTTTGCAATAAAAGCTGCCTCAAATGCAACGTCATCAGCACCGTTATGACCATAACAACCTGAACCTGGAGAATATTTTAAATTAATATTCTCTTCTGATGTCACAAGAGCTTTCGATAAAGTTGATTTAAGATCATATATACCCTGACTATGAGTATAAATATTATATTTATTATTCTCAAAGATTGCACAAGCTGCAGACGGTCCTATTGAGCCATGCATTAAATAAGGTCTATTAAATGTAATTGTTTTTGATCTATAATTTGAATTTCCATCAAAGTTTTTTAAAACTGGAATTCTTTCAAATACAGCCTCTCCTCCGTCCTTAACTAATAAGCTGTCTTTTTCATTTTGATCAATAGAAGTAAACGTATCTTTATTAGATAAATTTCTGGTAGATTTCCATTTTATAGAATTTTTAATTATATCTAAAAATTTTGAAACTAAAAACTCGTCTTTGGATAAAATAGCTATAAAGGAACCTTGAACAAAAAAACTTATGTCTAATTTTGATATTTTATCAAGAATTTTTTTATCTATATCAATAAATCTAGAATAATAATTTGGGGGTCTTATTAATCTCGCATGGAGCATGTTATCAAAACATAAATCATGAACAAAAATATATTCACCTGTTACAATTTTATGAATTGTCTTCAGTTCAATTGATTGATTATTATCATTTTGATTTATTGAATACTTATCAAATTCGATAATATCTTTAATAACAATATTTTTGTAAATTTCAGTTTTAGCAAAATCCCAATAGGATATACCTTCATTTGATTCATTTTTTTTTGCTACTCCATTTTCAAAATCAATATCATCTAATTTACAGTCAAATTTTGACAATACATATTGAAAAAATTGATTTTTTAATTCTATGGAAGCTGCTTTTATTGCGGTTCCAGAATGAGAGGCTGATAAACTACTGGCAGTTTTACCCTCATTAGGTGAAAATTTTGTATTTAATTTATTAACTTCAATTTGTTCATATTTTACCCCAGTATTTTTTGAACATATTAATGCTAAAGTAGAACTAATATGTTGTCCTATATCGATCTTTCCAGAATTGATTTTTATTTTATTATCTTCATCTAATAAAAACCAATCAGTTAACTTATTATGTTTTTTTATACTTGGACCAGTTTCTAAAAAGTTGTTTTTCATTATTTAATTACTTTTCATTAAATTTTCTATTGCTTTAAAGACTGCTGAATGTGAACCACACCTACATAATTGTCCCTCGAGAGATTTTAATATATCTTTTTTAGATGGTTTTGAATTTTTATTAAATAAAGCAGAAAGTGATATGATTATACCACTGGTGCAGTACCCGCATTGTGCCGCATTATACTTCTTAAATGAATCTTGTACTTTGTTTAGATTATCATTTGAACTTAAGCCTTCAATTGTAGTAATTTTAGAACTTACACAATCTTTCGCTAAAATATTACATGATAGTTTTTTTTCACCATCTATTATAACTGCACAACTTCCACATTGCTCCAAACCGCAACCTAACTTGGTGCCTTTTAAGTTATAATCATCTCGGATGACATAAATAAGCGGTTTTTCTTCATAAATTAATAAATCTTTATGATTACCATTTATATTAAATTTACATTTAATTTTTTTCATACTAATTAATTTATTAAAAGAACTAATTTACCAAAGTGTTTGTTTTCATTCATTATATTTAATGCATGTTTTGCTTCATTAAGTGGAAATGTTTTATCAATATGATGTCTAATTTTCCCTTCAAGAACTAAATGCCAAAGATCTTTATTAGCCAAATTAGCAACTTTTTCATTTTCATCAATAGATCTTGTTCTTCCTGTTGTCCCAATATAATTTAATCTTCTTTTTGCATGAAGATCAAAATCAAAATCTCCATTCATACCTGCTAAACGTCCAATATTTATTATGTGACCATTTATTTTTGTTGCTTCCATATTTTTATTGACATAGTTACCCGAAAGCATGTCAACTAAAATGTCTACGCCTTTTCCATCTGTATGTTCTAATACAGCTTTTAACCAATTTTTATTACTACTATCTATTACTTCATCAGCGCCAAATTGCTTAAGTTTTCCTCTTCTTTCATCATTCATTGAAGAGCCAATAGTTAAACAAGCTCCTAATGCTTTTGATATCTGAAGTCCAATTAATCCTACAGCGCTACTTGCACCTTGGATAAATACGGTTTTTCCTGATAAAAACTTTCCATTCGTAACTATTGCATCGTGCATAGTTTGCAAATTACCTTGAATAGTTGCTGCTTGCTCCCAGTTCAATTCATCTGAGTTTATAGGTATAGTTCGTCTGTAATGTGCTAAAGCATACTCTGCCCAACCCGAGCCCCCTCTGCACATGACTTTATCACCAATTTTTAAATTTTTTACTTCTGCACCACAATCTACTATTTCACCTGCAAACTCTCCACCAAGGATTTTAGTTTCACCTCCAGTGTGCCCGAATGATTGACCTTGCGTTTCAAGTAAATCTGAGCGATTAAGACCACATGCAAAAACCTTTACTAATACTTGTTGATCTTTTGGCGTTGGTTCCGATGTCTCTATAATTTCCACTCCATTTGAACCTATTGAAACTGCTTTCATTTATTTCTCCTAACATCTAAGTTTAAAAGCTTATCTTGCAGTCCAGCCCCCATCTACAAGTAAACTTGATCCTGTCATAAGAGATGAAGCGTCAGATGCAAGAAAAACAAAAGGTCCCATTAAATCTTCAATTTCACCAAGTCTTCCAAGTGGAATCATTGATATAACTTGTTCTTTAAACTTATCATCTTTTAAAAATGGTTCTGTCATAGGTGTCTTTATAAAAGTTGGACATATTGAATTAACTCTAATACCTTTTGGCGCTAATTCAATTGATAAAGATTTTGTAAAACCTTCTATTGCAAACTTTGTAGAGCAATATGTTGTTCTATTTGGGCCACCCACATGACCCATTTGAGATGAGACATTTATGATTGAACCACAAATATTATTATCCAACATCTTTAAAACCACTTGTTTTGTAAGATTAATAACGGATTTAACATTAAGAGACATCACGTAATCAAAATCTTCTATCTTTGTATCTGTTAGACTAGATGGAATATTTGTTCCTGCATTATTTACAAGTATATCAAAAGGTTTTTCTTCAGAAATGAAATTCTCTACACTTTTTTCATCTGTAACGTCTAAAACTTTATATTTAGATTTGAGTTCTAAATCTTGAATATATTGATTAAGTTGAACTAATTCATTTTCTGTTCTTGAAACCATAACTATTTCTGACCCTGCTTGAGCCAAAGCTATAGATGCTCCTAAGCCTATACCTCTTCCTGCACCAGTTATTAAAGATCTTTTCCCATTTAGATTAAAGCTAGGTGTACTTGGATAATTCATTTTTTTCTCCTTATTCAGCTGACGCATAGGGTTTTATGTTTTTACCACCATACCTTCTTATTCTAATATTTGCCTGTTCTCCATGGCCTGAAAATCCTTCAAGCGCACAAAGTCTTGAACAATATTCTCCAATTTTTGTAGAAGCTTCATCTGTTAAAACTTTTTGATAAGTACAAGTTTTAATAAATTTTCCTACCCACAAACCACCTGTATATCTTGCGGCAGTTTTAGTAGGCAATGTATGATTAGTGCCTATTACTTTATCTCCATATGAGACATTTGTTCTTGAACCTAAAAACAAAGCCCCATAATTATTGAGATTATTGAGAAAATAATCTACGTCTTTTGTCATAACTTGAACATGTTCAAACGCAAGCTTATTAGCTTCTTCAATCATTTCATCATAATTTTCACATAATATCACTTGACCATAATCTCTCCATGATACCTTTGCTATTTCGGCAGTAGGAAGTAATTTAAGTTGATTTTCAACCTCCAACATTGTCTCTTCGGCAAGTTTTCTTGAATTTGTTAGTAAAATTGCTGGACTTGTTGGGCCGTGCTCTGCCTGACCCAACAAATCAACAGCGCATATCTCTGCATCTGATGTATCATCGGCAATAATGAGAGTTTCAGTCGGTCCAGCAAATAAATCTATACCTACACGTCCAAATAGTTGTCTTTTGGCTTCTGCAACGAACATGTTACCTGGTCCAACTATCATGTCTGATCTTGGTATAGACTTTGTTCCTAATGCCATTGAAGCAACTGCTTGAATTCCTCCCAAACATAAAATCCTATTTGATCCTCCAAAATACATTGCGGCAACTATAGCAGGATGAGGTTTACCATTTTGAGGAGGTGCAGATGAAGTTATATTTTTTACTCCAGCAACATTAGCTGTAATTACAGACATATGTGCAGAAGCTACCATTGGATACTTTCCTCCAGGAACATAACATCCCACAGAATTAACGGGTATATTTTTATGCCCTAAAATAACACCCGGCATAGTTTCAACCTCAAGATCATGTAGACACTCTAGTTGTTTTTTTGCAAAATTTTTAACCTGATCTTGAGCAAATTTTATATCTTCAAGATCTCTTTTGGAAACTTTATCGATTATATTTTTAATATCATTTTCGTTAAGTGTAAAACTTTTAGGATTATAATTATCAAACTTAATTGACAATTCTTTTACTGCATCATCTCCTCTTTTGGATACATCATTTAATATATCTTCAACAATTTTTTTAACTTTATCGTCAGCTTCTATTATCTCGCTTTCAGATTTTCCTTCCTTTAACCAAATGGCCATTTTTGAACTCACTTTCTAAAAAATAATAAATTTTATTGATGCAAAAAAAACTATTCTAATCAAGTTTTTTCAAGCAAATTCAAGATAATTTTCCATTCCAAAATATTAATGGATGTTCATTTGTAGAATTAAATTCTATTACTTTACCAACAAATATATCATGATCTCCACCAGGATAAATTGTCCAAGTTTTACATGTTATGACTGCCAGTGAGTCTGGTATTAAAGGGTATCCTTCATTTGATGTCTTGTAAGTAAGTTTTTCAAATTTATCAATACATGGGTTTGCAAATCTATTACAAATGTCTAATTGTTTTTTAGATAAAATATTTACAGCAAAACCATTTGCATTGACAAAATCCGAGTGACTGGGCTGTTCTTTACCTAAGCACCAAGATATTAAGGGTGGATCTAAGGAGACAGAAGAAAAACTATTAACAGTGATTCCTACAGGGGCATTTTCTTTATTCTTCGTAGTTACAACTGTTACACCAGTTGAAAATTTACTCAAAACATTTCGTAAATTTTTATTTTCTTTAAAATTATTATTAATTTTTGTCATAAATTTTATTCTAATTACAATAAACATTTTTCTTTTAACATTAATTGTATATAATAAGAAATTATTTATATATATTAAATGTATCAGGAAACTTGATATTATGTCTCTTTCATTAAAACAATTAAAAGCTTTTGTAGCAGTTGCCGAAGAAAAGTCCTTTAGTTTGGCAGCAGAAAGATTAAATGCAACACAATCTGGTATGTCTATGCTTGTTCAAAATTTAGAATTAAGTATTGGAAAGGTCTTGATAGATAGAATACCGGGAAATATGAAATTAACAGAGAATGGTAAAGAATTTTACAAATCTTCTTTAGACATTTTGAAGCTTATGGAAAAAGCTCTGATCAATACTCAAGAAGAAAGCTTGCAACTTACTGGTTTGATTGAATGTGGATTGATGCCTACTTTTACAAGATCAGCTTTGCCTAAAACTCTTTCAAAATTTTTAAAAGAAAATCCAAAAGTTGAATTCAAAATTACAGAGGCATATTCTGGTGTATTAGAAGAAATGGTTAGATCAAATAAAATAGATTTTGCAATAGTGCCATCATTAAAAAATTCGATAGGTTTAAATGTAAATTTTGTATCTCAAGACATAAATCTTTTAGTAAGTTCAAGTAAATCTAAATATAATCACTTATCACCTATTAGTCCTCATAAAATAAAAAAAGAAAAATTAAAAATTATTTTACCTAGTCATGAAAATTCAAGAAGAATTGCAATAAATCAATATTTTTCTACTCACGGCATCAACCCAGAATCCATTATAGAAATGGATGCCATGATAGGCACTTTAGAAATGGTTGCAACGAGTGACTGGTGCTCTATAGTTCCCGCCACATTATGTGATTTGGATTTAGAAGGAGTTAATAGAACATTGTCACCTATTGAATCCCCTTCCCTAATAACTGATTATGTTTTAATAACTTCAGCGAGTAAAGAATTGAGTCCAACAACTAGAATTTTTATAGATAAAATTACTGAAGAAATAAAAAATATAAGTAGAGAAATTAATACGAAGATAAAAGGAGTTATTTAAAAACCAATTTATTTTGTTATTGATTGTAACAATTTTATGTGGCTATATCTAGATGAGTTAACATTATGGTAAAAAAATTATCCGAAATATTACAATCAATAGCTGCAATTTGGCTGGTTTTTGTTGCATTTACTATCTTTGCAGAAGTTACTTTTAGAAATTTTGGTTTGTTCCTTGGTGCTGATCAAATAGTTCAAAACTCTGTACCTGCCATAGTCTTTTTACAAGTTCCTTTTGCTATCGTATCTGGCACAATGCTGAGAACCACATTAATTTATGAATTTTGTAGTAAAAATGCTAAAATTATAATAAATGTTATTTCTTTTCTTATTGGGATTATGCTTTTTATTGGAATATCTGTTGGTGGTTGGACTGATATGATTAAGGGTTGGGAAATAAGAGAGTATCAAGGAATTGGAGCAATTGAATTTCCAGTTTATATTGTTAGAACTGTGATAATATTTGCTTCAGTTATAATAGTTTATATATACGCCAGCTTAATTTTTGATCAATTTAGAAAAAAATAATAAACATCTGAGTGTCTTATGGAAATCGATTTAGACTTATTAATGATGATAACATTGTTTGGGATGTTATTAGCAATTTTTGCAGGAATACATATAGCTCTTGCATTAGGTGCAACAGCTATGATTGGCACCTATTTTGTTTTTTACACTGGTGAGTTTTACGAAGATGCATATATGGCTGCTAGTCAAGTTGGGGGTGCGGCATATGAGCTAATTAGAGATCACGTTTTTATGACCATTCCATTATTTGTTTTAATGGGAGATTTTCTTTCACGAAGTGGAGCAGCAGCAGATTTATATAATTTGATAAATAAAGGTTTAAAAGGTGTCCCAGGAAGACTTGGCGTAGCAACTGTAACAGGAAATGCTGCATTTGCAGCAGTTACCGGTACTTCCATAGCCTCTGCCGCAGCTTTTACACGTATTGCTTGGCCAGAGATGAAAAAGGCAGGTTACAATCACAGTTTTGCATTAGGCTCAATATCAGGAAGTGCTTGTTTAGGTATGTTGATACCTCCTAGTGTGTTGTTAATCGTTTGGGGCATTATCACTGAAGACTCAATCGGCAAATTATTTGTTGCTGGAGTAATTCCAGGAATACTTTTAGCACTTCTATACGCTACTTATAATTTAGTTAGAGCTATAATGAACCCTGAATTAGCACCTGAACCTGATAAAATTGGGGATACTTCGAGATTAACAAAAACTGAAATTTACTCTGGCTTTTCTATCATTGCTCTAATTTTTTTGGTTCTTGGTGGAATTTGGGGTGGTATTTTTACAGCTACTGAAGCCGCTGGAATGGGAGCTATTGCAAGCTTTATTATAGCCTTGTTTAAAGGTATGAGATATAAAGGAGTTGTAGAATCTGTTATTGATGCTGGAAAAACATCCGCTCCTATTATGATTTTATTAATTACAGCAGGTATGTATTCTCGATTTTTATCTTTATCAGATATAAATACAATCATTATTGATGCGATAAGTTCAGTTGGTATGAATGAATTTTCTGTCTTACTGATGATGGTACTTATTTGGTTGGTTTTAGGAATGTTATTAGACTCTATATCAATAATTTTATTAACAGTCCCATTATTTATTCATTTAGTACCAGATATCAATCCTTATGCTTTTGCAATCTTTGGTATTCTTGCCATTGAAGCCGGATTACTTACCCCACCTTTTGGGCTTATAGTATACACTGTAAAAGGAGTTCTTACGGGAAGTAATGACAATGTCCCTCTTAGCACTATTTTTATGGGATCCATTCCGTATTGGATTATGATGTTATTCGTAATGGCTTTGATTTATATATTTCCTGAACTTGCAAGTTGGCCAACAAAATTTGTTTAAGTTTTATTTTAAAAATATTATTTTCATGTTAGTCTCTGTATATTAACGGAGGACATATATGTTAAAACTTTTCAAAAAGTCTATTCCACTTGGATTATTAATTTCAGGTGCTATAGCAACTTCAGCTATTGCAGGCTCTTATACGCTTCGTGTTGGCTCTGGTCATCCGGCCGCTCCAACTGCGTATGTTACTGGGATGAAAAAAACACTTGTTCCTAACATTAAAAAAAGAGTTAAAGCTGAAACAAGCCATAAAATAAAAATAATTGAAGCTTATGCAGGTAAAATTGCAAAGGTTCACGAAACATTAGAAGCAGTCGAAAAAGGACTTTTAGATATTGGTTCCTATTGTGTTTGCTTTGAAACCGCAAAATTACTTCCTTGGAACTTTGACTATTTTGTACCATTTACTTTAACTAATTTAGAAACTAATTGGGAAGTAAAACACAAAGTAATTAAAAAATTTCCAACATTAACAAAAATGCTTGAAGATAAATATAATCAAAAGTTCATAGCTATGCAGGGATTTGATGATTATGGTATTGGTACTGTAAAAAAATGGAATAAAGCCACTGAATTAAAAGGTGTAAAGGTAATTGCTGCAGGTCCAAATTTACCTTGGGTATCTTTATTTGGCTCAATACCTGTAACTTCTACTCTACCAACAATGTATAATGACTTAGCAACTGGTGTTGCAAAGGGAGTTATTATTTTTCCATCTGCTCACGCTGGAGGATTTAAGTTTTATGAACAAGCTCCATATTGGAAGGTAATTGGTTTTGGTGCTATGGCACAGACAATTACTACAATTAATATGAAAACTCTTAACAAACTTCCACCAGAAGTAGCAAAAATTATACTTGAAGAAGCTATTGTATATGAAAAAGCTGCCGTAAAAGATGGTCAAAAGAGATATATGAAAGGTCTTACTGACTTGATGAAACTAGGTAAAAAGAAGGGTATTAATGATGCTGTTACTTACTTACCAGTAAAACAACAGAAAATTTGGGCAGAAACAATCAAAGATTGGCCAAATTCAAGAGCAAAAGATATAACTAAAGGTTATAATATGGATGGTGCTGCTCTAATGAATACTTACATGGATGAAGTTGAAAAAACTGGTCATAAATTTCCAGTAAGATATAAAATTGGTGGATAATTCCTAACAATTATATTAAAAAAGGCATACATAATTTTGTGTGCCTTTTTTTATGAATAAAGAAAAATCAGAAATATATCTTTCAACATTATTTACGGCTGTTGTGATAACAATGTTTATCAGTTCATTTGTTACTTTTATGTCTATTGATAAGCTATCCTCTTTTTGGAGAATTTGGCCATTAAACTGGTTTTATGCTATAATTATAGCCTTTCCAGCAATATTAATTTTTCGACCAATTTGTATTAAATTAAGTAAAAAAGTTATTTCATTTTTCATGAATTAATCTCAAAATTAGTCTTACTTATGTGATTAATAAGAAAATATGATTTCTAATTACTCTAATAATGTTGTTAAATTGACTTAACGAGAGGAGTTGAAAATGACAAAATATAAAAACTTAATATCCAGACGAAGTCTTCTTCAAGGTGCTGGTGCAACATTTGTTGCTTTAGAAATTAGTATGGCTTCTAAAGGAGCTTTTGCTGCAAAATGGCCAAAGAAACCTATTACAGTTGTTATAATGTATGGAGCTGGAGGAGGTACTGACACTATCACAAGAGTATTGGTAGATGATATGGCAAAAACAACAGGTTGGAACATAAAAGCTATTAATAAACCTGGTGCTGTTGGTGGGGTTGCTACTAAATATGTCGCATCTCAAAAGGCAGATGGATATACAATTTTAGGGGCTGCCAACTACAACAAATTTGTTAGAGTCATGGGACATATGCCTGCCGAACAAAAACCTTGGGAAAACTGGGTATTTATGCAAGCTGCTAACTCATTAGCAAGTTGGTCAGTTAGACCAGATTCACCATTTAAAACCTTTGAAGATGTGGTCAAAGCCGCTAAGAAAAATCCTGGAAGTGTATCAATATCAACTTCAGGTACTGGTGGTTTATGGCATGAGCTAGCGTTGTTAGTAAGTGACGCCGCTGGCATTAAATTAAAATTTGTTCCTTACAAAGGGGGTAAAAAAGCTACACTCGCTGGTTTACAAGGTGAAACTGATATTGCTGGTGGTGGTGTCCATGAGCACGTAAGCTTAATAAGATCTGGTAAATTAAGAAACCTACAACAGACTGGAAGAGAAGATATTAATGTTGATGGCATAACACTAAAATCAATTGGTAACATTCTTCCTTCTACAAAACCTTTTCTACCTTTTGGTGGATGTTATAATCTTATTATGCATAGGGAAACACCAAAAGAAGTTATAAAAATGGTGACATCAGCATATAAAAAAGCGGTATCATCCGAAAAATTTATGTCTATCGCAAAAAAGAAGTTTTTTGACATCGATGTAAAGTTTGGAGAAGATGCTGATAAAAGGGCTGCTCAATTAGAAACAATGACAGTTCATACATTTAATAAATATGCTGACCAAATAGGAAAGAAAGTTAAAAATCATAAACAACTAGGCCTTCCTACGCCAGAAAACTTTGAAAAATGGTGGCCACCAAAAGGTTATAAGCCTATCAAAATTTAATTAATGAATGACAAATTAAATAAAAGAAAGTTTATTTCCGAAGATGAAGGGGCGGGTTTAGCCGCTCCTCTCATTGATCTAATTTCATCATGCTTTATAATTATAGTTTCTTTATGGTTTATTTATGAATCAATAAAACTTAAGGTTCCTGATCAAAATTTTCTTACTGCACCCGCCCTTTTACCAATTATAACATCTATAACCTTAATCATGATGTTATCTATAATTTTAATAAAGAGTATTAAAAAATTTAATTTTATTGAATCGAAAAAATTATTAAAAACAATTAATTACAAAAAAAACCTAATATCACCTCTTATATTATTAATTTATATATACGGGCTTACAAATTATAATTTTTCTTATGAACTTTATATTTTCAACCTTGAATTGATACTAGGTTCATTTTTGATTTATACAATACTCACTTTGGCATTATTACTTCACATATATTGGGGTAAAAAATTAATTCTTTGTCTTTTAGTTTCAGTTGTATGGAGTCTTTTTTTATCAATTACATTTGTTAATTTTTTTAATACACCCCTACCTGGTAGTTAAAATGTTTATTGAATCTTTATTAACAATTTTAAATCCGTTTTTATTATTAATCATACTACTTGGAGTATCATTAGGTATAATTTGGGGTGCCCTTCCTGGTTTATCTACAACTATGGCAATGGCACTTTTGATAGGATTTACATCTACAATGACCCAAGATGTAGCAATATGTTTTATGTTAGGTGTATATACAGGATCTGTTTTTGGAGGAGCAATCTCTGCAATCTTGATAAATATACCAGGAACGCCAGACGCAGTTCCAACTATGATTGAAGGTCATGCCTTGGCCAAAAAAGGACAAGCTGGTACAGCGTTAGGAACTGCAATTTTTGGTTCTTTTGTAGGTAATTGGATAGGTATTCTTATACTTATTTTTTTGATGCCTTTTCTGATTGCCATCGCTTTAAATTTTAAATCTTGGGAGATGTTTTTATTATCTGTAATTGGTATTTCTGTATGTGGAACCATGTGCTCAGGAGAACTGCCAATTAAAGGGTGGATAGTGGGCTGGATAGGTATTTTAATAGCAATGGTTGGCATTGACCCAATTTTTGGTGTTGAGAGGTTCACATTTGAAAACCCAAATTTTTACGATGGTTTCAGTTATGTCCCAATTCTAATAGGTTTATTTGGAATATGTGAAATTATAAAAACTCTACCAAATGAAAACAAGACACCTATACCAGAAAAAATTGGTAAATTATTTTTACCAATTAAACAGCTTTTCAATTATGTATCAACAGCCATTAGATCTGGTTTGATTGGAACATTTATTGGAGCCCTTCCAGGTGCAGGAGCCAATGTTGCATCATTTTTGTCATATGATATTGGTAAAAGACGTGCAAAACCAGAAGAAAAATTGAAATGGGGGAAAGGAAGTTATGAGGCTATAATTTCTGCAGAAGTAGCAAATAATGCAAATATAGGTGGCTCAATTCTACCGACTTTAGCATTAGGTATTCCTGGTAATGCAGCCGCAGCTGCACTTTTAGCTGCCTTAACAATGAAAAATGTAGTAGTTGGTCCTACAATTGATATAGATCATCCAGGATTAGTTTATTTTATCTATGCAGCATTATTAATAGCAAATTTCTTTATGTACGCCATGGCTATTGCTCTAGTAAAACCTTGTATTAAATTATTTTCATTGAGTAGAGGTTTTCTTTTACCTTTAATTATACCAGTTTGTGTTTTAGGTGCATATGCTGCTAGGTTAAATTTATATGACTTATGGATAATGTTTTTTGCAGGCATTTTTGGATATTTTCTCTCATTATGTAAGTACCCTACTGCCCCTGCTGTTCTAGGAGTAATACTTGCTCCAATGGCTGATGAAAATTTAAGACGTTCATTAATGATATTTTCTGAAAAAGATATATCATATTTTTTTGAACAATATGTAGGATTAATACTTTTAGCTATTTTTATTATTGTAATAATAGATGGTTTAAGAAGATTGAAAAATACTTAAATGAAAACTAATCTTCAATTATAGCGACAACTCTGACAAATCCTGCTGAACCATTTTTTATTTTAAATGGAAATGCGGAAACTAAAAAATCCTTGTCAGGTAACATTTCTAGATTACATAACTTCTCAATGTGAGAATATCCACAATACATTCCTGCTCTATGCCCTTCCCAAATTAAATTAGGGTCTTTTGTTTTTTTAAATTTCTCTGCTGTAAATTTAAATGGTGCGTCCCAGCTCCACGCATCTGTTCCAGTTAATCTTACGCCTTGGTCTAAAAGAAAAATAGTTGCCTCTCTTCCTATCCCGCATCCTTTAGAGAGAAAGTTATCTTTTCCATAACAGCCACCTGCAGAAGTGTTTACAAAAACTATCTCTAAAGGTTTTATTTGGTGTTCAATTCTATCTAATTCTTTTTTTATTTCATCTACAGAAATAACATGTCCATCTTTATAAGATCTAAAATCCAACTTTATTCCCTTATTGTAACACCATTCTAATGGCACTTCATCAATTGTAATTGCTCTTTTTCCATTATCCATAGTTGAGTGATAATGATATGGTGCATCCATATGAGTACCATTATGAGAGCTCATTGTTAAAGTTTCCATTGCCCAACCTTCCTTGTTTGGCAAGTCTTCCTTTTTTAAACCAGGAAAAAATTGAATAATTTCTTCAGCAGTATCTTTATGATTATGGTAACTAATTTTTGGAAGCATGAATTCGGGATCAGAAGAAATACCCTCTTCTAATGAAACAGACAAGTCTATAAATTTTCTCATGAAATATCCTCTAATTCTTTGATAAATTATCTACCCGTTTATTAAAGGGAGATATTTTTATACTCTCCCAAACATCTGCATGAAATAAAGGATCATTTTCCTGAAACTTATATATTTCTGAAATATCATTTGCTTCAACCATAAAAAAAGAGCCCTTCATAGTTTTACCGTCTTCCAAAGTCAAAGGGCCTGATATGAGGGTTTTTATAGGGTTTGTCGATAGATATTCTCTGTGTTTTTCAATTATTGACATCCTTCTTGGCAGAGCATCCTCTTTGTCATTACAAACAATAATCCAAATCATTTTTTTTCCTAAGATTGTGATGTTTCAAACTCAGCAATTCTCTCGTATGCTTTTTTGGTAAATTCTGCTTTTGGAGCATTACCCGCTATAACAACCAAAAGAACGTGATCTGTATCTGGTTCATTTTCAGTAATATTCATAAACCTTCTGGCACAACCAGGCGGAAAAGAGACAACATCACAAGACTCTACATCTACTGATTGAAAATCATTTCCTTCATTCCACTCACATCTCCATTTTCCTGTAATAGGCATAAAAGTTTCATTTGTATCATGGTTATGCATTAAAGGACCTTTTCCTGGTTTACACCGAACAAAACCTAAATTAAAGCCTTCGGAAATATTAATTGCAGGCGTCTGCGAGTTATCATCTCCAAGAGGTGATACATGTTTTGAAGAACCTTTTGGAGGCTCAAAACCAAGAACATTTATTAATTCTCTTGTACATTCTGGTAAAAGGCTGTCTGGGAGACCTTTTTTAGATCCTTTTAAATCTTTGAAAAAAGCAATTCTTTTTTCCATTTCACTTTTTTTCCATACTCTAATTTCTGGCAATTGCTTTTCTTTATTTTCATTCATTTGTAATCTCCTTTTTAATTAATTCATAAACTGAAGCGGTGTCCCAATTATTAGATAAATATTTTTCTGCCTTGTCATAAATTTTAGAAGAGCCATCAAAAGTAGGCAATGTTAAATCATAATTTTTTATAAAACTTCTAATTATATCTATGTCTTTTAAAAAAATTTTATATGAGGCTGTAGGAGGTTCATATTTTTTGTCAATCATAAGGGGCATTCTCTTTTGCAACATTATTGATGAAGCGGCACTATTTCTTAAAACTTTGTAAATCATTTCTTTTTCTAAGCCGGCTTGTTCTCCTAAATACAATGCTTCTGCTGCAGCTGTATTATGAATTGTTACAAGCAAGTTAGCTAAAATTTTAAATTTCATTCCATTACCAAACTTACCCACATTTATAACTTCTTTTGAAAAACAATCAAATATAGGAAAACATAGTTTAATTAATTTTTCTTTTCCACTGGCAAAAATAGTTAAATCAGCTTCATCAGCTTGGGCTCCTGTTCCACTCACAGGAGTGTCTAAAACATCTATCTTCAAACTTTGTAATTCATTTTGAAAGTGAATTTTATCATCTATAGAAATTGTATTCATATCTAAAATAATGATTTTTTTATTATTTGTTTTATATTTTTTAATATTTTCTAATACATTTTGATAAGCTTCTAAAGATGGTAAACTAGAGATGATTACATCAACTTTATCAAATATTTCAGAATATGTGGTTAATACACCACCTAAATTCATAAATTTTGAAATATTTTTTTTATCTGGCTCTATCCCAAAACAAGGATATTTATTCTTTAAAAGATGCTTAGCATAGGCTCCTCCCATGATACCTAAGCCAATAAATCCTATATTCATTTTTTTTTTAATGCCTTTTTCATAAGTTATGTAAAATACTACTATAAAATCAGTCTTCTTGATAGAATCTATTAGATATTATTATTTTTTTTTATCTTAAAAATACTATATAAATATTTATAAGGAGTTTAGATATGGAAATTGGTTTTTTTACAATGCCTATACATCCTTTGGATAAGGATTATAGAAAAACACTTGATGAAGATAGACAAGCATTTTTGCTCGCAGATGAACTTGGTTTCTCAGAGGCTTACTGCGGTGAACACGTAACAGATGCGGCAGAAAATATTACCTCTAGCACTGTTTTTATTGCTTCGTTAGCGGCGGCAACAAAAAATATAAGACTTGGTACTGGTACAGTTAATTTACCTAATTCTCACCCTGCTGCTGTCGCAGGACAAATCGCAATGTTAGATCATATGTTAGATGGACGTCTTAATTTTGGAATAAGTCCGGGTGGTTTAGCATCAGATGCTGAAGTTTTTGGTAATTTAGAAAAAAATAGAAATGAAATGTTTGTTGAATGCATAGATATGATTCTCGAAATTTGGAAGAGAGAGGCACCCTACTCTATTAAAGGTAAGTACTGGGAAGTAACTACGGAAAAAACACAGATGACAGATATTGGACAAGGAATAATGCCTAAACCTCTTCAAAAACCATATCCACCAATAATTTGTACTGTTGTCGCCCCATATTCAAAGGGTATTACAGCAGCGGCATCAAGAGGTTGGAAACCCATTTCTGCTAATTTTTTATTACCTAAATGGGTAAAAACACATTGGCCAGGATACGCAGATGGTTGTAGCCAAGCAAATGAAGAAGCAAATCCCTTTGATTGGCGAATAGCAAAGTCAATATTTGTATGTAATGATAGAAAAAAAGCTGAAGAATATGCTCTTGGAAACAATAGTCCATATGTTTTTTATTACAAACAACTTTTAACAAAAATGTTAAAACATGGAAGGGCCAATTTATTCAAAGAAGATCAGAATATGTCTGATGATGAATTAAGACTTGATGATATTTGTAAAAAATTAATACTTTATGGTACTCCAGATGAGGTTACTGATAAAATATTAGCTTTTAGAGAGGAAGTTGGTGAATTTGGAACACTTCTTTATGCTGGGCATGATTGGCAAGATGTGGAATTAGCAAGAGAATCCATGAAGTTAATGAGTGAAAAAGTTATGCCCAAAATAAATAGTAGTATTAACATTGCTGCACAATAGGAGATTCAATGAGTAAATTAAAAATAGGTGATGAGCAATTCATTAATTATGAGTTCATAGAAAATGTAGGTAAACCAATATTAGTTTTTTCAAACTCTCTTGGTTCTGACTTAACTATGTGGGATCCTCAAGTTGAATATTTTCGAAACGACTTTCAAATTGTCCGATATGACAAAAGAGGACATGGAAATAGTTCTCCGTTTGAAGGTCCTTATAGTTTTGATATGTTAGAGAACGATGTAATAAAGATTTTAGATGAGCTAAAGATAAATAAGGCAAATTTCATAGGGTTATCAATGGGAGGCATGACTTCTATTGGCCTAGCGCTCAGACATCCAGGACGTTTTGATAAAATGGTTTGTTGTGCAGCAAGAGCTGATATGCCTCCACCCGCAATAGAGGCTTGGGATCAAAGAATAGCTGTTGTAAAAGAAAAAGGAACTGATGGTGTCGTTCAGGGCTCACTTGAAAGATGGTTTAGTGAGAGTTTTATGAAAGATACATCAAACGAAAACATAATAAAAAAAGCTTCTGAAATGATACGTAAAACTTCTGTAAATGGTTATGTTGGAAGTTGTGAAGCTATTAAAAAATTAAATTATTTGAGAGAAATTGGTAAAGTTAAAAATGATTTTTTATTTGTTTCTGGAGAAAAAGATGTTGGCGCTCCTGCACTTGCCATGGAAGAAATGCATCATTTAACTCCAAATAGTAAATATATTTGCATAACTGATGTTGCACATGTCTTTAATCTAGAAAAGCCTAATGAAGTTAATAAAATCTTAGCTGAATTCCTATCTTAAATTAATAAATTTGATTTTGTAAAAAAAATTAAATAAGCTTTACTTTTAGGAGAATTCAATGTCTTTGAAAACATTTGAACACGTTCTTATTCTTGCAGATGATCTTGTTAAAACCAAAGAATTTTATGTAGATTTACTAGGTCTAAAAGACGGTTATAGACCAGACTTTCCATTTCCAGGTCACTGGCTTTACTTGAATGACAACGATAACGCTGCATGCATTCATTTGGCTATGAGAAAACAAGGAGATGGACAAGATTATTATATTGGTAAAAAAGATGATGTAAAATCAGGTTCAGGAGCAATTGACCATGTTGCGTTCAACTGCGATGATATTGAAGGAATGAAAAAGAGATTTGATGATAAATCTATAGAGTATACCCACAGAAAAGTTCCTGGCTTTCCTCTAGAACAACTATTTGTAGACGATCCAGATGGTGTAAAAGTGGAATTGAACTTTCCAACAAAAGATTAAATTATGAGAGGTAATTAACTAATGCCAAGAAAATATGATGAAAAAATGTTTGATATTAAACATTTAAGAGAAACTGCTGAAAGACTTAAAAACTGGGGTAGATGGGGTCCAGAAGATGAGAAAGGTACTTTAAATTTTATTACACCTGAAAAAGTAGTAGAAGCTAGTAAATTAATTAAAAATGGAAAAAGATTTAGCTTAGGTCTTAATTTTGATAGACATGGTCCCCAAAAAGGTTCTTGGGGGAATAGGTTCAATCCAATTCATCTAATGTTAGCGACAGGAACAGATTCTATAGCTGGCAGATTTGATGATTTTGGTCTTCAATATGCTGACGATATGATTTCTCTACCTCTTCAATGCGCCACTCAATGGGATGCTTTAGCACATATTTTCTATGATAATAAAATGTGGAATGGTTACTCTGCCAAATTAGTTGATAGCGATGGAGCCCAAAAAAATGGTATAGAAAAAGTACGAGCAGAAATGGCTGGCAGAGGAGTTTTACTAGATGTTGCACGTTGGGCAGGAGTCGATTATTTCGAAGATGGTGTAGCCCTAACAAATAATGATCTAAATGAATGTGCCAAATCACAAAATGTTGATATTAAACAAGGCGACTTTGTTATTGTAAGAACTGGTCAGATGGAACAAAGGTTGGATGATGGTGAATGGGGAGGCTACGCAGGTGGTGACGCTCCAGGACTTGCTTTTGAAACTGCTGAATGGATCTATGAAAAAGAAATAGCTGCTATTTGCACTGATACTTGGGGTTGTGAAGTAAGACCTAATGAAACAAAGGATGCACAACAGCCTTGGCACTGGGTAGTAATTCCTATGATTGGCATTACAATGGGAGAAATTTTTTACCTTAGAGATTTAGCTAAAGATTGTGATGAAGACAAGGTTTATGAGTTTTTCTTTTGCGCTCCTCCACTCCCAATAACAAAAGCTGTTGGGTCACCAATAAACCCAATGGCAATAAAATAAATGAGAAAAAAAGCTGCCATTATTGGCGGTTCAATGTCAGGCCTTTTTGCAGCAAATTTTTTACAAAAAATTAACTGGGACTTCACGGTTCATGAGATGGTTCCTTCAACTTTGTCTGGGAGGGGAGCTGGTATAGCCACTTATGATGAATTAGCAAAATTAGTCGAAATAACAACAGGTTTTTCTAAAACTTTGGGTACAAAGTGCTTTGATAGAGTGGTATTTGATAACAAAAATATTGTTGTATCAAAAAAGCATTATCCACAAGTATTTACCAGCTGGCAGTATCTGTACGATATACTTTTATCACAAATAAATAAAAACAAATACTTTCTAGGCGATGAATGCATAAGAATAGATAGGAAGAAAGATTGCACAACAGCATTTTTTAAAAACGGAAAAAAGATAACAGCGGATCTCATAATTATAGCTAATGGCATAAGATCTAACCTAAAACAATATGTTGATAAGAATAAACCAGAGTATGCAGGTTATGTTGGTTGGCGAGGACTAATAGAGGAGTCGAGATTATCCAAAAAAACATCCAAAGCAATTGCAGATTATTTTTGTTTTGTTTTACCTCAAAATCAACAGTTTTTATCTTATCCAGTTGCAGGTACAGGTAAAAACGGTTTAAAAAACGGTAATAGACGTATCAACTGGCTGTGGTACAAACCAGTTAATAAAAATGATATTAATTTACTTCTCACTGGTAAGTCGAAAAAAAGATATGAACATGGAATACCCCCACAAGAAATTAAAGATATTTTTATTAGGAAGTTAATAGAAGAAGGGAAAGAAAAGCTTCCTGATACTATGAATGAATTAATTGTAAAAACAGAACAAATACTTCTTCAGCCAATTTATGACCTCAAAAGCAAGAGAATGTTTAAAGATAATGTAATTATAATTGGTGATTGTGCATTTACCGCAAGACCACATGCTGGAATGGGCGTTACAAAAGCTGCACTAGATTGTTATGATTTAACATTAGCTCTAAAAAAATCTAATCTAAATAATATAAATGAACTACTGAGTAGATGGGAAGAAAAGCGAATTAATGAAAGTATGTTTTTGTTAAATAAAAGTAGAGAAATGGGTTCTTATATTAAAGAAGACCTCTCCATCAAAATGCCTGACAATATGAAGGTACTAAATGAAACCGCTGTAAGTATTCAAGATATTAATTTATACCCTGAAAAACTAAATTTAATTAATATATAGAATTAATTATAAATTATAATAATTTGAATTTATTAAATTTTACCTAATGCAATTAAAATTTTTTCTGGTGTTATAGGTTGTGACGTTACCTCAACATTTTTGACTTTTAGGGCATCGTTAACAGCATTCATTATTGCAGCTGGAGCTCCTCCTGTTCCCGCCTCACCAGCTCCTTTTGCACCTAATATACTTCTTCCAGAATTAGTTACAACATGATCAACGATAATATCTGGCATTTCATAAGCCATTGGAACTAAATAATCTGCCATGTTACCATTAACAAGATTTCCATATTCATCATAGATGTTCTCTTCATAAAGTGCTCCACCTATTCCCTGAACAACACCACCTTTAATTTGCTCTTCAACTAATTTAGGATTTATTTGTGTTCCACAATCTTCGACTGCCCAAAACTTTTCTATTTTAATCAACCCTGTATCGATATCAACATCTACTAAACAACCCATAGCACTATTAGTGAATACAAAAGGTATGCCTTCAATTAAGAAAGAGGATGTGGTAATTAACTCTGGATTAGTACCTGGTGGTAATTCATGACCTCGATAATAAACAGTTTGAGCCAGTTCTTTTAAAGACATTCCTTTTCCGCCATCTTTTCTTACAACATTATCATCCCGTACATCTAGGTCATTTTCTTTAGTTTGCATAATAACAGCTGCAATTTTTAAAATATTATTTTTTAGTTGTCTAGATGCCTTTAAAACAGCCTCACCACCTATACCTGCGCCTCTAGATGCCCATGTACCTCCTCCATATGGAGTAGTATCTGTGTCTCCTAAGCTAACTCTTACTGTATTTATATTTACACCTAATTGATCTGCTGCAATTTGTTGCATTATTGCCTCAGTGCCTTGTCCTTGCTCTGTAATAGATGAAGAAACATGCACTGCTCCAGAACCTTCTAATCTAATTGATGCTCCATCTTGTGAAGAAATTGGAGCACCACCAACCCCATAAAACAAAGGGCTTGGATTTGTAACTTCAACCATATTAATTATTGAAAAACCTTTATACCTACCATTTATTAATGATTCTTTTTTATATCTTTCTAATTCATCTATATTCATCAGTTTCTTCAATTTTTCTATACAAGCATGATGCGACAAATCTTCAAGTGGAACACCAGAGGGTGTTTTAGTTGGGTATGCGTTATCTGGTATTAAATTGTTTTTTCTAAACTCAAATCTATCAATATTACATTCTGATGCAGCCTTATCTACCAAAGCCTCTGTTATAGCAACTGCAATTGGATGACCGACGGCCCTATATTGACACATAGGTGTTTTGTTTTGAAAAACGACAGTTCCCTTGGCTTTGTAATTTGGAACAACATATGAGGCTGCGGACAAATTTAGTACTTGGTTTGTTTCTATTGCAGACGTTCTTGGATAAACGCTATAAGGACCTATTCCAGATAAATCATCTACTTCAAATGCAATAATTTTACCTTTATCATCCACTCCTAATTTACCATAAATTTTATGACACCTTGAGTGAATATCAGTTGAATAACTCTCTAGTCTATCTGCAATATATTTTACAGGCCTATTCATAATTTTGGAAACTGCCACAGCAACCATTTCATCTGGATAAACATGAACTTTAATTCCAAATGATCCACCTACATCACAACTTATTATCCTAACTAATCCCTCAGAAATTTGTAAATGTTTAGCAATTATAGATTGCATCATATGTGGAGCTTGTCCATTATGATAAACTGTCATTTTTTCTTCTGATGAATTCCAGTCAGCTATTATGCCCCGAGACTCTAAAGTAACACCAGTATGCCTTGCAAAATCTAGTGTTGTTTCAACTACTTTATAGGCATTTTTAAAAGCATCGTTAATATTTCCTTGATCAACTGTTCTTGTCCAAAAAAGATTATTTCCTAATTCTTTGTGAATTATTTGAGTGTTTTCACTAAGTGCTGTTTCCATATCTAGTTGAGCATCTATTTCCTGATAATCTATTTCTACTAATTCAGATGCATCCTCCGCTATTGCCCTATTTTTAGCTACCACGACAGCTACAGGTTCACCTTGCCACCGAACAAAGTCTTTTGCGAGAGGAAATTGAGTTGGCGAACGCATTTCACCTAAATGCCCAAGAACCCCATTCCAAGGAGTACATACTTTTTCAATATCCTTAATTGTAAATATTTCATAAACTCCAGAAACATTTTTTGCTTTACTTATATTGATAGATATTATTTTTGCATGAGCAAAAGGAGACCTTATGAAATTCAAA
>QCNS01000008.1 GCA_003210055.1 SAR116 cluster bacterium AG-426-I14
GTTTATTTAAATATTTGCCGTAATTTTTAACTTTCACATAAAATTCGCACAATAACCTAATTGGTTTTAAAACACAAGAACTTAAAATTTAAATTTTTATGGTATTAATGGTGACCAAGCTGGGTCAGAAGCATCACTTGGCGTTATAATTTTTACTTCTTTAAAACCAGTTACATCAATCTTAAATAAATTTACTTTCGAAGGGTCTTTGTTTTTATCATTTGGTCTGTTTTGTTTAAAATACATTAATACCCTTCCGTTAGGAGCCCATGTGGGTCCTTCCACAAGATAACCTCTTGCTAATAGTCTCTCACCAGAACCATCAGGATTCATAACGCCAATGTAAAAAGTACCTTTTAACATTTTAGTAAATGCTATCAAATCACCTTTAGGTGACCATACAGGTGTTGCATATCTTCCTTTCCCATATGAAATCCTTTTTACATTTCTTCCCTTTTCATCCATTACATATATTTGTTGGGATCCTCCTCTATCAGAGTTAAATGTTATCTTTTTGCCATCTGGTGAAAAACTTGGAGAGGTATCTATAGATGAGTTATTAGTTAATCTTTTGATCTTTTGCTTTTTTATATCCATTACATAAATGTCAGTTATTCCCTTGTCGGAATAACTCATAATAATACTGCCTCCATCAGGAGAAAACCTTGGAGCAAATGTCATTCCTGGAAAAGAACCTAGTAATTCTTGCTCACCAGTTTGAAGATTGAAAATATAAACTCTAGGTTCGTTGTTGTAATATGCTAAGTAAGTAATTTCTTGCGTGCTAGGTGAAAACCTTGGCGTCAATACAAGAAAATTACCATCAGTAAGAAATTGGTGGTTTTCACCATCTTGATCCATTATTGCTAATCTTTTTTTCCTATTATTAGTTGGCCCAGATTCGGAAATATAGACAATTCGGGTATCAAAATACCCTTTATCTCCAGTTAATCTCTCAAAAGTCTCGTCAGATATAATATGCGCTACTCGTCTCCAAGAGTTTTTGTCAACAGTTAATCTTAATCCTATCATATCTGTTTCAGCAACAATATCCCATAATCTAAACTCAACTTCTATTTGATTAGATTCATTTAATTCGTTAACAGAACCAGTAACTAAAGCCTTAATTCCTAATGGCGTCCAATCAGAAAAAGTGGGTTTTACAGATGGACTTGTCGGAGGAGCAATAAAAGCAGCAGTTTCAGTGTTTTTAAATTGTCCAGAATTAACTAAATTATTAGTAATAACAGAAGAAATTAACCTTCCAATCTTACTAACCTTACCATTATTGTCAGTAAAGTCCGCTATTGCTATTGGTAATGGCTCAATTTTTCCTACATTTACTCTTACTTTTAAATCATTGGAAAAAGAGGAAAAACTTATAAGACAGAAAATTAATGTTTTTAAGACTAAATACATTTTTATATAAGTAATTTTGAACATTGTTAAATTTTAAATAAGTTAATAATTTCTACTTTTTCATGACTATTTGGCATTAATAAGGCAAATATTTGTAAAATCAACCGTTAGTTGACGCAAACGATGGATCAAATTCAAATATAAATTTTTTCCATCTATCATATTTTTCTTTTGGTAATGGTAATGGTGAACATTCAAACACAGCTCTTCTCGCAGAATCTGCAGTTGCTCTGTATATTGGGCTTTTTCTATATTTCTGCTCTTCTAAAATTTTCACATTAATAACAGTTCCATCTCGATTTGTATCAATCTGAAGGTCTATAAAGGTACCTTTTAGATCATAATTAGCTCCAAATGGTGGCGCCCAACATTGTCTTACATGATATTTTAAAATATCAATTTCTGACATACTCAAGTTGACCTCTTCAGTTGAGCTAACTATATTCTTGTCCAAAGCTGCAATTAATTTGTTTTTAAGATCATTAACTTGTTTAATTTTATTTTTTTCCTTTTTACTTGCCTTTTCTAGCTTTCTTTTCAAGTCATTGACTTGTTTAGACTTAACTATATTTTGTTCTTTAGCTTCTGCTAGACTTTTTAAAAGTCCTCTGGCAATAACCTTTTGTTTGTTATTTTTTTTTGTTTTCCTTTTTATAGGTTTAATGGGATTTAAAGCATTCTTTAATTTTGGTTCCTTTATCTTTTTGATACTTTGTTTAGGTTTGATTTTAGGCTTAGCTACAATTTTTTCAATTTTTCTATCGTCAATTTTAGATATTTCTTTTTTAGGAATAGGTTTTGGAACAGATGTTTTTTTTTCGATATTTTTTTTTAGGTTATGTTTGGTTTTTTTTTTGACATTTTTTTTTGATATTGAAACAGTCTTTAAAGAAGTTTGTTTTGCAGATGGTAATTCAAAAACTATATTAACTGGTTGTTCTTTAACTATATTTTTTTTAATTTCAGGTAAACCATTATATGCGATAGTAAAAATTAATACATGTAACCCAAAAGATAAAATTGATGCCTTGTACATTTTAATTTTGCTTGAGTTTTGCCACTAGAGTTGCTTTTGAGAAACCAGCTGTCTGGACTCTTGATAAAATATCGACAACCTTACCGTAATTAACTTTTTTGTCACCTCTAATGAATACTCTTATCTTCATATTATTATTTGCAAGTGCTTTTAATCTTGGAATTAATTTTTTACTATCAATCTCTCTATCTTGTATAAAAATTTTTCCGTTTGATTTAATTGATAAAATCAGAGGATCTCCTTTTTGGTTTAATTGTGAGGCTTTGGTTTTTGGAAGATCAACGCTAACCCCAACTGTAAGTAATGGAGCTGTAATCATAAAAACAATTAATAATACTAACATTACGTCTACAAATGGAGTAACATTAATTTGACTCATAGATCTTCTTTTTTTACGCTTTTTTAAAAAAAATTGATTTTTTAATTCCATTAACCCTTTTCCATTTTTCTAATTAAAACTGAACCAAATTCTATTCCAAAGAAATCAAGTCTATTACTTAATTTTTCAAGATCATTAGAGAATTTGTTGTAAGCCCATACAGCAGGAATTGCTGCAATTAAGCCCAATGCAGTAGCAAATAATGCTTCAGCTATCCCTGGAGCGACAACAGCCAAACTAGTATTATTACTTATTGCAATGGACTGAAAAGCATTAACAATTCCCCAAACAGTTCCAAATAAACCAATAAAAGGTGCGATAGAACCTATTGAAGCCAATATCGTCATACCTTGCTCAAATTTTTCTATTTCTTTGTTTATTGCAATATGAATTGCACTTTGGATCCTAAAAGAAATATTTGTTAATTGCCTATCACTTAGTGAAATTTCACTTTTGTTTAATTCGTTCATACCACTCGAAAATATAAAAGAGAAAGAATCCTCACAATTACTTTTTACTTCTTGATAAAGGTTTTGTAAATCTGTTCCAGACCAAAATAATTCTTCAAACTCCATCTGTAATTTTTTTTCTTTCCTTAGAGAAATAGATTTGTTAATTATTATCGCCCAACACCAAATTGATAATAATAATAATAATATCATTACAGCTTTTACAATTGGATCTGCCTGAAAAAATAGACCAAATGCAGAAAAATCATGTCCTTGAGAAATTATCTCTGTTTTCACATCGGGTGTCATAATAATAACCTTTCTTACTATCTATAGTTTTATTTATTAAAAAACGAATTTGTTAAAATGTTTTTAATCTTTCTCACTTTATTTTTTTTGTCAATCATGACTATTTGAATACTACCTTTTACACACATAACATTTAATTTAAAGTTTTTATCAATGCTCCAAGCTAATTGTTCTAAAGTTATAAATGAGTTTTTGGCATATTTAAGGCGAGTTTCAATAATTATAAAATCATTCAAATGGAATGAGTTCGTTATATTTAGGTTAACTTCCCTAACGATAAAACTAAGCCCTTTGTCATCATTTAGTTTTTTTTGATCTAAATTTAACAAATTAAGCAAAGATGTTCTTGCTCTTTCAAAATAATTTAAATAATTCGAATGATAGACAATTCCTCCAGCGTCTGTGTCCTCATAAAAGACTCGCATTAAATAATAATGACTATTCAGGATAATAATTCCGTCAAAATTATTTATTAATTTTTTGTAAAATTTATTCGATTTATATAATGACATAAGGAAAAATTATAAATCTAAGTAATATTTGGATGGTCTTTATCATATGGCAATTTTAATCCTAAATGCGCCCATCCATTTTTAGTCAATAACCTTCCTCTATTTGATCTTTCAATAAAACCTTGTTGTAACAAATATGGCTCAACAATCTCTTCAATCATATCTTTTTGTTCAGATAAAACAGCAGATATAGTTTCAAGTCCAACTGGACCACCTAAAAACTTTTCTGCAATTAACTTTAAATATTTTCTATCCATAGTATCTAAACCAAATTCGTCAATATCAAGTTGGGCTAACGCATCTTTTACTAACATAGTATTAATTTTATCAATTTTATTTACAGATAAAATATCTCGAATCCTTCTTAATAATCGCCCAGCCACTCTAGGAGTACCTCGAGCCCTTCTAGCAATTTCATTTGCCCCCTCTTCAGGTAAATTTAAATCTAATTTTTTTGCAGAATGTAACAATATATTTTTTAAATCTTCAATTTCATAAAATTCCATCCTTATCTGGATTCCAAATCTATCTCTGAGCGGTGTGGTCAAAAGGCCGGCACGTGTAGTTGCTCCAACTAAAGTAAATGGAGGAACATCAATTCTTATAGATCTTGCACCTGGTCCTTCTCCTATAATTAAGTCTATTTGAAAATCTTCCATAGCAGAATAAAGGTATTCTTCAATATTATTCGATAATCGATGAATTTCATCTATAAACAATATATCTTTTGGTTGCAAATTAGTTAAGATAGCTGCTAAATCACCAGTCTTATTTATAATTGGCCCAGATGTTGTTCTAATTCCCACATTTAATTCGTTAGAAATAATGTGAGATAATGTTGTTTTGCCTAATCCCGGAGGACCATGAAGAAGAATATGATCCATAGGTTCATCTCTTATAGATGCGGCTTTTATAAAAGTTGATAGATTTTTTTGAACTTGGGGTTGACCAATAAAATCATTAAGATTTTTTGGTCTTAAAGCTATATCAAACTTGTTAAACAACTCTTCGTTAAAAGTTGGGTTGTCATCATTTAATTCGTTTTCCAATTTTTATCCTGACAAGTTTTTTAATGCTAAAGGAATTATTTTTTCAATACTTATATCAATCATATTACCATCTTTATTCAAGTCTTTCTTTACATTCATGACCGCCTTAAAAGCTTCACTTCTTGAGTAGCCTAAATTAACAATAGCAGAGATTGAGTCGTTAAAAAATTCTTCTTTTGCAGTGTTAGATTTTTTTTCTGATGGAACATTATTAACATTTTTATAACCATAGGTTTCTTCGTCAGAAAAATTAAAAGTATTAATTTTGTCTTGCAATTCTGATACAATTCTTGAAGCTACTTTAGAACCAATGCCGTCTGCATTTAAAAAAACTGTTTTATCTCCAGCAGTTATACCCAAAATAATATCATCTACTTCTAAAGCAGACAAAATTGAAAGTGATGCTTTTGGACCTATACCCTGAATTGATTGAAGAACCCTAAAAATATTAATTTCTTTTTGAGACAAGAAACCATACATCAATATTTTATCATCTTTAATTTGTAAATCCGTATAAAAAGTAACAACCGAACCAATTTCATGAGGATGAGATAATGTTTTTTTAGAAACATTCAATTTGTATCCAATACCATTAACTTCAACTATTATAGATGAGTCGAGTTTTATTCTCAATTTACCTGTTACTGATGCAATCATTTTATGAGAGAGTCACCTTTGATTTAACAGAGCTTTTTGAATTGCTCTACTTAAGTTATATTTTGAAGAATTAACTGTGTTATCTTGATAAGCTTCATAATTATTCGCCGTTATTGCTATAGCAAGTGCATCTGAACTATCATCATTTACGGGTGTTTGACCGAGTAGGATTTTAATCATTGAATTTACTTGTTGCTTGTCTGCATTACCAGTTCCAGTTACTGATTTTTTTACTAGCTTAGGTGCCAACTCTTTAATCGATATGTTAGTTTTTGCAGCTGCTAATAAACAAATACCTCTTGCCATACCTAATTTCAAACTTGATATATTACCCTGTCCCACAAAAGTTTTCTCAACCCCAATGATTTTAGGTTTAAATTTTATAATTATATCCTCTAATTTTTGAAAAATATATAAAAGTCTTATACCATCATTAACATTGCTCTTAGTACTAATGATTCCATCACTAACGTATTTCACTTTTTCTTTCTCTACATGAATAACACCCCATCCAGTATATCTTAGGCCAGGATCAATACCAAGTATTCTCAATTTATTTTCCTTTAATAATTTAAATTTTTAACTATATCTTCGTTCAAATCAAAATTTCCAAAAACATTTTGAACGTCCTCACAATTATCCAATGCTTCCAAAAGTTTTAATAAAGTAAGAGTATTTTTTTCATCTAAAGCAACCAAACTTTCCGCATTCCATATTATTTCTGCTTGTTCATTTTCACCAAAACTTTTTTCAAGACCTTCACGGATTTCGTTAAAATTTTCTATTTTTGTTATAATTTCAATATTACCACTCTCCGTTGAAACATCTATTGCACCTAATTCTATAGCAAATTCCAAAATTTCATCTTGTTGAACTTTTTTAAAATCATAAATAATTTGACCTACGTTATTAAAAAGATAGGAGACAGATCCTGTTTCACTTAAATTGCCTGCATATTTTGCAAAAGAAGATCTTACTTCTGATGCAGTTCTATTTCTATTATCGGTTACCGCTTCAACAATAATGGCTATTCCTCCTGGTCCATACCCTTCGTAGCGAATTTCTTCTAAATTATCTTGATCCCCACTTCTAGCCTTTTTTAAAACTCTTTCAATATTTTCTCTAGGCATATTTGCTGCCTTACACGAAGCTAACGCTGTCCTCAATCTGGGATTGCTTGAGGGATCGACACTTGCCCTAGCGGCTACCTGCAATTCCTTTATTAGCCTAGCAAACTTCTTTGCTCTTCTGGCATCTTGAGCACCTTTACGATGCATAATGTTTTTAAATTTTGAATGACCTGCCATAATTTATTTTATTAAAGTCCTGTATTATCTATAACGCCACCTATTCTAACTGGTTTTATAGATTTTGCTAAACCATTTTTCTTTGTTTCAATTAAAACTCCGCATAATGTAGGGTTCCCCATAGAAACCTCTAAACGCGGAGTTTTTTCATTAATTCTTTTAAACTTTTTTATTGCTAAATCTTTTTCCATTCCAATAACAGAATTATAATCACCACTCATTCCAACATCAGTAATGTATGCTGTTCCATTATCCATAATTCTATAATCAGCTGTAGGAACATGTGTATGAGTTCCTACAACGGCAGAAACATAACCATCTAACGAAAAACCTAAAGCTAGTTTCTCTGAGGTTGCTTCACCATGAACATCAACAATTGAAAAAAGAATATTTTCCTTTTTACTAAATTTTTTTTTTATTATTTCGATATAATCAAAAACTGGATTTGACTTCATCATAAATAGGTTTGTCATTAAATTTGCAACACCTATAAGACCATAATTTGTATTAACAACTGTTAAACCTACCCCAGGCGTTCCTTCCATCATATTCAGAGGTCTCAATACTTTATTAGTTTCATTAAGGTATGGGATTATCTCTTTTTTGTCCCAAACATGATTTCCGGTAGTAAGAACATCAGCACCAGAAATAAAAAAGTTTTCACAAATTTCTTTAGTTACTCCAAAACCACCAGCCGAATTTTCAACATTTACTATTACTACATCAACATCATTATTTTGTTTGAAAAATTTGATTTTTTTATATGCCAAATTTCTTGCATTTCTTCCTACAATATCACCAATAAATAAAACTCTCATCTATTAAATAAACCTTTTTTTTGGATTATCCTTTTTTCGGTTACTATTAAATCCATTTTCTGATCATGGTCTAAAATTGGAACATTTTTTATTTCTTGTTTATCATAACCTAAACCAATTGCCAAAAAAGATTTTTTTTTTCGCATGAACTTAATAGTGGCATCATAGTACCCCCCTCCATATCCAATCCTATTAAAGTTTTTATCAAAAGCGAGCATTGGTATCAACATTACATCTGGGAAAACTAATGTATTTGAATTTTTAGGTATTAAAGTTTTAAAATCTGAAAAATATAATTTCTCATGACCATCCCATTTAAGAAATTCTAAAATTTTTGTATTTTTTTTTATTTTTGGAAGACTAATATCAAATTCAAATTTAGAATTAAAATCTAAAATTTTTAGAGGAGATATTTCGTTATTAATCGGATAATATATAGCTATGTTATTTATAGTAAAATTGTTACTAAAAATTAATGTTATTAATCTGTCAAATAAATTTTTACTAATAAAATCATTATTAGTGTTTTCAAAAATTTTATTTCTTGATTTTTTTAAAATATTTCTGAGTTGTTTTTTTTTATTCATAAACTTACAGGAAGCCAAAATTACGTTGGACTTATTATCCTCTGTTGCCTGGTTAAACAGGTGGGCACCACTTAATCTGACCAAGGTCAGAACAGAGGCAGTTCCCTAAACAGAATTTATGGCCCCAGGGATTAATTTTCCTGACGTTAATTTCAGCCTCCAAATTTTAACTTAACTATCCTTTAGAAGAGTTGCAACCTTATTTAATCTATTTGTAACTTTCTTTATCCATTCGAAAACTTCGTCATTTTCATTGTTAAAATCTGCATTTTTATTTTCAAGAGATTTCCCATTTCTAAACTGTTCAATTTCTTCTAATTTATCTGCTAAGATTAAAGAGGTCATAACCAATAATCTGTTATCACTTGCTCCAGTGTTATTTTCTGTTAAACTTTTTAATGTATCGGAAACTAAATTTGCAGATTTTTTAACTCTTTCTTCTTCACCTTCTTTGCAGGAAATAGGATAAGTTTTGTCATTTATCTGAACTTTTAATACAATTTCTTTTATCATATATTTACTTGGTTTTAATTAAATACTCTAAATCCCTTAAGTTTTTTTCTGTGTCTTCAATATAATTTCTAATTTTATTCATATCACTTTTGAAATTTTCAATTTGGGATTTTTGGCTTAATTTTTCAGCGACGTTTTCTTCAATAAGCTTGAGCGAAATTTCAAAACTTTTCTTTAATTCTTCAAATTTTATCTCTTTGTTATCCAATGTTTTCTCTTCAATCCTATTTTAAAATTTTAAATCAATTAATGGGCTTTGTTCAAGCATAATTCATTTTTAATTGATATGCAAAAAGTTAAAAGTGTTGCTTACGTCTTAATTTAGATATATTGCTTTTGTTATATTATCTTAAATGTTAAAACTCTTATGATGGAGATTCTATTATGAAGATAAGTAAAAATGTGAAGAAGATTTTAGAAAATTATGAAAGTGATAACCCTGGAGTAAAATCTAATCTAGCAAGAATTCTAATGAATGGAAAACTTGGTGGAACAGGAAAGCTTCTAATATTACCTGTTGATCAAGGTTTTGAACATGGGCCAGCTAGATCTTTTTCAATGAATCAAATTGCATATGATCCAGAATATCATTTTAATCTTGCAATAGATGCAGGTTTGTCAGCTTTCGCTGCCCCATTAGGAATGCTTGAAGCGTGTGCTAACTCATTTGCCGGACAAATACCTCTAATAATGAAGATTAATAGTTCGAACTCTCTTTCAAGAGACAAAGAAGGCCCAACACAAGCATTAACCGGTTCGGTCTCAGAGGCTGTAAGACTAGGTTGTTCTGCTGTTGGATTTACTATTTACCCTGGCTCTGATAGTTCTTTAGATATGATGAGTGAGATTCAAGACATAGCTGCTGAAGCTAAGGCAATGGGTTTGGCTGTGGTTTTATGGAGTTATCCTCGCGGAGGTAACATTAGTAAGGATGGAGAAACTGCAGTTGATATAGTAGCATATGCCGCTCATATGGCAGCTTTGTTAGGTGCTCACATTATAAAAGTTAAACCTCCAACAGAACATTTAGAGTTAGAAGAAGCAAAAAAGGAATATTTAAAGCAAAAAATTCCTATCAAAAACTTATCAGAACGCATAAGACATGTTGTTCAGTCTTGTTTTAATGGCAAAAGAATAGTTGTTTTCTCTGGAGGGTCCTCTAAAGATACCGATGGCTTACTTACGGAAATAAAATCTATTTACCAAGGAGGTGCAAATGGTTCTATTATTGGAAGAAACTCTTTTCAAAGACCAAGAGAAGAGGCAATAAATCTATTGAATAGAATTATTGATATTTATAGAGGAAAATGAATGAAAATAAATGCTAATTCATTAAAAGTAGGTAATGTTTTAAGTCATAATAACGAATTATGGACAGTAGTAAAAATTAATCATGTAAAACCAGGTAAAGGAGGAGCATTTATTCAAACTGAATTAAAAAATTTAAAAGATTTCAGAAAATTGAATGAAAGATTTAGATCAACAGAAAATCTTGAAAGAATTATTCTAGAAGAAAAAAAAGCCACTTTTCTCTATAAAGATAGTTTAAATTACATTTTTATGGATACTGAAACGTACGATCAAATAGAAATTAATGAACATATTATAGGTGAACAAAAAGTATTTTTAACTGATGGAATGGAAATTACAATTAATACATTTGAAAATGATATAACTTCTGTAATTCTGCCTGAAACATGTGAAGTTGAAGTTATTGAAGCAGATGCAGTTATCAAAGGTCAAACTGTATCATCATCCTTTAAACCAGCAATAGTGAATAATAATATTAAAGTAATGGTTCCTCCACATATTGAAATTGGTACAAAAATTATTGTTAGACCAATAGATGGATCATATGTTGAAAAATCAAAAAATTAAATTAAATCTGTTGCAGGAATAAAATGTCTATCAAATCGCCATTAATTAATGTAATTCAAAAATCTATATCAAGAGTATCTCGAAGACTTGTTAGAGATTTTGGTGAAATTGAAAATCTTCAATTATCTGATGAAAAAATTGAAAGATTTGCTTATAATAGCTTTTCTTACGTTCATAAAACTCTGGAGGATGAACTTAAACTTAGCCGACCTGAATGGCCTTTTTTTACAAGAAAAAATTATAACCCCAGTAACATGAGTTTTGATAAAGTTGAATATTCTTGGATTGTTGAACCAATAAATGGTTATGATAATTTTGTCAGAGGTATCCCATTATTTGCAATATCTATTGCAGTAAAAAAAAATCAAGAAATCATTGCTAGTTCAATTTTTGATCCTAATCGTGATGAATTTTTTTTTGCAGAGAAAGGTAAGGGAGCATATTTAAATGATAGACGTATTAGAGTTTCAAATAGAAAAAGTTTAAAGAACTCTCTAATATGTATTGAAAATAATTTTGAAAATATTCTACCAAAAAAACTTTCTGAATTACAAAGAATAAATAATATTAAAATTAGATTGATTTCATGTACTTCGCTATGTTTTGCATGGTTATCAAGTGGTAAAATTGACTGTTTTGTAGGTAAAAATGTTAACAACTTTATATCTGAGAGTGGTAAATTAATTTTGAGAGAATCAGGAGGTTTTTATTCAGAATTTTCATCAGAAACTAATTTTGATTTAATTGTTGCAAACCCCTCAATCCATAAAGAAATTATAAAGTCAATGAATTTTTAATAAAACTTAAATTTTAAAGTTGATTGCGTTAAAAACCGAAATAAAATAAAATATAAAAATATGACAAATCCAAATAAATATGCTTTTAGAATGATACTATTGTTGTTAATAGTTGGATGTTTGTCATGGGTTCTTTATGAACCTTTAAAAGAAGCCTTTGACGGTAATCAGGCTCTAAATGGAGTAATATTAGGAACTTTTTTAGTGGGTATCATTTTCTCTTTTAGACAAACTTTTAGGCTAAGTAGAGAAGCTAATTGGTTAAAATATATCAAACGAACAGACACACTCTTGCCAGCCAACCTCGCCTCTAAAACAAAACCAGTCTTACTTGCCCCTGTTGCAGCCGTTCTTAGTGAAGATAGAACTGAAAATCCATCATTAACTGCTAACTCATTATCAACAATTTTAGGTGGAGTGTCATCTAGATTAGACGAAAATAGAGACATATTGAGATATATGATTGGACTATTAGTTTTTTTAGGCCTACTTGGTACCTTTTGGGGATTGCTCCAAACAATTTCTTCTGTTTCAACTGTAATCAATACTTTAGATATTCCAAATACGAATACAAATGAAAATATTTTTAATAAGATACTTAATGGTTTAAATGCCCCAATGTCTGGTATGTCTACTGCCTTTTCATCATCATTATTCGGTTTAGGAAGTTCTTTAATATTAGGTTTTTTAGATTTACAAGTGGGACAAGCAAATAATAGATTTTTTAATGAATTGGAAGATTGGTTATCTCAAATGGCAATTTTTACAACTACAAATGAGCCAGGAAATGTTGGATTAGGTGAAGCAGCTATAGAAAATCTTGCTATAGTCTCTAAACGAGCAGCTCAGCAAGAAAATGAAAACGTCAGAATATCAGAAAAATTAAACGATTTAAACTTAGCCCTCAATAGGTTAGTAGAAAAATTGGATGAAGAAAAAAATTTAAAAGAACAACTAAATGATTTAAATGTAAACGTAAAAAATATTTTAGAAACAGACAAAATAAATTCAGCTGAATTACTTAATGGACTAACTATTGAGTTAAGAGCTATTGGAAAACAACTTAATAATTCTAATAAAAGTAATAATTAAATAATGTTATCTCAAAAATTTAGACCTAAACCTGAGAATTATACATGGCCAGGTTTTGTTGATGCTTTAGCAAGTTTGTTAATGGTAATCATTTTTGTTTTAATGGTTTTTGTAATAGCTCAATTTTATGTTTCTCAAAAATTAAGTGGTAAAGATAGAGCTCTTATTGAAATGGAAAGCAAAATTATTGCACTCAACGAACAACTTGCTATTGAAAAAAAAGTTAACTCTAAACTATCTTCAGATCTTAATATACTCGAAAATAAATATAATAATCAACAAATCATATTATCACAAAAAGAAAATTTAATTAAAAACAATGAAACAATTTTAAATCTTAAAGAATTTGAAATAAACAAGTTGAATGAGGAATTAAAAAATAAAATACTTGTTCTATCAAATATGAAAATAAAATTAGATAATGTTAAAAATTTGTCATCAAAAAAAGATGCTAACTTTAAAAAAACAGAAAGTGACTTATTAGCCTCAAAAAAAGAGATAAAAGCTTTACTTGCAGCTTCAAAAAAATTGCAGTCTAGAATAAATAAGTTGAAAAACTTGCTTGCTGTATATAAAGCCAAAGATATTAAGGATAAAGTGAAAAACCTTAATTTGGGTAAAAATCTAAACTCTGCATTAGCGAGAAGAGTTGAAGAACTTCAAAAATTTAAATCGGAGTTTTTTGGAAGAGTTAAAGAAAAACTCAAGAATAGACCTGAAATTAAAATTGTTGGAGATAGGTTTGTTTTTCAGTCTGAAGTTTTATTTCAAACTGCATCTGCAAAGATTGAACAAAAAGGTGAAAAAGAACTTGAAAGACTAGCTTCAATTCTTCTCGACATTGAGAATACACTTCCAAAAGATATAAATTGGATTTTACAAATTGAAGGTCATACAGATAACTTGCCCGTAAAAGAAAACCAAGAATTTGCAGATAATTGGGAGTTATCAACTGAAAGAGCTCTTTCTGTTCTGAGGTTTTTTATAAAACAAGGTTTAAAACCAGAAAGACTATTTGCTTCTGGATATGGAAGTTTTAAACCAATAGATAATAAAAATAACGAAAAAAGTAGATCAAAAAATAGAAGGATTGAGATTAAAATTACTCAAAAGTTAGGTTCCTAAGAATGTTAAATAAATTCTTAGTTTACTTTAATGCTCGTTCTTTAAAACACCTTTTAATTATTTTTTTAGTGTTTTCAATAAGTGGTTCGCTTACTATTTATTTATCAGAACCATTAATATTTTTATTAAATATTGACTATTTGTTAAATACAAAAGTTCTGTATTATACGACCAGAATACTGATTATTTTTCCTCTTTATCAAATTATTTTACTTTTCGTAGGATTTATTTTTGGGGAATATGAATATTTTGTAGAATTTGAAAAGAAAACATTTAAAAAATTATTCTCAATTAAAAAGTAATTGCTTGATATTTATAAAAAAAAATTATATATCAAAAATATTAGGTTGAAATATGAAAAAAAATATACATCCAGATTACCATGAAATTACAGTTGTAATGACAGATGGAACAAGTTTTAAAACAAAATCAACATATGGTAAAGCGGGTGATACTCTTAAGTTAGATATAGATCCAATATCACATCCAGCTTGGACAGGACAGCACCGAATTTTAGACTCAGGCGGACAAGTGGCTCGATTTAACAAAAGGTTTTCTGGTATTGGATCTAAAAAAGATTAATCTTTAATTTTGTCAAATCTTACAAAACTTGCGAATACATTTATTATCTCTGTTAATAGCTTTAATCTGTTTTTTTTAATTTTTTCATCATTATCATTTACCAGAGTTTTATCAAAAAAATTTGTAATTATTTGGTTTGAATTTAAAAAGAAGTTTATTACGTTTTTATCAAGTTTTATTTTATGATCAATTTTACTCGATATAGTTCTTATTTTTTTAAGATAGTTGTATAGAGTTATCTCACTTGGTGTTTTAAGAGATGATACGTTGATAGAATTAGGTAAATTGCTTGGTTCAACATTTTTTAATATATTAAAAATTCTCTTATAGTTTTTTAAAAATAAATTTCCTTTTTTAGTACTAATAAAATTTTTTAAATTTATAACATTTTTTTTCAACAAATATATCGGTGTTTTTGATGTTTTTGAATTTGACAAAATGGCTTCAATAAAGTCATTTGTTATTTTTTCCTCTAACAAAATTATTTTAAACCTCTCAAGAGTAAATTTTGTAAGAGACTGTTCTAGAGATTTATCACTTATAGATCGTTTTTCTAATACAAGTTGAAATAATGTATTTAAGTCTAAATTTAACTGCTTGTAGAGCAAAATTCTAATTATTCCATTAGCACATCTTCTTAATCCGAAAGGATCTCTTGAACCAGTGGGTTGTAATCCAATTGAAAAAAAACTTGTTAGAGTATCAATACTATTACTTAACGATAAAATGCATCCTAAATCGTTTCTGGGATAATCATCTTCCTGACGTTGGGGTTTATATTGATCCATTAATGCAATTTTGAATTCATTATTGTATCCATTATATCCTGAATAATATCCTCCCATAACACCTTGTAATTCTGGAAATTCTCCGACCATATTTGATAAAAGATCAACTTTAGAAAATAAGCCTGCATTTTTAACTTGTGAAAGATTTTTATATTTAAAATACTTTTTTAAAATAATTGCTAAGTCAGAAATCCTTTGACTTCTCTGTTTCAAATTTCCTAAATTTTCAAAAAAAGTTACATTTTCTAGACCTTCAAGCCATTGTTCAAATGGGATTTTTAAATCAGCATCCCAAAAGAATAACGCGTCTGAGAGTCTAGCTTTTAATACTTTTTCGTTACCTAATAAAATAGTTTTATTTTTCTTAGTTAAATTTGGAGTATTAGTAATAACTATAAAGAATGGTGCAGTTTTATTTGATTTATTTAACAAAGAAAAATATTTCTGATGCACTTTCATACTTGTAGATAAAACTTCAAAAGGAAGTTTCATAAATTGCTTTTCTATTTTACATAGTATTGCATTAGGAAATTCCACTAACCCATTTACCTCATCAAGTAATTCTAAATCTTGATATAATTTTAAATTATTATTATATGTAAGAGTTTTTATTTGTTCTAAAATTATTTTTTTTCTCTCTTTTCTATCAACATAAACAAAATGATTTCTCATTTTATTTTTATATGATTGTATATTATTTATTTTAACTTTTTTATCACAAAATCTATGTCCAAATGTAGTATCAGAAAAAATTATTTTTTCATTTTTTCCTATTATTATTTTCCCGTTAATTAGTTTATTATCTAACAGAACTAAAATATTTCTTAATGGTCTTGCCCACTTAATATCGGAATTAGCCCATCTTTGGCTTTTTGGCCAATTAAAATTTGATATTATATCTGCCAAAATATCTTCTAAAAGATATTTAGTTAACTTACCTCTAACAACTTTATCAATAAAATAAAACTCTCCTTTGTCTGTTTTTTTTATTTTTAGTTTCTGTTTTTTTTCGTTATGTGTTTTTAAAAACCCGTTTATAGCTATATCTTTAGCTTGAATATTAGGACCTTTAATTTCTAAAAATTGAGTTTTCTGCTTTTCATTCAATCCTTTTGCAATTAATGCTAAACGTCTAGGAGTAGAAAACAGTTCATAATCTTTAAAGTGAATTCCTCTAGTTTCACAACCTTCTTTAAATAATTTAAAAAATTCCATTTCAGCATTTATCTGCATTCTAGATGGTATTTCCTCTGAGAATAATTCGATAAGGCAGTTAACTGTTTTATTTATCATTTTTACCTATCCACTCTAAGCAACATTTACGAGACATATTTCTGACTTTTAGAATATAACCTTGTCTTTCCGAAACAGAAACAACTCCTCTTGCATCTAATAAATTAAAAATATGACTTGCCTTAATACATTGATCATATGCTGGTAGAACCAGGGTTGGCTGATGATTTAATAATGACATACACTCTCTTTCACAATCGTCAAAATGTCTAAATAATAGTTCAGTATCAGCTTTAGTAAAATTATAGTTGGAATACTCCATTTCTGACCTTGAAAAAATATCCCCATATGTTTTTCCACCTTTAACTTTAGAAATACCATCAAAATCAATATCAAAAACGTTATCGATATCTTGGATATACATTGCTAATCTCTCTATCCCATAAGTAATTTCTACTGCAACAGGTTTAACTTCTATTCCTCCAAACTGCTGGAAATATGTAAATTGTGTAATTTCCATACCGTCGCACCATACCTCCCAACCTAATCCAGATGCGCCTAAAGTAGGACTCTCCCAATCATCCTCTACAAATCTTATGTCATGATTCCTATGATTTAAGTCTAATGCCTTTAAACTTTCTAAATATAAATTTTGTATTTCATCTATTGAAGGTTTTATTATGACTTGAAATTGATAATAATGTTGCAATCTATTTGGATTTTTTCCATACCTGCCATCTGTTGGTCTTCGTGATGGTTGAACATAGGCTGCTTTCCAATAATGATCAGGACCTAAAACCCTCAATGCAGTTGCAGGATGAAAAGTTCCTGCTCCAACTTCCATATCATAAGGTTGTAAAATGACACAACCTTGCTCAGACCAAAATTGTTGTAGTTTTAAAATAATTTCCTGGAAAGATAACTTTTTCATGTTAGTTTACAAATTTTCATTAAATTTAATTTTTTAAAATTTAATCAGTTGATTTAATTATTTAATGGACATTTTTCATTGTCACAACTTTCTGTACTCCACAAACCACAAACCTTGCACTGAAAAGCCTCTATATTTTCTTTATCATCATTATTCTTTTTTGAATTTTTAAGATTCTTATTTCTTTTTTCAATAAACTTAAAACCATACCATATTATCAATAATATAATTACAAGCCAAAAAATTTTATTGAGAGAAAAAATCACACTATAAACCAAATTTTCCAAAATTTATTTTTTGTTCAACTTTATCTAAAAGGTTTTCAAATGCAACGCTAATTAAGTTACCAAAATCAAAAAGTTTTTTCTTAGGTGAATATTCTTTAATTTTAACATTTTCCCCAAATCTCTCTTTTAACACACTCTTCATTTCTCCTATTTCATCCACCAAACCTATCTTTTTTGCAGTTTCACCCGACCAAAAACTACCTGAAAATATTTCTTTTTCTTTATTATCTAACTTACTGCCTCGTCTAGATTTTACAAAATCTATAAATTGTTCATGAAGCTCATTTTGAACATTCTTAAGCTTTTTAACGTCTTCATTTTTTTCAGGAGAAAAGGGATCTAAAATTGACTTATTTTTCCCTGCTGTATATATCCTTCTTTCAATACCAAGTTTTTCTATAGCTTTGTTAAAACCAAAACCAGCTGAAATGACACCAATAGATCCTACAATTGAAGCTTTACTTGAAAAAATTTCATTTCCCGCACAAGCTAACCAGTAACCACCAGAAGCAGCCACATCTTCTATAAAGGATAAAACTGGAATATCTTTTTCTTTTGACAGTTGAATAATGCGCTTTGCTAAAAACTCAGATTGTACTGGGGATCCACCAGGTGAATTGATTTGCAAAGCAACTGCTTTAACATTTTTGTTTTGAAATGCTTGTTCTATTGATTTATCAAAATCTTGTATATTCAAGCCTTTTCTTCTTCCCATATTAGGAGCAATAATACCTGTAAAAACTATTGTAGACACAAGCTTCTTTTTTTTAAATCTAAACATATTTATCCATAATTTATATTAACTCATTATTATTCTTAATATATTATATTTTCTTAAGAAACATAGTTTTTTAATACATTTAAATAATTTTTATAAAAATATATAACAAAATATATTAAAAGTTATGATATGATTAAAAGTTAATGAATTTTGAATATGTCCATAGAAAAAAAAATTAGCCTTTTAGATGTTTTCGAAGAAAGTTTAAAAAAAGTTGATAATGAGATTTTTAAAAGATTAGATGCTACTATACCTTTACTTGCAGAAATTGGTACTCATTTAATAAAAGCCAAAGGAAAAAGAATAAGACCAATTTTGACATTAGCGATGGCTGGTCAATTAAATGATTTTTCTAGAAATCCAATTTTACTTGCAACTGCAGTGGAATTTATTCATACAGCCACTTTACTCCATGATGATGTAGTAGATGAATCGGATTTTAGAAGGGGAGTAAAAACAGCTAATAGAATTTGGGGTAATGAAGCTTCTGTCCTTGCAGGTGATTTTTTATTTGCTCAATCATTTGATCTTATGGTTGAAACCAACTCTTTGGATGCTCTTTCCTCCTTGTCAAAAGCATCTTGTAAAATTACACAAGGTGAATTTAAACAAATGCAAATTTCTAACAACCCAAATACAAAAATTGATGATTATTTTGAAGTAATTGGTGGAAAAACAGCTCAACTTTTTGGGTCAGCTTGTGAATCAGGAATAATAGTTGCAAATGGAAATGAAGAACAAATAAATGCTGCCCATTCCTACGGTTTTAACATAGGATTAGCTTTTCAAATAATTGATGATGTTATAGATTATACTTTAGAAAAAAATGTCTCTGGAAAAAATATAGGAGATGATTTTAAATTAGGTAAGACAACGTTACCAATTATTCTTGCTTGGGAAAAAAGTGATAAAAATGAAAAAGACTTTTGGATTAGGACAATAAAATTATTGGAACAAAATGAAAAAGATTTTGAATATGCTAAAAACATAATGAAAAAGTATAAAATAATTGAAGAATGCAAAAAATTAGCTAGTGATTTTATTAATATCTCCATTTCTTCACTGAATGTTTTTCCAGAAAACAAGTATAAAATTCATCTTAAAGAGCTTGCTAATGAAAGTTTGATGCGAACTAAATAACTTCATGAAAAAATTAAATAAAATATATTCAAACAGATTGAATAATTTAAGAAAAATTAGAGAAAATCTATTTAATCTCATTAAAAATAATAAAGACTTTAATTTACGAATTTTATCCAGAGAATTAGGTAAAAATGATGCTTATCTTCAACAATATATTAAAAGAGGTAGTCCTAATTTCCTCCCAGAGGAGGAAAGATTTAAGTTATCAAAAATGCTTAATTTAAATTATGAAGAACTTACACCAAGTTGGATTTTAAAAAGAAATGATAAAGAAACATTAAATGTATGTGTTGAAAATAATGCTACTACTACTAACTTTTTGAAATTACCAATTGAATTTTTTAGTGATATAAAAATTTCTGATAAAAAAAATTTAAAATTCTCTAAATTTGTTTTTAAAGATAATACCTCTAATTTTAAAAATTTTATTTATACAATTTCAGACTTTGGAATAAAAAAGTTTCAAGATAACAATAATTATATTTTAAATGATAAAAAAAATTTTTTTATTGTCAATCTTACTCTTGATGAAAGAGATATTATAAATAATGTCAATAAACTCATTGTAAAACCATTAGAAAAAAAATATTCTTCTTTTAGAATTGACGAGAATAAATTAAATATTTATGGGAAAATTTTATACATAAGTAACTATGTTTACATAAATTAATTATGAATGAATTCCCAGTTGATAAATCACAATCTGATAAATTTGTTAAGATTAAAATAGAGAAACTTAATAAATTTGGTTTAGGTAATGTCAAAAAATATTTCCCAGAACATGGATTATGTTATATAGACGTTCCCTACACTCTTCCTGGAGAAGTTTCATTAATTAAAATAAATAAAAATAAAAGCAAAAAGTTTTTAGGTACATTAGTAAAATCAGAAACTCATTCACCAAACAGAATAGTTCCAAATTGTGTTCATTTCAAAAAATGTGGAGGATGTTTAATCCAACATTTAGATTTTGAAAAATATTTAAATTGGAAGTTTGAATTAATATTAAGTCCAATTTCAGAAATTTCTTCTCAAACTGAATTTAAAGAAATACTATTTGCTAAAACATTTTCAAGACGACGTGCAAAAGTATTTGTAAAGAAAAAAGATAATTTATTTTTTATTGGATTTAAAAAATTTAAATCTAATGATATTACAGATATATCTAATTGTATAATCCTTGAACCTAAAATATTAAAAGTTGTCAAATCTCTTGAAAAACATCTGAATAAAGTTCTGAAAAATGGAGATAATTTAACATTACATCTTAACAAAATCGATGCTGGAATAGATGTATTAATTGAAACAAAAAATGAATTGAATTATCAACAACTTAACTTTTTTAGTGATTGGGCAAAACATAATGAAATAGTTAGAATATCACTAAAAAAAAAAAATTATTATGAATTAATAGCATTATATGACAAATCATATTTAAGCTTACCAAATTCAAATTTGTACATTCTTCCTCCCCCAGGTGGTTTTTTTCAAGCCACAAAATTTGCTGAAGAAATCATGGTAAAAAGTATTTTACATTATTTAAATTCTCATAAGAAATATAAAATACTTGAATTATTTTGTGGAGCAGGAACTTTTACTATACCTTTATTAAAAAATAAGCATAAACTATATTCTATTGACCTAGATGTTCATTCCATAAATAACCTAATACAAGCTTCTAAAGATCAAGGTCTCTATAATAATCTTGAAACATCAATTGAGAACCTTTTTAAAAACCCAGTAGAAAATAAATTTATAGACAATTTTGATTTAGTAATTATTGACCCTCCAAGAATAGGAGCAAAAAGTCAGTTCCTAAAAATTGCTCAATCAAAAGTTAAAAAAGTAATTAGTATTTCATGTAACATAAAATCATTTACATCAGATGCTAAAATTTTATTAAATAATGGTTTTAAATTAAAAACTTTAATTCCTATAGATCAATTCTTGTATACTTATCACCTTGAAATAATTGCATTTTTTGAAAGATAAAAAACAATTAGCCTGTAATACCAATTTGCCAGGGAGCAAACTCATGGCGTCCTAGGTTTAAAATTTCACTTTTAGTTTTTTTACCAGATGCGAAAGAAATAAAATCTTCAAAAATTTGGATACCCATTTCTTCAATATTTTTATTCCCATCAACTACTAAACCACAATTAATATCCATGTCTTCAATCATTTTTTCATATAAATTTGAGTTAGTAGCAAGTTTTACAGATGGAGTTGGTTTTGCACCAAAACATGAACCTCTTCCTGTTGTAAATGCAATTAAATTTGCTCCTCCTGCAATTTGACCTGTTGCGGATACTGGATCAAATCCAGGGGTGTCCATAAAAACAAATCCTTTTTTCTCCACTTTTTCTGCATAATTATATACCTCCATCAATCCTGTAGTACCACCCTTCATTGCTGAACCAAGAGACTTTTCCAAGATATTTGCAAGACCACCTTTTTGATTTCCTGGGCTGACTGTACCATTAATTTGTACATCTCTTCCTAAAGAATAAATATTTTTCCACCAATTGACTCTATTCATTAATTTTTCTGCAACAGAAATATTAACTGCTCTTGCAGTTAAACTATCTTCTACACCGTAAATTTCTGGCGTTTCTGATAAAATTGCTGTTCCTCCATGACTTATCAAAATATCAACAGCTTTTCCTAAAGATGGATTGGCTGAAATAGAGGAGAATGCGTCTGACCCCCCGCACTGTAGTCCAACCATTAAATTTGATAAAGCAACATCTTCTCTCTCAATTTCATTAGCTTTATTTAACATTCCCTCAATATATTCTATACCAGCTTTAATAGTTGCCGTTGTACCTCCATTTTCTTGCATAACTAATGTCTTTACATTACTGGTTTCAGTAATACCCTGATGTTGGAACAATCCTCCAACTTGGCACCTTTCACAACCTAATCCTACAACTAATGTTGATGCAACATTTGGATGATTTATATAACCACCAAGTGTTCTGTAAAGCAAATCCATTGGTTCGCCAGATAATTCCATTCCACAACCTGTAGAGTGACTAAAGGCAGCTACACCATCAATATTTGGATAGTTTTTAAGTTTTTCTGGAGTGAAATAAGAAGCAATTTCATGTACGACGGTTGCAGAACAATTTACAGTAGATACTACTCCTATAAAATTTCTAGTACCTACTCGTCCATCTGAACGCTTGTAACCTCTAAATGTTCTCTTAATTTTATCTTTTATAAAATTTGTTGCTTGATATTTTGAACAATATTGGTGCTCTCTTTTAAATTCTTTAAAAACAACATTTTTGTTAGTCAAAACTTGGCCTTTAATTATATTAGAGTCTGCAAATCCAATTATTGTTCCATATTTCAAAATTGGTTCATTTTCTGCTATGTCTACTTTTGCAATTTTTTGACCAGCTAATATAGGAGCATCAATTGTTAATTTAAAATTATTTAAACTTTCCCCAGCACTCATGTTGTCTAGTGCGATAACAATATTATCTTCATTGTTTAAGACTATTGCTTTTGAGTTTTCATTATATTTTTTTTGTTCAATCATATTTTAAAATTCCAAAAATTTATTAATTCTTATCTGAGTTAGTTTTTAACCAATTATCATAATTAATTTTTTCTTGTTCATCCGTAAGAGGGTATAAACCTTTTATCGACGACCCATTACTTACCTTATCAATTACATAATCCTCATATATAGTCATTGATTTAACTGTAACAGAAATTTCGTTAATAATTTTAAATGGGATTACAACCACTCCTTCTTGATCGCCTACTATTAAATCTCCAGGCCAAATAGCAACATCTCCACAACCAATCGGTGTATTTGTTTCTATGGCTTGATGTAAAGTAAGATTAGTTGGAGAAGATGGTCTATGATGATAAGCAGGAATTTTAATATTTCTAATTTCATTTGAATCTCGAAACCCACCATCAGTAACGACACCAGCACAACCTCTTACCATCAACCTAGTTATTAAAATTGCACCGGCTGATGCAGCTCTGGGGTCTTTTCGACTATCAAAAACCATTACATAATCCTTGGGACAGTTTTCAATTGCAAAACGTTGAGGATGATCAGAATTTTCAAATACATCTATTGTATTAAGATCTTCTCTAGCTGGAATATATCTTAGAGTGTATGCCAAACCAACCATATTTGGTAGATTTGGATTTAGAGGGTATACACCTTGGATAAATTGATTTCTTAAACCCCTTTTAAATAAGGCAGTACAAATAGAAGCGACACTTACTTGAGAAAAAATATCTTTAATTTTATTATTCAACATGAATTATTCTCTAAAAAATATCAGGTTCTTTTGCTGATTTTCCAAAGTTAGTCTCTAAAAAATCAAAGTCACAACCCTCATTTGCCTGTTTAACATGATTACTATACATCCATAGCCAACCTCTACCAGCTTTTGGCTTTATTGGCTTGATATTTTTTTTCCGTTTAGACAGTGTTAAACTATCTACAATCATATTTATTTTTCTTGAAGTAACATCCAATTCAATTATATCTCCTGTTTCTAACAATGATAAAGGTCCACCTACATAACTTTCAGGAGCAACATGAAGAATACATGCACCATAACTGGTACCACTCATTCTTGCATCTGAAATTCTTACCATATCTCTGATACCTTTTTTTAGTAGTTTCTTCGGAATTGGTATCATACCCCATTCGGGCATACCAGGACCTCCAACAGGCCCAACATTTCTTAATACTAAAACATGATTTTCCGTTACATCAAAATCATCATTATCTATCTTTTCTTTCATTTCAGGGTAACTATCAAATACTATAGCTGGACCTTTATGTTTTAAAAATTTTTTATCACATGCTGCAGGCTTTATCACACAACCATCTGGAGCTAGGTTCCCTTTGAGAACAGCTAAAGAACCTTCTTTATAAATTGGTTTATTTAATGGTCGAATTACATCCTCATTAATTGTTTTTTTATCGCATATGATATCTTTTAACTTTAATCCTGAGACTGTTTTTTCATTTAAGTTTAATTTATCATATAACTCATACATTAGAGATAATAAACCTCCAGCATAAAAGAAATCTTCCATAAGATAGTTTTTACCGGAAGGTCTTACATTTGCTATTAGAGGTATTATTCTACCTTTTTTATCTAAATCATCCATTGTTAAGTCTATACCTGCTCGTCTTGCCATTGCAATTAGATGAATAATTGCATTTGTAGAACAACCCAAAGCCATCGCTACTGTTACTGCGTTATCAACCGATTTTTCTGTAATAATTTTAGATGGTAATAAATTTTCCCTTACCATATTTACAATTCTTTTACCAACACTGCTAGACATTTTAATATGATTTGAGTCAGCCGCTGGTATTGAACTTGCTCCGGGCAAACACAATCCTATAGCCTCAGCTATTGCAGTCATTGTGCTGGCTGTTCCCATAGTCATACAATGTCCATATGACCTCGCAATACCTGCTTCAACATCCTCCCAATCTTGTTCACTAATATTACCTGCTCTATACTCATCCCAATATTTCCAACCATCTGACCCACTGCCAAGGAACTTACCCTTAAAATTACCTCTTAACATTGGGCCAGCTGGTAAAAAAATTGTGGGTAAATCATTACTAATGGCACCCATTATTAATGCTGGAGTAGTTTTATCACAACCTCCCATTAAAACGACACCATCAATTGGGTGTGATCTAATAAGCTCTTCTACTTCCATAGAAAGCATATTTCTATATAACATTGTAGTAGGTTTTACATACATTTCTGCTAAAGATATGGCTGGCAACTCAATTGGGAAACCCCCAGATTGCAAAACACCTCTTTTTACATCCTCAACGCGCTGTTTGAAATGCATATGACAAGGTTGAATATCAGACCATGAGTTAATTATACCTATTAAGGGCTTACCTTCCCAATCTTCTCTAGTATACCCCATTTGCATTGCACGAGATCTATGGCCAAATGATCTAACGTCATTTGGTTCAAACCATCGTGAACTTCTAAACCTTTTACTATTTTTGTTTATCATTTTTTTTTTAAATAGATTAAAATTATTATTTAAAACAGAATAATGGTAAAGAAATATTTAATAAAACTTGATTTTAATGTCTTTGATAAGATGGTGGTCCCGGCAGGACTCGAACCTGCGACCTATCCATTATGAGTGGAGAGCTCTAACCAACTGAGCTACAGGACCTTATGAGTATTATGTATATAAGTTAAGAAATTAAATGTAAAGTCAAAGAGTTAGAAAATTAAGTTTCTAGAAATGATCTTAATTTTCTAGATCTAGATGGATGTTTTAGTTTTCTTAAAGCTTTAGCCTCAATTTGTCTTATTCTTTCTCTTGTAACACTAAATTGTTGACCAACCTCCTCTAAAGTATGATCTGTATTCATCCCAATACCAAACCTCATCCTTAAAACTCTCTCTTCTCTTGGGGTAAGACTAGCTAAAATTCTTGTAGTAGTTTCTCTTAAATTTACATGAATTGCCGCCTCTAATGGTTGCACTGCATTTTTGTCTTCAATAAAATCTCCCAAGTGACTATCATCTTCATCACCAACAGGAGTTTCAAGAGAAATTGGTTCTTTTGCAATTTTCAAAACTTTTCTTACTTTTTCAAGAGGCATCGATAATTTAGCTGACAATTCTTCTGGTGTTGGCTCTCTGCCAATTTCATGAAGCATTTGACGTGAAGTTCTAACCAATTTATTTATTGTCTCAATCATATGGACAGGGATTCGAATTGTTCTTGCTTGGTCAGCGATTGATCTGGTTATAGCCTGCCTGATCCACCAAGTAGCATAGGTAGAAAACTTATATCCTCTTCTGTATTCAAATTTATCAACAGCTTTCATTAAGCCAATGTTACCTTCTTGGATTAAATCTAAAAACTGTAACCCACGATTAGTATATTTTTTTGCAATTGATATCACTAACCTCAAATTTGCTTCTACCATCTCCTTTTTTGCTCTGCCAGCTTCTCTTTCTCCTTTTTGAATCACTTTAACTAGATTTTTAAAATCTTGTATCGGTAAATTAACTCTGCTTAAAAACTTAGATATCTCTTCAAAAATCTCATCAATTTCTTGTTTATTATCAACTAAAAATTTGGCCCAAATTTTTGAATTATTAACTTTTTTTGACCAATTATGATAAATTTCAGATGACATCCATTTTTTTAAAAAATCATTTCTCTTTATTCCTGAACTCACAGCTAATCTTAAAATTTTACCTTCAAGATTAGAGATATTTTTATTTAAACCATATATTTCATCTATTAATTCTTCTTGTTTATTAGGATTTAAATAAATTTTATCCATTTGTTTGATTAATAAAACACGATTATCTTCTAGTTTTTTTTCTGATCTCAAAACCAGTTGTTCTCCCTTCAATAATCTGTTAATTTTTCTCTCATTTAAAGCATTCATCTCTTTAAAAGTATTTGAGACACCATCAATCATTTCTAAAATATTAGATTTAATTTCTGCTTCCATTGCTACCAAAGATAAATTTGCCTCTTCTTCATCATCATCCTCATCGTCATTATCGAAGTCATCAGTTTCATTTTCGCTTTCGTCATCTTTATTTCTAACTTTTGCATTCTCTTCTTTGGAAACTTCCACTTGATCTTTCTTAACTCTAATTACATCAGTTTTTAGAACAATCTCATCAATATTGTTTGTCTCAGGTTCATTTGCACCTCCATTTAAACGAGCATATGTAGTTTCAAGATCAATTATATCGCGAAGCATCATTGAACCATTATCAACATTATCTCTCCAATTTAAAAAATGTTTCATTGTGATTGGACATTCATATAGACCTCCAATCATCAATTCTTTACCTGCTTCTATTCGCTTGGCTATAGCAATTTCACCCTCTCTAGATAACAGTTCTACTGAACCCATTTCTTTTAAATACATTCTTACTGGATCGTCTGATCTAGTACCCTCATCTTCAGATACATTTCCTACAGTTTTATCTTCTAGTTCCTCTTGATTTGTTTCTTCATTTTGCTCAATTACATTAATGCCAAGTTCACTTAGAGCAGTATACCAGTCTTCGATTTGATCAGCTGTTAGTGCATCTGAAGGCAGAGCTTTACTTAATTCTTCGTGGGTTATGTAACCAGTGGATTTAGCCTTTTTAACTAAAGCTTTAATCTCTGCGTTTTTCATATCTAAGACAGGGCTGTCAGAGTTAGTGGTTTTTTGATCTTCTTCTTTCTTAACTTTTGAAGTACTACGCATAATTTATACCTTGGATTATGTGTTTAATTTCTATTTATTTTAGTTTTGTTTAGCATATAAATTAATTCTTTAAGTAATGGTTCACACGTTACAATATTTAAATCATTATTATTAATAGGAAATCTTGACAATATATCCTTGAATTTGAAATCATTCAGAACTTTACCGTAACCACTACTATCTAGATTTTTTTTTAATTCCTCACTAGTTATATTTGGCATTAAACTCAAAATTTTCAATAATTCAACCTTTATTTCATCCAATTTATTATTTTTGAATTTAATTTTTTTTATTTCTTTTTGATTTTCATTTAATAATTTAGGAAAACAAATAATTAGCGAGAGTATTGCTTTATATCTTAAGTCAACTCCTACATCTGGTAATTTGGTTTTAAAGTCATAAGAAAAATGGTTTTTAACTTTAGTCTCTGTGAAAGTCTGTTTGTTTTTATAACGAAGATTTTTTATTCTTTTATCTAACTCATCTTTTATAGCTATCTTGAGATCATAGTTTTTTATTAAATTTGTTTTTTGTCTTATAAATGTCCAGAATTTAGCATTAGTTTCAGGCTCATCATCATTTTTTAATTTAAGTCCCATATACCAAATCATGTCGGCAATACTCAAACTCTTTTTTAATTTATTATTGAATGCCTCCAGCCCATTTTCGATAATATACTCCTCTGGGTCTAAATTTTTACTCAAAAACACAAACCTTATTTTTTTCCCTAATTTCAAAAGATTAAGACTTTTTTCAAAAAACCTTATTGTAGCATTTTTCCCTGCTTCATCTCCATCAAAGACAACAAAAATATTATCGGATAAGTTTAAACTTTGTTCAATTTGAACTTCTGTTATAGAAGTACCAAGAGATGCAACCGCAAAAAATCCAAATTTTCTGAGAGATATTACGTCCATATAACCCTCACAAATAATTAGAAAATTATTTTTATTTTTTTTAAAATTATTAGCTCCAAACAGAATATTTCTTTTTTTGAAAATTTCGTTTTCAGCTGAGTTTAGATATTTGGGCATTTGACCATCAAATATCACTCTGCCACCAAAACCAACAACTCTTTTATCTACTGTAAAAATTGGTATGATCAATCTATTTATAAAATAACTCTGCAATGTATTTGTTTTTATGTTTAGCTTTCCTATTCCAGATTTTATTATTTGATTACGATCATATCCCTTTTTTATAAGAACATCTATTAATGTTGGTTTATGATTCGATGGAGGAGCAAAACCAATAGAGTACTCCTCTACATGTTTTGAATTTATTTTTCTTTTTGCAAGATATTGTCTAGCTTTTTCTCCATTATTACCATTCAAATAATTTATAAAGTAATTTTTAGCTTCATTATTTATTTTAAATGACGAATCATCTGAAAAATTGAAAGAAGATTTAATATTAACACCAGCTAGTTGAGATAAATAATTTAAAGCTTCTTTAAAATTTAAATTTTCCTTTTCCATTACAAAGTTAAAAATATCTCCATGTTTTCCACAGCCAAAACAATGGTAAAAACCCTTGTCATCAAGTACATTAAATGAGGGTGTCTTTTCATTATGGAATGGACATAAAGCTACAAATCTTGATTCGCCTTTTTTTTTTAAAGAAACACTTTTAGATATAATATCTGAAAGTTTCAATTTGTTTTTTATTTCGTTTCTAACATTATCTAACAAATTACTATTCCAAACTTTTTTCAGCGATTCATTTAAGCAAAATATCTTTTATTATTTTACTAGCAAAGCTAAAATCCATATTGGACTCATAATTCTCTTTTAAATGAAGCATAACCTTGCCCATATCCTTTATTGAGTAAGCTTCTATTTCTTTAATTGTTTTTTTGACAATTTCCTTGGTTTCTCCCTCTGAAAGTTGTTTAGGCAAAAATTTTGAGATTATTACAATTTCTTCTTCCTCATTTTTAACTAAATCAAACCGCTTACCTTTTTTATATAAAATTATGGATTCTTCTCTTTGCTTAATCATTTTTTTTAACAATGAAATTATATCATTTTCATTGATACCACCTGAGTCTCCACTTCCTCTAACAACAATATCTCTATCTTTTATAGCAGCCAAAATTAACCTAATTGTTCTTATAGCTACAATATCTTTAGCCTTTAGAGCGTATTTTAGTTCTGAATTAAAATTTTCTCTCATCACATTTTACCTGTTAAATAAAAGTATTATTTAATTTTATTGACGTGAATTGTAAACCATTTTAATTAATTATAAATTAAAAGATTAAATTATTTTTAAATCATTTTTAATTAATAGCTAACCAAATGATATTTTGAAATATGATAAATCAAATCACAAAGGGCTATATACCTTTCAATCTAAAGAATTTTAAAACATTAGAACAAAACTCAGTTTTAATTTTAGAAAATGGTGAATTCTTTTTAGGTTATGGTTTTGGAGCAAAGACCATAGGAATTGGTGAATTATGTTTCAACACTTCAATGACGGGTTACCAGGAAATTATTACAGATCCTTCTTATTCAAAACAAATCATTAACTTTACATTTCCTCACATAGGAAATGTAGGAACAAATAAAGAAGATTTTGAAAGTAAGAAATCTTATGCATGTGGAATAATAACAAGACTTTTACCAACAAATTTTTCAAATTGGAGATCTATGTCTACATTAGATAGCTGGCTTAAAAAATTAAATGTGCCTGGAATAGCTGGAATTGATACAAGATTATTAACAAAAAAAATTAGAAAGTCAGAATCAACTAATGCTCTTATTTTCCATTCCAATAAAGGAAAATTTGATTTTGAAAAATTAATATCAAAGCTAAATTCACATCCATCAATGAAAGGCTTAGAGCTATTGTCTTTGGTCTCAACAAAGAAAAAATATGATTGGAAAGAGGGAATTAATTTACTCTTAAAAAATAAAAAACATGAGGAAAGAGGCAAAAAAGACTTAAAAACTATAGTAGCTCTTGATTTTGGTATTAAGAAAAACATTTTGAGAAATTTGTACGAGAGGAATTTAAATGTAGTTGTTTTACCTCAAAACTCAGATTTTAATTTAATCATGAGTTATAAACCTTCAGGTATATTTCTTTCAAATGGACCTGGTGATCCAAGTGCTACATCAAAAAAAATATTTGAGGTACTGACCAAATTAATACAAGTCAAAATTCCTATTTTTGGAATATGCATAGGCCATCAACTAATTGCTCTTTCACTGGGGGCAAAAACAAAAAAAATGAAACAAGGACACAGAGGGGCTAATCATCCAGTAAAAAATTTAGTTAAAAATCAGGTAGAAATAACAAGTCAAAATCACGGTTTTTACGTTGAAAAAGAAACTTTGCCAAAACATTTGTCAATAACTCATTTATCTTTGTTTGACAATTCTATAGAGGGACTATCCCACAAAACATTACCAGTTTTTTCCGTTCAGTTCCATCCTGAAGCATCTCCTGGACCAACTGACTCCTCATACCTTTTTGACAAATTTTATGAATTAATATTGAAATATAATTATGCCAAAAAGAACTGACATTAAATCTATTTTAATCATTGGTGCAGGACCAATTATTATTGGTCAAGCCTGTGAATTTGATTATTCAGGTGCACAAGCTTGTAAAGCACTAAAAGAGGAAGGATATCGAATAATATTGGTAAATTCAAATCCTGCCACAATCATGACAGATCCAATAATGGCTGATGCGACCTATATTGAACCAATAGAAAAAAACATAATTAAACAAATTATTAAAATAGAAAAGCCTGACGCAATATTACCAACAATGGGAGGACAAACGGCACTAAATGTAACTTTAGAATTACACACTGATGGTATTTTATTAGATAAAAATATAGAAATTATTGGTGCTAAACCTGAATCTATTAAAAAGGCTGAAGACAGAGATTTATTTAAAAAATCAATGGATAAAATAGGTTTATCATCTGCCAAGGCTAGAGTAATAAACAATATTGAAGATGCATTAGCTTCTCTAAATTATGTTGGACTTCCATCTATTATAAGACCGTCATTCACTTTAGGAGGTGAGGGTGGTGGCGTTGCGTATAATAAAAACGAATTTATTAAAATTGTAGAAAATGGTCTAAAACTCTCACCAATCAACGAAGTTTTAATTGAAGAATCATTGATAGGTTGGAAAGAGTATGAAATGGAAGTGGTTAGAGATAATAATGATAATTGTATTATAGTTTGTTCCATTGAAAATATTGATCCCATGGGTATACATACAGGAGACTCTATCACAGTTGCGCCAGCCTTAACTTTGACTGACAAAGAGTTTCAAAAAATGCGAAACGCTAGTATAGATATTTTAAAAGAAATTGGAGTTGATACAGGTGGCTCAAATGTACAATTTGCTGTCAATCCTGAGGATGGGCGACAAATAGTAATTGAAATGAATCCTAGAGTAAGTCGTTCATCGGCATTGGCGTCTAAAGCGACTGGCTTTCCAATTGCAAAAATTGCAGCAAAATTAGCAATTGGTTATACTTTAGATGAACTTATAAATGATATTACTAAAACTACACCAGCAAGCTTTGAACCTACAATTGATTATGTTGTTACAAAAATTCCAAGGTTTACTTTTGAGAAATTTCCAGGTTCTAAAAAGGTATTGACAACATCAATGAAATCAGTTGGTGAAGCAATGGCAATAGGTAGATCTTTTCAAGAATCGTTTCAAAAAGCTCTAAGATCTCTTGAGAACGATATGGATGGAATTGATGAATTAAGTGAAAGTTTTATCAAGGAAAATAAAGATGATTTTGAAATTTTACTTTCAAAGTCAATACCAGAGAGAGTTTTAATAATTGGTGAAGCTATAAGACAGCAGTTTCCAATTGAAAAAATCAATGAAATAACAGGATGGGATATTTGGTTTTTAGAACAGATTCAAGGCATAATTGAACTGGAACAAATTATAAAGAAAAAAGGATTAATCGAGACAAAAGAATTTATCCAAAATATTAAGTCTATGGGATTTTCTGATAAAAAGATTTCACATTTAGCAAAAAAAACAGAAAATTATGTGTTTAATTTAAGAAAAAAATTAAATGTAAGTCCAGTTTATAAAAGAGTTGATACTTGTTCAGCAGAATTTTTTTCAGAAACTGCCTATCTTTATAGCTCATATGAACCTTTTGCGCTTCAAGATTGTGAATCGAACCCTAGTAAAAATAAGAAAGTAATTATTTTAGGAGGTGGACCTAATAGAATTGGTCAAGGTATAGAATTTGATTATTGTTGTGTTCATGCATCATACAGTCTATCTGAATTAAACATAGAAACAATTATGATAAATTGTAACCCAGAAACTGTCTCCACGGATTATGACACTTCAGATAAATTATACTTTGAACCATTAACTTCTGAAGATGTGTTAGAAATAATAGAAAAAGAAAGTCAAAATGGAAACTTGTTAGGCGTAATTGTTCAACTTGGTGGCCAAACACCGTTAAAAATTTCATCAGATTTAGAAAAAAATAAAGTTAAAATATTAGGTACCTCTTTTGATGCAATTGACCTTGCTGAGGATAGAGAAAGATTTCAAAAATTAATAAGAAAATTAAAATTAAAACAACCGAAAAGTGGTTTTGCAACTTCAAAAAAAGAAGCTTTAAAAATTTCATCCAAGCTGGGATTCCCTTTAGTTATAAGGCCAAGTTATGTATTGGGTGGTCGCGCTATGGAAATAATTCATGATAAAGGCCAACTTGAAAAATATATTTTTGCAGCTGTTAATGTTTCAGGTAAAAATCCAGTTTTAATTGATAAATTCATTAAAAACGCAAAAGAAATTGATGTAGATGCTATCAGTGATGGGAAAGAGGTTTTTGTTGCCGGAATTATGGAACATATAGAAGAAGCTGGTATTCATTCAGGCGACTCAGCATGTGTTATACCTCCTCAAAATATATCAGATAAAATTATAAAACAAATTGTTAATCAAACAAAATTAATTGCAAAAGAGTTAAATGTTAAAGGTTTTATGAATATTCAATTTGCAGTAAAAAATGATATTGTTTTCATTTTGGAGGTAAACCCAAGAGGAAGTAGAACAATACCTTTTGTTGCAAAATCTACAGGTGTTCCATTAGTTAAAATTGCATCACAAGTTATGATAGGGGAAAAATTAAAAAAATTTAATCTCAGCATGCGAAAACCTAACCACGTATCAGTCAAAGAAGCTGTATTCCCTTTTTCAAGATTTCCCGGAACAGATATTATTTTAGGACCAGAGATGAAATCTACTGGAGAAGTCATGGGTATAGCAGATAGTTTTGATAATGCATTTTTTAAGAGTCAGTTAGGAGCAAATGTAAATCTACCTAAAGAAGGAAATATTTTTATATCTGTCAAAGATGAGGATAAGGAAAAAATTGTAGATTTTTGTAAAACAATTCAAAAATTGAACTTTAAAATATTAGCTACTAAAGGAACTTCTAAAATACTTAAAAATTATGGGGTTGACTCATTGAAAATCAAAAAAGTGTATGAGGGAAGACCAAATGTTGTGGATTACATGTTATCAGGTGAAATAAATCTTGTAATCAACACAGTAGAAGGTTTAAAATCCATAGAAGATAGCTTTTCACTCAGGCAAACGGCACTAACAAATAATATTCCATATTATACAACTATACAGGGTGCTAATGCAGTGATTTCTGCTATAAAGAGTGTTTTAAACAAAAATATTGTTGTAAGATCATTACAATCATATTTTAGTTGAATTAGGAATTTTTATAAAAATGGACAAAGTACCTTTTACTCAAGATGGTCTAGAAAAATTAAAAGTTGAGTATAATAATCTAAAAAAAATTGAAAGACCCTCTGTAATTAAAGCTATATCCATTGCAAGAGAGCATGGGGATTTGTCTGAGAATGCAGAATATCATGCTGCAAAAGAAAAACAATCATTTATCGAAGGAAGAATATCTGAGTTAGAGGATGTTTTAAGCAGAGCCGAAATAATTGATCTTTCAAAGTTAAATGGAACTAAAGTTACGTTTGGTACAACCGTAAAAGTTTTTGATGAAAACTTAAATAAAGAAATTTCTTATTCTATCGTGGGACCTTACGAAACCAATCTAGAAAAAAAGCATATTTCTGTTACATCACCTCTTGCCAGGGCGTTATTGGGTAAAGAAGTTAATTCTGTTGTTGAGGCCAATACACCAAGAGGTACTAAAGTATATGAGATTGTAAATATTGAAATAATTAAATAGGCATTACTTAAATCTAATTGAAAAAAAATTTCTAATTATTAGAATACTAAGATAAAGCCAAAAAAACCTATGTAAACTTATGTTAAGCAATTGTTTGATACTCAGCGATGGTTCTAAAGGTATGGAAAACCAATCAATCGCTCTAGCAAAAATATTAGAAATTAACTTCAAAGTTATAAGAATAAAGCCTAATTATATTATAAGGTTTTTTCCAAGTTTAGCATATTATTTTCATTTCTTATTCATTAAAAGTTTATATTTTTTAAAGATATTTGAACATGATTCTATTATAACTACTGGTAAAAGAATGTCAGGTTATTCAATATTAATTAAAAAAATTCAACAGCATAAAATAATAAATATTCATATTCAAAATCCAAAAATTTATTCTGGTTTTTTTGACTTACTAATTTTGCCTAAACACGATAATGTTAAAGGTCAAAACATTATATCAACAATAGGATCTCTGACATTTTTTGATCAAAGTGATATTAATCATAGTTTTAAATTAATTAAAAAAAAACCATTTGTGTTCAATAAGCCTACAGTTTTTCTTTTGCTTGGGGGAAATAATAAAAGATATAATCCATCTTATAGTGACTTCTCTAGGTTTTTAATAGAAGTAAAAAAATCTGTTGAAGGAATAAATGCCAATTTAATAATTTCTACCTCTCGAAGAACTCCTAAAAAAGTTTCAAAAATTATAAAAGTTTTATTTAAAAATTATCATAATGATTATTTTTTAATAAATGAAAAGGATAAACATTATTATCCCGGAATTTTAAAAAAAACAAATTTTGCAATTGTGACAAGCGATAGTGTAAATATGGTAAGTGAAATTTCTAATACTAAAATACCTCTTTTCGTAGGGTATTTAAGAAAAGAGAATGGTAAAATATCTGAATTTCACAAATCACTTGAAAAAAATAATTATTCTAGAACTTTTAAAGGGGAATTATTTTTTTATAAAAAAAATGTTTTTAAATTTAATCAAATTTTAAAAAAAAAAGTTATTAAATACATAAAAAGTTTATCTAAACAAGACAGATTTGTTATTTCTAAATAGTGACTTATAAAGGTACTTAACTTCTCTTTCATATCCATTAAATATTAATGTTTTACGAACTTTTGAAGAACCTAATATTTTTTCATATTCTTGAGACCATCTTGGATGGGGGAATTTTGGATTTACATTAGCCCAAAAACCATATTCTTGAGGAGCTAATTTTTCCCAAAGACCAATTGGTCTATCTTTAACAAAACTAATTTTAACTATTGATTTAATAGATTTAAACCCATATTTCCATGGTAAAACTAATCTAACAGGTGAACCATTTTGATTCGGTAATTTCTTGCCATAAATACCTGTAGCTAAAAAGGTTAGATCATTTTTTGCTTCTTCTATACTTATTCCTTCTGTGTAAGGCCAAGGATACCATTTCTGTTTCTGTCCCGGAGCTACATCAGGATTAAAAAAAGTTTCAAACCTTACATATTTTGCTTCTATTTTTGGTTCTACTAAGGAAAGTAACTTTTGAAATGATATCCCCATCCATGGAACAGTCATAGACCAAGCTTCAACACATCTAAATCTATATATTCTCTCCTCTTCCCCTCCTAAAAGTCGAATAAAATCTCTAATATCATATTTTTTTGGATTTTTAACTAAACCATCAATTTCTATCAACCATGGATTTGTAACTAATTTCCCAGCTCTTCTCCATATATTTTTACTAGAGCCAAACTCATAAAAATTAGTATAAGTTGTAGCAAATCTCTCTTCTGTTATTTTTCTATCTATAATATATTTTTCATTTATCTTTGAAGTTAATGAATATCCAACACTTGAATGAGTTTGATAAGAAGGAAAACTCATAAGAAAAGGAGAAATTGAAAAAGATAACAAAGGTTTTAAAACAGACCTTCTGTTTAAAAACTTTTCTTCTGATGTGACTTCATTAGCTGAAATATTCCAACTTTCTTTTTTTTTTATAAAAAACATCTTAATCTAAACTCTCTACTGATAGTTTAATATTTTGTAGAGCTTCTTCTAATATTTCATAACTGGTTGCATATGATACACGAAAATATGGCTCTAGTCCAAATGCAACTCCGGGAACAGCTGCAACTTTAGCGTTTTCAAGAAGCCATTCAGTCACATCAGTATCATTATTTAAAATTTTCCCATTTTGAGTTTTTTTCCCAAGTAATCCCTCAACGTTTGGATATGCATAAAATGCTCCCTTTGGCATCAAACATTTAATTCCGTCTATATCATTTAATTTATTTACTACTAAGTTTCGTCTTTTATCAAAAGCCTCTAAACAAGGTCTTAAAAAGTCTCTGCTACCCTCTATACCAGCTAAAGCAGCATATTGTGAAATCGATGAAGCATTTGATGTAGACTGGCCTTGAATTTTAATCATTGCTTTAATTAAATCTTCTCTTCCAGCTGCATAGCCAATTCTCCAACCAGTCATACAGTAACTTTTTGAAACACCATTTACTGTTAAGATTCTATCTTTTAAATCTGGGGCTACTTGAGCCAATGTAAAAAATTTAAAGTCATCATATGTTATATATTCATATATATCATCCGTAATGACATTTACATGAGGATGATTTCTTAAAACTTTTGCTATATCTTCCAATTCACTTTTTTTGTAACATGAACCTGAGGGGTTTGATGGGCTATTTAAAATCAACCATTTTGTATTATTAGTTATGAATGAATTTAGATTGTGTGCATCTATTTTAAAATCTTTTTCTATATCACAATTTAAAAACTTAGGAATACCTCCAGCTAATAATGTCATATCAGGGTAAGAGACCCAATAAGGTGTAGGAATTATCACTTCATCTTTTGGATTTAAAGTAGCTAGTAATGCATTAAATAGAATTTGTTTTCCACCTACTCCAACTATTACTTCTTGCGGTTTGAATTTTATAGAATTATCATTTGAAAATTTGTTAACTATAGCTTCTTTTAATTCTGTTATTCCCTCAACATTTGTATACTTTGTGTGTCCAGCATAAATAGCCTTGATTGCAGCCTCTTTTATGTGTTCAGGTGTATCAAAATCTGGTTCACCAGAAGATAAACTAATAACATTCTCTCCTTTAGATTTCAATTCTCTTGCTTTGGCCGTAATAACCATTGTTGGTGAAGGTTTTATTTTTTTTAAATTTTCCGAAATAAATTTCATTTAAAACTCCAATAAATTAATGTAATTAGTAATTTCAATTTAACAAATTTTGTAATAAATTTTTATTGCAGTATTGACCTTACAATAATTAAACATAAATCAACTTTATGTCTACAAACAATGACAAAAACAAACAAAATTTAGAGAAAAACTTTGATTTAAAATCAAAATTTAAACCTGCAGGAGATCAACCTAAAGCAATAAATGACTTGATAAAAGGAATTAAAAATAAAGAAAAAGATCAAGTTTTATTAGGTGTGACTGGTTCGGGCAAAACTTTCACTATGGCTAACGTTATTAATACTCTAAACAGACCAGCTTTAATTATGGCACCAAATAAGACGCTAGCCGCTCAGCTTTATGGCGAAATGAAAGAATTTTTTCCTAAAAATGCCGTAGAATATTTTGTTTCTTATTATGATTATTATCAACCAGAGGCATATGTACCTAGATCAGATACTTACATTGAAAAAGAAGCAAGTATAAATGAACAAATTGATAGAATGAGACATTCTGCAACAAGATCACTTTTAGAAAGAAAAGATGTTATTATTGTTGCTTCAGTTTCATGTATTTACGGTATTGGTTCTGTTGAGACCTACTCTAAAATGACTGTTGAATTAGTAATTGGTCAAAATATAACTAGACAAAACTTATTAAGAAATTTAACTGAATTACAATATAAAAGAAATGACCTTTCATTCCACAGAGGAACATTTAGAGTTAGAGGTGACATTGTAGAAATTTTTCCTGCTCATTATGAAAGTATTGCATGGAGAATTAATTTTTTTGGAGATGAAATAGAGGATCTTTATGAAATTGATGCTTTGACAGGAAAAAAAAATAATAAATTAGAAAAAATTAAAATATTTGCGAATTCTCACTATGTCACTCCCAAGCCTACATTAACTCAAGCAATAAAATCTATTAAAATAGAGCTTAAAAAAAGGTTAAATGAATTTTATGAAGAAAATAAACTGCTTGAAGCACAGAGATTGGAGCAAAGGACTAATTTTGATTTAGCTATGATAGAAGCTACTGGAACTTGTCCTGGCATAGAAAATTACAGTAGATACTTATCTGGAAGAAATGAGGGAGAACCACCTCCAACATTATTTGAATATCTTCCAAATGATTCTATAATTTTTACTGACGAAAGTCATATTAGTGTAAGTCAAATAGGTGCGATGTATAAAGGTGATTTTAGTAGAAAGTCAACTTTATCAGAATTTGGTTTCAGACTTCCATCTTGTTTGGATAATAGACCTTTAAAGTTTGAAGAATGGGAATATTTTAGACCTCAAACCATCTATGTCTCTGCCACCCCTGGAGAATGGGAATTGAATAAAACTCAAGGAGTATTTATTGAACAGTTAGTTCGCCCAACAGGTTTGGTAGATCCAAAAGTTCTTGTCAGACCTACTAAAGACCAAGTAGATGATTTAATATTTGAATCTAAAAATGAGATCAAAAAAGAAAATAGAATTTTAGTTACTACTCTGACAAAAAAAATGGCCGAAGCTTTGACTGAATATATGCATGAAGCAGGTCTTAAAGTTAAGTATCTCCACTCTGACATAGATACTTTGGAAAGAGTTGAAATTATTAGAGATTTGAGACTTGGTTCATTTGATGTTTTAATTGGAATAAATCTCCTTAGAGAGGGACTTGATATTCCTGAATGCTCACTTGTTGCCGTTTTAGATGCAGATAAAGAAGGATTTTTAAGATCAAAAACATCATTAGTTCAAACAATTGGAAGAGCAGCAAGAAACATAGATGGTAGAGTCATATTATATGCTGACGAAATTACCGGATCAATGAAATATGCTATTGATGAAACTGAAAGGAGAAGACAAAAACAGATGACTTTCAATAAGGAAAATAAAATATTTCCTAAAACCATTAAAAATAAGGTTACAGATATACTTGAAGATATAGAAAATAATGAAAATGAAAAAGTTAACTTTATTAATAAAGATAAAAAAACAATTAAACAGAGTATTGAAGAATTACAAAAAGAAATGGAAAATGCCGCTATGAATCTAGAGTTTGAGGAAGCGGCAAAATTGAGAGATAAAATAAAATTTCTACAAAAAAAAGAACTTGGGTTATTGTCAATTATAAAATCATGAATAATAAATCTGCAAAAAAAGAAGAAACTTTTTCCATAGGTATTGCACTTCTCAAAGAGGAATTAAAAACTATTCCCTCAAAACCTGGTATCTATAAATTTTTAGATAGTGAAAATAAAATACTTTACATAGGTAAAGCTAAAAATTTATTAAAAAGAGTAAGTTTTTATACTCAACCAAAAAGATTAAATACTAGGTTAACAAAAATGATTGGAAACCTAAGAAGTATCAATGTTGAAATAACAAACACAGAAGTTGAAGCTTTATTATTGGAGTCAAATTTAATCAAAAAATTTCAACCAATTTATAATATTTTGTTAAAAGATGATAAAAGCTTTAGTTCAATTTATATATCTACTAAAGAGGAATTTCCTCAGATTTCTTCTCATAGAGGGAAAAAGAATAAGGTCGGAGAATATTTTGGTCCATTTATTTCAAGAGGTGCTATATACAAGACTCTTGAAACAATTCAAAAGATTTTTTTACTTAGGAACTGCACTGACAACGTATTTTATTCAAGAAAGAGACCTTGTCTTCAATACCAAATTAAAAGATGCTGTGCACCATGTGTAAATCTAATTAGTAAAAATGATTATAAAAAGAAAGTAAGTGAGTCTATAAATTTTTTATCTGGGAATACAAAAGTTGTAAAAGACTCTATTGCAAAAAAAATGAGAATAGAGTCTTCAAAACAAAATTATGAAAAAGCAGCAATTTATAGAAATAGACTCCAAGCATTAGCTGATATAACAGCATTTCAAACCATCAATAATGAAAATATTGAAGACTTAGATGTTTTGATTGTTAAAAAAGAAAATACATATGCAGTTGTTCAAACAACTATTTTTAGGTCAGGAAGTAATTACGGATCCACCCAATTTTTTCCGAGAATAAACTCAGAAGATACGCTCGAAGAAATTTTAGAAGCTTTTATTAGCCAATTTTATAATAATCATTTGCCTCCAAAATTAATATTAGTTAATTGTTTACCAGAAAATGCTAGTTTAATACAAAAATTTTTATCAAAGATCTTAAAATCTAATTCCGTTATTCAACTCCCAAAAAGAGGTTTGAAACTTGAAATTTTAAAAAACTGTGAAAAAAATGCTACAGAAGTTTTAAATAGAAAAATTTTTGAACGTTCATCTAATCGAAAAAATTTAGAGTTATTTTCTAAAAAATTCAAAATTAAATCCAATCTAAATAAAATTGAAGTTTATGATAACTCGCACATCCAAGGTAGTTACTCTATTGGTGCAATGATATCTTTTTCTGAGGAAGGATTTTTAAAATCATCTTATAGAAAATTTAATTTTTCTAATATTAAACAAAATAATTCAGGTGTAAAAATAAATAACGATTATTTAATGATGGAAAAAATGATAGAAAGAAGATTTAAAAAAAATTCAACATTAGTATTTCCTGAAGTAGTAATAATTGATGGAGGAAAAGGTCATTTAAAAATAGTTTCAGAAATATTGGAAAAATTATCGTTAAATAATATTTTTTTATTAGCTATTGCAAAAGGAAATAAAAGAAATGATGGAAATGAAAAGTTCTATATAAACTTGAATGAATTTATTGAATTAGATAAATATGATCCATTAAGATTTTTTATTCAAAACCTGCGTGATGAAGCTCACAGATTTGCTATAGGAGTTCACAGGAACAAAAGAAATAAAAGTTTGTTTGTTAACCCTTTAGATGAAATTAATGGCATTGGTCAAAAAAGAAAACAGAATCTTTTAAATTATTTTGGTTCAGCTAAAGCTGTTAAAAAGGCAAGTTTAACCGATTTAATGAAAGTACCTAATTTAAACAAAAAAACCGCGCAAACTATATATAATTTTTTTAATGATAGTTGATCAAAATTGTTTAAAATAGTATTAAATGGCAAAAATTATTCAAAAAACTTTACCAAATATTCTAACTTCTTTTCGTTGTATCAGTGCTTTAATAGTTCCTATTTTGATTGTTTATGGAGATGAGGTAGGAGCTATTATTGCACCAGTAATATTTATAATAGCTTGTTTTACCGATTTTTTTGATGGTTATTTTGCAAGAAAATATAATGTTGTTTCTAATTATGGAAGAATAATTGATCCTGTCGCTGACAAAATGCTAGTAGTTGGAACTTTATTTGCACTTTGTTCAGAAAACTTTTTTAACTATCATTATACCTTTATACCTGCATTTTTGATAATAATGCGCGAAATCCTTATTAGTGGCTTAAGAGAACAAGTAGCAAAAAATAAAAACATAATCCACGTATCAATTTTAGCAAAATGGAAAACCACTTTTCAAATGACCGCATGTTCATCCTACTTAATATTGAGGTCACATGAGTATTTTTTTAACTCTTTGTTAGTAGAGTATATATCTATTATGTTGATTTGGGTTGCTGCATTTATTACAATTATTACGTGTTACGATTATTTAAAACAAGTTTGGTCAAATTTATAATTTTTTTGGATAAAAGATATGATTATTAAATATTTTTCATGGGTGAAAGATCTCGCAGAAACAAATGAAGAATCCATTGAATTACCTGAAAATGTAAAAGACATAAAAGATTTGATAAGTTTTTTAGAAAAAAAAAATAAAAAGTATAAAGAAATATTTTCAAAAAAACATTTGATTAAAATTGCAGTTAATAAAGAGTATGTTAACACTTCTTTTAAGATAAATAAAAATGACGAAATAGCTTTTTTCCCTCCGGTTACTGGAGGATAGCTGTGAATGTCATAACACCTAAGATAAAAATACAAAATGCAGACTTTGATACAAATTATGAAAATAATAATTTAATAGTTAAGAACAGTGGTGCTCTTGTAAATTTTGTAGGAACTGTCAGAGGTAATTTACAAAGTTCAGAAAAAATATTGTCGATGACTTTGGAACATTATCCAGGTATGACAGAAAACGAAATATTAAATATAGTAAACAAAGCGATAAAAAAATGGGAGATAGAAAACGTAACTGTTATTCATCGAGTTGGAAAACTTTTCCCTAGAGATAACATTGTTTATGTAGGTGTAAGTTCAAGACATAGACAAAATGCATTTGATGCATGTAACTTTATAATTGATTGGCTCAAGACTAATGCACCTTTTTGGAAATCAGAGGAGATTGAAGGTGCAAAAAACTGGGTCAAAGCAAGAGATGAAGATACCTTAGCTCTAAAAAAATGGGATAACTAAATTATCATTTTTTTACTAATTCAGTGTAGCACTCGATAAGTTTATTAGAAAGATCACCTGGCTTGAATTTATAAATCCCACCTATTTCTTGAACAGGCGTTACTTCTGCAGCTGTTCCCGTTAAAAAACATTCCTCCGCTTTTTCCATTTCTTCTGGCATTATTGACCTTTCAATAGTGTCCACGCCTAATTTTCTAGCTAGCTCAATTACAGTTCTTCTTGTAATACCATCTAAAAAACAATCAGGCTTTGGTGTATGCAAATTCCCATCTGGCATTTTAAAAAAAATGTTTGCACCAGTTGCCTCAGCAACTTGACCTCTCCAATCCAACATAAGCGCATCGCTATACCCTTTTGCTTCTGCGTCATGTTTAGATAATGTACAAATCATATAAAGACCTGCAGCTTTAACATGGACTGGAGCTGTTTTTGGATCTGGTCTTTTCCATTTTGCAATATCAAGTTTAATACCTTTCATTTTTTGTTCTGGATCGAAGTAGCTTGGCCAAGCCCAAGCCGCTATAGCAACATTAATTTTTGTAGTTTGTGCAGATACAGCCATCATTTCGCTCCCTCTCCAAACTACTGGCCTTACATAAGCATCAGAGAAACCATTCTCTTTTAAGGTGGAATTTTTTGCTTCTAGGATTTCTTCAACAGTGAATGGTATCTTCATATCCATAGTTTTAGCCGCATTAAATAATCTCTCAGTATGCTCTTTTGATTTAAAAATTTTACCATTATAAGCCCTTTCACCCTCAAAGACTGAACTAGCATAATGAAGACCGTGATTTAGAACATGAACATTTGCTTTTTTCCATTCAACTAATTCACCATTGAACCATATTTTTCCTTCTCTATTTTCAAATGATTGTTCCACTAAAAACCTCTTAAATATTGCTGCATAAAATAATATTAACAAATTACTAGAATTTTTAAAAAATTGTAACTAATAAATTTATAATATTGTTTAAAATAAATTTGATTTAATTTAACTATAGATAATATATATATAGACATATAAGGAGATTTATAAAATTTTAGAAATAAATCCACATATTCTTATTATTGACGACGATGAAAGATTAAGAAATTTATTGCGAAGATTTCTTGTTAGCAAAGAATTTTTAGTAACTGATGCAAAAGATACGATTAATGCTAAACAAATTATGAATAGTATTATTTTTGACTTAGTAGTTCTAGACATCATGATGCCTGGTCAAAATGGTTTAGATTTTTTAAAAGAAATTAGACAAAATAGTAAAGTGCCAGTATTAATGTTGACAGCTATGTCTACTCCTGAAAATAGACTTGATGGTCTTGAAACAGGAGCAGATGATTACATGACAAAACCATTTGAACCAAAGGAACTTCTGCTAAGAATTCAAAATATATTGAAAAGAAATAGTAATTTAAATTTTAATAAAACCAATTTAGATCTTGAATTTGGTCCATTTTTTTTTAATTTAGATACTCAAAACTTATATAAAAATGGTATATCAGTTCATCTAACAACATCAGAACAAAACTTATTGAAATGCTTTGCAGAATCACCAAATAAAGCACTTTCAAGAGATGATTTAAATAATATGCTTGGTGGTAAAATGGAGATAAGATCTATAGATGTTGCAATTACAAGAATTAGAAAAAAAATTGAACAAGATCAAAGATACCCAATCTATCTGCAAACTGTAAGAGGAATTGGTTGGATGCTAAAAACACATAATTAAAAATTAAGTTTTGGAATTGTAAATATGCGCTTGAGAAATGTTACACCGAAAAGTCTATTTGGACGAATGTTAGCAATTATTCTTGTGCCAATTATTTTAGTTCAAATCATATCCGTTTTTATATTTTACGAAAGACATTGGGACTCAGTTTCAAGACATATGTCTAGTAATTTGGCAAATGATTTAGGTTTCTTGATAGATGAGCTTGGGCCAAGTCCATCCAACGAGCAAAGAGCGCTGTCTGCAACAAGAGCTAGACAATATTTTGGAATTATTTTTTACTGGTTTGAAGGTGGAATTTTAAAACCGAATCAACTTTTAGAAAATAAATTTACTAACTTTAAATTAGCACTACAAAATAGAATTAAAAAACCCTTCTATTTGTCAACAGAGGAAAATACAGGAAGAATAATAGTCGATATCCAACTCGCAAATGGAATCGTGAGAATGAATATAGATAAAAAACGGTTGTTTGTCTCAACTGGATTAACTTTTATCATGTGGTCAATTGGTGCATCAGTGATTTTATTTTCAATTGCTATAATCTTTTTACGAGGTCAAGTAAGACCAATTTTAAGACTAGCTCAAGCTGCAAGACAAATTGGTTTTGGGAGAGATGTAACTAATTATCAAATTGAAGGTGCAACGGAAGTTCGTCTTGCTGGCAGAGCTTTTCAAGCTATGCGTCATAGATTAAAACGCCAAATTACTGAACGGATGGACTTGTTAGCTGGTGTAAGTCATGACCTACGTACTCCTATAACAAGAATGAAGCTTCAATTAGCTATGAGTGATCATAAAAATGGTATAGAAAATGAGTTAGAGGAAGATTTAAATGAAATGGAAAACATGATTGATAGTTATTTAGACTTTGCCCGTAACGAGAGAGAAGAGGAGATGGTAGAAGCTAGTTTATTTAAAATAATCCAACAAGCAGCAAAACTCTCAGATCCAAAACAAAAAAATATTCATATTCTCCCTCCTACAAATGATATACCAATTTTTCCAATGCAAGTCAGATCAATAAATCGTGCATTGACAAATTTATTTGATAACGCTGTAAAATATGCTGGAAAAACGAACGTAACAACTCAAGTGTTTGATGACCATTGTGAGGTATTTATAGATGATAATGGCCCTGGTATACCTAGAGAAAAAAGAGATGAGGCTCTACTTCCCTTCAATAGATTAGAACATTCGAGGAATAAAAATACGGGTGGAACAGGTTTAGGCTTGTCAATAGCTAATAATTCTATTTTAGCACATGGTGGTCAATTGTTCCTAGAAGATAGTCCACTTGGAGGACTTAGAGTTAAGATATTATTACCATTATAACTTTTTATGTTTCATTAAAAATAAAATTTATTTCAAAAAGCTTTTTTAAATCATTATCTACTTCTCTCATAATTAAATTTATATTTTCAGTTTCATCATTTAAAAAATTATTTATATTCTTTACAAACAGTCCATTTAACAGAATAGCTTTTAAATTTAGCTTTACAAAATTGGTTTTATCTCCAGATAATTTCAGTAATTTTAACATAAAAAAATGATTATCTAATAATAATACGTTGAAGTTTATAAATTTTTTATTTAAATTGTTACTCATTCTAGAAATTGCAAACTTATAATGAAGTAAGTTTTCAAATCTAAGAAAAATTCCTTCTAATATTATTTCAAAATTTGTTAACATTTCATTTGATGTTTCTTTTTGAAGCTCAAAAATAATTTTATTATCTAAGTTTTTTAAAAAAATCTTTAAAAAGATTAAATTGTTTGTTTTTTCTTCAAAGGGATACATAGACTGTAAATCACTAAGTTTAATTTTTGTTTTTTTTGAAATTTTTTCTAATGAATAATCATCTTCTTTATGATCCATGAGTATATCCATAAAAGTCTTTACAACCTTATTTTCTATTTCTACAAAATTCATTTTTAATAACTCAACTATTACCTAACTCTTTGGCTCTTTTTACCGCTGCATTTAGAGTCTTAGTAAAAATTTTATTAAGCCCGTTTTTGTTGTTCATTAAAATTGATAACGCAGCTTCGGTAGTTCCACCAGGACTTGTGACATCTTTGCGCAATTTTGAAAGGTTTTGTTTTGTTTCTTTCAAAAGCTTGGCAGAACCAATAAAAGTCTGAAATGCTAAAATTTCAGATTCATTTTTTTTTAAACCTAATTTTACTCCAACTTCAGTCAAAACTTCGGTTAAATAAAAGTAATATGCTGGACCAGATCCTGAAATTGAGGTAACAATATCAATTAATTTTTCATTTTTTAATAAAATAATTTCACCAATTGATTTTAAAATTATTTTAATATTTTCTATTTCTTTTTTCAAAATATTTGTTGAGTTATAAATGCCAGTAACTCCCGATAAAACTGACGAAGGTAAGTTTGGCATTGCTCTTACAATTTTAATTTCTTTTGATATTTTTTCTTTAAACCATGTAGTAGATATACCAGCCACAATTGAAATAAAAATAATGTTTTTTTTGTAAATTTTTTTAAGGTAATCAATTATGTCTTTTAATTGTTGAGGTTTTATTGCAATTAAAATTACATCTGGACTTTTTTTTGCTTCAAAATAGTCTTCAAAAGAATTGTAAAAAATAATATTATTTTTCTTTGAACTTGAAACTTTTTCTTTTTCAATAACAGAAATCTCTATTTTTAATTTTTTTTTCAACCAGCCTCTTGCTAGTGATGAACCCATTTTTCCGAAACCAATTAATAAAATTTTCGTCATTTTTAATAAAATATTAAATGTTTTAATATTTTTGTTTAACACAAACAACTGTGTATATACAATTTTATTTTAAAACAATTTATGTTAAAAGGATAAAATTTATCTTTGTATTGTTTTACAAACTTTATTCAACTAATAGATTTCATGAGAGTATCAATATACTTAAATAAATAAATTATTTTTTCTTTTTAAGAAAATTTATTTCAGCATAAAGTTGATTAACTCTATCTTCTAAAGCATGAAAGTCCTCTCTGGATACATAACCTTTTGAATTCATAATCTTCTGAATCTTGTTTTGGATTAAGTTATCGATTTCATTTTTCAAGCCTGAAAACGTTGAGATAAAACCTGACGTAACTGACTTTATGTCACTAAACAACATTTTATTTTTATTCATATTACTCACTTAATTTGATAGTTTATATTGATATTGTTATTAAATAAAAATTTACAATTATTAATATATTTATATCCTAATTAATATGAATTTTCCATATATACATCCTATAGCATTTAGTATTGGACCTCTTGATATTCGTTGGTATTCTTTATCTTATATTGCTGGAATATTAATTAGTTGGATTATAGTTAGAAAATTCTTAATCAATTCAAATAAAAATATAAGTAAAGAATTCATTGATGAACTATTAAATTATACCGTTATCGGAATAATAGTTGGTGGTAGATTAGGATATGTATTATTCTATAATTTTGAATATTATTTTTTTTCACCAATTGAAATATTAAAAATATGGAATGGTGGTATGTCATTCCATGGCGGACTAATAGGAATTATATTGGCTATTGTAATCTATTCAAATAAAAGAAAGATAAATTATTTAGAAATAACTGATATGATTGCATTAGTTAGTCCTATAGGAATATTTTTTGGAAGAATAGCTAATTTCATAAATGGAGAATTGTTCGGTAGAATTACAAATAGTAAGTTTGGAATTATTTTTCCAAATGGAGGAGATCTTCCAAGACACCCTAGTCAGTTGTATGAAGCTTTTTTTGAAGGAATTGCGATTTTCTTGATTTTGAACATATTATTTTTTTTTAGTAAATTTAGATTATATACAGGTTTTTTTTCAGGGATGTTTTTATTCTTGTATGGTTTTTTTAGATTTATTGTTGAATATTTTAGAGAACCAGACTCTCAAATTGGATATTTCTTTGAATTTGTTACTTTAGGACAAATATTATGCATTCCAATGATTATTTTAGGAATTTTTATTATTTCAAAAGTTATTAAAAAACAAAAACATGCAAAATCATAAGATTATAAAAAAAATCAAAAAAATAATTGCCCTTGAAGGATATATTTCAATATATGATTTTTTAGATATTTCCCTCTATGATAAAAAAGATGGTTTTTATACAGTAAATAAAGAAATACTTGGAGCAAAAGGTCATTTTGTAACTGGACCAGAGATTTCTCAAATTTTTGGAGAACTAGTAACAATTTGGTTAATCGATTTTTTAAAAAAAACAAATTACAAAATAATAAATTTAATTGAACTCGGACCTGGAAATGGAACATTGATGGCAGATATGTTAAGAGTTTTTAAAAATATTTATTCTGATCAGTTAAAAATAAACTTACATTTTTTAGAGAGTTCTGAACACCTGCAAATTAGACAAAAAAAAGCAATAAATAATTACAATTTAAAAGTATTCTGGCATAAAAACTTTGATAATCTAGAAAAAAAATTGACGAACGCACCATGTATTTTTATTGCTAATGAGTTTTTTGATTGCTTGCCAATAAACCAATATATCTTAACAGACGGAAAAGAATGGGAATCTAAAAACTGGAAAAAATTATGCGTTAAATATAATGAAAATCAATTTTACTTTGATAATTTACCTCTTGAGAATAATGAGAAAAATTTAATCGAAGAAATGTTGATTAATCATAGAGCTAATTTTAGCAAAGAAAAAAAAATAAAGTTTTTAGAAATTTCACCTCTGACAAATAGAATAATTTTAAGTATATCAAAACTTTTAAATAAATTTAATGGATTTACTTTATTTTTAGATTATGGCAAAAATAATCCATTTGGGAACACATTACAAGCAATATACCAGAATAGAAAAATTTCCTTTTTTGAAAAAATTGGTCTTTCTGATTATACTAGTTTAGTGGACTTTTCAAATATTTATAATATCGCAAGGATTCATGATTTGATTGTATACCCACCTATTAGTCAAAGAGATTTTTTCCTTCAGCTTGGTATTTTACAAAGAGCAGAACTGTTGAGTAAAAATTGCTCTAATTTAGAGAGAAGAAACTTATTAAGTTCAGTTGATAGGCTTATATCAAAAAAACATATGGGTGAAATTTTTAGAGTTTTTTGTATGACCAAAGAGAATTTTCAACCTATTGGATTTACAAAGTCAAATAAAGAAAATATATATGATAACTCATTCATTTCTTAGTATGCAAAATGTTGCTCATGGTTTTTTTTCATCTAAAGGAGGTGTTTCAAAAAAACCTTTTTTCAGTCTTAATTGTAGTTTTGATGTTCAAGATGAAAGAAAAAATGTAATACAAAATTTAGAAAAAGTTAAAAAAAAATTACGTTTAAAAAACTTATTAAAAATTAATCAAATACATTCTTCAAAAGTTAAAATTATAGAAAACCTTAAAAGTTTTAATTCAAAAATTGAAGGGGATGGAATAGTAACAAATCTTAAGAAAGTTGGAATTGCTATTTTGACTGCAGATTGTTGTCCAATTTTGTTAATGGACAAAAAAAATGAAATTATTGCAGCTTGTCATGCTGGTTGGAGAGGTGCTGTGTCTGGCATAGTTGAAGAAACTGTAAAAAGTATGGTTGATATTGGTGCAAATAAAAAAACTATTGTAGCTGTAATTGGTCCAACAATACATAAAAAATCCTACGAAATTGGAAACGATGTTTTTAAGATAATAAGAAAAACAGATGTTTTTAAAAAAGAAATCATTACAGAGCTAAATAATGGAAAATATTTATTTGATCTTCCTTTATTTATAAAGCAAAAGCTTATCTTATCAGATGTCAGAAAAATTGGAGATGTAAACATTGATACCTATTCAAATATAAGTTTTTTCAGTCATAGAAGAAAATTTCACGAAACATCAAAACTAAGAGAAAATAATAAAAAAATTTTAACTGGTAGACAAATTTCAATTATCGGATTAATTTAGTTTTTTTATGCCACATTTAATAATTTTTATGATAATGATTTTTATAGGTTTTTTTATAATGTTTTTTTTATAATAAATTTAATTTTTACAAAACAGATTTATGAAAATACTTACATGTAACTCCAATTTGCCTTTAGCAGACGCAATTTCAAAAAATTTAAACATCAACCTTGTTCAGGCAGAGGTTAAACGCTTTGCAGATATGGAAATATTTGTTGAAGTGAAAGAAAATGTAAGAGGGGAAGATATGTTTGTTATACAATCTACCTGTTATCCAGCTAATGATCATTTAATGGAACTATTAGTTACTCTTGATGCATTAAAAAGAGCAAGTGCAAAAAGAGTTACAGCCGTTCTACCTTATTTTGGTTATGCTAGACAAGATAGAAAATCTGGCCCAAGAACTCCAATTTCTGCAAAATTAGTTGCTAATCTTATCACTTCTGCAGGTGCAGATAGAATTTTAACTATGGATTTACATGCAGGACAAATACAAGGTTTTTTTGATATCCCTACAGATAATTTAGTTTCTGGACCTGTTTTCATAAAAGATATAAAAGAAAGAAATATTGATGCTCCTATCGTCGTCGTCTCTCCAGACGTTGGAGGAGTTGTCAGGGCAAGGGCAATAGCAAAAAGAATTAATGCAAACTTGGCTATCATTGATAAAAGAAGAGAAAAGGCTGGAGAGTCTGAAGTTATGAATATTATTGGTGATGTATCAAATCATCATTGTATATTAGTGGATGACATTGTTGATTCTGGTGGAACCTTGTGTAATGCGGCTGTTGCCCTAATTGAAGCAGGAGGATTGTCAGTTGATGCATATGTTACCCATGGGGTGTTATCTGGTTCTGCCGTGTCAAAAATAATTAATTCACCACTTGAAAATTTAGTTACAACAGATTCAATAAAGGCCACGGAAACCGTTAAGTTAGCATCTAATATCAGGCAATTATCTATTGCACCTCTTTTAGGTGAAGCGATTAGAAGAGTTCATACAGAATCTTCTGTTTCAAGTTTATTCAATTAAATAATATTTTTACTTTCATTTTTTTCTATTAAAGGTTATTAATTCATCATTCATTTGCACCCCTGGAGGCAATGAAACTAATTAGGAGTAAAATTTAATGGAAACAATTGATATTGAAGCAAATTTTCGAGAAAAAGTTGGTAAGGGGTCTGCTAGATTTGCAAGAAGAAATGGTTTAGTCCCTGCTGTTATATATGGTAACAAAGAAAAAGCTATATCTATCTCTTTGGACTCTAAAAATTGGAAGCAACTAATTCAAAAACCAGGTATTTTTGGTCAACTTTTGAATATAAATATTGATAAAGAAAAATACTTTGTGCTACCAAGAGACATTCAACTTCACCCTGTAACCGAAGAAACACTTCATGTAGATTTTTTAAGGGTTACTAGCAATTCAACTGTAAATGTTGGTATTTTAGTTGAATTTATAAATGAAGATAAATGTACCGGTTTAAAACTTGGGGGAGTTTTAAACGTTGTACGTTCACAAGTAGAATTAAAGTGTCCTGCTACGTCAATTCCTGAAAAAATCACGGTTGATTTGGAAGGTCTTAATGTTGGTGACACAATTCACATTAGTTCTATATCACTACCAGATGGATGTGTTCCTACTATTGCCGATAGAGATTTTACTGTTGCTACAATTGCATCACCTAGGGGTGGAATGAGCGATGAAGAAGAGCAAACTACTGAAGAAGAAACTACTACAGATGATGAAACAACAGAAAGTCAAAAAGAAGAAGACAAAAAAGAAGGTGAATAATATAATTAATTAATCAAATGTATCTTTTTATTGGTTTAGGAAACCCTGGATTAAAATATATGTACAATAGACATAATATCGGTTATCTGATTATCGATAAAATATATGAAGTATACAAATTCCCAAAATTTCTTCAGAAAAAGAATTCTTTTTTATCAATTAAAAAAATAGAAAATCAAAAAGTAATATTACTTAAACCAACTACTTTCATGAATCTTTCTGGAGTTAGTGTGCAAAACATAAAATCTTTTTACAATATAAAAAATGAAAATATTTTTGTTTTTCATGATGAAATAGATTTGAAGCCCTCTGAAATTAAAATCAAAAAAGGTGGGGGTAACAATGGTCATAATGGATTAAAATCAATAGATAATTTTATTGGTAACGATTATTACAGAATAAGAATAGGTGTAGGGAGACCTGCTAATAATATGTTATATAAAAAAAGTGAAATTGTCTCTAATTGGGTGTTATCTGATTTTTCAAATAAAGAAAAAAAAGAATGGTTAGAGAGTAGTCTTAATTTAATTTCAGAAAAATTCAAAAGCTTAAAAAATAAGGAATTTGATGTTTTTTGACAATAATATTTTACTAATTTTGGAGTGATTTTTGGGTTTTAAATGTGGTATAATAGGATTACCAAACGTTGGCAAATCAACATTATTTAATGCATTGACTGAAACAACTTCAGCTGATGCTGCTAACTACCCCTTTTGCACTATTGAACCAAATATTGGTAATGTAATAGTACCAGATAAAAGACTAGACGAATTAGCTAAAATAGCAAATTCAAGAAATGTTATTCCAACCCAAATTCAATTTGTTGATATAGCTGGTTTGGTTAAAGGTGCAAGTAAAGGAGAAGGGTTGGGTAACAAATTTCTTTCTCATATTAGGGAAGTTGACGCAATCATTCATGTTTTAAGATGCTTTGAAAATTCTGAAATCACTCATGTAAATGAAAAGGTAAATCCAATAAATGATGTTGAAACAGTGGAAACTGAGTTATTACTTGCTGATATCTCTACCTTAGAAAAACAAATGATGAATTTAAAAAAAAAAATCAGAGGAAATGATCCAGAACTAAAAAAACTCTATGGTCTTATGGAGATTTTAATTAATCACCTTACTGAAGGAAAAAAAGCTGAGGAATATCATCCCCCTAATGTAGATGATTATAAACTTATTAAAAGCTTACATCTTTTAACCTCAAAACCTCAATTATATGTATGTAATGTTTCTGAGAACGACATTATCGATGGAAATAATTATACTACACAAGTTATAAATAATTTTTCGAAAAATAATTCTAAAGTAATTTTAATTTCTAGCTTGATAGAATCTGAAATAGCCATGTTAAATAATTCGGATAAAAAAGAATTTTTAGGTGATCTTGGTTTAAATGAAACTGGATTGGCAAAATTAATCAAATATGGATATGAGCTTTTAAATTTGATTACTTTTTTTACTGTAGGACCAAAAGAAACTAGAGCTTGGACAGTGAATAAAGGTTCTTCAGCTTCCAAAGCTGCTGGAAAGATACATTCTGATTTTGAAAAAGGATTTATAAGAGCTGAAACATTCGGTTATAATGAATTTATACAATTTAATGGAGAACAAGGCACTAAAGATGCTGGTAGATTAAGAATAGAAGGTTCTGATTACATCGTTCAAGATGGTGATATATTTAATTTTAGGTTTAATGTATAAATTTTAGGAGTAACAATGTCACAATATACAAAATTGTTAACAAAAGATGATCATCACTTTGAAGCTTTTGTTACTCGACCAAGACATATAGTAAAAGGTGGAATTGTAATAATTCAAGAGATTTTTGGAGTGAATAATCATATTAAAGAAGTATGTAACCATTACTCTAAACAGGGATATTTATGCATATCACCTTGCCTTTTTGATAGACAAAAGCCAAAAATTGAATTGGGTTACGATGATAATAGTATTGCTGAAGGAAGGAGATTAAAAGAATTATATAATGATGTTGCTCTTCAAGAGATTGAGGCATCCATTTCATACGTTCGTTCAGCTGGTAAAGTTAGTGTTATAGGATATTGTTGGGGTGGCTCACTTGCTTGGAGATCTGCATGTACCTTTGATGAATTGTCAGCTAGTATTGTATATTATGGAGGAGATGTTCCAAAATTAAGTAAACTTAAACCAAGGTGTGAGGTTATCTGTCACTTTGGAGAGTTAGATAAATCTATTCCTATAAATTTAGTTAATGATTTTAAAACATTTCATAAGAATGTTAGGGTATACACTTATCCCGCTGATCATGGTTTTAACTGTGATCATAGAATACAGTACAACCCAAAGTGTGCAGAAATTGCATTCGATAGAAGTATAAAATTTCTTGAAACTTTTTTGACTTAAACCTTTTTCTTTATTGGAGCCCAAATTTGTTTCATTGAGAAATAAGCAAGAATAGAAAACACAATCAAAAAAGAAATTACTGTAACACCAAGTCTTTTCCTATTCTCCATTTCTGGCTCAGATGCCCATGCTAAAAAAGTTGTAACATCTTTAGACATTTGCAATTCTGTTGCCTTTGTACCATCGGCGTACTCCACTCCATCTTCATATATAGGTTGTGGCATACCTATGAGTTTACCTGGATAATAAGTATTATAATACATTCCCTCAGGCACATTGAAATCTTTTGGTGCATCTTTATAACCGCTTAAAAGAGCATGTAAATAGTTTGCTCCATCTGCTCTTGCTTTGACAATAAGAGATAAATCTGGAGGATAAGCTCCTCCATTAGCAGCTCGTGCCGCTTGCTCGTTTGGATAAGGAGAGACAAAAGTATCACTTGGTCTGCCAGGTCTTACAAAAGGTTCGCCATTATCGTTTGGTCCATCTGTTATTTCGAATTGAGCAGAAAGTGCTTTTAATTCTTCATTATTGTAACCAAGCCCGCTTAAATGTCTGTATGATAACAACCTCATCCCATGACAGCCTGAACAAACTTCCCTGTAAACTTGAAAACCGCGTTGAGCCGATGCTTTATCAAAAGTTCCAAAAATTCCTGAAAATGACCAATCTTGGGATGGGTATTCAATGTTAGTCGAAGCCGCTAGAGAAGTTTTATAAAAACATAAAAATATTATAAAAAAATATATTTTAAATGTTAAATTTTTATACATTTACTTCTTCTCTCTTACTGCTGCTGCTGTTGAAAAACTTGAGCTGGAGAGTATTGGCTTAGAAATAGATATCGGCAATGGTCTTGTTTTTTCAATATTTGGTAAAAGAGGTAATAAGATAATAAAATGAAAAAAGTAATAACCTGTAGCAACTCTAGACAATAGTACGTAAATTCCTTCAGCTGGCTTTGCCCCTAGATAGCCAAGGAGAATACAATCAAAAACTAAAATCCAAAAGAATAGTTTATAAATAGGTCTAAACTGAGAAGATCTTATTGGAGATTTATCTAGCCACGGTAAAATAAATAGTACTGCAATTGCTCCAAACATGAACAACACGCCTCCGAGCTTATCTGGTATAGCTCTCAGGATAGCATAAAATGGAAGAAAATACCATTCAGGAACTATATGAGCAGGTGTTTGCATTGCATTAGCAGGTATGTAATTGTCAGGATGACCCATAAAGTTAGGAAAAAAGAATACAGCTGCAGCAAAAATAGTTGCAAAAACTGAAAGCCCGAACAAATCCTTAATTGTGTAATATGGATGAAATGGAATTGTATCTTGTTTGCCTTTGGCATCAATACCTATCGGGTTATTAGAACCAAACCTATGTAATGCAACAAGGTGAAGAATAACTAAACCTACAATTAAAAAAGGAAGTAAATAATGTAATGAGAAAAACCTATTTAAAGTAGGATTGTCTACTGAAAATCCTCCCCATAACCAAGTAACAATGCTCTCACCAACTAGAGGAACCGCAGAAAACAAATTTGTTATAACTGTTGCACCCCAAAAACTCATCTGTCCCCATGGTAAAACGTAACCCATAAAAGCAGTAGCCATCATTAATAGTAAAATTAGTACACCTAATATCCATAGTATTTCCCTTGGAGCCTTATATGAACCATAATAAAGCCCACGGAAAATATGGATATAAACTACAATAAAGAAAAAACTAGCACCATTCATGTGAATATATCTTAATAACCACCCATGGTTAACATCCCTCATAATTCTCTCAACTGAGTCAAAGGCATAATCTACATGAGCGGTATAATTCATCGAAAGAACTATTCCAGTAATTATCATTACGACAAGTGTTATACCAGCCAATGATCCAAAATTCCAAAAATAGTTTAAATTTTTTGGGGTTGGATATTCATTTAACTCATGATTAAGAAATGTAAATATTGGTAGTCTATAATCAATCCATTCAACAACAGAATTCTTACTTTTATTTTTACTCATTTTTATTTAAATCCTTACTAACCTATTCTTATTAACTTATCTGACAAAAATTTATAATTTGGAACTTCCAAGTTTACAGGTGCGGGACCTTTTCTTATCCTTCCAGAATGATCATAATGAGACCCATGACAAGGACAAAACCAACCTCCATACTCACCTTTTACATCGCCGGTTTTTTGTCCAAGAGGGACACAGCCCAAATGAGTACAAACACCAACTAACACTATATATTTTTCATTTAAAACTCTATCTTCATCTTTTTGAGGATCTTTAAGATTATCTAAATTTTCTTTTTTAGCAGACATAATTTCTTCTTTTGTTCTATGCCTTATAAAGACTGGTTTCCCTCTCCACTTAACTGTGATTGCTTGTCCTTCTTCTAACGGCTCAAGATCAACTTCTGTTGATGCTAATGCAAGAGTATCTGCAGCTGGATTCATTTGGTCAATTAATGGCCAAACAAATGAACCGGCTCCAACCGCTCCAAACGCATAAGTTGATATAACTAAAAAATCTCTTCTATTATTGTTTTCTTTTTTTGCCATAAAATTCTTAGATGTAACCTAATATTTATATAGACCCGAATAAGAATAATTTCTAGTAATTTTTTAATTAATTTTCATTTTAATTACTTTTTTTACTTCCATGAAACTTGAGGCGGTAAACTCATCAATATTGCTTCAGGATTACCCCCTGTTTTTAAGCCAAAAACTGTTCCTCTATCATATAACAAATTAAATTCTACGTATCTGCCTCTTTTTTCTAATTGTTCTAATTTATCTTTTTTTGAATAATCTTGGAACATTCTTTCTTTAATTATATTTGAATATACTTCGCTAAATGTTAATCCAACATCTCTAACAAACTCCAGGTCTTTATCCCAATCAAGAGAATTAAAGTAATCAAAAAAAATACCTCCTATACCTCTTGGTTCATTTCTATGAGGTAAAAAAAAATATTCATCACACCATAATTTATAGTCTTCATAATAATTTTTGTTGTATTTATCACACATTTTTTTAATATGGCTGTGAAATAATTTTTCTACTTTTTTATCATTTGTCATTGGAGTAAGATCACATCCACCACCAAACCAAGTTTTCTTACTTGAACCTTCTCCAGTTACAAGGAATCTAGTATTCATATGTGCTGCAGGGATCTTTGGATTAGACATGTGAGAAACTACAGAAATACCAGATGCCCAAAAACGACCAGTTTCTTCTGCACCAGGAATTTGAGATTTAAATTCTTCAGAAAATTGGCCATGTACAGTTGAAATATTAACTCCTACTTTTTCAAACAAATCCCCTCTCATCGTCGACATTACTCCTCCTCCTCCTCCATCACGTAACCATTTTTTTTTCTCAAAATCATAGGTTTTATTATTAATTTTGGTTTTATTTTCACTATATTTTTTTTCCAATTTTAAAAAAGAATCACAAATCATATCTCTTAAATCTAAAAACCATTTTTCAGCAGTTTTCTTTTTAAAGTTTATTAGTTTTTCATTAACAACTTTTGGTTGATTATGAATATCATTTATAAGTTTCTTTTTATTCATTTAAATACTTGTCTGATTTTGTAGATAATATTTTAATTTATTTTTCAAAGTTTCATCTTCTTTTAATATTTCATCTAAAAAATAATAGTCTAAATCCAAAGATTTAATAATTTTAATGCTATTACAAAAGAATTTATTTTCAAAAATTTTTTTAAATTCATAAAATAATTTTTTTTTTGGAATTTTTTTTAATAAGCACGAATTATCTTTAAAAAAATCTATGTATTCTGGAGGTATAATTGGATTTTTAAAAATTGAACAAAATCTAATGTATCGCATTATTCTCAAATAATCTTCTAAACACTTTTTTTTATAATCACCTATAAAATTTAATTTGGAATTTTTTATATCTTGATAACCATTATAAAAATCTATTATTTCACCTTCGATATTTAAGTAAAGAGAGTTAATTGTAAGGTCTCTTCTTTTTGAGTCAGCTGATAAATTTTTAGAAAATAAAACTTTTGAATGGCGACCATCATGATTGAAATCTTCTCTTAAACAAGTTAAATTACAATCAATTTTACCAAACTTTAAAAAGAAGACACCGTAATTTAAAAATTTATTTTCTATATGTATTTTATTTTCTTTTAATAATTTTAATATCTCTTCTGGATTCCCATCAATTGCTATATCTATGTCCTTGACTGACTGCCCAATAATAAAATCTCTTAAAGCTCCACCAACTATCCAACTTTTAAAATTATAATAAGCTACAGTTTTTAAAAATAAATAAATTTTATCGTTTATTAAAAAATTATTTTTTGATTTTAAAATTATTTTGTTATTATTTGAAAGTTTTAAAAAATTAATTTTTATTAAACTCACCGCCTAACACCTTTCCATTTATAACCTGAGGTGGAGTATATTTTGTGTCAATACTTCCTGAAAATTGCTCTAGATAGAAGAATCCATACAACAAAATTATTATAAATGTCATAAGTCCGCTAATAGTAGCTAGAAACAAAGAGTTACTTCGATTAATTTTTTTTGAAATGTAATAAACTATAAAAGAAATTAACAAGGCTCCTAGTAAAGCCAAACCTATAATCAAATATCGTCGCATGGTGGAAACTCCCTTAAATTTAAACCAGCTGAAATTGTTACTAAAATCCGTGCTGTAAGACCCCAGATATTTTCATTTTCATATTCTACTTTCCATGTCATTTCCATTTTTGAATTTTTTGGAGCCTTAATTCTTTTATGATTTGATGGTGATAAAAGTTTTTTTGCTTCAACAATAAATATTTTTTCAACTTCAGTAAAACATGGAGTAATTTTATTTTCTAAATCAATACTATTTTTCAGAAAAGCAATATAAGGCCTAACTGCATAACCGGTTCCAGTATAAAAAAAAGGTAAGTAACCCAGGACTTTTAAATCTTTTTTGAAAATATTAATTTCTTCTTGTGTTTCACGAAAAGCTGTTTCCAAAAGACTTTTATCTTTTTTCTCAATCTTTCCTCCTGGAAATGCTATTTGACCTGCATGTTGCCTTAAATTATTTTTTCTTTTAATAACTATAATTTTTTCTTCAGAGTCATTTTCACTTAACAAAAAAATAACCATAATAGCAGCTTGATTATATTCTTTTAAATCTCTTTCAATATCACCTGCAAAGTTACAATTATCTATACATTGTTTTAATTTTATCTCTGAAATCATTGAATTAATTTAACAGCCTTTTCTAAATTGTATGATTAATTGAATTTTTAATATATAATATATTAAAAAAAAATAAGAGTTGTAATGTATATTTATTTACCGATAGCCGAACAACCTATTCATGCTTTAGTTGTTTTGGGGATAGGGTGGCTTATAGGTGTCATAATGGGAATGGTAGGAATTGGTGGTGGTTTCTTACTTACACCATTAATGATATTTTTTGGGATACCCTCTCCTGTTGCAGTTGCCTCAGTAGCAAACCAAATTGTAGCACCATCAGTATCTGGTGTTCTTTCACACTGGAAAAGTGGAAACGTAGATATTAAAATGGGAATCATTTTATTATTAGGAGGTGTTCTTGGTTCTTCGATTGGAGTTTTGATATTTAATGTTTTAAATAACATTGGCCAGCTAGACCTAGTTATAAAATTTTCATATTTTCTTTTTTTATCTGCAATTGGTACTCTAATGTTCATTGAGTCTTTAAGATTAATAATAAGAGTAAGAAAAGGAAAAGTTACAAGAGGGAAACTTCACCAACATAATTGGTTACATGGTTTACCATTTAAAACTAGGTTTAGAAAATCAAAACTTTACATTTCTGTGTTATTACCATTATTAATTGGCGTTATAGTTGGTATTCTTGCAGCCTTGATGGGTATAGGTGGTGGTTTTATAATTGTCCCGGCTATGATTTATTTACTTGGAATGCCTACTTCACTTGTTGTTGGAACATCTCTATTTCAGATAATTTTTGTAGCATCTAATACTACAATTTTACAAGCTTCTCAGAACCAAACTGTTGATATTGTATTGGCTTTCTTACTTTTACTGGGCTCTGTAATTGGAGTTCAATTTGGTTCTAGGTTCTCTAATTTAATGAAAGGAGAACATTTGAGATTTTTTCTTTCTATTATTATTCTACTAGTTGGTTTTAAGTTATTTTCTGATCTTATAACAATTCCAAAAGATATATTCTCGATCATAGTTTTAAAATGAAAAATTTTTTCAAAATATTGACATGTTTCTTGATATATTTTTTATGTTTAAAAAACCTGATGGTAATTGCAAATGAAAATATTGTAGCTGATTTATCCGAAAATAATGTAGAAATTTCAACAACATTCTCTGGAGCAAAAATTTTATTATTTGGAGCTTATGATGGTAAAAAAGATGATGATATTATTGTGATTGTATCAGGACCTAAAGGTCAAGTAAAAGTTGAAAAGAAGTCAAAAAAATATGGCATTTGGATGATTTCAGATTCTATTATTTTTAACAATGTACCAAAATATTATTATATTGCATCTAATAGAAAAATTATAAATATCACAAACAAAAAGGAAATTATTAAAAAAGGATTTGATTTAAATACTCTAAAATTAGGTAATACAGAAAAAAAAATAAGTTTGCCAGAAAGAGAAATTTGGCGAAAAGCTCTCACAAGAAATATGATAAGTCAGAAATTTTGGAAACTAGATGAGAGTTCAATTTTGCTCAATAAAAATACCTTATTTAGAAAAACTTTATCACTACCGTCTAATGTCTCAACAGGTTTGTTTAATGTAATAATAATGCATTATCGTAAAGGATTGTTAATTTCTAGGGAAGAAAGTTCAATTAAAATAAGCAAAAGTGGAATTAGCGCTAGTATTTATAATATTGCACAAGAATATTCGGCATTATATGGTATTATTGCCGTTGTACTTGCAGTGTTTATAGGTTGGTTTGCAAACATGATATTTAGAAGGATTTGATTACAAAATGGCAAAAAATATCAAATTAAATAAAATCAATAAGTCAAAAATTAAAAGGATTTTTCTAGTTGTTGTAGACGAAACTGCTGAGATGCATCAAGCTCTTTACTATGCTGCAAGAAGAGCTGCAACTGGTAATGGTGAAGTTGCTTTATTCAGATGTATTGAACCACCTGAAGGGCAACTTTGGGGAGGAGTAACAAACATTATGGAAGCTGAAGCTGAAGCATCAAGTAAAACTTTATTAGTTGAATTGAGCCAATATTGTGAAGATTTAGGTACTAAAAAACCAAAAACTTATCTAAAAAAAGGTAATACATCTGATGAATTAATAAAATTAATTAATAATGAGTCACGTATAACAGTTTTAGTTCTGGGAGCATCCACTGAAACTGGTAATCCCGGACCTTTAATTAACTTTATAATGAATGGAAGTAATGAGTGTAGGATTCCTATTACAATCGTTCCTGGAAATTTAACAGACGAACAAATTGATAACTTAATATAAACTTTGAATTTTTAATAATTTGATATAAACATAAAAGAACACTAGTAAGGAAAAAAATTGTTTAAAAAAATTTTATTTATAATTGGTATATTAATCATGGCAACAAATACAAAAAACTTAAAAGCAAGTAATAGTATGTTTATTACTCTTGAAACAACCAAAGGGAGTATAATAATCAAAACTCTTCCTAAAATTGCACCTAATCATGTTAAACGTATTAAAGAACTCGTAAAAAATGGTTTTTATGATGGAATTATTTTTCATAGAGTGATTCCAGGTTTTATGGCACAAACTGGAGATCCTTTGGGAAATGGTACTGGCGGTTCAGGTAAAAATTTAAAAGCTGAATTCTCAGATTATGAATACAAATATGGAACAGTCGGTATGGCTAGATCTATGAATCCCGATAGTGGTGACAGCCAGTTTTTTATATGCTTTGATGGATGTACACATTTGACTGGTCAGTATACCGTGTGGGGTCAAGTTGAAAGTGGTATGAAAAATGTTGAAAAAATTGAAGTAGGTGAACCCCCTTCTTCTCCTGACAAAATAAAAAAAGCTTATTTAGGTAAAAAAAAGCCTAAATAGTTACTACTCTTATTGAATTAGTAGATCCTGATATACCAAAAGGCATTCCTGCGACAACTACTATATTTTGTCCATTATTAGCAATTCTATTTTTTTTTATAATCGTTCTAGCTTCCTGTATTGCCGCTTCATATCCTTGAACTTTACTTAAGTACGTTCTTGAACCCCAAATTAAAGACATTCTTCTTCTAACTTGGTTTTCAGGTGTCATAACAATTAGCATTAAATCTGGTCTTTCTCTACTAATTCTTAAAGCAGTTTTTCCAGATGCTGTAAATGCAACTATTGCTCTTGCATTGACAGTTTCAGCTAAATCAACTGCTGATCTAGATACGGCATAGTAAATTGAATTATCAACCATTAATTTTTTATTGGTTTCTTTTCGGTGAGTTTTAATATGATGTTCAGATGCTTTAATAATTCTATCCATAATTTTTACAGTTTCTATTGGATATCTTCCGACAGCTGTTTCAGCAGATAACATTACTGCATCAGCACCATCGAAAACAGCTGTTGCAACATCTGAAGCTTCTGCCCGTGTTGGGGCAGGAGATAAAATCATAGATTCTAGCATTTGTGTGGCAACAATGACAGGTTTTCCATTCGTCCTACATGCTAGAATAATATCTTTTTGTATTCCTGGTACTCTTTCAGGGGGTAGTTCGACACCTAAATCACCTCTTGCAACCATTATAGCATCTGAAGCTAGAATTATTTCATTTAACTCATTCAAAGCTGAGGGTTTTTCAATTTTAGAAATTATTGCTGCTTTACTATTAACAATTTTTTTTACTTTTAAAACATCAGATAATTTTTGAACAAAAGATATAGCTATCCATTCTATATTATTTTTCAAAATAAATTTTAAATCTTTTTTATCCTTAAGGGTTAATGAGTCAGTTTCTAAGATTGCATTAGGTAGGTTAAGACCTTTGTTACTTGTAAGAGTTCCACCATCTATAATTTGAGTGACTATCTGGGTACCAGTTTTTTTTATAACTTCAAGTTTGATTTTTCCATCATCAATTAAAATCAAAGTATCTTTTTTAACACAATTATAAATCTCTTTATGAGATAAATAAACTCTATTTTCATCACCAATATCTTTTTTTTGATCGAAGACAAATTTATTCCCTTTTTTTAATATTATTTTGTCTTGAACATAACCTATTCTGAATTTTGGACCTTGTAAATCTGCTAGAATTGCTATCTGAAAGTCTAACTCCATTTCTAATCGCCTAATAATTTCTACTGATTTTTTATGATCTTCATGACTACCATGACTAAAATTTAATCTAAACACATTAACACCGGCAATCATTAAAGACTTAATAGTTTTGTAATCTGATGTCGAGGGTCCTAAGGTTGAGACTATTTTGGTTGCTCTTAAAATTTTTAGTGATTTCATATTTACTCCATCTTTCATAATACAAGAAATAGATAAAAATAAATTAAAAAAAAAAATTTTTTAATTTTCGGCAAGTTATTTGCAGAACAATTAACTTAACGGAGAATAGTATGGCGCAAATAATTCCATTTCCTTTTGAAAAAGTTAAAAAGAAAAAAATAAATAATCAATTTACTGAAAAACATATTTTACATATGATAAAAAACATTCGTGAAAACTACCCTCCCTCTTTGTGGAATACTATTTATCAATTGGCTAAACAAGGTCATTTGAGTAAGTTTTTAAATGATACTCTGCCCGGAAAGAAACTCTAGTTAATATATTTTTAATATAAAAATTGAAAAAATATATACATAATATATTTTTAAAGTATGTCAAATTCTCTAATACCAATTTTATATTCTTTTAGAAGATGTCCCTATGCTATGAGGACAAGATTTGTCTTGAGGTCTGTATCTCAAAGCGTAGAAATAAGAGAAATAAAACTACAAAATAAACCTAAAGAGTTTTTAAAAGTCACAAACCTTGGAACTGTTCCGGTAATGATTTTATCAAAGAGAAAAGTTTTACTCGAAAGTTTAGACATCATAAATTGGTGTTTAAAAAACTCTAAAAACATTGAAGAAAGGAAAATTGTTCATAATCAAAATGATATAACTTGGGATTATATAAAAATAGTTGATAATGAATTTAAATATAACTTAGACAGATATAAATACCCAACTAGATACTCGAATAAAGACCCAAATCTTTATAGAAAAAATAATTTGAGTTTTTTAGAAGACTTAAATAATAGATTAAAAAATTCAAAGTTTTTGTTTAGTGATGAAATTTGTTTTTCTGATTATTGTATTTTTCCCTTTATTAGGCAATTTAGAAATGTAGATATTGATTGGTTTGAAAAATTAAATTTTAAGTTTTTAAATAATTGGTTCTCAATTATAGTAAATGGAGTAGCATTTGAAAACATCATGAGAAAGTACAAATTATGGGAACCAAACGATAAACCTGTTATTACTAACTTTAAATACAACTAAAAGGATAAGCCTATGGCGGATGCATATATTTGTGAAGGAATCAGAACACCTATTGGAAGATTTGGTGGTCAATTATCTAGTGTGAGAACCGATGACCTTGCCTCATTACCGATAAAATATTTGAAAACTAGACTCCCAAAAGTAGATTGGGAAAAGTTAGATGAGGTTATTTATGGCAATGCCAATCAGGCTGGAGAAGATAATAGAAATGTTGCAAGGATGGCATTATTATTGTCTGATTTACCAACGTCAATTCCTGGGATTACATTAAATAGATTATGTGCATCTGGAATGGAGGCTATAATAAGTGGCTCTAGAATGATAAAAAGTAATGAAGGTGAATTTATTTTAGCTGGAGGTGTAGAAAGTATGAGTAGAGCACCTTTTGTAATGCCAAAAGCTTCAACACCTTTTTCTAGAAATGCTGAAATTTATGATACAACCATTGGATGGAGATTTGTTAATCCTAATATGAAAAAAAAATATGGCATTGATTCAATGCCTGAAACTGCAGAAAATGTTGCAGAAAAATATCAAATTTCTAGAAAAGAACAAGATGAATTTGCATTCAATAGTCAAAAAAAGGCATTAAAAGCAATATCTAGTGAACGAACTAAAGAAGAAATTGTTCCTGTTAAAATAAAACAAAGAAAAAGTGATGATTTGATTTTTGATAAAGATGAACACCCAAGAGAAACAACTTTAGAAAAATTATCTAATTTGCCAACACCATTTAAAATAGAGGGTACGGTTACAGCAGGTAATTCTAGTGGTGTAAATGATGGTGCTGCAGCAGTAATTATAGCAAATGAAAAAGCTATAAATGATAATGGGTTAGAACCAATTGCAAAAGTTGTTGCAGCTGCAAGCTCTGGAGTACAGCCAGCTTATATGGGCATTGGGCCAGTTCCAGCTACGGAAAAGGTATTGAAAAAAGCCAGTTTAAGTATTGAGGATATTGATATAATAGAAATTAATGAAGCTTTTGCAGCTCAAGTATTAGCTTGTTTAAAGCAATTTAATGTCTCTTACAATGATGAAAGAGTAAATCCAAATGGTGGAGCAATAGCTTTTGGTCATCCATTAGGAATGTCTGGAACTAGATTGGTTCTCACTGCATCAAAAGAATTACAATCCACAGGCAAAAAATTTGCTTTATGTACAATGTGTGTTGGGGTAGGTCAAGGAAGCTCTATTCTATTGGAAAGGGTATGATATTTGATTTCAAATTATAGCTTGGCGATCAAAAGAAACTGATCTCAAGTGAGCATATATATTATCTTTAATTTTTAAGTTCATTTTTTTTAAATTATACTTCGTTATTCTCGCTCTAAAAAATTGGAAAGATTTATCAGTACTGATTTTGATTAAAATCTCAGCAAAAGCTGTATCCTTTTCTAAAATAATTTCAGTTATCTTGCCTTTTAAAACATTTTCTATAAAAACTTTTTTAAGATTTATTTTTGTAACTATTACATCTCTTGCTCTTATTCTAACTCTTATTTTGTCTCCCTTTTTTTTAAAATTACCAGGTAAAATCAAAATTTGATTTTCTACTTCAATTTTAGTTAGATTAAAATTTTTCTCTTTCTCAATCACCAATCCATTTAATATTGCTCCAGATTCAAACTTGCCGAAAAAATTTTTAAATTCTTTTTCAATCATGATTTCTGAAACTTTTCCTGATGTCACAAAATTTCCTTTGTTGATAAGAACTATCTCGTCTGAAATTTGAACAATTTCTTCTAAAGAATGGCTTATTAGTAAAATGGGTAAATTAAATTGAGAATTGAAGTCTTTTAGAAAACTTAAAATTCTAGTTTTTGTTCTTAAATCTAAAGATGATGTTGGTTCATCTAATATTATTAATTCCGATGAAATTAATAGAGTTCTTGCAAGAGAAACCAATTGTTTTTCACCGGTAGACAAGTTGTTTGGATATTTAAAGAGCTTATCATTAATATTTAATTTTTCTATAATATAGTCTTTATTAACTAAACCTGTAGAACATAATTTATTTTTGGATTTGTCTTCAGCAAACTTTAAATTTTCCATTATTGTTAATGATTCTATTAATCTATTTTCTTGAAACATAATGGCGATTGGACGGTACCTTGGTTTTATAAAATCTTTCCCTTGCAACTCAGTACCGTTTAAAAGAATTTTTGCTTTTAATTGTTGGTTAAATCCACCAATTGTGTTTACTAAAGTAGATTTTCCTGAACCGATTGGACCAAAAAGAGTAGTTATACCTTTGTTTTTAAAGTGATGCTTAAAATTAAAGTTTAATTCACCTAATTTTCCATTTACTTGAACACTTAAGCCATTCATATTTTTAAGCCAAAAGTTAACTTATTATTTAAGTAGTATAAAAATAATAAAGTTATAAATGAAAAAATTATTAAAATTAAAGATAGTGAATTTGCATTTGAGTAAGATAATTGTTCAACATGATCATAAATTGATATTGATAGAACTCTTGTTTCTTTTTCTATGTTACCACCTACCATTAACACAATACCAAACTCTCCAACAGTATGAGCAAAAGATAGAACAAAAGAAGTTAAAAATCCTTTCTTACATAGCGGAAAAATAACTTTATTAAAAAGATCTAATTTTGATGCACCCATATTTGATGCTGCTTCCAAAACTTTTTTATCGACACTTTGAAATGAATTTTGAAGAGGCTGAACCCAAAAAGGTAATGAATAAATAATTGATGCGAAAACAAGCCCATTAAATGAAAATGCCAATTGGTTTCCAGTTATTGTAATAAATATTTTTCCTAATATTGTTTCAGGGTTAAAAAAAACTATTAAATAAAAACCTATAACAGTAGGTGGCAAAACTAAGGGCATAGTTACTAGTGCTTCTAAAAGTGGTGAGTATTTACTTTTTTTGAATGCTAAATAATAAGCGATAGGTGTACCAAAAAAAAATAAGAATATGCAAGTAATTAAAGATAATTTAAAAGTTAAATTTATAGCAGATATTTCTGAATGAATAATGTTTATAAATTCCATAATTTCCCTGAAACTTTGCAAATAATTTGCTTTTATTGTTACTATAAATAAAAATTAAAGAAACTATAATAAAAAAAAGAGTAATATAATGCCTTACATTAAAACTAGTGACAATGTTGAAATTTTTTATCAAAAATCTGGTAAAGGTAAACCCATAATCTTTGTTCATGAGTTTGCAGGAGATCACAGAAGTTGGGAACCCCAGATAAATTTTTTTTCTAGGTATTATAATTGTATTACATATTCAGCGAGAGGTTATCCGCCATCTCAAGTTCCTGAAAGTATAGAAAAATACAGTCAAGAGAGAGCCTGGAGAGATATCCTTGATGTTATAGATAAATTAAATATCGAGAAAGCACACATAATTGGTCTATCAATGGGTGGATTTGCAACCTTACATTTTGGGATTAATTGTCCTAATAGAGCATTAAGTTTAACGATTGCTGGATGTGGTTACGGAGCTAAAGCTGATATTAAAAATAAAAATGAAGGATTTGCAGAAGAGTCCGAAAAAAATGCCAAAGATATCTTGGATAATGGAATCGAAAAGTTTGGCAATGATTATGGACTTGGTTCATCAAGAGTTCAATTTCAAAATAAAGATTATAATAGTTGGAAAATTTTTAATGAACGTTTAATTAATCATAGTCAAGTTGGCTCTGCAAACACTCTATTAGGTGTTCAAAGCAAACGTCCTAATTTATATGAATTAAAAGAAAAAATTAAAAAAATAAAAGTACCAACCTTAATTATAAATGGTGATGAAGATGATATGTGTTTAGAGGTTGGTATTTATCTTAAAAGAAATATATCTTCATCTGGTCTGGTTGTAGTTCCAAAAACTGGGCACACAATAAATTTAGAAGAGCCAGCCCTATTCAATCAATATATTTCTAACTTTTTTCAGGCCATTGAAAACAATTCTTGGGGACCCAGAGACAATAGAGCAAAAATCATTACTAATTAAAGAATTAAAAAACTAATCTCTAAAATTAATGTACTGTAATGGAAATTTTAAATCCATTTCTTTAACTAGTTGAATAATCTGTTGAAGATCATCTCTTTTTTTTCCAGAAATTCTGACTTCGTCTCCTTGAATAGAAGATTGAACTTTTATTTTTGAATTTTTAATTGTTTTAATAATTTTTTGTGCAATTTCTCTGTCAATGCCCTGTTTTACAATTACTTTCTGTCTAATAGAATTACCCGAAGAATTTTCAGGACTTTGAAACTCCAAACAATTTGTATCAACATTTTTTCTGGTAAGGTGAACAACCAATAATTCTTCCATTTGTTTTCTTTTCAATTCATCATCAGCATGCATTATTATTTCTTCACCGTTTTTCTCTAATTTACACATACTCCCCTTAAAGTCATATCTTGTGCTGATTTCTTTAACAACTCCACTTACTCCATTATCAACAGAGGGAGAGTCTACTTTACTTACTATATCAAAACTAGGCATTAATACCTCCATGTAAAAATTTATAATAAATTAAAAGTTGAACATAATAAATTTATAATTAATCTATATAATAATATAGTAGAATAAATGTTTATAATCTTAAAATTTTTTTTAACCTTTTTGCTAATTACAAGTTATATTTTTTTCCATAATTTTATCGGACTCTTTGCAATTATACCATTTTGGATTGTTTGTGGTTTTATAGATGTTTCAAGACATAAAACCATGAATATAAAACTTCTAAAGGAATATTTTTTTGGTAAAGGAATACCGACATTTGCTTTATCTCCTCTAAATTTATTCGCCGATCTATTATCATTCCAAAATTCTCATACATTTAAAATTGAAAATTTACCCCTTAGTCATCAAAATGAAATTAATCAAATTATAAAACTATTTGACGAAAATAAGAACATTATTGAAAAACGATTTCTAAGTGCCAAAGATAATAGGAATATGTTGTTTTACCAATGGTATGGTAAAAACCTCGATGAAAGCATACCAGAATTTAATCACAGTTTTAAATTCATTAAAACAATAGGTGTGTCTTTATTTAGAGAAAAAACTTCCACGTCAAGGCATTTTGGACCGATGAGATTGACTTATAGAATATTATATAATTTTAATAAAGTCAAAAAAGTTGGTTCCTACATCGAGGCTGATGGGACAATTAATAACTGGAAAAAAAATCCATTGTTTATATTTGATGATACTTTAATACATCAAAGCTTTAATGAAGAAGATGATATTAGATTCTGTGCATTTATAGATATTATAAGACCAAGTTATTTAAATCATGTAATGTTAATTTTATTATCCACCGTTGGATTTTTATTAAAAAAAACTAGAGGCATGTTTTACAAAAATTGGAAAATGATATAATTTTACATGCTTGGCACTAAAATCTGTCGTATAACTTTTCCTTCATCAAGTTTATCGAAACCAGTGTTTAAATCTTTAAATCCAATTTTGCCATCTATAAGCTTCTCTACAGGAAGACGTCCCTGTTTAAATAAATTTAAAAATCTTGGTACATCCCTAACAGGTACACATGAACCCATATAACTTCCTAAGATGGATTTTTCTTGTGCTACTAAATCACTATGATTAAAACTAAATTCTGTATTTACCGGAGTTAAACCTGCTGTAACAACTGCTCCTCCATATCTAATAATTTTATATGCGGCTTCCATTGCAGGCATTACACCAGCTAAATCAACGGCGTAATCAACCCCACCAGATGTCAATTCCCTAATCTCATCCACAAAGTCATTGGAACGTGAGTCAAAGCAATGAGTTGCTCCAAGCTCTTTTGCTTTTGAAAACTTTGAAGGATCTATATCAATACCAATAATGTGTTCGGCTCCACCTAATTTTGCACCCATTATTCCATTTAAGCCAACGCCTCCTAAACCTATAATTGCTACAGAGTCTCCTGGACGAACTCTTGCTGTGTTTATGACTGCTCCAACACCAGTCATTACAGCACACCCAAATAAAGCGGCATCTTCAAGAGGGATAGATTTATCAATTACTACAACGGAACCCCTGTCTACTACAGCAAATTCTGACATACACGAAATTCCTGTGTGATGATTTAAAGTTTCTCCATCTTTACTTTTTAAACGGCTTCCACCAGACATTAATTCCCCTTTACCTTTTGTAGCTGCTGCTAATTCACAAACTTGAGGTCTTCCCTCTAGACATCTTCTACATCTGCCGCAGGATGGAGAGAATTGAAAAACAACATGGTCTCCAACTTTAATATCTTTAATAGCTGACCCCAATTCAACAATTTCACCAGAACCTTCATGACCAATTACCAAAGGCAGTTGCATGATTCTTGATCCATTTATAACCGAAAGATCCGAGTGACATAAACCTGCACCATGAATTTTAACTAGTAATTCATTTTCTCTAGGTGGATCAATTGAAATTTCTTCAACAGACAAGGGCAAACTTTTTGCGTATGGTCTTTTTGAGGCATTAGATCTTATGACAGCAGCTTTACAATTAATAGACATTATATATCTCCTATTTTAACTGGTTTTCCATGAGGTGTATTTAAAAAAGCTGAACTCCAAAGGTTTTTAATTTCAACCATTCTTGTAAAACTAGTAATTTTCTTTTTTATTAATAATTTTTCAAGCGCTTTCACCCATGAGTAAAAATAATCATCTGAACCATTTCTAGTCTGATTATTATCCATTTTAATTTCATGAGCTAAAAAATCTGAAAACTCACACCACTCAAATACTTTGTTTTCAGACAAAGAAACTGTAATTGCAAAAATTTGGGCATGCCAAGGCTTTTGAAAATTTTTATCGTTTAATTTAGAAGGAATCATTTGTCAAATAACTTTCCCATAAATCAATGCATACAATGTCATTTTCATTACCATTAGTGTTTCCCCACAACTCATATGATAAAAATTCTACAGTGTATAAATGTTCTTGACCATCCCCTAAGTTGTGAGCACTTTTATCTGGGAGAACATGACTTTGATGGTGAAGAATGATCTTGCCTTGTTTCCCCCTTGCGTACATTGGTAATCTCGTGTGTCCACCAGTTTTATATTTATTAGGACTAAAATTTAATGTTTTTACAATATCTCCAATTTTATATCTTGGTTTTTTTAAATCAGCCCGTTTTGATGGACCACCTCTTCCTAAAGTAATACTTACATCCTCTGGCTTTAACATATCTGGATGGTAATGTTTTTTTTGGTTAATATAAGGTTTATTATTTTGGATTTCATTAACAGCATTTTTTAATTCTTCACTATTTATTAATTTTTTTTCCACTAGCAAGTTTACTAAAGCTGAAATCCATTTTTCATAATAGCTAAATCTACTATAGTCCAAGGGAGGTAAACATTCTCTAAAAAACCTTCCTTTATCAATACTCCATTTACCAACTGGAGCTGCTGCTAAAGTTACAGCCAAAGCCTTTGCGTGCCATTCAAATTTAAAAACTGGTTCATCATCGATAAATCTTCCATCTTTTAACTTTATTGGGATATTTCCATCACCAAACCTACCTCCCATATCATGAGATCTAGTCATTTATCAGTTCAGGTAAACCTGTCCCTATCATGCTATTTCGTGTGACAGTTTTTGCAAGTTCTTCTTCAGTCAGTTCTTCGGTCCCTTTTGGTCGCATTGGTAAAACTAAATATCTCATTTCGGAAGTAGAGTCCCAAACTTTAATTTTAATTTTCTCATCTAACAACAAACCAAATTCTTTAAGAACCTTTCTTGGTTCTCTAACAGCTCTAGCTCTATATTCATCAGATTTGTACCATGAGGGAGGTAACCCTAAAACTGGCCATGGATAACAACTACATAGAGTACAAACAACCATATTATGAATTTCATAAGTATTTTCAACTACTACCATGTGTTCACCTTGCCTACCTGTGTAGCTTAGCTCTTCAATGGCTTTTGTTGCATTATTTAATAACCTTTCTTTAAATGAAACGTCTACCCAGGCTTTAGCTATAACTTTTGCTCCATTTTTTGGACCAATTCTATTTTCATATGTATCAATTAATTCGTTTAATGTATTTCGATCAACTAATCCTTTATTAACAAGCAAAGTCTCTAAAGCCTTAACTCTTAATTCTGGTTCCTCTGGCAATATGTTGTGGCTATGATGAATATTTTCAGTATTATTTTTTTTTGTATTTATTTTTTTAATCATTACTATGGCTCCAAGACTATTCTTCCATCTACTTCTCCATTTCTAAGTTTATTCATAGCATCGTTAGCTGAATTTAATTTTTGTTTAGTTACATTTAATAATCTGACATTTTTACTATTAATTAATTCTACCAACTCTATCAATTCCCTCAATTCTCCAACATAAGATCCTCTAATATTTATTGACCTCATAGGTATCAATGGTAAAGAAATAGATAGAGAACCCCCATACAAACCTACTATAACAAATGTACCACCTTTTTTAATGATTGTAAGAGCGAGGTTTGATGTATTTTCATTTCCAACAAAATCAATTATTCCAGAAATTTTACTATTAAACAAACTTGATTTCTCCAAAATTTCTTCAGGAGAAAAACAATATTTAGCACCATTTGTTTTTGCTAGATCCCTTTTACTTGAGTCATTATCAACAACTATAATTTGTGCATTATGAATATGTGGTGATAATAGTATACCGTTTGTACCTACTCCACCAGCACCAATAATCACAATAAATTCATCACTAGTTGTTTTAGGAATTTTCTTTAAGGCACTATAAGCTGTTAACCCGGAACAAGCATAAGGGGCAGCTTGAAAAGGATTTAGTTTACCATAAGGTACTAAATATCTTTCATGAGGCACTATAATGTGAGTAGAATAACCTCCGTTTAATCGAGCACCTAAAAATTTAGGATTTTCACATAATGTTTCATTTTGATTTTTACAAGCTAGGCATTTTTGACATCCAATCCAAGGGAAAACAATTCCTTTATCACCAATGCTTGTATTTGTGACATCCTTACCAACAGATATAACTTCACCTGTGATTTCATGCCCAGGTGTAAATGGTAATTTTGTTCCTCTATCAGCAAGTGTTATTCTTTTTCCATTTCCTAAATCAAAAAAACCATCAGCTAAATGGAGATCGCTGTGGCAAACACCACAAGCCATTATTCTTACTAACAATTCTTCATCTTTTGGAGTTGGAATATCGTATGCTCTAAATTCTAGAGGTTTTCCAAATTCAGTAACTTGGTATGATTTCATAAATCACTCCTAATTAAATCTCTAAGCAGATTAAATTGTACACTATAATAAATTTTAATTAAATATTAACTGAGTTTATTATCGAAATACTATCAATATTGAATTTTTTATATAAATCATTTGAAGTACCAGTTTGTCCAAACTCATTAATACCCAGTGGAATTAAATGATGACCAAAAACTCCTGCAATCCATGATAAAGTCATAGGATGACCATCTAATACAGTTATTATTTTGCAATCTTTTGGAATATTTTTTAGTAAATTTTCAATATGACAACCTTGTGTGGTATGTTTTGAGGAAATTTTATTATTTTTCCATTCGTGAAACAAAATGTCTGAGGATGTTATAGCTAAAACTCCTAAATCTTTTTGTTTTTCTCCAAGTAATTGTATGGCCTTTATAACCTCATCTACTATAACACCTTGATAGATTATAATAAAAGTTGGACTATCTCCAGGCTCTCTTAACCAATAAGCCCCTTTTATGATATTATCTTTCAAATTTTCAGACATTTTTCTTGGTAATTGATCTAATGGTTTAGTTGATAATCGAAGATATACTGAACCACCATTCTGTTCATCTTGCATATATTCAAAACCATATTTAATAATTACATTTAATTCATCAGAGTATGCTGGTTCAAAACTTAATATTCCTGGTTGACTAATTCCTATCATAGGAGTTCCAATGGACTGGTGAGCACCCCCTTCGGGAGCCAAAGTTATCCCAGATGGCGTTGCAACTAACATAAATCTTGCATTTTGGTAACAAGCATAATTTAGAGCATCTAAACCCCTTGAGATAAAAGGATCATAAACTGTTCCTATAGGAAAAAGCCTTTCTCCAAAAAACTCATGCGATAAACCTGCAGCACCCAACATAATAAACATATTCATTTCAGCTATGCCCAATTCAATGTGTTGTCCTTCAGGAGAGAATTTCCATTTTTGAATCGATGGTATTTTTCTATCTCTAAAAGTATCCTCAGTTTCTTCTCTACTAAAAAGTCCTTTTCTATTTACCCATGCACCTAAGTTTGTAGATACAGAAACATCAGGAGAGGTAGTTAAAATTCTATTTGCAAACTCTGAGTCAATTTGTGCATATTGATCCAAAATTTTACCAAATGCATTTTGGGTAGAGATTTTAGTATCTTTTAAATCTTCTATTTTATCTATATTTAATTTTTTAGAGGAAAACTTTCGTGAACCTGCCTTTTTGAATGGTAAATTATCAATATATTCTCTTAAATCTTTTTCAACATTGTTCCATTCTTCACCATTTTTAATTTGCATTTTGTTTTTAAATTTATCCATTTGTTCTTTTGTCATCAATCCAGCATGATTATCTTTGTGACCAGCTAATGGCGTTCCCCAACCTTTAATCGTATAGGCTAAGAAAGCTGTGGGTTTATCGTCTTTTACTGAGTAGAAGGCTTCAGACAGAGAGGGAATACAGTGTCCCCCAAGATTTGACATAAGTTCTAAAATTTCATTATCAGTTCTTTTATTTAACAATTTTGATACTTCTTTTTGATCACCAATATCATCTAATATTCTTTCCCTAATAGCTTTTCCACCCTCAAATATTAAAGCTGAATATAATTGATTAGGACAATCATCAATCCAATCTTTTAATTTATTACCCCCAGGTTCTTTAAATGCTTCTAGTTGAAGTAAGCCATATTTTATTACTATAACATTCCATCCAAATGCCTCAAAAACAGAACTTATCCTTTCCCATAAACCTTCATGAACCACGCCATCCAGTGACTGTCTGTTATAGTCAATAATCCACCAAACATTTCTGAGATTATGTTTCCATCCTTCCTGAAGACATTCATAAACATTACCTTCATCTAATTCAGCGTCACCAACTAAAGCAATCATTTTTCCTTTTTTATCATAATTATTAAATTTTTTCTGTCTGATGTAATCTTGAGTTAAAGATAAAAAACTTGTCATTGCTACACCAAGACCAACAGACCCAGTTGAAATATCTACATCATCAATATCTTTTGTTCTAGAAGGATAGGACTGAGCTCCATTAAACCCCCTAAAATTTTCAATCTTTTCTCTAGTTTGTAAACCAAACAAATATTGTATTGCATGAAAAACTGGGCTTGCATGAGGTTTTACTGCTACCCTATCTTCAGGTTTCAAAAAATTAAAGTACAAAGCAACCATCATTGAGACCATTGATGCGCAGCTGGCTTGATGACCCCCAACCTTAATGCCATCGTCATTTTCTCGAATATGATTAGCATTATGTATCATCCAACAAGATAACCACAAAATCTTTTTTTCAATTTCCTTTATTATCTTTTTTTTATTCATTGGATAATATTAACATTTTTCGCTTAGTATTAATTGCCATATTTTATTAATTATACTATTATAATTAATATATTATTTTATTATTTATATAAAATTAAATTAATATGCTAATAAATGGATAAGATAGATAAAAAAATTGTTTTTGAACTTCAAAAGAATGGTAGATTATCAAATTTTGATTTAGCTGAAAAAGTTGGTTTATCACCATCACCATGTTTAAGAAGAATCAAAAACCTAGAAAGAAAGAAGATTATTTCTGGCTACACTGCCATCATAGATGAAGAATTATTTGGTTACCCTATTACGGCATTTGTTTCAGTCAGGTTGGAAAATCAAACCGATGGAACTCTAAAAGTATTTGAAGAAGGAATAAGCCACTTAGATGAGGTGGTCGATTGTTGGCTGGTAACCGGTAACAGAGATTATTTATTAAGAGTTGTTGCTATAAATTTAAAAACATATGAAAAATTCATGCGAGAAGATCTTACAAAAATAAAGGGCATTGCGTCAATAGAAACAAATTTTGCCTTAGGTAGTGTAAAAACTAAACAACCTCTTCCTATAAAATAAACTAATTAACATTTGCTATATTCAAAGGAATACCAAATTGTTTTTGACATATTTCTGCAAGAGACTTAATTCCGTCCTCTATTTCCTTTTTCGTTGGATTAGCAAAACACAATCTAATTTTTTTATTATTTTCTTCTTCAATTGACCACTCAACTCCAGGATTTATTGCCACACCAACTTCTAATGACTTATCAAATAAGATTTTAGTGTCTACTTTTTTTGGAAATGAAACCCAAATATAAATCCCTCCTACTGGTTTTTTATATTCAACTGAGTTACCAAAAAATTTGTCTAACGCTTCGCACATAATCTTAGATTTTATTTCTAACTGTTTGTTAAGTGTCTTCAAGTGTTTAAAAAAGTATTTTTCACAATATTCAGCAAGGACCAGTTGCTCTAACCCCCCTGTGCCAGCGTCGGTTTTATATGGTAATATTCTTGATAAAATTTTCCAGTCGGCGACAAGGTAACCAAGTCTAAACCCAGGAGCTATTGACTTCGAAAAAGTACCACAGTAAATTACTCTTCCACTATGATCTAATGACCTAATCGATGGAGGTCTTTCCTCTCCCCAAATAAGATCAGCATAACAATCATCTTCAAAAATAGGTATATTAAATTCCTTAGAGAGGTTAATCAAATCAATCCTTTTTTCCAATGACATTACTGTTCCTGTTGGATTCTGAATAGTTGGAATTGTATATATATACCTCGGAATAATACTTTGATTTTTTAATGAAGTTAATTTATCCCTTAATTTATTTATATTTATTCCATCCTCTTCTACTGGAATACCTTCAATATTTATGTTTAATCGACTTAATCTTGTAAAAACACCTCCATAACATGCTTCCTCAATAATTACAGTATCACCATTTCTTAAAAGAGTTTCATTAACTAGATCTAATGCTTGCAATGAACCAGAAACTATTAGTATTTCTTCTTCAGAACAGTCCATCTTAGCGCCTTTTTTCAGCTTCTTTGTAATAAATTTTCTTAAAGGCAAATAACCTAATGGACCAGTATAATTATATTTACCTAAAATTTTTCCATTTTCTAATATGACTTTTTTAGCAGCCTTTTCCAAATCTTTTAAAGGCACAAGTTCTTCATCATTATGACCACCAATGAAATTGAAAATTGGAAAGCCATTCCATTTTTGTGACCCAGGCAGTGTATCTTTGTGCAGAAATTTATCTATATTAAACACTTTAAAAATTCCAAAGTTGAGTTAATTGGTTTAATATAATTATATCATGAAGTTGATCAAAAATATAAAGAAATCGGTAAATAGCAACACAGAACTTGTTAATAAAGGCAAATGGGTTGACTTGAAATTTGTACTTGGTGTAAACGAAAAAGATTTTATTTTTACAATAAATAGTGGGAAAATTGTCTCGATAGAAAAAAGAAAAGTAGATACTGATACTGGTTTATTTAAAATATCAGCTAGTTTGAATAGCTGGCAAAAACACTGGCTATACATGCCACCTAGAGACTTTCATGATTTATTTGCTATGCTCTCAAAGAAAATTGTTAAGATTGAAGGCAATATTTTGCCACTTATGCAAAACCTTCAATATTTTAAAGACATCATAGCTTCAATAAGAAATGATAAAGTCAATGATTAATTCAAAGTTTGAAAAAATAACTGGAAAATATTTCAATCTTAAAATAAAAAAACATTCTTATAGAATTTATATGGAAGAGTCTGGTAAAGGTTTTCCTCTCTTGTGTTTGCATACTGCTGGTTCAGACTCCAGACAGTTTAGACATGTTTTAAATGACGCGGAAATTACAAAAAACTTTAGGGTTATAACTTTCGATCTTCCATGGCATGGAAAATCAAATCCACCAGAAGGTCATGAAGATATAGATTACAAGTTAACAACAAAAGATTATATCGACATAATTAATTCTTTTTGTAAGTCAATGAACTTAATCCAGCCAGTAGTTATGGGATGTTCAATGGGTGGAAGAATAGTGTTACATCTTGCATTAAAATTTCCTAAATTATTTAGAGGTGTTATAGCATTAGAAGGAGCAGATAAATTAGAACCATATTATAATCTTGAATGGTTACATCGCCCTGACGTTCACGGAGGAGAAATACAAGCAGCGTATGTTTCTTCACAAATAGCACCACAAAGCGATAAAAAGTATAGAGATGAAATTTTATGGCACTACAAACAAGGTGGTCCTGGCGTTTTTAAAGGTGATCTTCATTTTTATTGGCAAGATGGCAATTTTGAAAAACAGTCGCACCTAATAAATACAAATATATGTCCAGTTTATTTGCTATCCGGAGAGTATGACTGTTCATGTACACCGGAAAAAACAATTGAAACATCAAAAAGAATTAGAGGATCAGAATATAAAATAATCCCTGGAATAGGCCATTTCCCAATGTCTGAAAATCCAAAGCTATTTTTTAAATATTTAAAACCTATTTTAAAAGAAATAATTTCTTAGCCTAACCAGCTTTTTCAATATTTCCACAAACACTTATTGCTTGACCAGATATATTTTTACCGAGATCACTACACAAAAAATGGGCTTGTTCTGCCAAATCATCATGAGTTACAAACTGCCCTAAAGATGCTCCTGATAAAATTTCCTTTTTCATTTCTTCAAATGAAACCTTCTTCACTTTTGCCTTAGCTTCAATAACTTTATTTTGCCTTTCGCCTTCTACAATGCCAGGCAACAAAGCATTTACTCGGATACCCCTAGGTCCTAGTTCTACTGCTAAACTTTTTGCCATACCAATAACACCCCATTTTGTAGCAGCATAAGGTAACCTATAGGCAAAACCCACTCTTCCAGCTACAGATGCGACTGATAAAATTGATCCATTATCTTCCATTCTTGGAACAGCAATTCTCATCGTTTCAAAATGACTTGTCATATTTACCTGTAAACACTCTTGCCATCCACCAAGCGTTTGTTCTCCTACGCCCGCTGTTTCTCCTGCTATGCCAGCATTATTAACAATAATGTCAAGTTTACTCAAATAATCAAATGCCGATTCAACCATAGAAGAAATTAACTGTGTTTGTCGAAGATCACAAACAATAGCTCGAATATTTGAGTGATTTAAGTTAACTCGATCTACTGCTTCCTCGTTAATATCACATACAAATACTTTTGCTCCTGCTTCTTCAAACCTTTTAGCTATGCCATAACCAATTCCATCTGCACCAGCTGTAATTAGAGCTGTTTTATCTTTTAATAAATTATTGTAATCCATATTAAGCTCTCTAATTTATATTCGTGTTATCTTTTCCCTTCAATCCTAAAATTTCTCTAGCTTCATCTGAAGTAGCCACTTCCAAAGAAAGGCCTTCAAGTATCTCACGAACTCTTTTTACCTGATCTGCATTTTTTTTAGCTAAATTTCCAGGTCCATCCCAAAGCGAATCTTCTAACCCAACTCGTACATGAGATCCTAATGCCGCACCAGTTGCATTGATTCGCATTTGAGTTGCACCTGCCCCCACAACTGACCATTGATAATCTTCACCAAATAATTTGTCAGCTGTTTTTTTCATGTGTAACAAGTTATCACTATCAGCTCCTATACCGCCCATTATTCCCATTACAAACTGAATAAAATAAGGAGCTTTTAACATGCCTTCTCGATGATAATAATGAAGGTTATATAAGTGACCTACGTCGTAACACTCAAATTCAAATCTAGTTCCATTTTCGTAGCCTAAAGTCATAATGTTCTCAATATCTTCAAAAGTATTTTTGAAAAGTGTATGTTTGCTTCTTTCTAACATATCTTTTTCCCACTGGTGTTGAAATTGGTTATGCCTTTTCATCATTGGGAACAAACCAAAATTCATTGAACCCATATTTAATGAAGCTACTTCAGGTTTAAAATGCATACATGGCTTCATCCTCTCCTCAACTGTCATTTGAGGGCCTCCACCTGTTGTTATATTAATTACCGCATCACACTCTTTATGAATAGTTGGAAGAAATTTTTGAAATTCTGCTGGATCTTGAGTTGGATGACCATCATTTTCATCTCTAGCATGCAAGTGTAAAATAGCAGCTCCTGCCTTATGAGCTTCCAGGGAATGTTCTATTACCTCGTCAGCAGTAACAGGTAAATGTTCAGACATAGATGGTGTGTGAATCGCGCCTGTGACAGCACAGCTTATAATAACTTTTTTTTTCATTTTTTACTCTCCTTCATCAAGTTTTAATTTTCTTACCAAAGCTATAAGTTTATTTCTTTTTTTTGTTCTGTCTTCTCTGTCAGAAAAGCTTAATCTTTTTCTTTGTTCAAATTCTAATTTTTTAATATATTGATTACTATATTCTGGGACAGAATTCTGTTGCTGTGCAAGTCTTTTTATTCCTTTTCTATACCTAGTGAAAGAATCTCCTATTCCACCCGGTGCATTAAGGTCCATAATTTCAAAAGGTCCTAAAAAAGCCCATCTTATTCCCAATGCATGTTTTAAAGAAATATCAATATCATCTATTGAGGCATAACCTTCCTCATGAAGCCTCACAGCCTCATTTAAAAGAGCTCCTTGCAATCTATTTAAAACAAAACCTTCAATTTCTTTTTTTAATACAATAGGAACATAATCAGCCTTTGAGTATATTTCCTTTGCTCTTTCAATAACCTCCTTTGAGGTGAGAGAACTTGGGCAAATTTCAACAAATGGAACAACATGTGGGGGTAGTGCGGGATGGGCAACAATACATCTATCTTTATTTCTAAGTTTTTTATAAATTTTTGAAGGCAAAAGATAAGATGAAGAAGATGAAAGAATAGTTTCAAGAGGTGAGTAATTTTCTAATTCTAAGAAAATATTTTGTTTTTCTTCTATAATCTCAAGTATACTCTCTTGGATCAAAATAGACTCTGTACAAATTTCTTCAATACTTTTGCATATCATGATTTGAGATTTTAATTTTTTTAAATTAATTTTCTTATAAATTGCTATATCATCCGCAAGTTGTTCCACTACTTTATAGAAATTTTTAATTACATTAGGATTTTTATCGTAAACTAAAACATTATAACCTGCTGAAGCAAACCCAACAGCCCAACTAGCCCCGATCAATCCAGCTCCACATATTCCAATATTACTCATACTTAATATTTAAAAAAAAATACCGAACACATAGTTCGGTATTTTTATATCTTTATTATGTTAAAATCGCGAGAGTGCCAATGCCACCTCGGGTTCATAGATAACTATACAAAGCCCAATCAATTGAATAATTACAAATGGTACAACTCCTCTATAAATACTTAACGTTTTTACCTCCGGTGGTGCAACTCCCTTTAAGTAAAACAAAGCAAATCCAAATGGAGGTGTCAAAAATGAAGTTTGGAGATTGATGGCCATCAATACTAAAAACCAAACCATAGTTTCATTATATACCTCAAATGAGGTTGTTGCTGTAGTTACATGATCACCAAAGTCTAATAATTTCACTAAAGGTGCGAAAATAGGAAGAATAATCAAAGTTATTTCAACCCAATCAAGAAAAAACCCTAATAAAAATGTCATACCCATCAATAAAAACAATAGACCCCATGATCCTAAACCTGCAGCATGGATTAAGTCTTCTACAATATAATCTCCACCAAGCTCTCTAAATACATACGCAAAACATGTTGCTGATAGAATAATTAGAAATACCATCGCGATAGTTAATCCAGATGAGTGAAGAACACTTTTAAACATTGGATAGTTTAATTTGCCAGCAATAAGAGCCAACATAGTAGCACCAAAAGCACCTACAGCTCCTGCTTCACTTGGTGTAGCCCATCCAAGTAATATTGAACCTTTTATCATTGCGATAAGAATTACTGGAGGTAGAAATGCTTTTAAAATCATTTTTGGTAAATCTCTTTGTTCAAATTTAAGAGCATCTTTAGTCAGACTGGGTGCGACTTTTGGATCTAGTTTCGCCCATATACCAATAAAAATTATATATAACGCAGCCAGAATCAACCCAGGTGTAACAGCTGCCATAAATAAACTACCTACAGAAACTTGCATTATGTCAGCCATAATAATTAACATAATACTAGGTGGTATTAAAATACCCAAAGTTCCAGATGCTGCAATAACACCCGTGGCCAAAGCTGGACTATATTTTTGCTGCAACATTGTTGGTAATGCCAAAGCTGTCATCATTGTAACTGAAGCTCCAATAATACCTGTCATTGCCGCTAAAACTGTTCCCATAACAGTCACAGCCATAGCTAATCCGCCAGCAACTTTTCTAAGTAAAACTTGCGTGGTAAACAAAAGATCATTAGCTATCCCACTTCTTTCCATCATTATTCCCATAAATATAAAGCACGGAATAGCAACCAAAATTAAGTTTTCAGCCGAAAATCCCCACATTCGAGGTATGAAATTAAAAAAGTGTATAGGCTTAAATACACCAAACAAAATTCCTAAGACTCCAAATGTAACGGCTACACCACCAAGTATAAAACCAACTGGGTAACCTATAAATAGTAATATACCCATTGCTAAAAACATAAAGATGGGTAAAAACTCAATTATAACATCAATAAATTCCATAATTCCTCCATGGTGTATTATTCCTTTGGTTTATTATTTTGATAATAAACAATTTTAATTAATCTTAATGCATACTTTGTAAATATCATCATTAATACTGACAAAAATGCTAACTTCAAAAGTGAACTTTCATTAATGATCCCTTCATACATAAGAATTGAGAGAAAAACTAATGGCACAAATGCAATTACATATGAACAAAATAACAAGCTTTTTCTAATTGTAAGATGGATACAAAATAATATTGCAACATTTAATGCTGTCCAAACTAAATATATATTTTCAGATGTTTTTAAATAAGTTACTAATGCAGCTAGACCTATAAAAAGTGAGATCGTTCCGATAAAAACACCGTAGGAAAATAGTTCATATTGAGATTGGGCTATGGTCATATTTTTAGGTGCAGTAAAATATGGTGTTTTATCTTTATCATAAAGATACTTTGGAATTCTTGAGAAAAATATTGATTTTTCTAGCATATTTTAAAATCTCAACTTAGCTAGCATGATATTATAACAAAACCTTTTATCGGTCATATTTTGAACCCCTTTGACCTATTGAATCCTCCGGCCAATCCACAACCATCAATTTTGCTTTTGTATTTGATTTAGTTGCTCCTTGATACAGTACTGTGAACAATTGTAACATTACTGACATACCTGCCAAAAACATTAGAAAAAAACCAAGAGGTAAGAAACATTTTATAATCCATCTATGAGACAATCCAACTAATGATGCTGAAACTTCATTAATAACAAATGAATCTACCATATAAACAAAAGAGAAATAAGTACAACATAATGTAAAGGGAAGTAGGAAAAATATATTTCCCCAAAATTCAATACTTGTTTTAGTCCTGAAATGAAAATGTTCTCTTAAAAAGTCAACTCTTACATGTCTATTATGAAGATAACCATATCCAAGTACTAAACAAAATACTATCGTATGCAAATGCCACTCAAGCTCTTGCAAAAGAGTTGACTCGAAAATCCTTCCAAAATTTGCAACCATATAAATTTGAATAAAAACAAATTTTCGTGCAATAACATCCCACATAGTAATTACTACTAGAGGAGCTAAAGCCCATGTTCCTAACTTTGCAATACTCTCAATGAAATTCCTTAACTTATTACTAGTTTCCATTGCATTCATATTTTCCTCCAGCGTATTAAATAAAATCCTCTAATAAATAATTAACACATTAACTTTAACATGCAACTAATAATTACTAGCACATAGGCAAAAAAAAACACACCTACTAATAAAGTAGGTGTGTTTAAATTTACTAAAACTAAAATTTTAGTTTAAGTATGCATTCTTTCTCCAAATGCTGTAGTCGTCTCTAAAAGCTTGATAGCTTTTTTGGATTTTAGCAAATAAAGGATCAGAAGCACTCTTCTCCTTTACAACTTCTTTCCAAGCTGCTTCTAACTTATCAAGGTCTGACTGCTTCCAACGAACAAAGGTAACACCTTTCTTCTCAAGCTCACGCATAGCAGGAACCTGCTTTGCATCAGATCTTACAAGCGCCCACCACATTGTATCACGACATGCTGTCTTAATTATTGACTGCTGATACTTTGATAGACCATTCCAAGCCTTAAGGTTCATCAACAACTCACCAACTGATGTTTGCTGGTGCCAACCTGGGAAGTAGTTAAACTTAGCAAGCTGGTAAAAACCATAACTTAAGTCGTGTGTAGGCATTGAAAACTCAGTAGCATCGATAACACCTTTTTCAAGTGCTGGGTATATGTCTCCACCTGCTAATAACTGAGTTGACACACCAATCTTGTTCATAACCATAGCGCCAAGACCGAAGAAACGCATCTTCATACCTTTTAGCTCGTCAACAGAATTAATTCTCTTTCTGAACCAACCTGATGTTTCAGGAGCGTGTGTAATACAGTTTTGTGATGTTAAGCCATATTTAGCATATAACTCATCTTTTAACTGCTGACCTCCACCGTACTCAAACCAACCGTGATACTCACTTGCACCAGGTCCAAATGGAACCGCAGTAAAGTAAGAAACAGCCGGAATCTTTCCAGCGTGATATCCAGGTGTTGTGTATCCTGAGTCAACTGAACCATTTTTAACAGCGTCCCATACCTCTAATGATGGTACAAGTGCGTTTGGCTCGTGAAATCTCAATTGAACTCTTCCATCTGAGATTTCTTTTACTTTATTTGAAAAGTATACTGCTGATTCACCGTTAATAGCTACCTGACTACCCCAAGTACTTTGCATCTTCCAACGAAGATTCTTTGCATGACTTGTAATAGCCATTAAGCTAGTAGCAGCTACAGCAGCTGCACCTATTAATAGGCTAGTTTTGAATTTCATGAAATTCCTCCTATAGTTTAATTAAAAAGTTAATAAACTTTCTGTTTGTATAGTTGAAAATTATTTAGGGAAAGGCAAGGATTTTTTAATATATTTGCATATTATAATTTCTAAAAATGTTATCATTAAGATAAGAAAGTTACAGTTGGTTGATTGATAAAATATATCTAAAAACCTACGGTTTTGTTGAGTAAATGTATAAAAGCAATATGTCTACTTTATAAATTTTTGTCTTAAAAATCTAAAAATTGTATCAAATAATCAGTTTTTTTGTAAACTTCAGAACTATTTTTTTTTCAGACATTTCTTCAAAAAATCTCTGATTCTTGTGAAAAACAAGAATCACTTTTATTATGCTTGATTTTTAATTTTCTCTCGCCAAAAAGTATATAAACCAGAAAAAACTACCATTACAGAACCAACTAAAACTGAAAGTTCTATGTTTTCATTAAAAATATATACACCAATAAAGGTCACAAAAACTAAATGTAAATAAACAAAGGGTTGAAGTACCGAAGCTTCTGCCTTTTTAAAAGCATTTATCATTAAAAAATGTCCCCCTGTTCCCAAACAACAAACACAAAATATAAAAAATATATCTAAGTTTGATACCTCCGTAATAAAAAAAGGTCCTATAACACTTAATATTACAAATCCAGTAATACCTGTATAAAAAAAACTAACATTGGTATCATCTCTTGCTGAAACTAATCTGGTTAAAACCTGATACAAAGCAAACGCAAATGAACATGCAAGAGCAATCAAAGCTATTGGATCAAATATCTTTAAACCTGGTTTTAAAATAATAATTATTCCAAGAAAACCGAAAATAATTGCTGACCATCTTCTCCATCCAAATTTTTCTTTTAATATAAAAATAGATAAAACCGCCACTATTAATGGACAACTTGCAAAAATAGCATGCGTTTCTATCAAACCTATCTTTAAAAAACAATAATGTGCAAAACACATTTCAACGGCTAAAATTCCTCCTCTAAAAACCTGGATTAATTTAAATTTTGATTTTGGAACTGAAACTTTTTTATATTTTTTATCAATGCATAAATAGAATATCAATATTCCAAAGAACCAATATCTGAACATATTTATAGCTATTACACTATAATATTGTGACAAATATTTTGAAAAACCATCCATTAGAGAAAGAAGAAAAATTGCTGAAATCATCAACAAAATGCCGAGGCTTGTATCGTTTATTTTTGAATTAAATAAAAATTTTTCAATAAAATTCAAATTAATACCAAAAACTCTCAGCCCTACAAGACAATGGGTCCGGCATTTTTTTCATTTTTTTCATACTTTTACTTAAAATAACTGGCCTCATTAAACCTGTAACTTTGTCCAAATGCCAAGCAAAGTCAATCCCTTTATAAGCATTTTTATCTTCCCATAATGTAAATGAACCTGGCTTTTGACCAACAATTTTGCCTACTTCTAAAAACTGACCATCAATTCTTTTAAAAACTTTGGTTAAACCAGGACCTTTTTCTTTAAAAAAAAATTCTAATTTAATTGTCTTTTTTTTATCAACACAAATGATACCTGTATAGGGTTCAATAGCAGACACCTTTGAGGCGATAAGAATTAATACTAAGACAAAATATTTTAAATACATAAGTTTTAACACTTTTTATAAAAATCTACTGTATATTTAATACCTTTGTCTAAACTAGTATAAACAAAGTCTTTAATATATTTTTCCGGTGAATTGCCATAAATTTCACCAATAATTGGGAGTTTGATATCTTTATAAGAGATTTTGGATTTATTATTTAAATTTGAAAATATTTTTAACATATCGGATATTTTGCAAGATACTCCATTAATGTTCATTACATTTGGACCAACAATTTGTTTTTTAGTTAATTGTATAATTATTTCAGCAACATCTTCAACGTATACAAAACCTGCTTTCCCAGAAAAAGGTATTTCATAATCTTCATTTTTAGCTAATGCTTTGCAAGCTAGAGTTATACCTGCTGTTCCTCCAACTTCCCTTCCAGGACCATAAATAACAAAAGGTCTTAATCCAAAACTAGATAAATTGTTTTCTAAAAAAAAAGCTCTTGCAATACCTTCAACAGCTAACTTAAAAGCACCATAATGTGTTTCAGGGAAAGGAATTTCTGGATCTTCTCTTCCAAAAACCCCACCACTACTTGTATATATAACATACTTATTATTCTGATTAATAGCGGCTTTAAAAACATTGATGGAACCGATTATATTTACACTAACACCAGATATTGGATTTTTGCTACAATCTGGAGTCATAAGTCCTGCTAGATTTATTAACACATCTCCCATTTTTGAAATATCGGATACTTGTTCTGAATTTGTAATATCTCCCTCTATAAATTGGATATTTGTATCATTAAGATCTACAAAATTTTTAAGTGATGTTTTATTTTTATCAAAAATTATGGTTTTAATATTATTTTCGACAAGTTTTTTTACTAGCCACGTTCCTAAAAAACCAGAACCACCAAAAACAACTGCTTTCATAATTTAGGAACCTATGATTTTATTAATTGATAAACCTATTTCCTTCAAACAATCTAAGCCTTTGGGAAAATGTTTAGAATTAGTTACAAATCCATGAATCTGACCAGGATAAATTTTATATTTTGTAAAATTTCCGTTATCAATCAATCTATTTTTATAAGCCACCCCTTCATCAATCAATGGATCTAAGCCAGCTGAAAAAATATATGCAGGAGGTTGCTTACTCAAACTGGGTGCGAACAAAGGTGAAGCCTCCCAGTTAACTTCGTCTTTTTTATTATTAAGATAATGATTTACAAAATAACTCATAGTTTTACCAGAAAAAACAAGACCCTCTATATCTATGTCCATTGATTTCATCGATAATGTTAAATCTACACAAGGATAAATTAATATTTGTCCCTTCACTTTAGGCATCAAATTATAAGATCCATTTATGGCAAGAACAGTAGCTAAATTTCCTCCGGCACTATCGCCACAAACTATAACATTTTCAACGTCAACATTGAATGGAAAGGGAAACTGACTTAAATTTTTTAAAACAAATTTAGCATCATTTAATGGAACAGGAAATTTATTTTCTGGTGCTAGTCTATAATCTACTGCCACAACTATTTTTTTTGAATATTTTGCAATACATCTGCAAGAGTAATCATGAGTATCTAGATTTCCCATAACGAATCCTCCTCCATGAAAAAATAAAATTACTGGATAATCTC
>QCNS01000009.1 GCA_003210055.1 SAR116 cluster bacterium AG-426-I14
AAATATCTTACAGGAAAAAACATTTCTCTTAATAAACCATTTTCTGAAATTAATGTTGTTGACTTTTCTCAGGGTGTAGCAGGTCCTTATTGTGCTATGCTTTTGGCTCAAAATGGAGCAAATGTTATAAAAGTTGAGCCAAAAGAAGGGGATTGGTCAAGAATTTTAGGAGATCAATATGGGGAGCATTCAGCATTTTCAGTCGCTTCAAATGTTGGTAAAAAAAGTATAATAATTGATTTAAAAAATGAAGAAAGTAAGTACATTGTGGATAAAATCATTGCAAATGCTCATATCTTTATTGAGGGTTTTAGACCGGGTGTAATTGAACGATTAGGCTACGGATACAAAACTTTAAAAAAGAAAAATAAAGAATTAATTTACTTATCTATTTCAGGATTTGGTCAAACTGGTCCAATGAGTAAAAAACCAGCTATGGATCCTATAATACAAGCATTCACAGGATTTATGTCAGAAAACAAGGGTCCAGATAATTATCCACATAGAACTCCAGTTATTTTATTTGACATGATGACTGCACTTTATGCAACAAATGCAATTGTATCGAATTTATATCAACACAAAAATAATAAGCTAGGAAAAAAAATTGAAATTAGTTTAATGGAGTCAGCTGCTGCTATGCAATCTATACGTTTGATGGGTGAGTATATGGATGGTAAATATGAACCTGCGTCTGCACCAGCTGGAACTTTTAAAACTAAAGATGGGTGGATACAGATAATAGCCGTTAAAAATCAAGAATTTATTAGGTTTTGTGAAGCAATAGGCTGGGATAATCTAATTAATGATAATAGATTTAAAACAAATTCTAAAAGAAGAGAAAATAGAGATTACCTTGATAAAAAAATTAAAAAACTATTTAAAGCAAAAAGTACTAAGTTTTGGCAAGAACTTTTGACTAAAGCTCGTGTTCAAAACGAAAAAGTCAACTCTTATACTGAATTTGTTAATCATGAACAAACTAAGGCATTGGATTTAATTTCCTTTATTAAGCAACCTGGGAACGATGCATTTTGGCCAATGCCTAAAATTCCAGGAATGCAAAAATTTAGTTCAAACTCAAAGTTATCTAGGTCTCCTAAAATAGGTGAACATACCAGACAAATAATGCAAGAATTAGGTTTTAATAAAAATGAAATATTATATTATTTAAAAAATAAAGTTATAGGATAACGAATTTAAAATGAGTTGGAAGAAAGAATTAGAGGAAAAAGTTAAAAGAGAAAAATTATCTGAGAAGCTCGGAGGTTCTGAGAGAGTCAAAAGACAACATGATTCTGGTCGATATACAGTTCGAGAAAGAATTCATCTTTTAACTGATAAAAACTCATTTCAGGAAGTAGGTAAAATAGCTGGCAAAGCTATATATGATGATAATAATGATTTAATTGATTTTAAGGGTTCAAACTTTATCTTTGGCAAAGCTAAAATTGATGGAAGAACAATTATAGTGGGAGGAGATGATTTTACTCTAAGAGGTGGTTCAGCAGACGCTTCAATAAAAGAAAAACATCACAAATGCGAAGAGATGGCATTATCTCTCAAACTACCTTTAATCAGGATAGTAGAGGGGTCTGGGGGAGGTGGTTCTGTAAAAACCATTGAAACAACTGGAAGGGCGAATGTACCAGAGGTCGAGGGTTGGGATTTAGTTGTTAAGAGTATGGGAACTATACCACGGGTGGCTTTAGGGCTTGGTTCTGTAGCAGGTTTAGGCGCGGCTCATTTAGCATCTTCTCATTATTCTGTAATGGTAAAAGATAAATCAGCTATGTTTGTTGCGGGTCCACCTGTAGTAGCTCAAATTGGTCAAAATTTAACAAAAAATGAATTAGGTGGTTATAAAATACAATTAAAGTCTGGTGCTGTAGATGATGCTGTGGATACTGAAGAGGAGGCTTTTGAAGCTGCAAAAAAATTTTTGTCATATTTACCAAATTCTATTAATGAATTAACTGAACAAATAAAAACAGAAGACAATTCCAATAGATCAGCAGAGTGGTTAATTGAGGCTATACCAAAGGATATTAAATCAGTTTATAAAATAAGACCAATTATAGAAGAGCTTGTTGATAAAGGAAGTTTTTTTGAAATAAGTAAGGAATTTGGTAAATCAGTTGTAACTGGTTTTTGCAGGTTAAATGGATGGTCAATTGCTCTAATGGCAAGTGATCCATATTCTTATGGAGGTTGTTGGACTGCCGAAACATGCAAAAAGGTTCAAAAATTTGTTGATTTAGCTGAAACTTTTCATCTCCCGATAATTTATTTAGTTGATTGTCCAGGTTTTCAAGTTGGCTTAGATGCAGAAAAAAAAGGCACAATTAAAGAAGGTGTTAGAGCAATGTCAGCGATTTGGCAAACAAAAACGCCATGGATGTCTATTATCATTAGAAATTGTTTTGGAGTTGCAGGAGCGGCTCATAAAAGAGGTAGTAGTTTCATAACAAGATATGCTTGGCCTTCAGCTCGCTGGGGTTCTCTACCACTTGAAGGGGGAATTGAAGCTGCATATAGAAAAGATATAGAAAATTCTTCTAATCCAAAGAAAGAATTAGAAAAAATAAATATCAGATTAAATAAATTGAGATCTCCTTTAAGAACTGCAGAATCTTTTTGGATAGAGGAAATAATTGATCCACGAAATACTCGAGAACTTATGTGTGAATTTGCTGATTTAAGTGCACCTTTAAGAACCACCGGATTAACACACAGAACTATGAGACCATAGTAATTTTTTTAAGGTAATACAAAATGATTTATTCAGAAGTATCAGGTACAATTAGTGAAATTCTAGTATCAAACAATCAAATTGTTGATAATGATAGTACCTTAATAGTTATTGAATGTATGAAAATGCTTATCCCAATTAATGCTAAAAAAAAAGGAAAAATTATAAAAATTTTTGTTAATGAAGGAGATGTAATCAATGAGGGTGATAAGATTTTGGATATTAGTTACATCTGAGAATTTTAAATTCAAAAGAAAGAAATGATAAAATGAATTGGAAAATATTAAATGTTTCAATACCTGTAAAAGACATTAAGAAGTCAATAGAATTTTACGAAATGTTATTAGGAAAATCAGTTTGTACAGATGATGTTATGAAAAATATTTTTGAAAATGATGAAGATTATTTTTTTGGGAAAAATGGTTTTGGTTTAAGATTGTTTAAACCTAAACAAGATTTGCACATGGAGAGAAAATTACAAAGTAGAAGATCGTATGTTACAATTTTAGTTGATAGTTTAGAAAAAATAAAAGAGAGACTTAATTCCAATCAAATCATTTTTTTGTATAACGAATCAAATGGTTTTAAAAAAATACAGGTTCAAGAGCCTTCATTAAATTTAATTCAATTTGTAGAGAATAATAATCAATTTAATTCTGATTATAATGGATTTGATTTTGGTCTAAATTGGGGAATCCATCATATGAATTTAGAATCTTTAGATGTAAGAGAGAGTGTAAGTTTTTTTTCAAATATAGCAGGTTTTAATGAAGGTAAATGGGTAGCACCTAAAAATAAAGGTGATTTCAGTATTGATCCCATGGAATTATCCATTTTTCCTATTTCAAAAGATAATAGTGGGTTACACATTATAAAACCTGATGATGGTTTTGGTTATAGAAATAACTTTGTCCATAATCCGTCAATAGCAGGTCATCCAGCATTTACTGTAAAAAATTTGTCTGAATTAATAAAAAAATTACAGGAAAAAAAAGTTTTGTTTTCAGACGCAAAAGTTTATGCCATGCCTGGTTTTCATCAAATCTATTTGTATGATAATAATGCAAATATGCTAGAAATAAATCAATCTGTTTAAAATAAATTTATGAAAAGAAATTTAAATAATGTTTGCATAACTGGTTCTGGAAATGGGATTGGGAAAGCTATTGCTATCTTACTTAATAAACATGGTTATAATGTAGCATGTGTGGATATAAATTTAGAAGATGCAAAAAAAACAATATATGAATTTGAAAATAAAGTGGCAAGGAGTGTAGCCATTTCTGCAGATATTTCTATTATTTCTCAAATTAAAAAAATGATTAAGGAAGTAGTTTATTCTTTTGGGAGTTTACATATAATGATTAATAATGCTGGAGTCACTCGGACTTCGGATATTATGAAACTTAATGAACAAGATTGGTATTGGATAAATAATATTAATTCAAAAGGAACTTTTTTTTGTTTACAAGCAGCAGCAAATCAAATGAAATTTCAAAAAACTGGTGGTAGAATTATTAATATGTCTTCTGTGGGTGCAAGAGGTTTTGTAGATGTTTCGAATGCTATTTATGCAGGTAGCAAAGGTGCAATAATAAGTTTAACAAAAACCGCAGCTCAACAACTTGGTAAATATAATATTAATGTAAATGCTATTTGTCCTTCGCCTACTTATACAGAAATTGTAAAAAAACTTATCAAAACAAGATCTTTAGAACAGAATAAATCAGAAAATGAGATTATGAAACATTATATGAGGGATGTACCATTAGGAAGATTCAATCAACCTGAGGATATTGCTGAAATGGCATTATTTTTGTCTTCAGAAAGTTCAAAAAATATATCCGGACAATCCTTTAATGTTGATGGTGGATTGATACCAAGTTGACAAAATCAATTATAATTTAGATATTAGAAAAGGGACCAAATACTGGGGAAGTCCCTTCAACAGTTCCTCGTATCATTGCTCTCCTAAATTTAGTATAATTATATGGTATTACTCTATGTAATAATACTCTGTTATCCCACATTATTAAATCATTTGGCTCCCATTGATGTGTATAACAAAACTTAGGATTTTGAACATAATTTACTAACCAAGAATGAAGATCTCTTCCTTCTTTTAAACTCATTCCACCTATTTCCAGACTAGTATTTGATGTAAAAAAAAGTGATTTTTTGTTTTGTCTATCAGGATGTACTCGAATAACAGGATGGGTAACTGGTGGAAAATTAGACTTTTCTTCATAACTTAATTCTGGAAGTGAAGGTTCAATGCGTCTAATATCATTATAAGAATGTACTTGATGAAGAGGTTCAAGTAATCTTTTTTTACTTTCTGGTAAATTTTCGTATGCTAAAAGCATATTAGAAAATTGAGTTTGTCCTCCTGAAGCAACTCTTGGAAGAACTTCTTTCCCATAAAGAATTGAGAAAAGTGCTGGATAGTATCTGTATGAACTATCTGTATGCCATCTAGAATTATTTTTTTGAAGAACTACTCTCGGATCTTCTTCATTTAAATGAATACCCTCAGATGAAATATTTGACACATTAAATATTTCAATTTTACCTTTTGTTTTATCTTTTTCGGGATAAGTTTCTAAGTTACCAAAGTTTCTTGTAAAATTTACTAAACTTTCTTCATCTATTGATTGACTTTTAAAACAAATAAAATGCTTTTCTTGAATTAGATTTTTAATATCTAAGAATATATCTGAGCTTATCCTTTTGGAGCAGTCAAAATTTTCTACTTTCACACCAGTGTGTTTTGTTAAATTAGTGATTTTTAATTTCATACTTACATTATACAATATTTCGCATATGTTTCAAAATAGAGTAACAATTTATTTAAAATATAAAAAAAATAATTAAAATATAGATTACTAATATTTTTTAAAATAAAGTGTATTTTTATTTCATAATAAGAGTTTTTTTGATGATCAAATCTTGGGTTATTAACGTCAAATCTAGTAAAAATAAGAGAAAATTTTTTTTGGAACAAGCAAATAATTGTGAACTTAATTTCAAATTCTTTGAAGCTGTTACACCTAAGACATTGCATTTATATGACTTCCTCTCAGATCCAAATATACAAAGAAGTAAGTTTGCAAGACCTTTAATGAAAACTGAAATAGCTTGTGCAATAAGTCATATTAGTCTCTGGAAAAAACTTCTTGAAGATGATGAAGCTGAATATTATTGTATTTTTGAAGATGATACATATTTAGATAAAAACCTAACTAAAATCATTACAAATCCTAAAATCGAAAATTTTGATTTAATAAAATTTTCAGGTTTAAAAAAAGTACCTTATAAAAAAATTCATAGTATAAATAATAACTATTCGTTGATGAAGCTAGCTTATGGCCCTCTAGATGCAGCTTCATATAGAATTAGTAAAAAAGCTGCAAAAAAATTAATTAACTACACTTATAATTTAACCCATCCAATTGATATTATGTTAGACAGATCTTTTGACCATGGTATTCCAATTCATGCAGTTTTCCCATATCCTTGTAAAACTGATTGGCATTTTGAAAAAGATGATCCACTTTTTACTGATATTGGTTTAAGAGAATATAAATATGAAAAAGATACTAAACTTTATTTTGTTTTAAATACTAGAATAAATAGGTTAAAGACAAGTATAAAAAAAAGGTTTGCTCATTTAAAATTATTGTTTAAAAGATAAAGTCATTAACTAAATATATGTATAAATATATGACACCGAAGTTTTCTCTAAACTTTAAAACATCATTTGAAAATGGTTTAGAAAAATTTAAAGGTTTTACTTTTTTTGATAAAGTAATGACCATATTTTGGTTTCTAGGACCTTTTTTATACTTAGTTGAAAGAACGCCTGCTGATATTTGGTTATCATTAATATGTGTAATTTTTTTATTGAGATGCTTTAATAAGAATGAATGGTCTTGTTTCAAGCAAACTTGGGTTATGTTTGCAATTTGTTTGTGGTTGATTAGTATATTTACATCTATTTTGGGCCCTATGAGCCATTTGTCTCTTTCACAAAGTCTTCCATGGATTAGATTTCCAATTTATGCACTGGCTGCTCAAGCTTGGTTAGCTAGGGATAGAGATATAAGAGTGATGTTTTTTGGACTTATTTTAGTCTCTTTTTTAACAATGTGCTTTATACTTTTGCTAGAGATATTTTTAGAACCAAAAGTTAGATTGACTTGGCCTTATGGAGACCCTATTCCAGGTAGTTTTTTAGCTAAATTATGTCTATCCATTTATTGTGTTTTTACAGTAATGATATTTAACAAAGGTTTTAAGAAATCTTTAATATATGTTTTTATATTAATTTCAGGACTTATACTACTAAAGTTAACAAATGAGAGATCAAACTTTATTTTAGTTATATGTGCTATACTTGTCTCAATTACGATAATAAATCTAAATATTAAAAGAGTTCTTCTTGTTTTTGGAAGTGTTGCATTTGCATTTGTTATTATAATCAACTTTTTACCTGATATTTTTGAAAGATGTCATTCCTTTAAAATTGAAGATCAAAAAAAATCTTTTAATGAATTTAATGATTCCAAAAATAGTATTTTTGAATGTTCAAAGGGCACAGTGAACTTTTTCAAACAGGTTCCATTGTTTAATTTTGATGGCTCTTATTGGGGTAGTTGGCGTAGTGGTCTTCAACAAGGTCTTGAAAAACCTCTATTTGGAGTTGGACCCGGAGGCACTAGACACACTTGTGGTTACTTAAAAGACCATTGGCTGCCAGGAAAAAATTATTGTGGTAATCACCCTCATAATTTTTATATTCAGCTTTTTGCAGAGACAGGTGTTATTGGATTAGCATTAGGTATTTTGATGAGTTTTAGCATTATTTTTAAATGTTTAGTTAATAGATTTGCTGTTTTAAATTGTCCTTTATCTTTTGTTTCATTTATAATTCCTTTAGGTGTTTTGTTTCCTTTCCAACATTTTGGTAATTTTTTTGGTCAATGGGGAAATTTATTTATATGGTTTTCAATTGGATTTGCTCTAAGTTGTTCCAGCCCTTTTTTGGTAAATGAAAAATCAATTATTAAAAGAGGTGTAAGTAAAAAATACATTACATCCATAATAACGATATCGTTAATTTTTATACTTATTCTCTTTTGGAAAGAAATTAAAAATTGGTATTATTTTAAAATTTATTCTGATAATTGTAAAATTGAATATGTTGGTTTTCTTGAAGAAAATTCTTTAAATGGAAAGTTAGGTATTAATGAGTTCTGTGTATGCAAAACCAAAAAATTAAAACAAGATAATTTAGATATTCTATATAGAATAAAATTAATTAACAATGCTGTTAAATATACTTCAGCTTCAAAAACTTTTATTCTTGAAGAACAGAATATTAATAATTTATGCTTAGAAAGATTAAAATAAAGTTTAAAAGTTTATGAAAAAAGTTTTTGCCTTTATAATATTTTTTGTTTTTTGTATGATAAATTTATCATATTCTAAAAAATCTCTATCTTTGGAAAAATTTAAAATACAAAAAATTAGTGATACAATAAATTATCCATGGGGAATGTCACTCTTAGATGAAAAAAATATATTAGTCACTTCAAAAAAAGGAAATATTTATTTTATAAATTTAGTTAATTTTTATACAAAAAAAATTCATAAAATTATAGATACAAAACCTCATGGTCAAGGAGGTTTGCTAGATATTATGAATCTTAAAATTAACTCTACAAACTATGTGTTTGTTTGTTATGTAGACAAAATAGATAATGATGTTGTTATAAGTAGATTTAAATTAAATAAGTTAAAATTGTTAAATAAAAAAATTATATTTAAATCTGGTTATAAAAAACAAAGTAGCAAGCATTTTGGGTGTAGATTAATAAATTACAAAAATACTGTTTTATTTTCAATAGGTGACAGAGGTTATAGAGATAATTCACAAAACCCAAACAATTATCCGGGAAGTATTATTCAGATATCACATAAAGGAGAAAAGTTAGGTAAAAAAAATAAAGGGTGGTTAGAAGGCATTTTTTCTATTGGTCATAGAAATCCTCAAGGATTAATTGTCTTAAAAGAATTTGATCAAATTTGGTCTCATGAACATGGTCCCAAAGGAGGTGATGAAATAAATGTTATTTATAAAGGAAATAATTATGGATGGCCAATTGTATCGCATGGTGAAGAGTATTGGGGAGGAAAAATTGGTGTTGGGGTTTCACAAAAAGGTTTTGAAGATCCAGTATGGAAATGGATACCTTCAATAGCTCCTTCGGGTATAGATTATTACAAACATAGTTATTTTACTGAACTTCAAGGTTCACTGTTAATCGGATCACTAAAGTTTAAAAGTTTATATGCTGTAAAAATTATAAATCAAAAACCAATCTCTGAATTTATTGTCTTTAAAAATAAAATTGGACGTATAAGAGATGTTTTATCCCATCCGAAAGGTTATATTTTGCTTTTAAACGATGAATATGAAGGTGGGTTATATAAAATGTCAAAAAATTAAGTTTATTATTTTTATAAATTTATTAATTTTAAACAAGTACTTACAATTATTATTTTTTATTAAAACTCAACATTAATAGCTAGCTAAGTTAAATTATAATATATTGGTTCACAAAAAATATAATTAGTTTAAAAACTTAAATTAGATACAATAATTTTTAGTCGTTTTTAAATATCTTCTTAGAACTATAATTAGTACTTTTAAGAAAATTATGTTTTAGTGTTGGTATGAATTTTTCTTATAATAAATTTTCAGAATTTTCTAAGAATCTAACATTTAGTATTCTGTCAAGTTTTCTCTATTTACTAGTACTGTTATTTACACCAAGAATTTTTAGTCTAATTGAACCTGATAGTGGAGGATATATAGATTTTTCTAATATCAGATCATCATTTTATCCTTCAATAATTAACTTGTTTGAATTTATTGATATTTCTCTACAAATTTTAATTATTTTTCATATTTTTGTTTTTTTAATTTCACTAACTTACTTCATATATCAACTGTTAAAGTTTAAACTAAATAAATTTATAATTTTTCTTATATATTTATCCCTTCTTTTAAATATTTATTACAATGGTTTTCATTTTACAATTTTGACTGAAAGCTTGTCTTTTTCTATAATTTTATTACTTTGCGGTAATTTAATAAATTTCTTCCATTCTAAATCAAAAACAGTGATAGTTAATATAGTTTTTAATGTATCACTTTTATTATGTTTAAAGCCAGCAACCACCCCTATTTTTGTAGTAATTTTATTAACAGTTTTGTTAAATTTGTGGTTTGAAAAAAAATTAAAAATGACATTTTTTTTTAAGTTTATTTTTTTACCTATTTTTATAATTATTTCATTAGAAAACTATCTTTTCTATAGTAATCATCAAGAAAAAAAAACAGTTCTTGAAAGACATTTTTTTGGAAAATCTATTATGATTAAATTACTCTCTTATCAAGAGAATAGTTTAATAGACGAATTACCAAATAATAATACATATGATTTTATCAAAAAAGCTGATAGCTACCTTGAAAATTTAAGTGGGTTTTATGGAACATGTTTAAAATTAGAAAGATATGGAGATTTTGAAAACTATTCTTATTTTTATTTAGTTAATGAAAAATATTTAAATTCTATTGAAAGCAAAAATTTTGTAAAAAAAACATTTAGTAATAATATCAATTTTTACATAAAATTAACTGGTCTACATTATCTTAATTTTTTTTGTGTTGCCACCCCTACTAAATATGGATTTTACATCGATAAACCTCCTCTAATACCTAAAGATACATTTGATAAAAATTATAGAATAAATATAATATATTTTTCATTTTTGGGTCTTGGAATTACTTTTATTTTCACAAATATCATGTATTTATTCTTTTTTTTAAGAAATTTAATTGTAAAAAAAAAAATATTTGACCAAATTGATAAACTTAACATAACTCTTATTTTTACAATTCAATCCTATTTAATAACAGTGGCAGGACTAACTATCTCTAACCCTAGATATTTAATGCTTGTTTTTCCTTTGATTGTTTTTGTTTCATTAACGACATTATACAAAATTGTTAGAGATTTTACTAAAATGACTAATTAATAACCTTGTAATTTATTTTATATTTTTTTAATTCCTTGATTAAAAATAATGACGGCTTGATTACAAAATTTTCTTGAGATTTCCTAAAAATGGGTAAATCAGAATGATGATCAGAAAAAAAAACTGTTTCTGACCATTGAAAATTATTAGTTTTTATAAATTTTTCAACCGCTTCAAACTTTGTTATTCCAGTACAATTTTTATTTATAAAAAAACCATCATAAGTTTTGATACTACTGCTTAATTCTGTTGAGATAACATAGTTAAAACCTAATAGGTATGCAATTTCATTTGCATAGACATCTAAGCTTCCAGTAGCTAAAACTAAATGATATTTTTTTTCTTTGTATTTTTGTAAATATTTAAAAATATTTTTATTTAACTTGAACTTTGTTATATAGTTCGCAAATATTTTAGATCGCTTTTTAATATAAACTTTACTTTGTCCCTTGATAATAATTTTTAAAAAAAATAATTTCAACTTATCCCTAGTATATTTTGGATTTAAATAAAAAATAATTACATTTAGAATTAATAAAGGAATGTGAAACCATCTTGATGGAGTATGAATTAATATATTTATCAAAAATAATTTAAAACAATCAGTATTAACTAATGTTCCATCAAGATCAAATATTACCAACTTTTTATTTATTTTTATACGTCTCATAAGCTGCACACATCATTTCAAGATCAGTATCTAAAGATTTCCAATCGAGATTAAAATTTACTTTTGCAGTAGATAGAACAATATTTTTATTAGCAATGCTATATTGTTCTACATCCATAGGACTAATTTTAAAAAAATTTAATAAAGAAAGTAAACCAATAACTAATTTTGCTGGTAAAGGTATTAGTATCGATTTTGAACCAATTTTATTTAGAAACTTTTTTAGTAAAATTTTTGTTTTAAGTGGATATCTAGAACCTAAATTAAATATTTCACAAGGACAGTTTTGCATTGCGGCTTTTATAGATGCATATGCACAATCATTAACTGAAACAAATTGAAAAATATTTTGACCATTACCTATTAATGGAATTGGAAGATTATGTTTCGCTAACCAAAATAAATTTTTCAAAATTCCTAATCTTTCTGGTCCAATTATTAATCTCGGACGAAATATTGTACAATTAATTCTTTTTTTAATTACCTCCTGCAAAATTAATTTTTCAGCAAAAAGTTTTGTTTTCCCATAATCTCCTAATGGATTTGGTTTTGCATCTTCAGAAATAGGGGTAAATTTTTGAACTCCATAAACCATATCAGTACTCCAAAATATTAAATGTTTTACTCCTTTTATCTTCATGAAATTAATTATATTTTTAGTTCCTGAAATACTTGTAGATGCAAAATAATTATATCTGTTAAATCTTGGTTTATTTGGAATTATAAGTTTAGATGCTAGATGATGGATTACGTCTCCTTTTTGAAGCGGTATTTTATACAAGTCTTCTTTATTAGAAATGTCACATTGTATATATTTATTTTTCTCTATATTGCATGATGGAAATTTATGTATATCTACAACTAAAAAATTATCATTAGATGTGGATTTAAGTTTTTTAACAATTGTTTTTCCAAGAAAACCATTACCTCCAATTATTATATGTCTTTTATTTTTAGTAACTTTTTGCAAGAAAAATAGTTCCTATAACTATAAATGATAAACCTATTATCCGAGTAAAACTTATGTGTTCATTAAACAAAAAGTAACCACCTAAAAATATAATTATGTATGAAAGGCTAATAAAAGGAAATGCAAAGGATATATCGAATTTAGATAAGGAAATAAGGTGAGTAAACATACTTAATACCATTAAAAACAATCCACAAACAATATAAGAATTAAGGAAAATATTTTCTAAGTTTTGAAAAACAGAAGAGAAACTTAAGTCAAGTGTGCCGATAGTGTTCATTCCTTTTTTTAAAAGCAATTGAGAAGAAGCGTTTAAAATAACAGTAATAATTATAAAATAAAAAAAAATGTTCATAAATAATTTGTCCATTCAATTTTTTTGTCCATCAAATAAGTATGATCTATTAAATGATTTAAAAATGGAATCTCCACAAAAAATAATATTATAAAAAGAATACCAATCAATCCACAATAAGTTAGAAAAAAAATTTTTTTATAAAGTTTGTCTGTAGATATACCATCTTCATTTTTTTTTGAAAGAGCTAGATTTAAATACCATACAAAAAGAAAACTAATAAACGGAAATAATATAATAAAAGCTATGTGGTATTTAATAATAAAAATCGCAAGAAAAAAGTTAGATAATAATGCATAATAAAACGAGGATAGTAATAAACTATTTAAAGTATACGTTTCAAATGATTTACGATAATTAGAGGCAACAACTTTATTATTAATCATTTTATATTCAGAAAATCTTTTCATTGCCATTAAAAATGCACCGCCAAACCAAAAACATATCGCTAAGCTAGCTGGTGGTGCAATTATTGTACAAATTGATGACCAACCTAAAAAAAGTCTAGTTGGATTATTTATAGCTTCTACTAAAACATCTAAGTAAGGTATTTCTTTAGCTCTAATTGGAGGTACATTGTAGATTAAACCCATAAATAGAAAGAAAATACTTATTAGAAAAAACATTGGTGTTAAAAGTGAAGATATCAATAAACCAGCGATAACTAATACAAAATATTGAAATAAAACTAATTTATAAGAAATATGCCCTTGAGCAAGAGGTCGAGATTTTTTGATAGGGTGGTTTCTATCATAATTTTTATCTAATATTTCATTTAATGAATAATTAGCCGAAGATAATAGACATGTTGATAAAATTCCAATAAAGAAAAAACCAATTAAATTAAAATTAAATTCCTTTTCTATCGTAAGAGCAAGTATAAAACCAGGTAGCATAAAAATATTTTTTATCCAATGTAAAGGCCTTGCACAATCCAAAAGAAGCTTAGTTTTCTCAAAAAAATTTTTCAACTGTAAATTTCTAATAATATGTTAATTTAAAACAATGTATATTTATTGACATTTAAAATATTTTATATTTATTAGTCATAAGAGAGTATATATCAAATGTCATTAGTTTCTATAAAAATAAATAATTCATCACTGAAAACTTTTGCATTACCAATATTTTCTTTTTCTACACTTTTTATTCTTTTATATTTGAGTTATTCTGAGTTAAATGCTGAAAACATTAATACATTAGTAAGAAAATTTGAATTAAAGTATCTTTTTTTCGCGCTTTTTTTTTTAATTTTTCATCAATTAATTGCAAGTATAAGGTTTAATTTTTTAAAAAAAAAATTAGGATCGAATATAAGTTTTATTCAATCCAATGAAATTAATATTCAATCTCTTATTTATAAAACATTTTTTATTTTACCAATTTTTTTAGAAATAATAGGAAGATCAACTCATTCTAAGTTGATTGGTGATAGAGGCTTTTCGAATACTATAAGTGTCACAATGATTGAAAAATTATCTTCTTTATTAGTGATATTAGCAATAATATTATTGTTGTTGTTTATACAGTTTGATTTGTATCAACTGAACACTATGTACCTAATGTATTATTCATTCATATTTTTGTTTATAATTATTTTATTTTTTATTCTCTATGTCATTAATTCAAAATTTCATATTTTTAAAATACAGCAACTTAAAGAAGGTTTTTTAGAGTTAGTAAAACAACAAAATAAATATGTTTTCCTTTTAAGTTTTTTAATTCATCTAACAAGTATTTTTGCTTTATATTTTCTGCTTCTTCAATTTTATTCTAAGAATAACTCATTTTTATTGATGATGTCTTCATTCATAATTGCGAGTCAAATGATTCCTGTTTCCATTGGTGGGTGGGGAACTAGAGAGATGACTGCTTTAATAACTTTTAACTACTTTGGTACAAGTTTTAAGGAAGGTGTTTTGTGTGCAACTATTTTTGGATTAATTTACTTATTAGCTTTATTTATAAATTGGACCATAAATCACTCTGTATTAAAGTTACAAAAAGACAAAAATCTTTTCCAAAGTAACTATGTCCATAAATTTACCAATTATAGATCTTTCGTATATTTTTTTTCATTTATGATATTTGCTTTTTTATCTATTAACTTCTTTTTACCTGTTAATGGGTTTGATACCAAATTTTCAATTGCTGACAGTTTTGCATTGGTTTTGGGATTAAGCATATTTGTTAGTTGGTTTTTAAGACAACGAAAAAGAATTTGGATTGGTAATTATACAGGTAAGATATTTGTTTTGCTTTTATTAACTTTAATTATAGGTTGGTTTATAGGATTTATAAACTTTAATTCAAATTCTTGGGCGTACGTAAATAGATTATCAGGTTCATTAATTATTATTTGTTATTTATTCACTGGTTTAGGAATTGCTAAATTTATTAAAACAAAAGATTTAGATAATTTTGTTTATTTATTTATTATTACAATTTATTCCTCAATAATATTTCAATATTTTTTTTACATCTATTTTAATGTTGATGAATTAAATATTTATTCATCAGGAGAAAATTCACTTTTGAAAGAAGTTATAGGTTTTTTAAGATGGTCTGAAGGTACTCCTTCAGGTTTTTTCTATGACAAAAATGCATTAGGTTTTAGCCTTTTATGTAGTATTGGATATTTATTCTCTAAAATCAGTAATAATACTTTTAAAAAGCATGATATTTACTTAATTTTATTTTCTTCATTTTTAATAATATTATCGGGTTCTAGAAGTAGCTTGTTAACATTATCAATTCTTTTAGGTTTTACTTCTGTTTATTATTATTTTTCTGAATCAGAAATACATCCATGGATTAAAAAAACAATTTATTCTGTTATATTTATGATATGTGCATTTTTACTAATTTTATTAATGCACTTTATCAGTTCTAAAGGTAATACTCTTACACCTCTAATTGATCTTACTGGGGCAAGAGGTATTTCTGAATATTTTACCTTTTCTGAACATCGACTTTATATAATATTTATATCTATTAAATCTTTTTTGAACAATCCATTTTTTGGCCTGGGTTTAGGAGGTTTCGTTGAGTTGAAAGAAAGTGGAAATTTACCAGAGTATTGTATAAAACTTGGTTTTTCAAGTTCTTGCCCTGAATATACGGTTATACATAGTAGTCATTTATGGATTGCTACTGAATTTGGATTGTATGGAACTATTGCTTATATCTTATTTTTTTTAAACATTTATAATTCTTCAAAATTATTAAATTATAATGACTTAAGAAAGCCTTTAATTCTAAATATTATCTTGATTTTTATAATTTTTAGTTGTTTTCATGATGTCATGTATCAAAGAATTTTATGGATTTTTTTAGGTTTTTCTCTAGCTTACAATAAAAGAAAAACAATAAATTAAGTAATTTTCTAATTATCTAAAATTTGTTAACATTTTTAATTTTATTTAAATCATTAGTAAGTAAAAATTCTTTTGCTAATTCCTTTCCAAATATTCTATTTCCAATGTTACTCCAATGACCACCATCTTTATGCATTACAGCAAGTTTATTTTCTTTTTTTATTTCTTGAATTTTGTATGGTGGCTTTAACAAAGGAATAAATTTAGAATTTTCTACTAAGAAATTCCAATTTTTTATTTTTTCAGGAGGATTACAATTAGTTATATAAGAAGGAATATTTTTAAATAATTTTTTAATTTTAACAAGAATTTCAAGAGTTAATTTAACGCTTTCATGATTAGGGTTATTTATTTTATTAAGATTTTTCTCATATTTTTTGTAATCAATTGAACTTATAAAATATTTTTCTAAAATGGCATAAGTAATATTAAATATTCGCGAAGACATTATTATGTCTGAATTAAAAATAAATGAAAAAGGGTGGCTAACTCTATAATTTTTTAAGCTTTTATCATAATAAGGTCGTCTAATAAAAGTAATAAAACCAATACTATCTATTTCAATTGGCCAATAATTATTTATATAATCATTTTCACAAAATTGAAGTATCAAAACATCTGGATTAAAATAATTTTTAATTTCCTTTGCTATCAAATATTCTTGAAACGAACTATAACCTCCAGATCCAGATGCCCAAACTTGCATTTTAAGTTTAGAACTGTTGTAAACCTCATCTGCAAATATAGAAAACCACATTTCAGTATTACTTGCAAAGGCTCCGCCAGTAAATGAATCACCCAATACTAAAACTTTTAAGTCAGGATTTTTATATTTTAAATTAGTCCTTACACCAAATTCATTGGTTCTAAAATTTACTTCATATTTATTGTTAAAAGAATCTGTTTGTGTAACATTTCTAACAAAATTCTTTTTTAATTTCCATCCAACAATTTTATCAGGTGAATCTGCAGCGGGCATATAAATTTGTAAAAATATTTCTATTAAAAAGAGAAAAAAAATTCCAAAACCGAGCATATAAAAAAAGTTATACAAATGTTTCATAAAATGAAATATCCATTTTTTTTAGGTTTCACTCAACAAAGATATTTAGGTTAATAAAAACATTAAAGATGAAAGTTATACAAACTAATTTTAAAATATAATAACCATAAACAAAAATTATATTAATAGAAGTAAAATAATTCAAATAATTAAATCATGAATAATAATAATATTTTTATATTTATAAAAAAAACATAAATATTTTTTTGTAAAACTAAATTCAAAAAACAAGCTGTAAAAAATCAATTATGTAAAAGTAATAAATTTAGTTTAAAGATTTTTAAACAATAATGAAATTCCTATGATAATTAATATGATCAAAATAGAATTTTTAAATAATTCATTTGATAGATATTTTCTTATTTTTGTACCAAAATATTGACCTAATACAGTTGGTAAAACAAGAAGTAGACTTATAAACAGATCATCTAAAGTGCCAATACCATGATAAATTAGAGAGCTATATAAAGTAAAACCTCCAATGAAGTAAAAAGTAGATATAATTCTTACAAAATATTCTTTTTCTAAGTCTATTGAAATTAAATACGCTAAAATTGGTGGTCCGAAGAATGTAGAAAGTCCGCCTAATATACCTGAAAAGAAACCTAAAATAATTGTAAAATTTCTTTCATATTTAATATTAACATTTCTAAATTTTAAACCAAATAAGTTTATAACTGCTGCTGCAATAATTGAAATAGCTATGATTATAGATACTACATTTAATTCAATTTCTAATATTAATCTACCTCCAATAATCAAACCTATTAATAGACTTAATAACATTGGAACAAATCTATAGCTTCCAATTCCTTGATGAACTTTCATTTGTAAAAAATTAGAACATAATATAGGAAAACATAATAAAATCATTGCTGTGGTTGGAGGTAAAAAAAAAGCTATTATAGGTACAGAAACCATTGGAAGTCCTACTCCTAGAGTGCCTTTTACTAACCCACCAACAAAAATTGTTAATACAATAAAAATAAAGATATTCAAATCTAGATACATCATAAATTGATTTTTTATTTAGATTACTTTTATTATATGTAAAGTTAAAATTTAAATTTGGATGTTAAAATGAATAAAATAATTGAATTTTTAAAAATCAGACGCTCAACAACTGCCAAATCAATGTCAGAAGGTTTAGTTGAAGAAAATGATTTAATTGATATAATAAATTGTGGCATAAGGGTTCCGGACCATGGTGCCTTAAATCCATGGAAAATTGTTATTATTAGAGGTGAAAAAAGAGAACAGTTGGGTTTAAAAATTCTGAAAAAAGAATTTAAAAAAAATAAAGTCAACGCCACTGAAGATGAAATAAATTATGAAAAAAATAGATTTTTGCGTGCATCAGTAATAATTGCTGTAATTTCATCGCCGGTTTATCATCCAAAAATTCCAAAATGGGAAATGTATTTATCAGCTGGTGCATTATGTCAAAACATTATTATCGCAGCTCAATCGTTAAACTATGCAGCACAATGGGTAACTGAATGGTACTCTTACAATGAAAAAATGTTAATTGCACTTGGAGGAAACCCACCTAATGATAAAATAGCTGGATTCATTTATATTGGAAAAAAGGTCAAAGAACCAGTTGAAAGAAGAAGGCCCTTGTTGAACAAAATTGCTAAATTTAACTAATTATTAAATAGATAAACTTTTTTGGAAAACTTCATTATCAACATTTCCACCAGATGCAACAATTAGTACATTTTTATTTTTAATATCTACTTTTTTGAACAGTGCAGCAGCTAAGGCAACTGCTCCACCTGGCTCAAGTACAATTTTAAAATATTTGAATGCTAATTTTATTGCATACATAACCTCTTCGTCACTTACCTGTAATCCACCAGTTAAATTTTTTTTATTTATTTTAAATGTTATTTTACCTGGTTTTGGTGCCAAAAGTGCATCACAAATAGATTTTTTTGTGATATCTATTTCTACAATTTCTTTTTTTTCTAATGATAATTTTGTATCATTAAATTCATTAGGTTCCACTGAATAAATTGGCATATCTGGGAATTCTGATAATAGTGCTGTGCTTACACCTGCAATTAAACCACCTCCACCACAACAACACAAGGCCATGTCTGGAGTGACTTTAAGTTCATTACATTGAATAACCATTTCATAACCAACAGTACCTTGTCCATTAATTACCTTATAGTCATCATATGGTGGAATGATAACAGCATTTTCTTGATTAGCTATTTTAACGCCCAGTTCTTCTCTTGATTCTTTATATCTATTGTATGTAACTATTTTAGCCCCCCATGATTTTGTTCCATCTAACTTTGCTTTTGGAGAGTCCTCAGGCATAATAATTATGGCTTTTCTGTTCGTTAAATAAGCTGCTGAGGCAATTGCCTGAGCGTGGTTACCACTTGACCAAGCTAACACTGTTTTTTCACTAGAATCTAATTGAAGTATTGCATTCATTGCACCTCTAAATTTGAATGCACCAATTTTTTGTAAGTTTTCTGCTTTAATAAAAATGTTAGTATTAAATTCTTTGTTAAATATTATAGAACTCAATAGTGGTGTTAATAAAGAATATTTTTTAATTCTTAAATACGCTTTAGTTATTTCTTCAATATTAACTTTTTGTTTCATAATAAAATAATTGATAATTTTAAAATGATACCTAGAATATAAATTGTTTCAATTTTAAATTAAAATTTTTGAGGTTTAAATGTTATTTTCAGGTTCTTATACAGCTCTTTTAACTCCATTCTCAAATGGAAAGGTTGATTATGATTCATATAAAAAACTAATTGAACATCAAATAACTAATGGAACTCACGGATTGGTCCCAGTTGGAACAACTGGTGAGTCACCAACTTTAACTCATGAAGAACATAAAAAAGTTATTGAAGTTTGTATTGAACAAGTAAATGGTAGAGTTCCAATAATAGCTGGAGCAGGTTCTAATTCTACGGTAGAAGCTATAGATTTTCTAAAACATGCGTGTAGTGCTGGAGCAGATGGACTTCTTGTGGTTACTCCTTATTATAATAAACCAACTCAGGCTGGACTAAAAGCTCATTACTTGGCATTAGCTGAAAAAAGTTCAAAACCGATAATAATTTATGATATTCCTGGAAGGTCTGTAATTGGTATGACTGATGAAACAATGTTAGAATTATCAAAACACGATTTAATCTCAGGAATTAAAGATGCTACAGCTGATCTTGGACGACCTACAAGACTTTTAAACTTAATTGGAGAAGATTTTATTCAATTATCCGGTGAAGATGGTACTGCCCTTCCATACTTGGCAGCTGGAGGACATGGATGTATATCAGTAACAGCAAATATTGCACCAAATTTATTATCTCGAATGCATAATGCTTGGAAACAGGGTGATATTGAAAACTGCCTTAATATAAATAAAAAGTTAATGCCTCTTCATGATGCTTTGTTTTGTGAAACTAGTCCTGGTCCTCTAAAATATGCCGCCTCTTTACTTGGCTTATGTAGTGACGAAACTAGGTTACCAATAGTTGAAATCTATCCAGAAAGTAAAGAAAAAGTTCAATCAGCTCTTAAAATTGCAGAATTAATTTAAAAAAGTACTGAGTTTTCTTTTATCATGAAAAATAAAATTTCTGAAAACAGGAAGGCCAGATTTGATTACAACATAATAGATACCCTAGAGGCGGGTATCATTTTACTTGGTAGTGAAGTGAAAAGTCTTAGAATGGGGAAGGCAAGTATTAAAGAAGCATATGCAAGTGCAGAGAAAGGAGAACTTTTTCTTATAAACTTTAACATTCCAACCTATTCTATGGCCGCTAAAGGGCAAAGTCATGAACCCAAAAGATTAAGAAAACTGTTAGTTCATAATAAGGAAAAAAATAAAATCCATGGATTAATTAAAAGAGAAGGCTACACAATTGTTCCTCTGAGTTGTTATTTTAATCAAAAAGGGTTCGTAAAAGTTCTTTTAGGGTTGGCAAGAGGTAAAAAGCAAGTTGATAAGCGTCAAGCAATTAAACAAAGAGATTGGAATATAGCTAAACAAAGACTTCTTAAAAGTTAACTAATTCTTTGTCCAATTTGAAGAATACTTTTTCAAACTCAATCAGAGATAATCTTTTAGTGGAAATATTGTATTTGGAACAATGATATGAATTTAACATTTTAGTGGTTTTGTCTAGTTGGTGAACAAATAAATGTTTAAATTTGAAATCAGAATTTTTCTTTTTAAAGACCCTCAAAACTGATTGATGAGCTATTAAACCTAAGGTTAATATTATTTTTAAGTTTTTCATTCCTTTAACTTCAGAAGAAAGAAACTTATTACAATTTTTTAACTCTTCTAAGTTAGGTTTGTTTTGGGGAGGCAAACATTTAACAGCATTTGTGATTCTAAACTTCATATTTTCATTAAAGCGTTCATTTTTTTTTAAATATTTAATTTTTTTTAAATTACTCATGATCATTTTACTCGAATAATCCCCGGTAAAAGGAATACCTGTTCTGTTTGCGCCCTTTAATCCAGGTGCAAGACCAACGATTAATAATTGACTTTCTATAGAACCTATTCCTCTAACAGGGTTATTAAAAAAATGAGGAAATTTTTTACGTTGTACTTTTATATATGAATTTAATCTGTTACAAATATTACAGTTTATTTTTGGCTCTAAAATTTTCATTTCTAGATAGTAAAATGTTTAATGAAAGTTAACAAATTAATTCTTGCAATTGGTGCAAATATAAAAAATCCCCAAGGACTAAATCCCATCGAAACATGTGAAAGTGCAATAAGTGAATTGACCAAATTTTCTATTAAAATTTTAAAGATTTCAAGTTGGTATTTGTCTGAACCAATTCCTAAGACTAATGACCCTAATTATTATAATTCTGTAATTCAATGTTCAACTTATCACGATGAAAAAAAAGTTTTGAAAATCTTAAAATTTATTGAAAAAAAACTAGGAAGAATTAAAAAAAAAAGAAATTATTCAAGATGTATTGATCTTGATATAATTGATTTCAATAAAAGGGTTAAAAAGAGTTTAATTTTAACAATACCACATCCGAGAATGCATGAAAGAAAATTTGTTTTGTTGCCAATTCATGAAATTAATCCAGTATGGTTACACCCTCTTTTAAAAAAAAGTGTCAAACATTTACTTAAAAAAAATAATTATCAAGATATTTTGAAAATTTAGTGAAAAATATATTGATTTTACAAAAAAGTAATATTACAAAGCGTAAAAGGATATATTAATTATGGCAAGAGTTACTGTTGAAGACTGTATAGAAAAAATTCCTAATAGATTTGAATTGATAATTTCAGCATCACAAAGAGCTAGAGAAATATCTAGTGGTGTTCCCATAGAAGTTGAAAAAGATAATGACAAAAATCCTGTTATAGCTCTAAGAGAGATAGCAGATGGTGCCATGGTAAAAACAGATTTAGAGGAAAGATTTATTAGAAGTCTTCAAAAAGTTAATTTTACCCAAAGCAATGAAGATGAAGATATTTCAGTTGAAGAAGAGTTTGCTGCTTATATAAAAGAAAATTCATCGATTGAAGAAGATACACAAGTGTCTCAAAATTTAGTTGGCAATAAAGCTGAAGATGAAGTTTTTGAAGATGTATCTGATGAAGTGGTAAGAAACGAAGAATAAATTTTTAAAATTTACTATTAAACTTTCCTATTAATTTGTTTATATTCAAAATTATTATATAGTTTTGAAATCATTATGTTAAATCAAAATAGATTATTTTCTAGATTAGCTAAATACGATAGATCGGTTAACGAAGAAAAAATTAAATTTGCTTATAAATTTGCAAAGACCAATCATTATGGTCAATATAGAGAAACTGGTGAAGATTACTTTACTCATCCATTGGCTGTATCTGAAATTTTATTAGAGATGAAATTGGACTCCTCAACAATTATCACTGCTTTATTACATGATGTGGTTGAAGATAGTAAAGTAACACTTGATGATATTGATAAAAGTTTTGGTAAAGAAATTAGAAAATTAGTTGATGGGGTTACAAAACTATCAAAAATTGAACTCAAAACAGGATTAGCTCAAGCAGAAAATTTTAGAAAATTATTAATTTCTTCATCAGATGACGTAAGAGTTCTTCTAGTTAAATTAGCTGACAGATTACACAATATTAGAACTATTGATGGAATAAGAGATAAAAATAAGAAGCAAAAAATTTGTAAAGAAACCCTAGAAATATATGCGCCTCTAGCTGAAAGGTTAGGAATTGTAAGTTTTCAAAATGAATTAGAAGATAGGTGCTTTCAAGTAATTAACCCAGAGACTAGAGAATCTATATCCAGAAGGTTGGAATTAATTTATTCTGAGGATAGTTCAAATATACCTTATATTAAAAAAGAATTACAAACAATTCTTGCCAAAAATAATATTGAGTCAGAAATTTCTGGAAGAAAAAAATCTTGTTACTCTATCTGGAAAAAAATGCAACTTAAGAAAGTTGGAATGGATGATTTATCAGATATTATGGCATTTCGAATTATAGTCAATAATGTCAATGATTGTTATAAAAGTCTGAGTTTACTTCATCAAAATTATACTGCCATAATGGGAAGATTCAAAGATTATATATCTGCTCCAAAAAGAAATCGATACCAGTCACTACATACAGCTTTAATAGGTCCAAAAAAAAGAAAAATCGAATTGCAAATAAGAACTGAGGAAATGAATGAATTTGCTCTAAACGGAATTGCAGCTCACTGGATGCATAAAAATAGAACAAAATATAAAGAAGGTATTAGATACAAGTGGGTTAGAGAGCTTCTTCAAATTATTGAAGACTCTTCGAGTCCTGAAGAGTTTTTAGAGTACACAAAGTTAGAAATGTATAATGATCAAGTATTTTGTTTTACCCCAAAAGGTAACCTTATAAATTTACCAAGGGGTGCTTCAGCAATTGATTTTGCATACGCAGTTCACTCAGAAGTAGGTAATTTAGCCGTAGGAGCAAAGATTAATAATAAAGTCAGGCAATTATCATCGGTTCTTAAAAATGGGGATCAAGTTGAAATTTTAACATCCTCAAGAGGTTTCCCAGATCCGATATGGTTAGAAAATTGTGTAACTGGAAAATCAAAAGCTAGCATTAGAAGGTTCATCAGGAAACGAGAAATAGAAGAATTTAATCAACTAGGAATCTCTCTTTTAAAAAAAGAGTTTAGACAGCAAAATAAAAAATTAAATGTTAAAAGTTTAAGAAAAGCTATTGATGAGTTCGGGTTGATTGATGTGGATGAATTATTAGTTGAAATTGGTAAGGGTAATATTATAACAAAAGACATTTATAGCATTTTATATCCAAGCAAAAATAAATCTGTTTCAATAAAAAAGCAAAAGTTTGATATAAATAATAAAAATAAAGATATGAAAATAAAGGGTGTTGTTCCTGGAATGTCACTTCACTACGCTCATTGTTGTAATCCTTTACCTGGAGAAAGAATTGTTGGAATTGTTACAACAGGAAAAGGAATAACTGTTCACGCAATAGATTGTTTTTCATTAGAAAAGTTTCATGATGTTCCAGAAAGGTGGTTAGAAATTTCATGGGAACGAGAAGACTATATTTCTCATAAAGGTAAATTATCTACTGTTTTGTCTAATGAACCAGGTAGTCTAGCTGACGTAACTAGGATAATAAGTTCTATAAAAGGAAATATTTCAAATATTCAAGTAATAAAAAGAGACTTAAATTTTTACAAATTTTTTATAGATCTAGAAGTAAAAAATATTTCACATTTAAATGAAATTATAGCCGCCCTGAGATTATCTCCATTTGTAGAGAGTGTTGAAAGAGAGAGGATATAATCTGAATTATGGCAATTCTAAAAAAAGGGTTAAAAAAAAAAAATAATCAAAAAATCATGTACTACCTATCTTTTAAGTTTTTAAAAAGAACAAGTATTTATTATTTTTTAAGGTTAACTAGATTAGAAGCTTCGATATATGCAATCTCATCAGGTTTTGCATGTGGTGCTATGGTTTCATTTACACCATTTATAGGATTTCACTTCGTTTTAGCTTTAGTAGTTTCTTTTATTTTAAGAGGTAACTTATTAGCTTCAATGATTGGAACTATAGTTGGAAACCCAATTACATTTCCATTTATTTGGCTTACAATTTATAGAATTGGAATTGTATTTGTTGAACAAAAAGAAATAAATAGAAAAGTAGAATTAAATTTAGAAAATGTTTTAAATGGTGGATGGGAAATTTTGTTTCCTATGTTAATTGGTTCAGCCATATTGTGTCTTCCAGTATGGTTTATTTCTTATTTTGTGATAAGATTTCTGCTAACTAGTTTTAAAAAGAAAAGTAAATAAAAATTTTATGAGTAAATATTGTAAATTAGGTATAAACATTGATCATGTTGCAACTGTCCGAAATGCTAGGGGCGAAAATCATCCTAATGTTGTGAGGGCTGCAAAGATAGTCGAAAAAGCTGGTGCAGATATAATAACAATACATTTACGTGAAGATAGAAGACATATTGTTGATGCTGACCTATTAGATATAAAAAATAATATTAATTTACCAATTAACCTGGAAATTGCTCCAACTATGGAAATGATTGATATTGCTATTTCTTTAAATCCTCATTCAATATGTTTAGTGCCAGAAAAAAGACAAGAAATAACAACTGAGGGCGGATTAGATATAAATTCAAACTTTAAAAATTTGAATTTAATTTCAGAAAAAATTTCAAAAACTGATATAAAATTAGCTTGTTTTATTGACTGTGATAATAGACAGATTGATTTATTAAATAATTTAGGAATTAAAATTGTAGAGTTTCATACTGGTCAATATGCTATATCAAATAACGATAAAGACAAAGATTTTTATTATAATAAATTAAAAAAAGCTGTAATTTATTCAAGTAATTTAGGATTTACCTGTAACGCTGGACATGGACTGAATTTTGAAAATGTATCAAAAATTGCTTCAATAAAAAAAATACAAGAATTAAATATTGGTCATTTTTTAATAGGCGAATCTATTTTTTACGGATTAGAATATGTGATTAAAAAAATGAGGAATTTAATTAACACGGCAAGAAAATGATATATGGAATAGGAACAGATATCATCAATTCAAATCGAATTAAAAAAATAATCAATAAGTATAATGATAGATTTATTAATAAATTTTTTGGAAATGATGAAATAGAAATATCTAAAACAAAATTTAATAAAATTTTGTTTTTTTCAAAAAGATTTGCTGCAAAAGAGGCTGTTTGGAAAGCTTTTTCACCTATTAAATTTGGCTGCATAAAGTTTAGAGATGTGCAGGTTATATCAGATAAAAGAGGTAAACCTAAAATCAATATCTCTGGAGAAACACTAAAATTTATTGAGAATATTGAAAAATCTATAAATAATAAGTTTCATTTTCATATTTCTCTTTCTGATGAGCCACCCCACGCTTTGGCTTTTGTAATAATTTTTCTTGCTCCAAATAAATAGCTGTTGCATATATTTATGTTTATTAGTATTGAAAGTACTTAAATTCGATGGAAAATAAATTAAAAAAATCAAAAAACAGTTTTTATGAATTAATTAAAACTCTTTTTTTTGCAGGTTTGATAGCAATTGCTTTTAGGTCCATTCTCTTTGAACCATTTAATATACCCTCTGGATCCATGATACCATCATTGAGAATTGGCGATTACTTATTTGTTTCTAAATATTCTTATGGTTATTCTAAGTACAGTTTTCCATTTGGTATAATGCCAATAAATGAAAGAATATTTGAAAAAAAACCTTCTCGAGGTGATATAATAGTTTTCAGAAAACCTGGGCAAGAAAATATTGATTACATAAAAAGACTTATTGGTTTACCTGGAGATGAAATACAACTTTTAGAGGGTAGATTGTTTATAAATGGAGAAATAGTATCAAGAAAAAAAATTGAAAGAAGTTCTTGGAGAATGTCAAATCAATTAGGTAAGACAATAAATTTCAATGAATATTTTGAAAAGTTTGAAAAAACTAAACCACATAAAATCATTGAGGCTAGTGATAATGATTTTTTTGATAATACTGTTAAGTTTAAAGTTCCAAATGATCATTACTTTTTCATGGGAGACAATAGAGATAATAGCAGAGATAGTAGAACTGCAGAAATAGGTTTTGTTCCAAAAATAAACTTAATTGGAAAAGCAGAAATTATTTTTTTTTCGCATGATGATTCAGCACGTTTTTATGAATTTTGGAAATGGAAAGACTCTATAAGATTCTCAAGAATAGGTAAGAAAATTGAATAAAATTTTTATAAAAAAAATTGAAAAAATTTTAGATTATACTTTCAATAATAAGAATCTTCTTATAGAAGCATTAACTCATAAAAGTAAAAACGTTAAAGATAAATCAAAAAATAGAATTAGTTATGAAAAACTTGAGTTTTTTGGTGATAGAATTTTAGGATTTATTGTTTCTGAAAAAATTTACTTAGATAATCATTCTTGTTCTGAAGGTGAATTTAATCTTATTTTACAGAAATATGTGAATGAAAACTATTTATCAAAAATTGCATTAGATTTAAAAATAAATAACTTTATTTTAACACAAGAAGGAGATGAGTTAGAGTTAAAAGTATCAATCCTAGCCGATGTAATAGAGTCCTTGATAGCTGGTATCTATCTAGATTCAGACATGACTGAGTGCAAGAAATTTATATATAATAAAGTTTTAAAAAATAATTTAAAAACTACAAATTTAAAAAAACATCCTAAATCTTACCTTCAAGAGTATTCAATGAAACTTTTCAAATCTACCCCTAGATATAGTTTAATTAAAAAAATAGGACCAGAACATAATCCAAATTTTCTTGTAAATGTAAATGTAAACGAACAGTTTCAGACAACCGCTGAAGGAAAAAATATTCAATTAGCAGAAGAAAATGCAGCAAAAAAATTAATCTCTATCATGGATATTAGTATAAAATAAATGACAATTTCTACTAGATCTGGTTTTGTAAATATAATTGGGCCACCCAATTCAGGTAAGTCGACATTAATAAATAATTTAATTGGAAAAAAAATTTCAATTGTTTCATCAAAATCACAAACAACGAGATTTTGTGTTAGGGGAATTTTAAATTATAAATTTAATGACAAAAAAGAGAAGTCACAAATAATTTTTGTTGATACACCAGGCATATTTGAACCAAAAAGAAATTTAGATAAAGTAATTCTTCAAAATGCTCTAAAACAATTGAATAGTGTTGACTACACGATCATAATATTTGATTGCTTTAAAAGAAGTGGATTGGATGACTTTTTGAAAGTTATGAAAATAATCTCTTATGAAAAAAATAAAATATCTCTTGTATTAAATAAAATTGACTTGATTGATAAACCTAAACTTTTGAAATTAGCCAAAACTTTATCAACTTATATTTTTTTTGAAAATATTTTTATGATATCTGCGATAAAAGGTGAAGGTTGTGAAGACTTGCTTAGATTTCTAGCTAGTAAATTGCCTAAAAGTAATTTTCTTTTTGATGAAGATTATTTAACTAATATTCCTAATCAGTTATTCTCATCAGAAGTTACAAGAGAAAAATTATTTAAACTCTTAAATCATGAATTGCCTTACAATTTGGCAGTACAAACAGTTAAATGGTTAGAAACTAAAAATGAGATTAAAATTTATCAGGATATATATGTTGCTAAAACAAATCATAAAATTATAGTTTTAGGTAAGAATGGGGATAATATTAAAAAGATTGGTACTATGGCAAGACTTGAATTAAAAAAAATATTAAATAAAAAAATTCACCTTTTTCTCTTCGTTAAGGTAAAAAAAAATTGGATTGATAATCCTATAAACGAAAAGTTAATGGGTATAAACCAAAATGCCTAAATGGAATGACAAAGGAATAATTCTTAAATCAGAAAAGCATGGTGAAAAGGGAGTGATTTTAACTGTTTTTACTGAACAGCATGGTCGCCACCTTGGATGGCAATATATGTCATCAAAAAAAAAAGTTTTTTTTCAACCTGGTGATATTGTGAGCTTAACTTGGAATGCAAGATTATCAGAGCAATTAGGGGTCTTTAATTTTGAGTCAGGTAAATCTACAATTGGACAAATAATTGGAGATTTTTTTAGATTATCTGTTTTATCATCATTTTGTTCTCTAATTAATGTTATGCTACCTGAACGACAAAATTGTCATAACTTTTTTCAAGTTTGCAAAAAGTTTCTTAATGTTTTGTCTGATGAAAATGTATCTAACAATAAAATTCCTAAGAAATACTTAGAGTGGGAAATATCACTTCTAGCCGAAGTAGGAATTTCATTGAATTTTAAACAATGTGTTTTAACTGGAAGTAGAGATAACTTAAAATATGTTAGCCCTAAAAGTGGATGTGCAGTTTCTGAAGAATATAGTGGAGAGTATCAAAAGCAATTGATAGCTTTACCAAATTGTTTGGGAGGCAAAAAATTATTGAATGACAGTGAGTATTATGATCTTATTGGCGGTTTTAAACTAACTAATTACTTCTTTAAAAAGTTTTTTCATAGTATAGATTATAACTATATAAACAACCCTCTTGTTGCAAGAACAGAGTTAATTAAAAATTTAGAGTTGAAATTCTTTAAATGAGTAAAAAAGAAATTATTAATATAAATTTTTCTGATGCTATTTCAGAGAGATACTTGTCATATGCATTGTCTACAATCACATCTAGATCTCTTCCTGATGTAAGAGACGGTCTAAAACCTGTCCATAGAAGATTGTTGTATGCAATGAGGCAATTAAGATTAAATCCAAATAAAAACTATAAAAAATCAGCCAGAGTAGTTGGTGATGTGATGGGTAAATTTCATCCTCATGGTGATACTGCAATATATGAGTCCATGGTCAGAATGGCACAAAGTTTTTCTCTAAGATATCCTATGGTAGATGGACAAGGGAATTTTGGTAATATTGATGGTGATAATGCTGCCGCTATGAGATACACAGAAGCTAGAATGACAATATTTTCAGAGTTATTGTTAAAGGATATTGATGAGGATACTGTTAATTTTCGGGAAACCTATGACGGTGAAGACTCAGAACCAGTAGTTCTACCATCAGCAATACCAAATTTATTGGCAAATGGCTCTCAAGGTATAGCGGTTGGTATGGCTACATCTATTCCACCTCATAATTTAAGTGAATTGTTTGATGCATGCCTTCATTTGATAAAATTTCCAAATGCATCCAACAAAAAATTACTAGATTTTATAAAAGGACCAGATTTTCCAACTGGTGGGATTTTAATAGAAACAAAAGATGTTATTGAGGAAAATTATAATTCTGGAAGAGGTAGCTTTAGACTCAGAGCAAAATGGGAAGTTGAAAAACTTAAAGCTGGACTATGGCAGTTAATAATAACTGAAATACCTTATCAAGTTCAAAAAAGCAAACTTATTGAAAAAATAGCAAATTTAATTGATGAAAAAAAACTTCCAATGGTTAGTGAAATTTTAGATGAGAGTTCAGAAGAAATAAGAATTGTTATTGAACCTAGAAGTAGAAATTTACTACCAGAAATGTTAATGGAAACATTATTTAAATTAACAGATTTAGAGATAAAAGTTCCATTAAATTTAAATTTTATAGACAAAGAGAATCTGCCTGGTGTCAGATCACTTAAAGATGCGCTTAAATTGTGGTTAGATCACAGAAATGAAGTACTTATAAGAAGATCAAATTTTCGCTATGAAAAAATTTCTAAAAGAATAAATATCCTTGATGGCTATTTAGTCGTTTTTATAAACCTAGATAGAGTAATTATGATTATAAGAGAAGAGGAAGAACCAAAAAAAATTTTAATGAAAGAATTTGAGTTAAATGAACTTCAAGTAAATTCGATTTTAGATATGCGATTAAGATCATTGAGAAGACTAGAGGAAATTGAACTTAAAAAAGAAATGTCTGATTTGATTATCGAAAGTAGAGAATTGAGATTACTGCTAAAAAGCAAAGAATTACAGCAAAAAGAAATTGCCTCAGAAATAAAATCTATTAGAAGAGATTTAGGTGATGAAATTAAAAGATTAACCTCAATTGAGGATGCTCCTGACATTCAGCCAATTAATCTTGAGAGTTTTCGTGAAAAAGAATTAATTACTATAGTTTTATCTTATCAAAATTGGATAAGATCGCAAAAAGGTCATTTAGATAAAAATACAAAGTTTCGTTATAGAGATGGCGATAAAGAAAACTTTGTAATACACGCTCAATCTACTGACAAAATTTTGTTTTTTACCGAGAGAGGATATTTTTACACAATAAATGCAGATAAACTTCCATCTGGCAGAGGTGTGGGTGAACCATTATCGAAAATGTTTGACTTAAATGATAACGAAAAAATTATCAGTATTTTCCCTTTTTTTCAAGGCAAAGTGGTCTTGGCGTCCAGTGATGGTTTGGGGTTTAAAATTGATACAGGTCAGCTAATTGCCTCCACAAAATCAGGAAAAAGAATTTTAAGTTTAAATAAAGGCGCTTTTGCAAAGTCTTTATCTATATGCGAGGGTGATTTACTAGCTGTTGTTGGTTATAATAGGAAAATGATAATTTTCCCACTTTCAGAATTACCAGAACAAAATAAGGGAAAGGGTGTTATTTTGCAAAGGTATAAAGATGGTCTTTTGTCTGATATAAAAGTTGTGATTTCGGAGAAGGGTATTACTTGGAGAATGCAGGGCGGAAGACAAAGAATAGAAAAAGAAATTTCTTATTGGATAGGCAAAAGAGGATCTGCTGGTAAGCTGGTTCCAAATGGTTTCCCTAGACCCCCAATATTTAATGAATAAAAAGTTTGCTCATTAAAATTACTGATATTATAATTAAACAATTTTAAATTCTTTTTAGGGGGATTAATTTATGAAAAGAAGAGACTTTTTAACAAAAGCTGGCACAGGTGCAGTTGTAGGTGTTGCTGGAGCAAGTGCGCTTTCGACACCATCTTTAGCAAAATCAAAAAAAACAATAACAATTGTTTCAACATGGCCTAGAGATTTTCCAGGGTTAGGAACTTCTGCCCAAAGGTTGGCTGCGAGAATAACACAACTTTCTCAAGGTGCTCTGACCACAGAATATTTTGCTGCGGGAGAAAAAGTTGGAGCCTTTGATGTTTTTGATGAAGTGGCATCAGGTAACTCAACAGCATACATAGCAGCTGATTATTATTGGATAGGAAAACATCCAGGATTTGCATACTTTACCTCAGTTCCATTTGGAATGACAATGGTTGAATGGAATGCTTGGATAAAATTCAATGGTGGTCAGCAATTATGGGATGAAATTTCAGGAGAATTTGGTCTTAAAGCTTTGACTTGTGGTGGAACAGGAACTCAAGCAGGTGGCTGGTTCAACAAAGAAATAAACTCTAGTGACGACCTCAAAGGTCTTAAAATGAGAATTCCTGGTTTAGGTGGAAAAGTGATGTCTAAGCTTGGAGCTTCCACTGTTTCTTTGCCAGGTGGTCAAATTTATGAAAATTTAGTCTCAGGTTCAATCGATGCAACAGAGTGGGTTGGTCCTTATAATGACTATTTCATGAAGTTTTATGAGGCAGCAAAATATTACTATACAGGAGGAATGCATGAACCTGGTGGTGGATTAGCTTTCGCATTTAATGCTGGTTTTTGGGGAAAATTATCAAGTTGGGAAAAAGCAGTTTTAGAAACTGCAGCAATGGAAGAAAATGCAGCTCAATTTGAAGAGGTTGTAGCTTACAATGGTCAATATCTGGCAAAACTAGTTAATGACCATGGTGTGAAAATTCGTTCGTTTAGTGATGACACTTGGGATTCTTTTGGTAAAGCTGCAGCAGCAGTCTTTGAGGAAACAAGAGATCACTCAGCATTAGCGAAAAAAATTGATACAGCTTTTCAAAAAAATCTCAGAGAAATTGGAGGTTTTATGGCTAATTTTGAAACAACTTTTGTAAATCAAAGAAATAGAGTCTTAGGTCTAATTTAAATCTAAAAAAAAATAAGGTCGGGATATTTATCTCGATCTTATTTTTTATATTTTTAAATAATATTGGAAAATTTGTTGTATTTAAATCAAATTCTAAAAAATAAAAAGTTTGTCTTAAATCGTTTTTTTGGATGGTTACTTATTTGTATCTTAATAGCATTCATGATTAATAATGTTATAAATTTGTCTTTTCAAATACCACCAGCTCAAGACTTAATTCTAAAAAATAATTATTTATCTCTAATACCAGTTTCGATATATTTAATCGCTGTATTTATTTCTTTTTATATATCTTTTGCATTTATAAAAAAATCATATAAGTGGGATTCTCTTATATTACATAATTTCAATGTATATTTTATTAGGTCTTGTTTTTGGTCAATTTTGTTAATTGGTACTGTAGATGTAACGATAGCTTTCATAAGAGTTGAAGAAATATCTAATTTAATCTTTGATGATGAACTTGTGAAAGCATTAAAAAAACCCTCTTTTGTATGTACCTTTATTCATATCCCGTTATTATGCATAGGTTTTTTTATTGGCTACATCACAAAAACTCTTGGTTTCACATGGCTTGCACTAATGATTGTTTGTGCAGAATTAATAATTGTTATTACTAGGTTTGTTTTTTCATATGAACAATCATTTATGGGAGATTTAGTAAGATACTGGTATGCTGGTTTATTTTTATTTGCGTCTGCATACACATTATATGAAGATGGGCATGTGAGGGTAGACGTTTTTTATACTAATTTAAAGCCAAGGACTAAAGCATTAGTTAACACTTTAGGATCCATTTTTCTAGGAGTTTCTACTTGTTTGGCAATAATTTTCGTTGGATTTAATGGGAAACAAGCAATTATAAATAGTCCAATATTAAATTTTGAAATAACTCAAACAGTTAGTGTTGGAATGTTTATAAAATATCAAATGGCCGCTTTTTTGGGAATTTTCGCGATCACTATGTTAATTCAATTCGTAAGCTATTATTTCATATCTCTCTCTGATTACATGGAAAAGTCACAAAAGGTTGATAAAAGTTAGGTATTAAATGGAACTATTTTTTTTATTAATATTAATCTTAACAATGGCTTTTGCACTAGGTTCTGGTTTTCCAGTAGCTTTTGCTTTACCTGGAGCTGCAATATTATCCATTTCCTTGGCCGCAATAAGTGGTTTAGTTTTTGAGGGTGATCTTGATGCTTACTTCCATTCTGGTGGAGCTTCACAATGGATATCAGCTGGTGTCACTAATTTAAGAGGAATTTATTGGGAAGTAGAGAGGGATACTTTAATAGCAATACCATTATTTATTTTTATGGGAATAATGCTACAGCGTTCAAAAATTGCTGAAGATTTATTAGTTACAATGGCTCAATTGTTTGGAAGAGTACCTGGTGGTCTAGGAATCTCGGTAGTATTTGTTGGAGCTTTGTTAGCTGCAACAACTGGTATTGTAGGAGCTACTGTAGTTGCAATGGGTTTGATATCATTACCAGCCATGTTAAGAAATAATTATTCTCCATCTCTTGCAACGGGTACAATAGCAGCATCTGGAACTTTAGGTCAAATAATACCACCATCAATTGTTTTAATTATTTTGGCTGATCAGCTCGCTTCAGCAACAGACCAAGCAAGTTCAATGCGAAAAAGCCTTTTCAAAGAAAATACTGGTGAACTAATGATGCCATCAGTTTTCGATGTAACCTCTACAAGTGCAGGAGAGATGTTTCTTGGTGCATTTGTTCCAGGTTTAGTATTAGTTGGACTTTACATGATATTTATATTAGTCCTGGCTCTTCTTTTTCCAAAAACTGCACCAGCCGTTCCTTATGATGGTAAAGTTGATAAAAACTTTTGGATTAGAGTATTTTTGACTTTAGTTCCTCCTTTGACATTAATAGTAATTGTACTAGGATCTATTATTTCTGGAATTGCAACTGTGAATCAAGCTGGGGCTATTGGTGCTGCGGGTGCCATAGTCATGGCTGGTTATAGGCTTCATTCTTCAGCAAAGGGTGCCTTTTATCCTTCATTAATTTTAATTTGTTCCTTGTTGCTAATAAGTTACTCTTTGATTTATTACGATATGAATATTAAATCAATTGATTCTGAAGAAGACAAAATAGGAATTTTTATAGGTGCTTTAGGTTCAATTTTGTTGATTTTTTCACTAATCTGGAGTGGCTCAAGATTATTTGATAATAAAAAAACAATTCAGGGTGTTATGTTAGAAACTGCTAAAACTACATCGTTAGTTTTTATTATTTTATTAGGTGCTGCTATGTTAACAGCAGCATTTAGAGCTTTTGGAGGAGAAGACTTAGTCAGAGATTATTTAAATTCATTAGCTGGAGGTTTTTGGGCTAAGTTTATTGTTGTAATGGCTGTAATATTTATTTTAGGTTTTTTTCTAGATTTTATAGAAATTGCAGTTGTAGTAGTTCCAATAGTTGCTCCTATATTACTAGCTGACCCATCTGCAAACATCACGGCAGTTTGGTTAGGAGTAATGATAGGTTTAAATATACAAACTTCTTTTTTAACTCCACCTTTTGGTTTTGCCCTTTTTTATTTACGTGGAGTTGCTCCGGCAATAGTCAAGACAGTTCAAATGTATAAAGGGGTTGTACCATTTATTGGATTACAATTGCTAGCTTTAGCAGTAGTAGGTTTTTATCCTTCTCTAGTAAATTATCTTCCTAATAGAATGAGTTTTTTATCAGAGACTTCTCCCCCTCCAAAGAATCCAAAATTACAATATTGTATTGAAAAATATGTTGGTAATATAGCTTTGACTGAGAATAATGAAGTTAAAGAGGCAATTACAAAGCTTAAAAATGTAGATTTAAATTCATTACCTTCAAATTATAGATCTTCTATTATTAAATCAATTAACAACGTAGATGAGGGTTTATTAAACTTACAAAAAGCATTTTTATTGGAGTCTGAAATTAATAAAAAAGCAAAAAAATATAGGCCAACTTTGACTTTTGTACGAAATATTCAAAAAGAAATTAGAAGTTTAGAAATAGAAATTAAAGATTTAAAAGATAGGATTTTAAGGTTAGATGAAAACGAGAATATTCAAAAAGATTTTTTAATCAACTCTGTAAATAAAAAGAAAACTCTTGTACAAAATTTAGAGAATAAAATTCCAAAAGATTGGCCAAAAGTTTATAAAGAGTTTCAATCTATAATAAAGTCTGAGAAATTAACAAGAATTAAATATCGAAGATTAATGGACTACTCTTATGAGGAAATCAATAAGATTTATACTATATTGAAATTCAAACATAAATTCTCAAGATTTAGAGTAAACTTTGAAAATTTATCAAAAAAATTAGAAACTGATGATCCTAAAAAGTTAATAAAGGAAATAAATTTATTTAAAAGAAGTTTAACTGAAATTCCAGATAATAGAAAAATTGTTTCTTATCTAAATAAAGTTTCAAGAAGTTTAAAAAAGAAAAACATTAAATATGATAAAGTAAGAAAAGATTTTAATTTTGCTTTTGAATTATATAGAAAAAAAATAGATAAAATTAATAATATTGAAAATATAATTGCACCACAATTATTTGATTACTTAGAAAATGTGTCTAATTCAATTGCAGTAAGACAACAAAGTAAAATCCCAAGAAAGTTAGCTTTGTATCTAGCAGAATGTCGAGCAGATCATAAAGATCTCTCATTATATTTTTAATTAGTTATGTTTAATTCAATAATGTCATCCAATAATATGATGGTCTCTCCTCATTGGGTTGCTACACAAATTGGAATAGATATAATGAGAACTGGTGGTAATGCTGTTGAAGCTATGATAGCCTCAGCCGCTGCTATAACAGTAGCATATCCTCATATGAATTCTATGGGAGGTGATAATTTTTGGCTCATAAAAAATTTAAATAAAGGAGTTTTCGCCATTGAAGCGACAGGACCTTCTGCTCAAAAAGCATCCAGAGATTTTTATATATCACAAGGATACAATAGTATTCCAACAAGAGGTGGTTTATCTGCTTTAACTGTTCCCGGTGCTGTAGGCGGATGGGAGAATGCATTTAATTTTAGCAAAAATCAACTTGATGGGAAAAAATCTTTACAAGAATTACTAGAACCAGCAGAACAAATTGCTAAACACGGTGTTTTAGCTTCAAACTCGCTTGTAAGAAACCTTAATAATAAAAAAAATGAATTGGCAAATATAAATGAATTTTATAAAAAATTTTACAAAAACAAAAATATTTTAGTAGGTGAGAATCTTAAATTTCCAGAATTAGAAGAAACTTTCAAAACATTAAAAAAAAATGGATTAAATGATTTTTATCATGGTAAGTTGAATAAAAGAATAATATCAGATTTATCGAAAACTAGTTCCCCTTTATCCACAATTGATTTTCATAACTATAGAGCTATAAATGTTGATCCTATTTGTTTGAAGCTACAAGGACTTGATATCTATAACTTACCACCTCCAACACAGGGATTAGCTTCATTATTGATAATGGGAATATTAGACAAAATTAAAGATAAATATATTAGCGATTTTAATTTCGTTCATTGCTTAGTTGAAGCAACAAAGATTGCCTTTGAAATTAGAAATAAATATATTTGTGATCCAAGATTTATGAAAATTGATATTAAAGAATTTTTAAATGATAAATTTTTAGTGAATTCAGCAAATAAAATAAGTTTCAACAAAACTCTTTCATGGTCAAATGAAGTTGAAAATGGAGATACAGTATGGTTGGGAGCAGTTGACAAATTTGGAAATGTTGTAAGTTTTATTCAAAGTATATATTGGGAATTTGGTTCTGGAATTTTTTTGCCAGAAACAGGCATTATTTTTCAAAATAGAGGTATAAGTTTTTCATTAGATAAAAATCATCATAATTTATTAATACCAAAGAAAAAGCCTTTTCATACTATTCAACCTGCCTTAGCCGTTTTAAATGATGGAAGAACAATATCTTATGGAACAATGGGTGGTGATGGTCAACCTCAAACTCAGGCAACAATTTTATCAAGGTATATTGATTTGAAAATGAATCCTCATCACGCCATTAATACTCCTAGGTGGCTATTAGGAAGAACTTGGGGTGATAATAATACTAACTTAAAGTTAGAAGACAGTTTTGATGAATTATTAATAAGTAAACTTAAAAAAGTGGGACACGAAGTAGAATTAGTAAGTGAATTCAATGAGATTATGGGACATGCGGGAATGATTGTAAGACATAGTAACGGAAATTTAGAGTCAGGTTATGATCTTAGAAGTGATGGGATTGCCCTTGGTGATTAAACATTTAATAATTTCCATTTACCCTTTTCAAATATTTCACCAGGTGAAAAAATAATTTTATAATTCATTCTATCAACATTTTTTATAAAATATCCTAGATATAAATATTTAAGTTTCATAATTTTTGTCATTTCTATTAAATTTAATATCATATAATTACCAATGCTATTTTTTTTATACTCTGGGTGATAGAAACTATAAACAGCTGATAAACCGTCTTTCTGCGTATCAAAAAGCATTACAGCTATAAGTTTATTATTTTTATCTTTATATTCTATAAGATTTGTATTAATTGGTGAAACTTCAATCATAGATCTAAAGTCATCAAAACTCATTTGTGACATAGATCCACCAAAGTGTCTTTCATTTTGATATTTTTTAAAAAGGTTATAATGCTTTTTTAGAGCTTTGTTTTTAACTACTTTTGACAGAAGGTTATTATTTTTTTTTGTAATTCTTTTAAAGCTCTTTGATAAACTAAATTCCTCAATTCTTATTCTATATGCTTTACATTCATTACAACTATCGCAAGCTGGTCTATACATCCAATTTTCAACTCTACGAAAGCCAGAAAGAGCTAATTCATCATGTAAGTGACTGTTATTGGTAATATCTGTTGCGAGTCTTTTTTCTATTTTTTTACTTATGTAAGGGCATTCAGTAGCCTTAGTAAGTAAAAATATAGGAAGATCAAAAATTTTATTCTTTTCTATTTTGGCCATAGTATATATTACGTCAATTTTACAAATATTTTCATTTAATTTTTACCAAACCCACCGCCACCTGGAGTAAGCATTATAAATAAGTCATCTTCTTCTACTTCACAACAATCATTACCTTGCAGTTCAATGATAGTACCATTCTTTTTTTCAAGCCATTCCTTGCCACATTCGCCATCTTTTCCACCAGCAACACCAAATGGTTTGATCTTTCTATGAGAACAAAGAGTAGTAACTGTCATCTTGTCAAGAAATCTTAATTTTCTTGTAGCACCGTCACCACCATTAAACTTACCTATCCCACCAGAGTTTTTTCTAATAGAAAATTCCTCAAGTCTGACCGGAAAACGTAATTCTAAAACCTCTGGGTCAGTACTCCTTGTATTTGTCATATGAGTTTGAACAGCAGAGGTTCCATGAAAATCTGGACCTGCGCCAGTACCACCACAAATAGTTTCATAATTTTGGACTTTATCATTTCCCCATATAAAATTATTCATTGTTGCCTGGCTACCTGCAATAACCCCTAAAGCTCCAAACAAAGCATTGCATGTGAGTTGGCTAACTTCAGTATTACCGGCAATAACTGCTGAAGGATATTTTGCATTTATCATAGAGTTATCAGGTATAATAATATTAAGAGGCTTAAAACATCCTTCATTTAATGGAATGTTTTTCCCAACCAACGTCCTGAAAACATAAAGTATTACTGCATAGCAAACAGCTTTAGGAGCATTATAGTTTAGTGGGTTTTTTTTTGCTGTTCCAGTAAAATCAATTGTTGCTTCGCGATTAATATGATCAATTTTTATTTTTACCTTAATGAACTCACCATTATCTAATTGATAATCATAATTTCCGTCTTTTAGTTTTATGATAGCATTTCGAATACATTCTTCAGCATTATCTTGTACGTGCCCCATATACGCTTGAACAGTTTCTATTCCAAATTGTTCAATCATAGAGTTAATCTCACGAATACCAGTTTCATTGGCAGCCACTTGAGCAGCAAGATCTGCTATATTGTTTTCAACATTTCTACACGGGTAATTTCCAGAAGATAATATTTTTCTTATTTCATCTTCACGAAAAACACCCTTTTCAAATAGCTTAAAGTTATCTATCAACACTCCTTCTTCGTCAATGTGTTTTGAATCTGGTGGTCCTGAACCAGGTGTTGTTCCACCAATGTCAGCATGATGTCCTCTCGACGCAACAAAGAAAATTATTTTTTTAGCTTCTTTGTCAAATACAGGAGTAATTACTGTAACGTCAGGTAAATGTGTTCCACCGTTAAAAGGGGCATTTAATACAAAAACGTCACCAGCAGAAATATTATCTTTATTTAATTTAATAACTGTTCTTATAGCTTCAGACATTGAACCAAGGTGGACAGGAACATGAGGTGCATTTGCGACTAATGAACCTGATGAATTAAAAAGAGCACAAGAAAAATCTAATCTTTCTTTAATATTCACTGAATAAGCAGTATTAGCAAGTGTTGCGCCCATTTGTTCAGCAATGTTCATGAAAAGATTATTAAAAACCTCAAGCATGACAACATCTACAGATGTACCAATACTTTTTTCTTCCTTTCTTTTTGAAACCCTAGAAAGTATTAAATTTTTAAATTTGTCAATACTTGCAACCCATCCATCATCAATTATGTTTGTACCAGTATGTTCACAAATTATTCCTGGTCCAAAAACTTGTTGTCCAATTTTTAACTTTGATCTTTGATAAATTGAAACACTTTTTTCTTTACCATTAATGTACATGTTCTTTTTGTCAGTTGGTTGAGCATCATAATTTTGATCTTTTATACCAACAAAATTTTCTTGTTCTGCAGATTTACCAATTGCCTCTACAGTGAGCATTTCAATCAAAATTTTACGACCCTTGACATAAAACCCAAACCTTTTTTTATGCTCTTTTTCAAAAGAAATTCTCATGTTTTGGGTATTATTAAACTCAACATCTAATGTTTGGTGGGACCCATTATATTTTAAAAAAGCTTTTTTCACTAATGTTATAGAATCTTTTTCAACACCTTGGGCGATAATATCTCTAGAGGCAAGAGATGATAGTTCATAAGTAAGTTTAATTGCATTCTCAATGTCATTGAGATCTTTTTCAAAGTGTTTTTCTCTAATAGAGCGTATCTCTGCTAATCCCATTCCATAAGCTGATAATACCCCAGCATAAGGATGTAACAAGACACTTGTCATTCCCAAAGAGTCAGCTACCTGACAGGCATGTTGACCACCAGCACCTCCAAAACAATTTAAGGTGTATCCTGTAATGTCGTAACCGCGTTGAATAGAAATTTTCTTTATTGCATTAGCCATATTTTCTATGGCTATTTTAAGAAAACCCTCTGCAATTGAGATAATATCCATTTTTGATTTTCCAGTTTGTTTTGCTATGGTTTCAGACAATGCTAAGAACTTAGTTTTTACAATTTTAACATTTAGAGGTTCATTACTATTTGCACCAAACACTTTAGGAAAATAATCAGGATTTAATTTACCCAGTAAAACATTACAATCTGTTACTGTTAGAGGACCTCCTCTTCCGTAGGACGCAGGACCTGGAATAGCTCCTGCACTTTCTGGACCAACTTGAAACCTACCATCTTTAAATGAGAGAATAGAACCTCCTCCTGCAGCAACAGTATTTATTTGCATCATGGGTGCTCTTATTCTTACTCCTGCAACTTCAGTTTCAAATGAACGTTCGTATTCTCCTGAGTAATGACATACATCAGTTGATGTACCTCCCATATCAAATCCAATAAGTTTTTTAAACCCTGCTTGAATACCAGTTTTTACCATGCTTACAACACCACCTGCTGGACCAGACAATAATGCATCTTTACCTTGAAATAAGCTAGCATCAGTCAATCCACCATTAGATTGCATAAACATTAATTTAGTTGATTTTGAGTCTTCTAGTGCACTCGATACTTGTTCAACATATCTTTTAAGAATAGGTGATAAATAAGCATCAACAACTGTTGTATCTCCTCTTCCAACAAGTTTTATTAGAGGTGAAACTTTGTGGCTAACAGAGATTTGAGAAAATTTTTCTTCAACAGCAATTTTAGCAATTTTGTCTTCATGAACGGGATTTAGATAAGAATTCATTAAGGCTATTGCCACACAATTAATTCCATCAGACTTTGCTTTTCTTAGAGCAATTCTCGCGCTATTTTCATCCAATTGATGTATAATTTTACCCTTAGAGTCCAATCTTTCTGCAACTTCAAAGACTTGCTCATATAAAACATCAGGTAACTTGATATTTAAATCAAATAATAAAGGTCTATTTTGATAACCAATTCTTAGTAAATCAGCAAAACCTTTGGTAATTAACAGAAGAGTTCTATCACCTTTTCTTTCAAGCAAGGCATTTGTAGCAACTGTTGTTCCCATTTTTACAGATGAAATTTTATCTGTAGGTATTTTTTCATCTTTTTTTAAATTAAGAATTTTTTTTATACCGGCAATTGCGGCATCTTTATAAACTTGTGCATTTTCAGATAAAAGTTTATCTATTAAAATTGTACCATCAGGCTTTCTCGCAACAATATCAGTAAAAGTGCCGCCTCTGTCTATCCAAAAAGACCATCCATTTTTTAACGAAGTATTATTTTTTTGAAACATCTTTTTATTATTTTTGATGAAGTAGAGTAGCTATTTCAGGAGCAAAATATGTTAATATACCATTACAACCAGCTCTTTTAAAACAAATCAAAGTTTCGTAAATAACTTTTTTATCTAACCAATTATTATTAATGGCTGACATCAACATTGAGTATTCCCCTGAAACTTGATAGGCAAATATTGGAATGTTCAAATTGTTTTTTATTTTATAAATTACATCTAAATATGGTAATCCTGGTTTTACTATTATCATGTCTGCTCCCTCAGATATATCTAGTTTGACTTCTTTTAATGCTTCATCTGAGTTTCTGAAATCCATTTGATAACTATCTTTTCCCTGACCTAACAAAGTTCCTGAAGAACCAACTGCTGACCTAAATGGCCCATAAAATGATGAAGCATATTTTGCGGCATAAGACATTATCTGAGTGTTAACAAAACCATTTTTTTCTAAACAATCTCTGATTACGCCTACCCTTCCATCCATCATGTCACTAGGAGCTAAAATATCACATCCTGCTTCAGCTTGAACTAAAGCTTGGCTTTCAAGTACTTTGAGTGTTTCATCATTATCAACATCACCATTTATTAAAACTCCATCATGGCCATGATTAGTATATGGATCAAGGGCCACATCACATATTACACCTATTTCTGTAGATATTGATTTAACTATTTTTATTGCTTTGCAAATCAAATTATTTTTATTGAGAGCTTCAGAACCTTTCTCATCTTTTTTATCATTTTCAATTTTTGGGAAAATTGCAATTGCGGGTATTTTTAATAATTTTATCCTATAAATCTCCTTTTCAAACATATCTAGAGAATACCTAAATAAGTTTGGCATTTCTTTAATAGGTTCTTTTTTATTTTTTCCATAAGTAACAAAAATAGGATAAATTAGATCGTTTACTGACAACTGATTTTCTTCAATTAGTTTTCTTGAAAAAGATTTGAACCTATTTCTTCGCATCCTTATTTTTGGAAAATTATTAAAATTCATATTTATACTCTTAAAAATAATATAGTTTACTTATACTATATACTTTTTATATTTCTAGCAATTAGTCTATAATTGAAGCATTAAACAAAAGGAAACTTTCTAATGAAATTATCAAATTATTTTTTACCTGTTTTAAAAGAGTTACCCAAAGAGGCTGAAATAATATCTCATACATTAATGTTAAGATCTGGTATGTGTCAGCAAGCATCTTCAGGGATTTATTCATGGTTACCCTTAGGAAAAAAAGTTTTGGATAATATAGAAAAAATCACAAAAGAAGAAATGAACCTTTCAGGCGCTATTGAAATTCTTATGCCTACAATACAATCGGCAGATATTTGGAAAGAATCAGGAAGATACGATGATTATGGGAAGGAAATGCTTAGAATAACTGATAGAAATAAAAGAGAATTATTATTTGGCCCAACAAATGAAGAGTTAGTTACAGATATTTTTAGAACAAATGTTAAAAGCTATAGAGAACTTCCTATGAATTTATATCATACTCAGTGGAAATTTAGAGATGAGTTAAGACCAAGGTTTGGAGTGATGAGAGGAAGAGAGTTTTTAATGAAAGATGCATACTCTTTTGACTTGGATTATATCAATTCTATAAAATCATATAACAAAATGTTCATAGCGTATTTAAAACTTTTTAAAAAAATGGGTTTAAAGGCTTTGCCAATGAAAGCAGACACAGGCCCGATAGGTGGAGACTTAAGTCATGAGTTTATAATTATTTCAAACACTGGAGAAAGTAATGTATACTTTGATGAAAAAATTTTAGGTCTAGAAAAAAATATAGAAAATATTGACTATAGTTCAGATTTACAAAAAATAATTGATAAATATACTTCATGTTATGCCGCAACTGATGAAAAACATGATGAAAAAAATTTCAACGGAAAAAAAGATAATTTAATTAAGACAAAAGGTATTGAAGTTGGTCATATTTTTCATTTTGGACAAAAGTATTCTAAACCCATGAATGCAAATGTAACAAGGGATGATGGTGTTTCAGTTCCAGTTTTTATGGGTTCTTATGGTGTTGGGGTTTCAAGATTAGTAGGCGCTATCATTGAGTCATCTCACGATGAAAAAGGAATAATTTGGCCTAAACAAGTTGCACCTTTTTTATTTAATTTAATTAATTTAAAGGTTGGTGATGAAAAATGTGATACAATTTGTGATGAAATTTACAATTATTTTTTAAAAAACAATTTTGATATTTTGTTTGATGATAAGGATGAAAGTCCTGGATCTAAATTAGCAAGAGCTGATTTAATTGGCATGCCATATCAAATTATTATTGGTCCAAAAGGAGTAAAAGAAGGTGTCTATGATATTAAATTAAGGGATACTCAAGAAATCAAAAAATTAAATATTGAACAACTTTTTAATTTTATCTTAAATATTTAAATAATAAGAGAATTATATGTACATAACATTTTTAGAAAAGTTCATTGCTTTACGTTATTTAAGGTCAAGAAGGGCAGAGGGCTTTATCTCTGTGTCGGCATGGTTTTCTTTTTTAGGAATTGTTTTGGGTGTTGCAACATTAATCGTCGTAATGTCAGTGATGAACGGTTTTAGGACAGAATTAATAGATCGTATACTTGGTATAAATGGTCACTTAATTATTTATCCAAATGATGGTAATTACATTGAAAATTATAATAACGTTATTAGGGATATTGTTAACATAAAAGATGTAGTAGCAGTTACACCACAAATTGAAGGTCAAGCACTCGCTCGCTCACAAGATTTTATTAGTGGTGTGATTGTTAGAGGCGTAAGATGGAGTGATTTACCATCAAAAAAACTTCTTTGGAATAGTTTAAGCACAGAGGCTAAAAATAATTACAAAATTCAAAAAAATATTCTTCTAGGCTTTCGGCTTGCAAAAAAATTAAATGTAAATGTAGGAGATAAATTAACTCTTTTCTCCGCAAACGGATTAGAGACACCACTTGGAGTTTTTCCTCAAAAGCAATCTTTTGTTATCGGAGGGTTTTTCAATATAGGTATGTACGAGTATGATAACAATTTTATTTTTTTACCTTGGGATGATGCTCAATCTTTTTTGTTGACTAATAAAAATACCCAGACACTCGAAATTTTTTTAAAAAGTCATACCCTCTCTTCTAAATTGAAAAACATAATAAAAAAGAAGATTGATGATAAATTAACTGTATTAGATTGGAAAAATAAAAATAGTTCATTCATTAATGCATTAAATGTTGAAAAAAATGTTATGTTTTTGATTTTAAGCTTAATAATTTTAGTTGCCGCATTTAATATTATTTCGTCTATGATTATGTTAGTAAATACCAAAAGAGGTGATATAGCCTTATTAAGAGCTATGGGTGCAAGTAAGGCGGTAATTATTAAGATATTTCTTCTAATAGGATCTTTTGTAGGCATAATTGGAACTTTTTTTGGAACTTTACTTGGTATATATTTAAGTCTTAATATTGAGCAGGTTCGGCAATTATTATCTTTTCTATTTAACCAAAATTTGTTTTCTCCTGAAGTTTATTTTTTAACTCAATTGCCTTCAGAAATTAGGACTTATGAAGTGATTTCAGTTATTTCTATTTCTTTGGTTCTTTCAATTTTAGCTTCAGTTTATCCATCGTGGAAGGCATCTAAAATTGCACCTGCGGAGGCTTTAAGATATGAATGATATATCTAAAGTTGTTTTAAAAATTGAAAATTTATCTTACTTTTATGAAAGTGAATTTAACAAAATAGATATCTTTAAAAATTTAAATTTTGAGATGAAAGAAGGAGAAATTATTGGGTTGCTTGGGCCAAGTGGTTCGGGCAAAACAACATTACTAAATTGTATTGGTTTATTAGACTCCCCAAAAGGTGGTAAAATTAAAATTTTAAATGTTGAGTGCAGTAATGCTAATGATTTTGAAAGAACAAAAATTAGGTCAAAACAGATTGGTTTTGTTTTTCAAAGCCATAGACTTTTACCAGAATTTTCTTCTGTAGAAAATATTATAATTCCTCAACTTTTGTTAGGTGTAGACAAAAAAATTGCATATAAAAATGCTTCAGAACTTTTAAAATTGCTAAAGTTAAATCACAGATCAGAACATAGGCCTGCAAAATTATCTGGTGGCGAGGCCCAACGTGTTGCAATAGCAAGGTCGGTTGCTAATGCACCAAAGATTATTTTAGCTGATGAACCAACAGGAAATCTGGATATAGAATCTGCTAAACTAGTTTTTGATTTACTATATAAAATTGCCAAAATGTCAAAAATTAGTTGTTTAATAGCCACTCATAACATCGAATTAGCAAAAAAAATGGATAAAATTTATTCTATTAAGGATAAAAAATTGAAGTTAACAAAAAATTTTTAATAAGAAAATGTTAAATACTTTCATCCATCTCAGAACTCATACAAGCTACTCTTTGTCAGAGGGTATGTTAACTGCTGATTATATTTCAAATTTCTGCAGAAGCAAAAAACAACCTGCTTGTGCTATAACAGATACATCAAACCTTTTTGGTGTGTTTGAATTTTCTGTAAAATTATTAACAAATGGTATTCAGCCAATTATAGGCATGCAAATAAATTTATCCGATGAATATTATAATGATAATTCAAATGAAATTATTTTGATTTCTAAAAATGAAATTGGATATATGAATTTAGTTAAACTTTCAAACATTATTAATAGCCAAGTCAAGATAGGTTCAAAAAAAAGCATAGATTGTAAATTATTAAATAAATTTAATAAAGGTCTTATTGTCTTAAGTGGTGGTGCAGAAGATGGTTTTGTTGGACTCCCAGCTTCGAAAAAAGATTTTGAAATTGCAAAAAAAAGAGCAAATTTTCTAAAAAATTTGTTTAATAATGATTTTTATATTGAATTACAGAGGCATAACTTAGAAAGAGAAAAGATAGCTGAGCCAATCTTAATTGAATTAGCTTACAAATTCGACATTCCAATTGTAGCTACAAATGATTCTTATTTTAAAACTAAAAAGGAATTTGAAGCTCATGAAGTTTTGATGATGATAGATAAAGGATTAACAATTTCTTCAAAAAATAATAGGTTTCTATCTAACGAAAATTATTTAAAAAGTACAAATGAAATGATTTCTCTTTTTAGAGATTTACCTGAAGCTATTGAAAATACAATCAATATAGCTAAGAGATGTTCATTTTGTCTTAGAGAAACTAACCCGGTTTTACCATCTTTTGTTATATCAAGTAAAAATGTTTCGGAAGAAAAACTTTTAGAAAAATTATCAACTGATGGATTAAAAATTAGATTGAATATTGACAATAACAAAGATCATTTTTCTGAATTTGAAGAATATTTTTTAAGATTAAAAAATGAGTTAAAAATAATTCTAAGGATGGGTTTTGCAGGTTATTTTTTGATAGTCTCAGATTTTGTAAAGTGGTCTAAAAAAAATAATATACCTGTTGGGCCAGGTAGAGGGTCAGGCGCAGGTTCTATTGTGGCTTGGGCACTTCAAATTACAGATCTAGATCCTTTAAAATGGGGTTTGCTATTTGAAAGATTTCTAAATCCAGAAAGAATTAGTATGCCAGACTTTGATATAGATTTTTGTCAAGAAAGAAGAGATGAGGTTATAAATTATATAAAGAATAAATATGGAAATGATCACGTTGCTCAAATTATTACATTTGGAAGCTTACAAGCTAGAGCAGCAATTCGAGACGTTGGCAGAGTTTTAGAAATGCCTTATGGCCAAGTTGATAAAATAGCAAAGATGATACCAGCTATACCAGCTAATCCAGTTAAATTATCTGAAGCTCTAAAAAATATTGAAGAATTAAAGAGAGAAAAAAATCAAGACGATGGAGTTTCAAAAGTTATTGATATAGCTCTTGAGATCGAAGGATTAAATAGACATGTTTCTACTCATGCTGCTGGAATTGTGATTTCTGAGAAACCAATTGCTGATTCGGTTCCATTGTATAGTGAATTTGACCAAGAAATTCCAGCCACCCAGTTTAACATGAAGTATGTTGAAAAAGCAGGTCTTGTTAAATTTGATATCCTTGGATTAAAAACATTAACTATAATTTCAAAAACTGAAAATTTAATCAAAAAGATAAATGAGAAATTTGATATTTCTCAAATTGATTTAGCTGATAAAAATATTTACAAAATGTTATCTAAAGGTAATACAATTGGTGTTTTTCAATTAGAGTCAAGTGGCATGAAAAATGTTTTGAATGGCCTCAATCCTGAGAGGTTTCAGGATATAATGGCTGTATTATCTCTTTTTAGACCAGGGCCTATGGAAAATATTCCAAAGTACATAAATAGAAAGCAAGGTCAAGAGAAAGTGGAGTATATGCATGATAAACTTTCCTCAATTTTAAGAGAAACTTATGGAATTTTTATATATCAAGAGCAAGTTATGCAAGCAGCTCAGATATTAGCAGGTTATAATCTTTCATCAGCAGACATTTTGAGAAGGGCTATGGGTAAAAAAGATAGAAAAGAGATGGAAGAACAAAAGCAAAATTTTATAGATGGTGCAGTTCATCATGGCTTGAATTCGGAAACTTCTGAGGATATTTTTGAGCAAATTGCAGCTTTTGCTGGATACGGTTTTAACAAATCGCATGCTGCAGCTTATGCATTAATTTCCTATCAATGCGCATGGTTAAAAAGTTACTACCCACATGAATTTTTCTCGAGTTTAATGACTTATGATTATGATAATACTGACAAACTTTTTGTGTATCTTAATGATCTTAAAAGATTATCTATAAATTTATTACCTCCAGATATAAATAAAAGTTACGATTTTTTTAATGTTGAAAATTTAAAAAATGGTTCAAAAGCTATCAGATGTAGTCTTTCATCTCTTAAAAATGTTGGAACTGAAGCTGTTCGTAAATTAATTGAAATTAGAAAAAGAAAAGGTTGTTTTCTTAATGTTGATGATTTTATTGATAAAATGCCATTAAACATTTTAGGTAAGCGTGGATTAGAAAGTCTTATTAAGTCTGGGGCCTTTGATAAATTAGACTCGAATAGAAGAAAGCTTTTTAATTCTATTCCTATTATGTTGCTTCATTCTCAAAAAATGATTGAAGATGAAAAAAATAGTCAAGAAAACTTATTTGTAAATTTTGACAATATAGAGCTATCATCTAGTTTTAAAAATGAACCTGATTGGAGTATATTAGAAAAACAAACAAATGAATTTAATTCACTTGGATATTATTTAAAACAACATCCAATTCAAAATTATACTTCAATATTTAAAAAATTAAATATTATAACATCTAGTGAATTAGATGGAATTCTAAAATCAAAGAATGATAAAATAATTAAAGTATGTGGTTTAATTAATAAAATTAATAAAAAAACATCTGAAAATGGTCGAAACTGGGGAATTATAGAGTTAAATGATTTAGAGGGAGTAATTGAAATTATATATTCTTCAGATAATTTATATAGACTTGAAGAAATTTATGAAAAACAAAATTTGTATTGTTTAGATGTCAATATCAAGTTTGATAAAAACCGGCAACCTAGATTATTAGAAATGAGAACACAAAATATAAACAATTTAATATCAAAAAATGAATTAAGTTTAGAGTTAGACATAAGTGACTCGAGATGTCTAAAAAACTTAAAAGAAAAAATTAGTAACCTCAATCAAGGAAAATCTGAAATTATTTTGAAAGTTAAGAAAAAGGAGAAAGATATATCTATAAATATTAATCAAAAGGTTTACTTGGACGATATATTTTTGAAAAATGTATTAAACATTAGTGGTATAAACTCTTTAAAATTTATTTGATAAATAAAATATCAATAAAAACATTGATATTTTTGAAAAAATCAATAATTTAACTTCAAAACTGTGTAACACTTAGGTTTGAAAACCATCCGGTGATTTTTTTGAGTGTTGCAATACATTAACCGGTAAAGGAAAAAACATGACAATACCTACATTTACAATGAGGCAGCTTCTTGAAGCTGGTATTCACTTCGGTCATCATACAAGAAGATGGAATCCAAAAATGGAAGAATATATTTTTGGTGAAAGAAACAATATTCATATCATAGATTTAGAAAAAACTATGCCCTTACTATACAATGCATTAGAGGTCTTACATAATATTTCTAAAAATGGTGGTTATATTTTATTTGTTGGAACAAAAAGATCTGCGTCTGAAGTTATTGCTTCATCTGCAAAAAATTGTGGTCAATTCTTTGTTAATCATAGATGGCTGGGTGGAATGTTAACTAACTGGGAAACAGTCTCAAAGTCGATAAAGAGATTAAAAGATTTAGAAAAAAAAATAGAAACTGGTGAAGTTTATAGTTTGACAAAAAAAGAAAGGTTAAATATTGAAAGAAGCAAAGACAAACTTGAATTAACCCTAGGGGGCATTAAAAATATGACTAATACTCCTGATGCGCTATTCATTGTTGACACTAATAAAGAGTCAATTGCTGTTGCAGAAGCTAATAAGTTAAACATTCCAGTAATAGCAGTTTGTGATACGAATACTGATCCATCTAATATAGATTTTCCAATTCCAGGCAATGATGATGCTGTTAGAGCTATTTCCCTTTATTGCGATTTGGTTGGTTCATCAATTTTGAGTGGAATGGAAGAAAATCTTAATGAGTCTGGAGTTGATATTGGTTCTTTAGATAAAAATTTGGAAGAAAATCTTGATTTAAAAGAAATTGAGAACGTAAATGATAAACAGGAGAAGGTTGATGATGGTTTAAAAATTGAATCTGACACAACGCAGATAAAAGAAAATGAAGTTGTAGAAAGCAATCAAAATCCAGATATTAACTCAAATTCAGATAAGGAAAAAGAAGTTTCTTCATTGACGCATGAATTGGAAACAAAAAATAGTGAAGTTCCATCTATTGATAAAAACGTGAATGCTAAGTCAACTGCTAAAAAAGATAAAGAGGTAAAAACAAAAAAAAAATCAAAAGAAACTGATAAAAAACCTTCAGAAAACGTAGAGACAGAAAATTCAGCCTCTGGAAATAATAATTAAAGATTAAAAATTTACATTTATGGTGTGTGATATGAGTTTAAATGCAAGCATGATTCGAGAGTTAAGAGAAAAAACAGGAGCAGGTATTTTAGATTGTAAGTCTGCTCTTTCCGAAAATCAAAATGATTTACAAAAAGCTATAGATTGGCTAAGAAAAAAAGGATTGTCGGTAGCTGCAAAAAAAAGTGGAAGGGTAGCAGCTGAGGGTTTGATAGCAACAAAAATTGAAAATAATAAAGGTTGCATTATTGAGATTAATTCAGAGACTGATTTTGTTTCAAGAAATGAAATGTTTCAAACCTTTGTCAAAAATTGTGCTTTTCTAGCTTTGGGTGTCGGAGGTAATGTAGAGAAACTTAATGAAATGAAATATATTGACACTGAAAACTCAGTAAAAGAGGAATTAACTAAAAATATTGCGACCATAGGAGAAAATTTAAGCATTCGAAGGATAGAGAACATTAATCTTGATGGGGAAGGTGTAATAGTTTCCTATGTTCACAACTCTGTTCATGAAAACCTTGGTAAAATTGGTGTATTAATAGCCTTGAAATCTGTGGTTGACAAAAAAATATTAAATGATCTTGGAAAAAAAATTGCAATGCAAATAGCAGCAACAAACCCTCAATCGATTAACATTAAAAACTTGGATAAAAATATAGTTGAAAAAGAGAGATCGATTCTTCTTGAACAGGCAATCTCGTCTGGTAAACCAAGGGAAATTGCAGAAAAAATGGTTGAAGGAAGAATTAAAAAGTTTTATCAGGAAGTTGTTTTAGAAGAACAGACATATATAATTGATGGAAAGTTAACTGTCAAAGAAGTTATTGATGAATTTTCAAATTCTGCTGGTGATAGAATAGAAATTTTTGATTTTAAAAAATTAGTCCTTGGAGAAGGTATAAATATCGACGAAAAAGACTTTGCGGCTGAAGTTGCTGCAACAGCAAATCAATAAGTTCTTGGATAAAACAGAAAGGAAAGTAGTGAAAGATCTGAAGTGGAAAAGAGTTTTGCTTAAACTTTCTGGTGAAGCACTTGTTGGAGATGGTTCTTATGGTATTAGCCCAGAGATGATAAAGTCATTAGCATTAGATTTAAAAAGTGTTTTTGAGTTGAACATTCAATTGTGTATAGTAATAGGTGGTGGAAATATATACCGAGGTCTTTCTGGTGCTGCTAGAGGAATGGATAGAACCACAGGTGACTATATGGGCATGCTAGCAACAGTTATGAACTCGTTAGCACTTCAGAATGCTCTAGAAGAAATAAATGTTCAAACAAGAGTTCAATCTGCTCTTCCTATATCAGCAGTATGTGAACCTTATATAAGAAGAAAGGCTTTTAGACATTTAGAAAAAAAGAGGATAGTGATTTTTGCAGCAGGCACAGGAAACCCTTACTTTACAACTGATACAGCGGCGGCATTAAGGGCTTCAGAAATGAACTGTGATGTGATGATAAAAGCTACACTTGTTGATGGAATTTACTCTTCTGACCCTAAAAAAGATAAAAATGCAATTAGATATGAAAAATTATCTTACATGGACGTATTGTCAAAAGATCTTCAAGTTATAGATGCTTCTGCAGTATCTCTTGCCAGAGAAAATAAAATCCCATTAATTATAAGCTCTATTTTTGAAAATGGAAATTTAGTAAATATTTTAAAAGGTAAAGGTGTTTTCACTATTGTTAATTAAACGAGGAAAAGATGACTGAAAATTTTGATGAAAATTTAATTAAGCAAAGAATGGATAAAACACTCATATCTTTTCAAAATGATTTAAATACTCTTAGAGCAGGAAGGGCAACAATTAATATGTTGGATACTGTATTAGTTGAAGCTTATGGTTCAAAAGTTCCAATTAATCAATTAGGAAATATTAATGTACCTGAACCAAGACTTTTAGTAATTTCAGTTTGGGATTCCTCTAATGTTGAACAGGTTGAAAAATCTATAAGAGAGAGTAATCTGGGGTTAAACCCAATGATTGAAGGCAACTTGATTAGATTACCCATTCCACCTCTTTCTGAGGAAAGAAGAATAGAACTTTCAAAGGTAGCTGGAAAATATGCAGAAAATACAAGAGTATCTCTACGAAATATAAGAAGAGATATAATTGAAGATATTAGAAAAAAAGAAAAAAACAAAGAGATGTCTGCTGATGAAAAACATAAAAGTGAAGAAATTGTTCAATCAATAACTAATGAGTATGTAAACAATGTAGATAAAATTTTATCAAATAAAGAAAAAGAAATACTTGAAGTATAATAAAATGTCTCCAAAACATGTAGCAATAATTATGGATGGTAATAGAAGATGGGCAAAAACTCATAAACTGACTTTATCAGAGGGGTATAAAAAGGGCGTAGAAAATTTATATAAAACTGTTGAAAATTTTATTGAATTAAAAATAAAGTTTTTAACGGTGTTTGGATTTTCAACTGAAAATTGGAATAGATCAACTGTAGAAATTAATAAATTAATGATATTATTTGGTAATTTTTTAGATGAATCTATTGAAAAAATAAAAGGTAAAAATGTAAAAATTCGTTTTATTGGAGATCTTTCAAAGTTTAATAAAAATATTCAAGAAAAGATAAACAGATTGTCTTCAATGTCAGAAAACAATATTGGCTTAACATTAACGTTAGCAGTAAATTATGGAGGTAGGTCTGATATTGTAAATGCAGTAAATAAGTTTATTAATGATACAAATAATAATAAAATTGATGAGATAAAATTTAGCAAATACATAATGAATTCTGAAATACCTAATCCTGATCTATTAATTAGAACGGGTGCAGAAAAAAGATTGTCAAATTTTTTGTTGTGGGACTTGGCGTATACTGAATTATTATTTTTAAATGAAATGTGGCCAGAATTTGATATGAAACTTTTAAAATATTCAATTAATGAGTTTAAAAAAAGAATAAGAAATTATGGTGGAACTTATGTTTAGAACGCCCAACAAAGAATTTTTTTTAAGGTTGTTTTCATCAATTTTCTTAATTTCTTTTCTTATTTTGATATCAATTATTGGTAATGAAGCATATAAAATTTGTACTATTTTATTGTTTTATTTTCTATTCAGTGAATTGGAGATGCTGATAAAAAAAAAAAGATTTTTACTTTTTTTACAACATTTTTAACGGTTTTTTATTATTTTTTAATCCTTCAAAGTAATAATTATTTATTTTTTGAACTCTCTTTGGTATTTCATTTTGTACTTTGTGTTCTGGCAGGTTTGTATTTTTTTGATTTAAAAAATCTAGTTTTTTCTACTTTGTCTATTTTGATTATTAATTTAATTTTTTGTTTATTCTATTTGTTAACAATTTTTGATAATATCAATTTTATTTTATTAATTATTATGTTAATCACTTTTCATGATATTTCGGCTTATTTAGGAGGAAAAACGTTTGGTAAATTAAAAATATATCCAAATATTAGTCCAAATAAAACATTAGAAGGAACAATAATTGGAGTAATTTCATCTATTCCTCTAACATATTTTTATTCAACCTATTTCAATTTAGAAACAATAAATTATCTGATATTTGGAATTATATTATCTTTTTTATCATCATCAGGTGATTTACTCGTCTCATATTTTAAAAGACGGATAAATGTAAAAGATACAGGTTCTCTTATACCTGGTCATGGTGGTTTTCTAGACAGATTTGATGGTTATATTTTTTGTATACCAATATCCTTATTATTTATAAAAATATTTAATTAATTTAAAATGAAAAAGTTAAAAAAAATTATTTTATTAGGGGCAACAGGTTCTATTGGTAAGACTACATTAGAACTTTTAAGGCTTCAGAAAGACAAATTTAAATTAATTGGAGTTTCAGCAAACACAAATGTAAAAAAATTAAAAACAATTGTTGATGAATTTAATGTTAAATATATTGCAATTAGTGATTTAATAGCATCAAAAACAAATGTTTTTGACACTAACCTGCTGGTTGGAGAAAAAGGATTAAATGAATTAGCTTCAATCAAATGTGATATCTTAGTCTCAGGTATATCAGGAGCTGCAGGATTGTTACCTGCAATAACAGCTTTAAAATCAGGAAATGATATAGCAATAGCCAACAAAGAACCTCTTGTTATTGCCGGTGATTTTTTTACAAAAGAAACAAATATTAATAATACTAAAATTCTCCCAGTTGATTCTGAACATAACTCAATCTTTCAATGCTTTGATGAAAAAAATAGAGATAAAATTAGTAATATAACTCTAACTGCTTCGGGAGGACCATTCCTTAATTTAAATAAAAAGTATTTTAATAAAATTAAGCCCAGTGATGCAATTAAGCATCCTGTTTGGAATATGGGAAAAAAAATTTCAGTAGATAGTGCCACATTGATTAACAAAGCTCTAGAGATTATAGAGGCAGGTAATTTATTTAATCTTAAATTTAATCAAATAGATGTCTTAATTCATCCACAATCTATAATTCATGGAATGGTTCATTATATGGATGGCTCTGTTCTCGCAAATTTATCTTATCCAAATATGATAAGTCCATTGAGTTTAGCTTTAAGTCATCCAGAGAGATTAGACTTAGGATTAAAAAAACTAGATCTGTCAAAAATAGGTGAATTATCATTCAAAAAACCTGATTTAGAAAAATTTCCAGGTTTAAAGCTTGGCTGGGAAATTTTACAGCAACCAAAGCCTTACTCAATAATAATGAATGCTGCAAATGAAATAGCAGTTGAATTATTTTTAAAAAATGCAATAAGTTTTAATCAAATTGTAGATTTAATTAATGATGCTCTTCAAAGATTTAATTTTGATATACCAAGAAGCTTAGAGGATGTTATTGATATAGATAAAAGAACACGGATTCTAATTAAAGAAAGTTACACAGGAGTTAAAATTGTTTGAAAATTCTTTTTTATTATCTTTACTTGGTTTTTTATTGGTTTTAACACCATTAGTTTTTGTTCATGAACTAGGTCATTATATTGCTGCAGTTAAAAACAAGGTAAAAGTAGAAGTTTTTTCAGTAGGCTTTGGAAAAGAACTTTTTGGATTTAACGATAAAAATAATACAAGATGGAAATTTTGTATCCTACCATTTGGAGGATATGTTAAAATGAAGGGAGAATTGATTGTTAACGAAAAAAATAGCTCAAGAAAAACTAATCCACTCCAATTAAAAGATAAATCTGGAAATTTTAATCATGCTTCATTATTTTCAAGGTTTGTAATTGTTTTTGCTGGCCCTTTAGCAAATATTGTTTTTGGAATGCTATTGATTTCTTTACTTTATAGTTTTCAAGGAAGGCTTGTAAATTTACCTGTTGTTGGAGAAACTATAGACAATTCTCCTGCTTTTAATGCTGGCATAGTAAAAAATGACCTTATTTTAAAAATTAATAATGAAAATATAGATAATTTTTATCAGTTAAAAAATATTGTTGAGAATAATCCAAATAAATTGCTTAGAGTTCAGGTTTTAAGAAATAAAAATATTGTAGATATAGAATTAGTTCCTAACAGTATGTTTAACAAGTTAACAAAGAAAAATGTTGGAAGAATAGGAATTATTGCCAAAAAACCTGAATTAATGAAATTAAATATTTTTTACTCTTTTTACTATGGATGCATAGATACATTTAATATGACAATCGAATGGGTAAAAGGACTTCACAAATTAATAAATTTTAACTTGAATTCAAATGAAGTTGCTGGGCCAATTGGAATAGCAAAAATTTCTGGAGATGCTCTAGTAGGCGGTATATCCAGCTTAATTTTTTTAATGGCGATTATTTCTATTAATTTAGGTTTAATTAATTTATTACCAATACCTGCTCTAGATGGCGGTTATATTACTTTATATGTTTTGGAATTGATTTTTGGAAAACCTTTGCCTGAAAAGTATCAAGTAAAATTAATACAATTAGGAATTTTTCTACTGATTAGCTTAATGATACTTGTAACTTTTTTAGACTTAAAAAAATATGTGTAAATAACTTTCAATATAATGTATGTATATTAATTGATATGTTGTCTGAGATTAGGAGAAATTTTGCATTTTTTAAAAATTATATTTTTTGTTTTATTTTTTTTCGTTTCTTCATACTCATCATTTTCTGATGAAATAGGTGTTGATAAATACCGTATTGAAGGAAATAAAAGAATACCTAATAGTTATATATCAAACCTAGTCAAAGACTTGTTAGGTAAAAAGGTGACTAATAGAGAAATAAATTCATTAACAAAAAAATTATATATGTCTGACTTTTTTGATGACGTTGAAATAACTACAAAAGATGATTTATTAATTATAAAAGTCTTAGAAAAACCTATAATAAATGAAATTGTTTTTGAAGGTAATGATTTCTTAGAAGATAAAGACCTAGAAGAAGTTATTAATATTAAAAAAAGAGAAACTTTTAGTGAAAAAAAATTAACATATGCTCTAAAAAAAATTAGAGAAGAGTATACTCGTTCTGGAAGATATAGAGCAAAAATTGATGTTAAAAGACAGGATTTACCTCAATCAAGAATTAAACTAATTTTTGTAATTGATGAAGGTGACCCTATAAAGGTAAATAAGATTAATTTTATAGGTAATAAACTATTTTCTGATGATGATTTAAGAAGTGTTATAACTACAAAAGAAGCTTCGATGATTAGAATTTTTGGTAGTAGTATATTTAATAAAGAAAATATTGAATTAGACAAAGCAAAATTATTGAAGTTTTATAACACCAGAGGTTATGTGGATTTCAAGGTGGTTTCTTATAGAACGGACTTATTGCAAGATTACTCTGGTTTTAATATAAATATAATAGTCAGTGAAGGTCCAAGATATAAAATAAAGAAAATTATTTTAGACAATAATGTCTTAAAATTAGATGAAAAAAAAATTAAAGATTCACTTTCAGTTAATGAAGGTGATTATTACGATATGAGAGCTGTAAGCGAAAGTGTAGGTATTTTGAATGAAAATCTTGGTTCAGAGGGTTTTTCTTTTGTCAAAATTGAAACTTCGTTAGAGAATAAAAAAGAAGGCTTTCTAGATTTGAAATTTAATATTGATGAAGGACAAAAAAGTTATATAGGATTAATAAATATTTCAGGTAATACTAGAACTTTAGATTATGTAATTAGAAGGGAGTTAAAACTTTTAGAGGGTGATCCCTTTAATGCTCAAAAATTAAAAGAGTCTATACAAGCTATAAGAAGACTTGGTTATTTTACAACCGTAGATGTAGATTTAAAGGAAACTAATGTTCCTAATCAAGTTGATATTAATATAAAGGTAAAAGAAACATTAACTGGTGATTTTGCATTTGGAATAGGATATGACTCTGTTGAAAAAGAGCAGATTTCAATTGGACTTAATGAGAAAAATTTTTTAGGAAAAGGTCTTAAAACAAGACTTAGTGTTTCTACATCAGCAAAAAGCACCAAATATGATATTGGAATAACAGAACCATATTTTCGTGATAAACCATTACTTTTGTCAGGAAATATTTTTGATCAAACAAACGAGCGTGGTGATAGAGATATAGAGAAAACAGGAATGAGCTTTGCTTTTGGTTTTGATGTAAAGGAATATTTTAATAAATTCTCTTATTCTTTTGTTGAAAGTAAAACATCTACAAGTAGTTCTTCGACTGCAACTTCAGTTTCTGGTGAAGAAGGGATAGAAGTTCAAACCTCATCTTTAAATTATACTTTTGTAAATGATACTAGGGATAATTATTTTAATCCAAAGTCTGGTCATAAGTTATTATTTGATACCTCTCTAGCTGGAATTGGGGGTGATGCAAAATTTGCTCAGATACAAACAAAATATAAATCTTATACCCCCTTTTCTTATGGAGACCATGTTTTGTCATTTGCAGGTAATATAGGTTTTACATCGCCAATAGATGATGAAAAAATTACAAGCTCTAATAGATTTTACTTTAATTCAAAAAAGGTTAGGGGTTTTGATAGTGGTGGTATAGGACCTAGGGATATTGGAAATGATCAGGCAGTTGGCGGAAACAATTATTATTCTGGTTCACTAGAATTAAGAACTAAAAGTTTTATGCCAGAGGATACAGGGATAGAATGGTCAATATATTCAGATTTTGGATCATTATGGGATACTGATTATCCAGATAATGTTAGAGGAGTTGATGATTCAGGTCCTCGAGTTTCTTCGGGTTTAGCACTTTATTGGACCACACCAATAGGACCTTTGAATTTTATATGGGGTTGGCCGGTTTCTAAAGAAAGTTATGATAAAGAAAATAATTTTAAGTTTTCAATAGGAACAAGTTTTTAATTTTTAATGAAATTTTTATTTATTTTAATTTTGGTCTTTTTTAACATTAACTGTGTTAGTGCTTCCAAAATGCATAATGCAGAAAAAAACTTTTTTAAATACACACTTATCAAAGACAGTTCATCAATTGGAATAGTGGACTTCAGAAGTGTATTAAAAAATTCAAAAACAATGAAAAAAGTTGGGAAACAGTTTTTAATTTTTGAAAAACAACTTAATGAAAGAATCAAAAATGATGAAACTAAAATTAGAAAAAAAGAAAAAAGACTTTTGAAACTTAATAAGCAAACAAAAGATTATAATTCTTTAAAGAAAGAAATTAAACAAGAGATAGCTGTTCTTCAAAAATTTGCATTTGAAGAAAAAAATAAGTTAAATTTATCATTTCAAAGTATTCAAAAAAAACTTAAAGATGTTCTAGCTTCTATAATTAAAGAAATATCTTTGAGAAAAAAAATAGACGTTGTGATTTTAAAAGAAAACGCATTTTTATTTAATGATAATAAATTAGATTTATCTGAGGAGGCTTTATCAGCTTTTGATGAAAAAACTAAAAATTTAAAAATTACCAGAATTAAGTCTGAATAGGTTAAAATTTTGAATCATATTTTTTTTAAATTAGTGAATAAGGTTTATTTAAGTGACATAATATCTTTTTTAAAGATAAATATAAATGATTTGGATAGGTTTAATCAATTTATTGATTTCGATGTAAAGAGTTATGAAATATTAGATTTTTGTTCGCTAGATAAATTGAAAAAAAATACTTTGTCGTTTATGTCAAAAAAATCAAATAACTTAATTTTAGAAAATTTTTCTGTTTGTTTAGTTGATAAAACTTATGATAAAAATTTTCACAAAAATATGATAAAGATACCTGTTAAAAACCCCCGTAAATCTTTTTCAGAACTTATTACTAACTTTTGTATTAAAAAAATAAATAAAGATGATAGAAGTAATTTAAAAAATCAGAGTATAATATTTGATACTGTTCAAATAGGCAAAAATTTTAAAATAGGTAATTTTTCTGAAATTAAAAGTAATGTTGTAATAGGTGACAACGTAATTATAGGAAATGGAGTAACAATTTCTGAAAATTGTTTTATTGGAAATAATTCCATAATAGAAAATGGTGTTCAATTAGAATGTACTATATTAAATGAAAACGTAACAATAAGTCAAAATTCAGTTATAGGAAAAAATGGTTTTGGTTTTATACCATCGGGATTAAAAACTAAAGTTTTTTTTCATGTTGGTGGTGTTATTATTGGTCAAAATTCTTATGTCGGCTCAAATAGTAATATAGATAGAGGATTAATAAATGACACAACCATTGGTAAATCAGTAATGATTGATAATCAAGTTCATATAGCTCATAATTGTAAAATTGAAGATAATTGTATACTTCCTGGAAAATGCGCATTATCTGGATCTGTACATTTAGAAAAAAATGTTATACTGGGAGGTGGTGTAGGTATTGTTGATAATGTCGTAATAGGAGAAGGTTCAACTATAACAGCTGGTTCAAATGTTTTAAAAAGTTTTCCTATTAAAAATAGTAAAATAGGTGGTTATCCTGCATTAAACCATTATGATTGGCAAAGAATACAGGTAATAAATAACAAAAAAATTAAAAATCGGTTACTAAAATGAATAATAACATTTCACTTAATTATGATGATATTCTTAAGTTAATTCCTCATAGATATCCATTTTTAATGATAGATAAAGTTGAAAATCTTGAGGTGAATAAAAAAGCAGTTGGAATTAAAATGGTTTCAATAAATGAAGAGTATTTTAAAGGACATTTCCCTGAGTATCCAGTTATGCCTGGAGTTTTGATCGTAGAGGCTATGGCTCAAACTGCAGCATGTCTAATATCATACTCAAATAAAGACTATCAGGGTAAAAAAGTAGTTTTTTTGACCGGAGTTAATGAAGCCAAGTTTAAAAAGCCAATCTTACCAGGTAATGTAGTTTATTTAGAAGTTTCATTTTTAAATTCAAGAAAAAATTTTTTTAAATTTTCTGGTAAGGCCATTGTAAAAAATCAAGTAATGGCAATTGCTAACTTTTCAGCTATGCTTACGGTGTAAAATAAGGTTTTTATGAAAAATAATATTCATCCAACTGCTATTGTTAGTGAAAAAGCGACTTTGGTTGGAAAAAATATAAATATTGGACCATATGTAATTATAGGACCTAAGGTTCATATAAATAGTGGTTGTATAATTAAATCTCACTGTGTTATTGAAGGAGATACCTTTATAGGGAAAAATAACCATTTTTATCCCTTTTGTGTGATAGGTATGCCTCCTCAACATGCAAAATTTTCAGGTGGAAAATCTAAATTAATTTTAGGTGATAATAATATTATCAGAGAACATGTAACTATGCATCCTGGAACTGAGATCGGTATTAAAGAAACTAAAGTTGGAAGTAATGGTCTGTTCATGGTTGGAAGTCATGTTGCGCATGATTGTATAGTTGGAAATAATGTTGTATTTGTTAATAACGCTATTATTGGTGGGCATGTTGAAGTTGGAGATTATTCCTATCTTGGTGGTCACTCTGCAGTTCATCAATATTGTAGAATTGGTAAGCATGCAATTATTGGTGCTGGCACAACAGTAGATGGAGATGTAATACCTTATACTTCAGTTGTAGGTAGCAGAGGAAAATTGAGTGGTTTGAATTTGGTTGGATTAAGAAGACGTTCATTCAAAAGGGACGAAATTAAAATTCTAAGACAAGTCTACAGATTGCTTTTTGGACCTGAAGGTACTTTTAACGAAAGATTAAATGAAGTTAAAGAGGTTTACGGAAAGCATACTACAGTAAAGGAAATTTTAAAATTTTTAAAAAATAACTCTAGTAGATCATTTGTTCACCCAAAAATGGGATAAATAACCATGACTATTTCTATCATTGCTGGCAAAGGAAATTTCCCAAAAATTATTGCTGAGAATTCCAAAATTTCATTAGTTGTTTGTATCAATGGGCTATCAAATCCAAATAATTTTAAAAATAAAACTACGAATGTATCATTATTAGAAATAGATAAATTAATAAAAAAACTTGATTATTATAAAATTAAAAAAATTGTATTTGCTGGTAAATTTTTTAGACCAAAGTTAAATAATAAAAAAGTTGATAAATCTTCTAGAAAAATAATTAATCAAATTTCTTATAAAGGAGATGACGTTTCTTTAAACATTATAAAATCATTTTTTTTGGATAAAGGTTTTGAAATTATCTCTCCATCAATTTTATTAAAAAATAATTTTGTTAAAAATAATATCATTTTTTCAAAAAAAAATGATTTAAAAAAAAATAAATTCCTTAAAAATAGTGCTAAAAATGGCATAAATTTGTTAAACAAAATATCAAAATTTGATGTTGGTCAGTCAGTCGTATTATTAGATAAACATGTGATTGGTATTGAAGGATTAGAGGGTACAAATGAATTAATTAAACGTTGTGGAATGTTATATAAAAAATATTTAACACATGTATATGAATTTGGGCCAGTTTTAGTAAAATTTCCAAAAAAGAACCAATCACTTGATTTTGATATGCCTGTTATAGGCCTAGATACTATAAAGTTATGTGCAAAAAACAATTTTTTAGGTGTGGTCGTTAGTTCTTTTGGAACTCTTGTTTTAGATAAAAATAAAATTTTAGAATTTTCAAAGACTAAAGATTTTTATTTTTATTCTACTGGAGGTTGAAATTTTATCAAAAAATCAAAGTATAAAAGTTTTTATTACAGTAGGTGAAAGTTCAGGTGATTTTATTGCATATAATGTGATGAAAGGTTTAACAAATTATAATAAAAACAAAATAAATTTTAATTTTTTTGGAATTGCTGGACCTAGAATGATTGATTTTGGTATAAAAAACATTTTTGATTTTAATCAGATGAACTTAATTGGTTTTTTAGGTCCTTTATTAAAGTATTTTGTTTTAAGTAAAAAAATTGATGAGATTGTAGATTATGTAGTTAAATTAAAACCAAACTTGGTTATAACTGTAGACTCAAAACTTTTTTCATTAAATTTAGCAAAAAGACTAAAAAAAAGATTTTACAAGGAAAATTTAAAAATTCCAATTGTTCATATCGTCTTACCAACTATATGGGCATATAGTCCTAATAGGGCTCTCAAGTGGAAAAATGTTTTTGATAGATTGTATTCTATTATTCCAAATGAAAAAAAATATTTTGATAAATTTAAAATTAACACTATGTATTGTGGTAATCCTGTTTTTGAAAATTTAATAAAAAAAATAAATAATACAAAAAAAATTAAAAATAAAAAAATTTGTTTATTATTACCAGGAAGTAGAAAAAAAGAGATAAATTATAACCTTAGAATAATCATTAAATCTGTTAAAATGATAAACAATAAATTCGAGGACATAAATTGGGTTTTACCTACTTTAGATAAATTTAAAGAAAAAATATCAAAAGAAATTAGAGACAATGGATTAGAAGAAAAAATAAAGTTAGTAAATTTCAATGAAAAATTCGATTTAATTTTTTCGTCAAAAGTTGCTATTGCTTGTAGTGGAACAGTTACAATGGAATTAGCTTTGGCAGGCATTCCAACTATTGGTATTTATAAGACTGATTTTATATCAGGCTTAATTGGAAAATATTTAGTAAATATGTCCAATGTAATTCTTCCAAATTTTATAAGTGGTCAATCAATTATACCTTTTTTATTTCAGGATAAATGTACACCTAAAAATATATTCTCGAAATTTGATGATTACTTTGAAAATAATAAGAGATATAAACGTATCTTTGAAGAACTTTCAACTAATCTAGTAAGTAAAATGAAATATAAATCTAATAAAATTGAAAATAATTTCCAAAAGAAAATTACATCAGATATTTTAAAATTATTGAAAAAATAATTTATCTATCTTGTAATTTTATAAAACTTCTCTCAGTTTTGCCTGTATACAATTGTCTAGGTCTACCAATTCTTTGAACAGGATCTGTTATCATTTCATTCCATTGCGCCACCCATCCAACAGTTCTGGCAACTGCGAATAATACAGTAAACATTTCTGTTGGAAAGCCCATTGCTTTTAAGATAATACCAGAGTAAAAATCTACATTTGGATATAACTTTTTTTCAACAAAATAATCATCTTTTAATGCAATTTTCTCTAACTCCATTGCTATATCTAAAAGTGGTTCATTTTTTACACCCAATAAGTCTAATACTTCATGGCAGGTTTCTCGCATTACAGACGCTCTTGGATCATAATTTTTGTAAACTCTATGTCCAAAACCAAACAATCTAAAAGGGTCATTTTTATCTTTAGCTTTATCTACAAATTTTTTAATATTTTCTTTACTTCCAATTTCAGCCAGCATATTTAGCACAGCTTCATTGGCTCCACCATGCGCAGGACCCCATAAAGATGCAATTCCCGATGCTATACAAGCAAATGGATTGGCACCTGAAGAACCTGCAATTCTGACTGTTGATGTAGATGCATTTTGTTCATGATCAGCATGTAAAATTAAAATTCTATCTAAAGCTTTAGAAATTACAGGATTATTTTTATATTCTTCTGCTGGAACAGAAAAACACATATGTAAAAAGTTTTCTGAGTAGTTTAATTTGTTTTGAGGGTAATTGAAAGGTTGACCTAATGAGTATTTAAATGCCATTGCGGCTATTGTTGGAATTTTAGCTATTAACCGTCTAGAAGAAATCAACCTTTGTTGTGGGTCATTAATATTTGTAGAGTCAGGATAAAATGATGATAATGCTCCAACAACACCAACCATAATAGCCATTGGATGAGCATCCCTTCTAAAACCCCTATAAAAATTAATAAGTTGTTCGTGAACCATGGTATGGAAAGTTATGGCATTTTCAAATTCTTCTTTGTCGTCTGAATTAGGTAATTCTCCATTTAAAAGCAAAAAAGCAACTTCTAAAAAATTACTATTTTTTGCTAACTCTTCAATAGGGTATCCCCTATGAAGCAAAACACCTTCTTCTCCATTAATATATGTTATTTCAGATTCACACGATCCTGTAGCGCCATAACCAGGATCATATGTAAAACATCCTAATTTTGAATATAAATTTCTAATATCTAATACAGATGGTCCAACACTACCATTTAGTATATCTAGATCCAATTCTTTGTTGTCTAATATTAATTTAGCTTTTTTGAAGTTTTTCTCAGTCATAATACAATTACTCATAAACATGTTTTGAGGCGATTTAAACAAATTTCTTTACCTAGTATATACAAAGTATTATATATATCAGGAGTGTTTAATTTTCCTGTAATAGCTAACCTAATTAAAGGTGCTACATCTTTCATCATTAAGTTATTATCTTTTATATAATTACTAATACTAGTTTTTATATTATTTAACTCCCAATCACAAGAATTTAATATTTGATAAACTTCTTCTAGTGTTTCTAAACTATTTTTATTTTTTAATTCTATTGGATATTCTTCTGTATTTATCGAAAAGTCATCAGACATCCAACTTAAATCATCTTCTATTTCATTTAGCAATTTATATCTTTTTACTAACTCAGGTAAGAAATAGGATAAATTCCTGATAAGGTTTTTATTTTTTAAATTCTTATCTTTCACTATTTTAGATACTAAATATCTTAAATCTGCATTTTTTAAAAAGGTTGAATTAATATTTCTAAGTTTTATTTCATCAAATCTTGAAGGAGATTTATTTATTTTTTTAAGTTCAAATTTAAATACATTATCTTGAAAATTATAAATTTTTTCATCGGTCAATGAATAACCTAACAAAAGTAAATAATTTTTTACAGCAATAGGGTCAAAACCCATTTCTTTGTATTCGATAAGATTTTTTGCACCATGTCTTTTTGAAAGTTTGGCACCATCTTGACCATGAATTAGAGGTATATGTACATATTCTGGAGTTGGCCAATTAAGATATTTAATTATTTGTATTTGCCTAAACGCATTATTAAAGTGATCATCTCCTCTGATGATATGTGTAATTCCCATAATATAGTCATCAACAACAGATGCTAACATGTAAGTTGGAGTTTTATCTTTTCTTAAAAGAACCATGTCATCTAGAATTTCATTTTTAACTGTAACTTTACCTTGAACCCTATCATTTATAGTGGTTTCGCCAGATGATGGCATTTTAAGTCTTATAACAAAATTATCATTAAAGTTATTTTGGATATTTTTGTTTCTATATGGTGACCTAATTGGTAAACCAGTTTTTCTTGAGTTAATTCTTAATTTCTCCAATTCATCTTCATTCAAAAAACATTTATAAGCAAAGCCTTTTTCTAAAAGCTCAAAAGCAACTGATTGATGACTCTGAAAATTTTCAGTCTGAAAAATTATTTTTTGAGATGAACTTAAATCAAGCCAATTTAAACTATCAATTATCGAGTTTACATTTTCAATTGTAGATCTATTTTTATCAGTGTTTTCAATTCGAATAAGAAATTCACCAGAGTGGTATTTAGAAAAAAGAAAATTGAATAAAGCCGTTCTGGCACCTCCAATATGAAGTTTTCCAGTGGGAGATGGTGCAAATCTTGTTACAACTTTCATAAAATTAAGAACTCAAAGATTTTTCTTAATAAAAACGTAAAAGTGATGTCAATACACCTTGAATCTTAACTCGGTCTTGTCCATAAATGTGAGTTTTAAAACTTTTATTTGCTGGCTCTAGAGCAATAGTATTACCTTTTTTTCGAAATCTTTTTAGAGTTACTTCTTCATCATCAATAAGAGCAACGACTATATCACCATTAACTGGATTTTTCTTACTATCAATGATTACTGTATCATGCTCATGAATTCCATCTTCTATCATTGATTCCCCTTCAACTTTAAGCGCGTAATATTCTCCTGAACCAAGAAAATTTTTAGGTAAATCTATGTGATCATCAAAATTTTCAATTGCTTCAATAGGTAACCCTGCGGCAATTTTTCCTAGGACAGGAATTTTTGAATTCTCAATTTGTTTATTTTCTTCAACATTTTTTCTTTTACTTTCAATATAATAGATATCGTTTATGTAATTCTGCCCATTAGGATATTTTTTAGGAAAAAGTGATCTAGCCTTATTTTCTAATCTTTTAATATAACCTCTCTCTTCCAAACCATTAACTATTCTGTGAATTCCAGACTTTGATTTTAAGGACAATTTTTTACATAATTCATCGTAGGATGGAGTTATACCATCTGACTCAATGCTTTTAATTAAATAATTTAAAAGTTGATTTTGTTTTTTTGTTAACATTAAAATAACTTAGTTCACTTTTTGTTCTACACAATATTAATTAATATGTCAATTTTTTAGAATAAAATTGGAAACTTGATGAATTTAGCCATTTGACCTTTATTTATTTTTTCTTCATAAGGTTGTCTTATTATCAAACAATTTGCTTGAGAAAATAATGACGTCATTGAACTATCTTGTTTTTTAAAAGGAGTTAATAAAGTCTCAACTGCATTGACTATATATGTAGCTCTCATGAAATCCATTCTACGGTCATTTGAAGAAATTGAGTCAGATAATTTGCCTTCAAAAACTTTTGGAAAAAAACTCTTTTTACCTTTCATTTTATTCATGATGGCATTTAAAAATATTAATGAACAAACGCCGGCTGACACAGGATTTCCTGGTAATCCAAGTAGAGGAGTTCCTTTATATCTACCAAAAATTAGTGGTTTCCCTGGTCTCATGGCTACCTTATAAAAATTTATCTTTGTATTTTTATTTTTTTCTTGAAAAATACTTTTTAATTTATCATATCTTCCAACTGAAGCTCCACCAGTTGTTAACAAAAGATTACAATCTAAGTTTTTTTCTAATATTTTTTTTAGAGATTTCTTATTATCTTCAGCTATTGGAAGTAATCTTGGTATTCCTCCTAAGGTTTTTACAATAGATGACAACATCACTAAGTTTCCACTAGGAATTTGATTTTTTCCAGTCAAATTTCCAACCTTTGAGATTTCATTGCCTGTTGAGAGTATTCCAATTATTGGTTTTCTTACTACATTAATCCAAAAGTTTCCTGACATAGCTATAGAGGCAACATTTCTAGAATTAATTACTTGATTGTTTTTTAAAACAATATCTCCTTTTTTAAAATCTAGCCCCTTTTTTCTAACAAATTGGTATTTTTTATAAGTTTTATCAATTAACTCAATATAAGAACCTTTTTTTTTTACATTTTCTTGAATTATAACTGTATTTGTTCCTTTGGGAAGATGAGCCCCAGTATAAATTGCTACCGTTTCTTTTTTTCTAACCTGACCAGTATACGGATTACCTGCGGAAGACTCTCCGACAATTTTAAAAAAACTATCTTTATTATCAGAACTAATTGCAAAACCATCCATTGAAGAGACATTTGTAATAGGATTAAAAGTTTTAGAAAAAAGTGGTTCCGCAGAAACCCGCCCAAGAGAATTAGTTAATTCTACATCTTCATCTTCTAATTTATCAAATTGTGTAACAATTTTTTTGATTGCTTCTTCTACACTAATAAACTCATTATTCAGCATTAAAAACTCCTGATTTTCCTCCAGATTTATGTATCAACTTAATAGAAGAAATAGAAATAGTTTTATCTAAGCTTTTGCACATATCATATATAGTTAGAGCTGCAACAGAAACAGCTGTTAAAGCCTCCATTTCTACACCAGTTTTTCCTATTAAAGAAGCTTCAGATTGTATCTTTACGCATGAATTTTTCAAATCTGGGTTAAAATCTATTTTGACATAAGAAATAGGTAAGGAATGACATAAAGGTATAATCTCATCTGTTCTTTTTGCCGCTAGAATTCCTGCTATGTTAGCAACTTGAAAAACATCTCCTTTTTTTATCTTTTGTTCTAATATTTTATTTAAAGTTTCTGCTTGCATTAAAACTTTACCAGAGGCAATTGCAATTCTACGAGTTTCCAACTTGGGGTTAATATCAACCATAGCTGGGTTGCCCAACTTATCAAAATGAGAAAATGATTTATTATTCATATTTTTGTCTTTCGTTTATACTAATTAAAAATTTCTTTAATTTTTTTTGATATATTCTTGTCTTTCATAAATGCTTCTCCAATCAAAAAATTGTTAAAACCTCTAGATTTTAATAGAACTATATCTTCTTTTTTGGAGATACCACTCTCTGAAATAGGAACTTTATTTTTATCTAGATATTTTATGAGATTAACAGATTCCATTATATCTACTCTCATAGTCCTTAAGTTTCTGTTATTTATACCAACCAAAGATGATTTTAACTTATTAGCTATTTCTATCTCTTCAGGGGTATGAGTTTCAAGCAATACATCCATTCCTAAACTTATAGCCTCTTCTTCAAATTCACTTGCTTGATTAAATGAAAGGCAGGATAAAATTAGAAGAATACAGTCTGCATTTAAAGCTCGTGATTGAGATATTTGCCAATTATCTATGATAAAGTCTTTTCTCAGGATAGGCAAATCAACAATATCTTTGACATATTGAATATATTTGTTGTCTCCTTGAAAAAAATATTTATCTGTTAATATTGATAAACAACTAGCACCATTATTTTTGTATTCAATTGCAATTTCTCTAGGATCAAAATTTATTCTTATTACCCCTTTACTTGGCGAGGCTTTTTTTATTTCAGCAATCAATCCAATGCTTTTATTATTATTTGATAGGTTTTTTGTAAAATTTCTTGGAACATCTATTGTTGATATCAATTCTTTTAATTGTGATTTAGAATATAGCTGTTTTTCTCTATACACTTCATCTTTTTTGTATTCAATAATATCTTTTAAAGTTCGCATGTCTTAGCTATTAGATACCTCTATCAATTCATTAAGTTTTCCTAATGCAAAACCATCTGACAATGATTTTTCAATACGTTTTTTTGCTTCAGTCAAATCCAGAGCATTTCCTGTTGCAATTAAACCTACTGAAGCATTGAAAGTAACTATATCTCGAAATGGTCCTTTTTTTCCATTCAAAAGTTGTAAAATTTCTTTAGCATTTTCTTCAGGATTGCCGCCTAATAATTCTTTTAAGCCTACTCTGGGTATCCCAAAGTCCTCGGGTTTAATTTCAAATTCATTAATTTGACCATCTTTCAATTGAGCACATTGTGTTGGTCCAGTAGATGACACTTCGTCCATTCCATCATTTCCACAAACAATCCAAGCATTTGTTGAACCAAGTTTCTGTAAAGCTTTCGCAAAAGGTAACAATAATGATTTGGAGTAAACACCAACCATTTGTTTTTTTACAAAACCTGGATTAGATAGAGGACCTAAAAGATTAAAAATAGTACTAAAACCAAGCTCTTTTCTAACATTCATCACATATTTCATTGCACTATGATGTTTAGGGGCGAAGAAAAAACAAAGACCTACTTTTTTTATACAGCTCTCAACATTATCAACTTTATTCAAAATGTTAACACCTAAGCTTTCCAATACGTTGGCTGAACCAGATTTAGAGCTGGCTGCATAATTGCCATGTTTAGCTACAATTAACCCTGCGCCAGCTAAAACTATAGCAGTAGCAGTCGAAATATTTAGAGTATTATGACCATCTCCACCAGTGCCAACAATATCTACTGAGTCTTCAGGAACATTTATTTTAATGGCTTTTTCTCTCATAATATCTGCTCCAGCCGCAATAATTTCTGGAGAAAAACCATTTGTCATTAAATTTATTTTCAAAGAAGTTAAAAAAGATGAAATCAAAATATCTGATGCTTCACCAGACATTATAAATTCAAAACATGCCCTAGCCTGTTTATAATCAAGTATTTCATTTTCAGTAATTAAAAAAATAAATTGTTTAAATTTTTGAATGTCCATATTTTTACCATTTTCAGAAATTAATAAATCATACTAAAAATTTTAAAAATTTTAAATATCATAATATTATTTTGAACTGTTGACTAATTAATTTAAACTATATATAAAACGTTTATATTTTGAGGCACATATGACATTATCAAAAACGTTTATACCAAAAGTCAAAGATTTAAAAAGAGATTGGTTTATTGTTGACGCAGATGGTCTTGTTCTTGGAAGGTTGGCATCAATTTTAGCTAACAGACTTAGAGGAAAGCATAAGCCTTATTATACTCCGAACATGCAATGTGGTGACAATATAATTGTAATTAATTGTGAAAAAATAAAATTAACTGGCCAAAAATATAGTAAAAAAATATACTATAAACATACTGGTTATCCTGGCGGGATAAAGTCAACTACTCCTGAAATAATATTGAGCAGTGACAATCCATCAAAAGTTATTAAACTCGCTGTCCAAAGAATGATTCCCAAAGGACCTTTAGGAAGAAAAATATTAAAACAATTACATTTGTTTAAAGGTACTGAGCATAATCATGAAGCTCAAAAACCAATTAATTTAGACATTAAAGCTATGAATAGAAAGAATAGTTAAAACAAAGGCAAATCTTAATGAATGAAGATAATACTGTAATTAAAGAAGAAACATCAATAGTTGAAGGTAACAACCAACCTGAAATAGAAATAAAACCTAAGATTGATAATTTAGGTAGATCATATGCCACAGGAAGAAGAAAAGACTCTACTGCTAGGGTTTGGGTAAAAAGAGGAAATGGAGAAATTTCTATAAACGGTAGAAAAATGAATGAATACTTTTTTAGACCTGTTTTACAAATGCAACTTAACCATGTTTTTGAAATAGCAAAAAGGGTACAACAATTTGATGTCACAGCTACTGTTAAAGGTGGGGGACTCTCTGGGCAGGCTGGTGCTGTTAGACATGGTATAAGTAAAGCACTTTCATTTTTTGAACCTGAGCTAAGATCCTCATTAAAAGCTGCTGGTTTGTTGACTAGAGATTCAAGAACAGTTGAGCGTAAAAAATATGGAAAAGCAAAAGCAAGAAAAAGTTTCCAATTTTCTAAAAGATAAACTTTTAAGTCATTTAAAGTTTTTAAGCTATTGTAACTTGTTATAATGGCACCTTTAAGTATAGCAATTGCAGGTATAGGTAATGTTGGACAAGAAGTTATTGCTCAACTTTTAAAGTCTAATGAATATTCTAAAAAGTTTGTTATAGGTGGTGTTTCTTACAAGAATAAAAAGAAAAAAAGAAATATAGATTTATCTAATTTTAATTTTTATAAGAACCCTGTCGATTTAGCTTTTGATGAAAGCATTCATCTTGTTATTGAGTTAATTGGTGGAGAAGATGGCGTTGCTAAAGAACTTAGTTTGGCATGTGTTAAAAATAAAAAGCCTTTCATAACAGCTAATAAAGCTCTCATAGCAAAACATGGTAATAAATTATCTCAATTAGCTAAAGAGAATAAAGTTTTTTTTGGTTTTGAAGCTGCTGTTGCAGGATGCGTACCTGTGATAAAAGTCATAAAAGAAAGTTTAATTTCGAATAAGATACAGCAAATTACAGGAATATTAAATGGTACATGTAACTATTTGCTAGATGAAATTGAAAAAAAATCATTAGAATTTGATATAGCTCTTAAGGAAGCACAAAAACTTGGTTACGCTGAATCGGATCCAACTTTTGATATTGAAGGTATCGATGCCGCACATAAGATAATAATTTTATCAAGTCTGGTTTTTGGAGAAATTCCAAATTTAAAAAATTTATATGTTAAAGGAATTAGTAATATTACATTGGATGATATTAATTTTGCTAACAGTTTAAATTATAAAATTAAATTACTGGCAACTTCTTATAAAGATAATAAAAATTTTCAATGTTCAGTAGAACCTTGGTTAATTCCAAATACTCATCCATTATCCAAAATTGAAGGTGTTCTTAATTCAGTGCAAATTACTTCTGATCTTTGTGGATCTATCATTCTTACTGGTGCAGGTGCTGGTTCAAAACCAACTGCTTCATCTATTTTATCAGATTTATATGATTATTGTGCTAATAAAAATAGATATGGTCTCTTAAATAAACTTCCTATTAATAAAGAAAAAAATAAAATTGCAACAATGCCATATAAAAATATTTTAAAGTTTTATCTTAGAACAACTGTTTTAGATAAATCAGGAGTGTTAGCTGATTTAACTTCGATATTTAAACAATATAAAATTTCTATTCAAAGTTTCTTTCAAGAGTTAAAATCGTTAGAGAATGAAGCTGATTTGATAATTATTACTCATGAAACTGATAGAAAAACAATGGAAAGTGCAATAAATAAAATTAAAAAACTAAAAGGTGTTATTAAAGATCCTATTAACTTGAGTATTTACGATTAAAAAAGCAGAATGAGTCAAAATCCAAAAAATTTTGAATTTTTGAATAATTTATCTGTACAAAACACATTATGGAAACTTATACCAAAAGATATAGAAACTGATCATCTGTCACTCTATTTAAATCAAAAATTTGATTTGCCCTACATTTTATCTCCTTATTTAAAGAGTATTGGAATAAATAAGATGAATTTTGAACATTTTTTTAATTCAAAAATTAAAGATTTTTTCCCAGACCCATTTTTGTTCGTTGATATGGAAAAAACAGTATTAAGACTTGCTGATGAAATTGAAAACAAAAGACCTATTGGTATTTTTGGTGATTATGACGTTGATGGGGCCACATCTGCCGCAATGTTGTACCTTTTTTTTAAATACTGTGGCTTGAAATCTTTTATTCATATTCCAGATAGATTTTTAGAAGGGTATGGTCCAAATACTGAGGCTTTAAAGGAACTTGTTAAAAAAGGTTCTAAACTTATTATTACTGTTGATTGTGGTATTACTTCTTTTGAGCCACTTGAATCTATGAAAAATACAGATATGGATGTAATCATTGTTGATCACCATAAGCCAACTAACATTCTTCCTCCTGCCTTTTCTATTATTAATCCGAAAAGAATTGATAATAAATCAGGTTTTGAGTACTTATGTGCCGCTGGAATCACATTTATTTTATTAGTAGGCATTAATAGAGAGTTAAAAAAAAGAGGTTTTTACCAAAAGTTACCAGAACCAAATTTAATTAATTTTTTAGATTTAGTGGCCTTAGGAACTGCCTGTGATGTTGTTCCATTAGTAGAGTTAAATAGGGCTTTAGTTAAAAATGGGATTAAGGTTATGGTTGAAAGAAAGAACTTAGGTTTAAAATCTCTCTCTGATGTATCAAATATTAACTCTTCACCAAATATAGAAATACTTAATTTTTCTCTAGGACCAAGAATAAATGCGGGAGGTAGAATTGGTTCAAGTAAATTAGGTGTTAATTTATTGATTGAACAAGATGAAGATACTGCAAAAGAAATTTCAATAAAATTAGATAATTTAAATAATAAAAGAAAACTACTAACTGCTCAAGTTGAGTCAGAAGCAATAGGTATAATTGAAAGTCAAATTGAAAAAAATAATGGTTTACTTCCAAATATTATTTTAGTAGCAAACGAAGATTGGCATGAAGGAGTGGTTGGTATTGTTGCAAGTAAGTTAAAGGAAAAATATAATAGACCAACATGTGTAATTTCAATTAACGAAAATTTGTGTAAGGGTTCTGGTAGATCAATACCTGGTGTTTCATTGGGTGACCTGTTTCAAAAAGCTGTAGAAGAAAAATTACTTTTAAAAGGTGGAGGGCATGACATGGCAGCAGGTCTTAGTATCAAAAAAGAAAAAATTGAAGCCTTTAGAACTTTTCTCAACTCAAATTTAACACACACAAATGATGCTATACATAAAAACAATACTGAAGATGTTGCTGCTATTATGAACGTATCTTCTTGTAGCTATGAATTAGCGAAATGGATTGAAAAACTTGGTCCATGGGGAGAAGGTATCTCTGTTCCTAAATTTATTATAGAAAATTCTCAAATTAAAAATGTTAGAAGGTTTGGCGTAAACATGGAGCATGTTACTTTTACAATTTTTGACAATTCAGGTGAAATTCAATGTAAAAGATTTAACATTTTAAATACTCCTTTAAATAAAATTTTGTTAGATACTTTAAATAAGCATTTTAATATTGTTGGTTTTTTAAAGTTAGATAGCTGGAATAATAGAAATCGTCCCGAATTTCAGTTATTAGATATTATTATTTAACTTCTATCTTGATTTATACTTAAAGTTTGTATAATTATGACTCCATGGCCCCTTCGTCTAGTGGTTTAGGACATCGCCCTTTCACGGCGGCAACACGGGTTCGAATCCCGTAGGGGTCACCACTTAAATTACATTACACAAATAATGTCTTTATAAATTGAATTGTTAAATTTTACAATATTTAGATTACAAAAATTTCAAGCCCATCAATATCAAAATCACAAGACTTATCATCCAAATAATTGTACGAATATAATCTAATCCTGCTATGTAAATTGGAATATAAACAAATCTTAATACTATCCAATATAGACCTAGTTCATAATTATCTATATTTTTAATCATAGACATTAAAATCATCATTACGAATATTGGAAATGTTTCAAATAAATTTAAAAATGATCTTTTAGACCTATCATAAATTTTTGAAGCATTTATGTCTTTATCTCGACTAGAGAAAAGATAACCAATAGTTATTTCTTTCGAACCCAAAAGTCCTATGATAACAGGACATAATATGTGTACTATTATTAAAAAGCATGATAGTAAAATAATATCTTCCATAACAAAAACTCTCTAATACACTTTTTTAAACTGGACAATCTTTAAACTTGGAACCAACAGTTTCTTGAACTTTTGGAATTTGATTAACAGATTCACATATTTTTAAGATATTTGGAAATTCTTTGAAAGGCTCATTACCACATTGTTCTCTTAAAATTTCAAATCCACCAGTTTCTTGAACAGATTTGACGCATGTATATATAAAAATATCTGCATAAGAACATTCTGAACCTGTGATAAATGGACCGAGGTTCATTTTTTTAATATGATCTTCTAAATATTGAAGTCTTTTTTTATGTAATATTGTAAGATTTGTTACTCCTAACTCTTTTCCACCTTCTGCCAAGCTATCAGTAAGACGAAGATTTCTCCAAAAGATTTCATTGTGGCCTGTGATTATGTCATGAAAAGGTGATAGTACAAAAGAGTAATAATCTTGTGCCCATGACCAATACATGGCTGTCAAAGCAGCTTTTTCAGGGTTTTTTGGTGTTAAAGGACCTTCATATTGTGTAACTAAATATTGAACAATAGCTAAAGAGTCATTTAGTTCTATTCCATTTGAGTTATCTTTTAACCATGGCACAGTTCCAAATGGAGCTTGTGTATCTTTATCAAAATCTTCACCCATTGGTTTGCTCATTAAAAAATTTGCATCAATTTCATGCATTTTACAAATTATATTAATCTGCATTCCTCTTCCAACTATTGGAAAATATGCTATATCTATATGTCCCATTTTTAAAACCCTTCCATTTTTTTTATTATAACAAAATAATTTTCAATTTTCATTTAAATAAAATAATAAATATTTAAAAAATAATTCTAGATTGAAAAAATAACAGTTTAACTTAGGAGTTTCGAATCTTTAAATTAAAATACCAAAATCAAAATTAATTGACTGATTTAAATTTTTTTTTAGAAAATAGTCTTTTCAAATTTCTATGTTTTTAGCCAGTTTTAGAAAGTTTTAAAAAAAAACAAAATACCAAATTTTTTTTAATTGAAAATATTTATTAATTGTAGTTAGACTTGTTCCAACTAAAAGACCCAAATGATTTAATTGGAAAGCTTAATCGAATTGTTTCCATATTTATACATTCGGCGGCTTGAAGGAAATAACAAGTGGTTGAAGGAGATATATTATGTCTGATGAATTTGATTACAATAATGTAAAACAAGTTACTTCTGTAGATCAATCGGATAGATTAATTCCATATAATTTAAGACAAAGTGGACCTACAAAAGTTGAAATGTTGATTTCAACAAGAGTAAGGAAATCGCCATATTGGCACCTCTCTATGCAAGCTGGCTGTTGGAGAGCAACAGTTTACAATCGTATTTATCATCCAAGAGGATATGTCAAACCTGAAGATGGTGGTGCAATGGTGGAATATGATGCGATTAAAAATCATGTGACATTATGGAACGTAGCTGTAGAAAGACAAATAATGGTTAAAGGACCTGATGCGGAAAAATTCGTTGATTATGTTATCACCAGAGATGCTTCCAAAATTTCTTCAATGAGAGGAAGATATGTTATATTATGTAATAGTTATGGGGGTGTTTTAAATGACCCAATTCTTTTAAGAATATCTCAAGATGAATTTTGGTTTAGTTTATCTGATAGCGATATCGGACTTTATTTACAAGGTGTTAATTGTGACAAGAGATTTAATGTAGATATACATGAAATAGATGTTTCTCCAGTCCAAATACAAGGACCAAAATCAATAAATTTGATGAAGGATATATTTCAAGATCAAGTAGATTTTGATAATTTACCTTTTTATGGTTTAGCAGAGGGAAAAGTAGCAGGAAGAAGTTGTATAATTTCTCAAACTGGATTTTCTGGTGAAGCTGGATTTGAAATATATTTAAGAGATTCTACTTTATATGCCGAAGATATGTGGAATACTATTTTAGAAGCTGGAAAGAAGCATAATCTGATGGTAATAGCCCCTGCACACCACAGAAGAATACAAGCAGGAATTCTATCCTGGGGTCAAGATATGGACCAACAACATAATCCATTTCAATGTAATTTAGGATACCAGGTTTCTCTATCTGGAAAGGGAGAATGGGATAAGAAAGGTGATTATATAGGTAAGGACGCTCTGGAGAAAATGAAAGCTGATTTATTAGACGGTAAAAAACCATATAAACTTCAATTAGTAGGACTAGAGTTAGGTGGCAAGCCAATTGAAGAGTATGCTCCAGATTTTTGGTTAGTTTCTGAGACTAATGAAAGTAAACCAGTTGGATTTATTACATCTCCCTGGTATCATCCAGAGAAAAATCAGAATATTGCAATGGGATATGTGCCTTTTGATGGAACTCTTAATAAAAATGGATTTCCTAAAGGAAATCCTGGAAAAAAATATAAAGTTCATTTGCCAAATTGTTACTCAGAAACACCTGGTATGCCAGTAGATGCGGTAGTTGTCGATATTCCTTTCACTGACTCTTTTAATCCTAATACTAGAGAAGTCGTAAAGGGTTGATCAATTTTATTGACATAATTTAATTTGAATTAATACTCAATATGCTAGAAAAGAAACAAAAATACTCAATTTTTTCTATCATAAAAAATTCATTTTCCTACCATCAAAATTGGCAAAAAGCATGGAGAAATCCAGAACCAAAAAAAAACTATGATGCAATAATTGTAGGTGCTGGAGGACATGGTCTAGCATCAGCTTACTATCTTGCTTCAATACATGGTATAAAAAATATTGCAGTAATAGAAAAAGGTTGGCTTGGTGGAGGTAATACAGGACGGAATACTACTATTATTAGATCAAATTATTTATGGGATGAATCTGCATCTATTTATGAACACTCTCTAAAATTATGGGAAAACTTGAGTAATGAACTGAACTTTAATGTTATGTTCAGTCAAAGAGGTGTCCTTACAATTGCTCACAGTGAACATGAACTAAAAGAAATGTCACGAAGAGTAAATGCTATAAGGTTAAATGGAATAGATTCAGAAATTCTTAATCCTTCACAAATCAAAAGATTTGTCCCAATTATTGATATAGATCAAAAATTAAGATATCCAGTTATGGGAGGATTTCTTCAAAAAAGAGGTGGTACTGCCCGTCATGATGCTGTGGCATGGGGGTATGCAAGAGCTGCAGATAGTTATGGGGTAGATATTATTCAAAATTGTGAACTTCATGAAATAATTCATAAAAAAAATAAAATCACAGGTGTAGTTACGTCAAAAGGTAAAATAAATACAAAAAAATTAGGTGTTGTTGTTGCTGGTCATTCAAGTGTTGTGGCGGATAAAATTGGGATTAAGCTTCCAATTCAAAGTAGACCTTTACAAGCTCTAGTCTCAGAACCAATAAAACCTATTTTAGATACAGTTATAATGTCTAACGCTGTACATATGTACATTAGTCAATCAGATAAAGGAGAAATGGTTTTAGGGGCTGGAGTAGATAAATATAATTCATATGGTCAAAAAGGTTCCTTTCCTGTAACACAGCATATGATTGCATCAGCCGTAGAGTTGTTTCCAATTCTTTCAAGATTAAGAATGTTAAGACATTGGGGAGGGATTGTCGATACATGTCCTGATGCTTCACCTATAATTTCTAAAACAGAGATTGAAGGTCTTTATTTTAATTGTGGGTGGGGTACAGGAGGGTTTAAAGCTACGCCAGGTAGTGGTCATGTTTTCGCTGATTTAATAGCCAAAGATAAACCAAATTCAATTTCAAAACCTTTCAGTATAGAAAGGTTTGAAAAAGGTAAATTAATAGATGAACATGGTGCTGCAGGAGTGGCTCATTAAATTTGTAAGAGTAAGAAATGTTAAATATTGAATGTCCGTATTGTGGATTCCGTGATGAAATAGAATTTTCTTGTGGAGGTGAGGCTCACATAAGTAGACCAGAATTAAATGACAAGCTTAGTGACAAAGAATGGTCTGAATATTTATATTCGTCATATAATCCAAAAGGTTTATTCATTGAAAGATGGGTTCACTCTGCTGGATGTAGGCAATGGTTTAATATGGTTAGAAACACAGTTACTAATGAAATCTATGAAGTTTATAAAATTGGGTCTTTGCCTAAAACAAAAGAGGGTCTCTTAGCTTTTAAAAATAATTGGAGACGTAAAACTAAGTCTGAATTAATTGATTTAAAAAAGAAAAAGAATAATGGAAAAAAATAGAATTAAAAACTTTTCAATTGATTTTAGAAAAAAAGTATTTTTTTATTTTGATAATAAAAAACTATATGGCTTTGAAGGTGAAACCTTAGCTAGCGCTCTTATTGCTAATAATATTAAGCTAGTTGGCAGATCATTCAAATATCATAGACCAAGAGGTATAATTGCAATTGGATCTGAAGAACCTAATGCACTTGTAACTATAAACAAAGGTGATAAAACAGAACCAAATATACAAGCAACAAAAGTTCATTTATATCAAGGTTTAATTGCTAAAAGCCAAAATTGTTGGCCTAACCTAAAATATGATTTTGGAAGTATTTTATCTTTTTTTTCAAAATTGATACCAGCAGGGTTTTACTATAAAACATTTATGTGGCCTCCAAATGGCTGGAAAACTTATGAGCATTTCATAAGAAAAATGGCTGGTTTAGGTAAAGCCGCAGAAATCCATAAAGATCCAAATAGATATGAACATGTTCATTCTCATGTTGATGTCTTAATTGTTGGAGGTGGTATTTCAGGGCTTGTATCTTGCTTAACTCTGGCTAATTCAAATCTCAATATAATGATTGCTGATGAAAATGAAGAACTCGGAGGGAATTTAAATTATGAAAATGATGTTTTTATAAATTCTGTAGCTGCAAAAAAATGGGCAAAACAAACTACAAAAAAACTTGAAAATTTAGAAAATGTCAAAATTTTAACACATAGCAACGTTTTTGGATATCATGATCATAATTTTATTACTATTTCAGAAAATTGTGAACACGAAGTTTCAAATAAAATTACTCAAAGATTGTGGAAAGTTCGTGCAAAGAGAGTTGTTTTAGCTCAAGGCTTGATAGAAAGGCCAATAGTTTTTTCTGGTAATGATTTACCCGGTGTCATGCTCTCATCAGCAGTTAGAGGTTATGCAAACAAATATGGAGTCGTCTTAGGAAAAAAAGCCATTATTTTTACAAATAACGATGATGCCTACAGAACAGCTTTGGTCCTTTATAAAGCAGGAATAAAGATACAATGCATTGTTGATTTAAGAGAGCAGGTTTCATCAAAATTATTAAGCAAAGTACAAAATATTGGTATTGAAATTTTTTTTGGACACACTTTGTCCAAAGTCATAGGTCGATATTGTGTTAAAAAGGTCGAGGTATCTAAATTATCTAAGGAAGGAAAAATAAATTCTAATAGTAAAAAAATAATTAATGCAGATCTTGTAGCTGTTTCAGGTGGTTGGACACCTTCTGTGAATTTATTTAGTCAGTCAGGAGGAAAGTTAAAGTGGGATAGTCAGTCATTGAACTTTAAACCATCATTTCATTTTCAAAATGAAGTGACAATAGGTGGTTGCAACGGAACTTTTGATTATGAAAAAACTGTATTAGAATCAATAGATAAGACAAAAGTTATTGTCAAAGATTTAATAAATAAAAATTTAAGAGAAACAAACTTAAAAATTGATTCTCCAAAATTTAACAAAAGTTTACGATCAACTTGGTTTTTCAATTCAAGTAAAGATATTTTTAAAAATGATAAGGCTTTTGTAGATTTCCAAAATGATGTGACTGTATCTGATGTTTTGCTTGCTTCAAATGAAGGTTACAACTCTGTAGAGCATCTAAAAAGATATACAACATTAGGCATGGGAACAGATCAAGGCAAAACATCAAATATAAACGGTTTAGAGATTTTATCTGTGAAATTGAATAAAGCAATTCCTGAAATTGGTACTACTACATTTAGGATGCCTTATTCTCCTGTCAGACTTGGTCTTATTGGAGGACGAGACATAAGTGACCTGTTTGATCCTATTAGGTTAACAAAGATTGATCCATGGCATAGATTAAATAAAGCAAAATATGAAAATGTCGGACAGTGGATGAGAGCTTGGTATTATCCCCAAGATAATGAAAATATGCAAACTGCTGTAAATAGAGAAGTTTTAAACACAAGACTGAATGCTGGAATTTTAGATGCATCTACTTTAGGGAAAATTGATATTAAGGGTAAAGACTCTAGAAAATTTTTAAATATGATTTATACAAATGATTGGTCTTTAATTAAGCCTGGTCAGTGTAAATACGGTATAATGTTAAATGAAGATGGCATGGTCATGGATGACGGTGTTACAACTTGTATTGAAAACAATCATTTTCATATGACAACAACAACCGGAGGTTCGGCAAGTGTACTTTCATGGCTCGAAGAATGGTCTCAAACTGAATGGCCACATCTTGATGTAAATATAACTTCTGTTACCGAAAATTGGTCTGTGTTGTCTTTATCTGGACCTAAAGCAAGAGAAATTTTATCTCAATCAGGCTGTGATATAGATTTATCAAACAAAAACTTCCCATTTATGACTTTTAAAAATGGAAAAATTGGGGGAATACCAGTTAGGATATTTCGTATTTCATTCACTGGTGAGTTATCTTATGAAATTAATACACCATCAAGATATGGACTTTATTTGTGGCAAAAAATTCTAAAATCAGGTGGCAAGTTTAATTTAATGCCATATGGTACAGAGGCTATGCATGTTTTGAGAGCTGAAAAAGGTTTCATTATAGTAGGTCAAGAAACTGACGGTTCTGTCAGTCCATTGGATTTAGGAATGGATTGGATTATATCAAAAAATAAAAAAGACTTTATTGGTAAAAGGTCACTTAAAATTTCTTCAACAATTAAAAACAGAAAAGAGCTTGTAGGCATTTTGACTGATAATTCGGAGCAAATAATTCCTGAGGGTGCTCATTCCATTGAGGATGTGAAAAGCTCACCTCCTGTTGAAATGTTAGGACATGTTACTTCTTCTTATTATTCACCAAATTGTAATAGAAGTATCGCATTAGCTTTGATAAAGGGTGGAAGATCTAAAATTGGTCAAAAAGTATTTTTTCCAACCTTAGATGGTGACATAATTACTGGCAAATTGGTCAAGCCAAACTTCTTTGATCCTAATGGAGACAGATTAAATGGTATATGAGTTTTTAACGCTTAAACAAAAAGAAAACGATTCATTATTTATGTATAAAAATGAAAAAGTTTTTTCTTCATCAAAAAAAGTTGGTTTAAAGATTACAAATATAAATGTAAAAAACATTTTAAATCTCAGAGTAAATTATAGGTCTTTTTCTTTTCAAAATTATCTAAAAAAGGTTCTCAAATTGGAAATACCAAAAAATGTTGGTATTTTTAAAAATAATGGGAAATTAAGCCTTTTAGCGATAGGTCCTAGTGAACTTCTACTTATAATTGCTGATGATAAAAACATATTTTCTAAAAGTAATTATGAAAAACTTTTAAATAATTTTAGTAATGTTACTGATGTGACAGATCATTATCATTCTCTTAATTTATCTGGGGACAAATTAAGATGGGTTTTATCAAAAGGTTGTTCAGTTGATCTAAATAAAAGTGTATTTCGACCTGGAAGTTGTGTTCAAACATTATTAGGTAATTCAAATGTAATTTTTACTTGTAATTCTGATAATTCAATTACCCTAGTTTGTGTTTCGAGTTATATTGAGTATGTCCTAAGATGGTTAAAAGATGCCGCTAATCAAGAGGGTTATTTTTTTTTGACTAACTAAGCTTTAATTTTTTCATTTTCTGGATCGTATGGACTTTCTTTTATTACTTCACAAGGGTAATTTTTTCCTAAAATATCAATTTCTAATTCTTGGCCGATTTTATTAAATTCTGGATTTATCATAGCAAGGGCAATTGACTTATCAATTCTATGACCATAACCTCCACTTGTTGCTCTTCCAACTAATTTACCATTATGATAAATTGGGTTATTTCCAAGTGGATCAGCATCTTGTACATTTTTAATTTCTAATGTAGCAAAACTATTTGAAAATCCTTTAGCTTTCCATTCTGCTAATCCATTCCTTCCCAGAAAGTTTCCTTTATTTTCAGATACAAACCGGTTTAAACCAGATTCCAATGCTGAATATTCAATTGAAAGCTCTCTTCCAGGAAGTCTATAAGACTTTTCAAGTCTTAACGTATCCATCGCTCTTATTCCAAACGGTTTAATACCAAGATCTTTACCGTTTGAAACAAGAGTATCAAATATTTGATTTTGATACTCGATTGGATGATGAAGTTCCCAGCCTAACTCTCCAACAAAATTAACTCTCATTGCAAATGCAGGAGCAAAGTTTATTTCTATTTTTTTAGCAGATAACCAAGGAAAGTTATGATTATCTAGCGGAGTTTTGCTACATCTTTGAAGTAGTGTTCTACTTTTTGGACCTGCAACAACTAGAACTCCCGTTGAGGTAGTAAGGTCTTCAAATTTAATGTCTTGGTGTTCTGGTAAATGTTTTAAAATCCAGTCATGGTCTAATCTGGTAAATGCGCCTGCTGAAACAATATAAAAAGAATCATTTTTTTCACGCGTAATGGTAAACTCAGAATGAACTCCTCCATTCTTAGTAAGTGAATGACATAGAGATATTCTTCCTATTTTTTTAGGTAGTTTGTTTGCAACTAACTTATCTAGAAAGCTTTGAGCATTAGCTCCTGAAATTCTGCATTTAGCAAAACCACTTAAATCTAAAACACCTACATTTTCAGCTACATTTTTAGCTTCATTTCCAACATGAACATGGTAATTTGATCTTCGAAAAGACCAATCATCAATTGCTTTAACGCCATTTGGAGCAAACCAATTAGCTCTTTCCCAACCATAAGAGGAACCGAACACTGCTCCCATATTTTTTAATCTCTCATAACATGGAGCTGTTTTTAAGGGTCTTCCAGCTGGTCTTTCTTCATCAGGATAGTGAACTGTAAAAACGTTAGCATAAGCTTCTTCATTTTTTTTAATCAAATACTCTTTTGTTGCATAAGGTCCAAACCTTCTAGGGTCAACCCCTAACATATCAATTGTAGGTTGACCATTTATTATCCACTCAGCTAATTGCCATCCAGCTCCACCAGCTGCAGTAATTCCAAAGGAGTGTCCTTCATTAAGCCAAAAATTTTTTAAATCCCATGCTGGTCCAATTATGGGACTTCCATCTGGTGTGTATGCAATTGCTCCATTATATGCCTTTTTTAGTCCCATCTCTCCAAAAATAGGTACTCGCTTTATTGCAGACTCAATATGAGTAGAAATCCTGTCTAAGTCCTCTTGGAATAACTCAAATTCACTCTCTCCGTCAGGTCCATCAAGGTAACATGCTGGAGCTCCATTTTCGTAGGGACCCAGTAACAAACCTCCTGCTTCTTCTCTCATATACCAAGATGAGTCAGAATCTCTTAATACTCCCATTTCTGGCATTTTATTTTTATGTCTTTCTATTATTTTTGGATGTTGTTCCATTACTATAAATTGATGTTCAACAGGTATTACAGGAATTTCAAGCCCTACCATGGCACCTGTTTTTCTCACAAAATTTCCAGTACAAGAAATGATATGGTCACACTCAATTTCACCTTTAGATGTTTCAACACACCATGTCCCATTTTTATTTTGAATAATATTTAAAACTTCGGTATTTACATGAATTTCTGCACCTTTATTTCTTGCTCCTTTGGCTAGTGCTTGAGTTAAATCAGCGGGTTGTATGTATCCATCATCTGGATGTCTGATTGCACCAATTAACCCTTCTGTAGAACAAAATGGCCAAATTTCTCTAACTTGTTCTGGTGTAAGTAATTCAACATTTACTCCAATAGTTTCTGCAACTCCTCTGTATTGAAGATATTCGTCCATCCTATCTTGAGTTGTTGCAAGCCTGATGTTTGATACATTTTTAAAACCAACATCCATACCAGTTTCTTCCTGCAATTCTTTGTAAAATTTAACTGAATATTTATGAATCTGACCAACGGAATAAGACATATTAAAGAGTGGTAAAAGACCTGCTGCATGCCAAGTAGATCCAGAGGTTAACAATTTTCTCTCGAATAAAACTGAGTCGTTCCAACCCTTTGCAGCCAAATGATATAATGTCGAAACTCCAACAACACCCCCTCCTATAACCACTGCTTTTGTCTTTGATTTCATTTTTTCTCCCT
>QCNS01000010.1 GCA_003210055.1 SAR116 cluster bacterium AG-426-I14
ATCGTTGTTTTTAATTAGTTTTTTTAATGTGACTTTATGGCAAGTACTTATGTTATATGGAATTGGTATGCTTGGGGGAGGTAGGGCAGCTGTTTTAACTTATACTATGCCAGTTTGGGCAACTATATTTGCCTCTTTTTTTGGTTATGAGAAAATAAATTTTTCAATATTTATTGCGCTATTACTTGGTGTATTTGGAATTTTATCTTTATCTATTGAGATAAATATATTTGATAATTTTTTAGGTTTTTTTATAACACTAGCTGCTGGTTTAAGTTGGGGAATTGGGACTATGTTTGTTAAATATGGTGGCATAAAGTCTGATGGATTGATTGTCGCTGGATGGCAACAATTTATTGGAATTTTACCCATTATACCATTTGCTATTTATTTTGACTTAAATAATTTTAGCCCTATAAACTCTAATCATATACTAGTAATTTTGTTTGGAATATTTTTATCGAGTGGTTACACCTATTGGGCTTATTTTACGGTTTTACAAAAATTTTCGGTTAATGTAACATCAATATCTGTTATGGCAGTTCCAGTTTTGGCAATTTTAATTGATTACTTTTTTGTAGAAGTTGAGTTATCAATGTTTGATTTTCTTGCTTTGTTTCTAATAGTAACAAGTATTTTTGTTGCTGCTACAAAGCCATTTAATAAAAATTATGGTTAGTCAAAATGGTAAAAAAAGATAAGCTTTTTGATTTTTGTACAAATGTTTTGCTTAAACTAAACATGGATGAAGAAAAAGCGCAAAAAACTTCAGAAATATTGATTGAGGGAGATTTGATGGGACACTCTACTCATGGAGTTCGACTTCTTCCAATGTACATATCAGATATTGAAAATGGCAAAATGAAAGTCAATGGTGAAATAGGAATTATAAATGATAAAGGATCTTGTATTACGTGGAATGGAAATTTGCTACCAGGTATATGGCTAACCGACGAAGCTATAAAACAAGCTGCAAATAGATGTGAAAAGTATGGTGTAGTTACTGTTTTGATAGGAAATAGTCATCATAATGCTGCATTAGGTGCTTATATGCTTCCTTATGTTAAAAAAGGATTGATAACTATAATAAAAAGTTCTGTTCCTTCAAGCGCATCAGTTGCGCCATTTGGTGGAACTGAGCCTTTATTGACACCTGATCCAATGGCAATAGCTTTCCCCACCAACGAGAACCCTGTGATAATAGATATAAGTGCATCGATAACGACTAATAATATGATAGGACAGAAAATTTCTAATAATGAGAAATTTGATTTTGATTGTCTACTTACATCAGATGGTAATCCAACAAATGACCCTTTAGAAGTTAGAGAAAAAGGAGGTACGGTTTTACCAATAGGTGGGATGCAGTATGGTCATAAAGGTTTTGGGTTGGCATTAGGAATTGAGGCCTTATCTCAAGGTTTATCTGGCTTTGGTAGGATAAATGAGCCAAAAACTATGAATTTATCAACATTAGTTCAAGTAATTAATCCTGAATTTTTTTCTGGAATACAAAACTTTAAAGATCAAATGTCCTTTACAGTTAATAAAGCTAAAAAAAATAAACCTATTCCCGGAAAAAAAATATTTATTCCTGGCGAAAGGGCATTATTTAATAGAAAAAAATCTTTGGAAAATGGTATTTCTCTTTCAAATAGCACTTTAGAAAGTTTAAAAATAATTTCCAAAAATTATGGAGTAAAATTTTTTAGTTGATCTGTCTATTATTCATAGAAGAAATGTCTGACAAAGTTTCTAACAATTTTGTCAATTTTTCTTCACCGTATCTTTTTTGAATATTGTTTAAAATAGCAACATATTCTGGTTTAATTTCTTCAAGACGTTTATGACCAACATTAGAAATACGTAAAATAATTTTTCTTTTATCATGATCGTTCGTTTTTTTTTCAATAAATTGATTTTTACACAAAGTATTAATTATTCTAGATAAACTGGGAGATAATATACATGCTTCGTGAGCTAATTCACCTGCATCGCAGGGTCCTTTTTCACCGAGCACTCTCAAAACTCTAAATTGTTGTTCTGTAAAATTATGCTTTGCTAACATAGGCCTGAAAGATTGCATAAGAGATTCTCTTGCTTTCAACAAAGCTATAGTGAGAGATTTCTTTGTTTTAAACAAAGTTATCAAACTGTCTTGTTTACTATCATCCATAATACAAACTAAATTTTATTAAATTTAATTCATGTGCTCAAGTAAAAATTAAATCTTTGAAAACGACTCAATAAATCATAAGATTTAATTTACGGAGACTATAATGATTAAAATTGAAAATATTGCAAAAAATAAGTTAAAAAACAATGAATTATGTATTGGAGTTGGTTTAAGGCAATCAAGAACTGTTGATATTGGTAAGATTATGAAAACATGTGGATACGATTGGTTGTTTATTGACATGGAGCATAACAGTATGGATGTTGATATTGTATCTCAAATTTCAGTGGCTGCACAAGATACAGGAATTACACCGATTGTAAGAGTTCCAGATTTCGCTCACCATCATGCAACCAGAGTTTTAGATTGTGGGGCACAAGGTATAGTTTTTCCTCATGTTGACGATGCAAAAACTGCAAAAAATTTAGTTTCGAATTGTTTATACCCACCCGAAGGACATAGATCTATGACAGGAGTTCTTCCACAGTTAAATTTTGAAAAATATTCTATAGCGGATGTTTCTGAAAAAATTAATCAAGATATAATAATTGTAGTAATGTTAGAATCACCTCAAGCTATACAGAATGTTGATGAAATAGCATCTGTGAAGGGCATAGACGTTTTGTTAATTGGAACAAACGATTTATGTATGGAAATGGGAATTCCAGGTCAGTATGATCATGAAAAAGTAAAATCATCATATAAAAAAGTAATAGAAGCATGTATCAATAATAATATTACTCCTGGTATGGGAGGAGTTTATACTGAGGATTTAATGAAAGAATATATTAAAATGGGAATGCAATTTATTTTGTCAGGTTCAGACTTGGCTTTCATGATGTCAGGTGCTAAACAAAGAGCAGATTATTTAAAAAATTTAGACAGGTTTTAAAAAATGAATCAATCAAAATTATTCTCAGAATTTAAATTAAAAAACACAACTTTTAGAAACAGAATAGTATTATCACCAATGTGTCAATACAAAGCCGTTAATGGGTATGTTGAAGATTGGCATTTTCAGCATTACTCAAGATTTGCTTTTTCGGGTCTTGGAGGTGCATTTATTGAAGCTACGGGCATTTCACCAGAAGGAAGAATTACACATGGTTGTACTGGAATATGGGAAGATGGTCAAATTGAAGGGCTAAAAAAAATAACCGAAGTTTTTAAAAAATATCATTGTGTTAGTGGTATTCAATTAGCTCATGCAGGAAGAAAAGCTAGTTTTTTAAGGCCTTGGGATGGAGCTAAGCCAATAGAAACAAATAATGGATTTGAAAAAAAATGGCAAACAATTGGCCCCAGTGCAATTCCAGTCAATGAAAACTCTCCAACTCCGATAGAAATGACAAATGACGATATTGAAAAAGTTAAAAATGATTTTAAGAATGCAGCCAGAAGGTCTTTAGAAGCTGGTTTTGACATATTAGAAATTCATGGTGCTCACGGATATTTACTGCATTCTTTTTTTTCCCCAATTTCTAATAAACGAGAGGATAAATATGGTGGAAATTTAGAAAACAGAATGAGGTTTGGTTTAGAGATTGTTAGAAATATAAGAGAAGTATGGTCCTCAGAAAAACCACTTTTTTTTAGAATTTCTTCAGTTGATGGTGCAGAAAATGGTTCAAGTTTTGAAGAAAATATTGTTTATGCAAAAGAACTTAAAAAAGCTGGTGTCGATATTATTGATTGCTCTTCAGGTGGAATAGGAGGTTCTCCAGTTCTGATGAAATCCAAAATCATTCCTGGTTTTCAAGTGCCTTTTGCTGAGAGAATTAAAAAAGAAGCAAATATAGATACTATGGCTGTAGGGGCAATAATTGATTTTAATCAGGCGGAAGATATTATTGTTAAAGATAGGGCAAATCTTGTTGCTATCGGACGCGAGTTATTGGCTGACACTCAATGGGTTTACAAAGCAGCTTCATTTTTTGATTTACCAAACGCTAAGGACTTTCTTCCAGAAAGTTATTCATTTTATCTTTCTAGAAGAGATGAATATCTTGATAGACAGGCTAAGCCATATTGATTAAGTGTTATTAGGATTGATAAAATTGTAAAAATCTACTGGAATAACAAGTTTATTTTTTTGTGATTCTAAGGCTCCTAATTCTGCGCTAGCCTTTCTATAAGCTATCCAGTCAGGATCTGCTTGCATAGCAGCTCTTTTTTTCTCTCTATCTCCAGCATTTTCATAGACCCATATATGAGTATATTCATTTGGATCACCAGTTTCACAAATTGAAAATAATAAGGGTTGGCCAAGATTCCTAGATTGAGGATTTTTACCTTTTTGCTCATAAAGCTCTAGATGCTTGTTTATAGTTCCAGGTTTACACCTATATGTTCTTATATCTAATAACATTTTAACCTCGCTTTTTTATTTTAATGTTATATATAAATATATATTTTGTCCCGTTGTTTTTTATGGAACCACAAGTTATTAATACAGTTAAAAAATTAACTATAGAATCATCTAAAACTACTAGGTACCTAGGTTATCCTAGAAAAGTGCCTTTGTGGAGACTAAAAATTTCTTTACCAAAAGTCTGTAAAATTTATAGATTTGAAGAAAATTCTGATATAAGTTTAGAAATTGAAAATGGCTTAGGTATTGCTTTTGTGCCAGCATTATCGTCAAAAGAAGCAATTTTAAGATTAAAAACTCTAATACATGATTTTAAGCTTATAGAAGACGTTGTTAGATCTTAAATTATTATCATAATATAAATCATTTGCCTAAAATGAATAAATACAATATTTTATATCTAACTAAATTTTTGATTAGTCATTTTTTAAATGTCTTTTTGTGACTTTGTTTTTCATTTTTTTGTTCAATATAAGTCTAAAAGTTTATGTTTTATAAATGCAACAGGGAGAAGAAGATGCCAAATGGAACTGTAAAATGGTTTAATAAAAGAAAAGGATTTGGTTTTATTGAACCAGAAACAGAAAATGAAAAAGATGTTTTTGTTCATATATCAGCCGTAAAAACAGCTGGAATGCATGACTTAAACGAAGGTGACAAATTAAGTTTTGAACTTGAAACCGGAGATAACGGAAAAGTTTCAGCTGTAAATCTTAAAAAAAGTTAATGTTATTTTATGAAAGCCTATTGGGTTGCAAGGTCAAAGATCATTGATCCAGAAAACTATAAAAAATACACTGATTTAGTTCCAGATATCATTCAAAAATATAGTGGGAAAATACTTGCAAGGGGAGGTGACTTCGAAATTCTTGAGGGTACTAAAGAATTTCATAGGTTTGTTATTATAGAATTTCCAACCATAAAACATGGAAAAAAATGTTGGGAATCAGAAGACTATCAAAAAGCTTCATCTAATAGAAAAAATGGCTCGGGTAAAGTTGATTTAATTTTAGTAGAGGCGGGCGATAAAACTCATTAGAATTTATTTTGTTAGGGATAATATTTGATTAAGGATTAAGGGTTATTCGAATGAAAACAAAAAATATTTCAAAAAATGATATGTTAAAAAGAATTTCTTTTTTTAAAAAATCTATGCCATTACCTATTCAAATGGATCAAACAATACCACAGGAAGGAAAAGATATAGTTTATGCTAGGGAATTACTTTCTGTCATTGGTCTTGAAGAAAATTCTAAACATAATACCCCAATAAATAAAAATGCTCCAATAAAAGGTGCAGCCGGCATTACTATGACAATTGCAAAGTGTCCTCCCGGACAAGGGCCTGGGTTACATAACCATCACCAGACATTTGAAACATTTACAGTTTTGACAGGCAAATTTTTAATTGAATGGAATGATAATGGAACGGAAAGTGTAGAAATTGAACAGTTTGATACTATTTCTATACCTCCAGGCGTTTGCAGATCTTTTAAAAATATTTCAAATAATGAAGGACTTCTTCAAGTTATAATTTCTGGTGGCGTTCATGATATGAATGATATTGCATTTACTAATGCAGCTAAAGTTAAAATGGAAATGATACAAAAAAATCTTTCAAAAAAATTTGAGCAGGTAGGTTTCAAATTTAATGCGGGTCAATAATTAATCACAACGAGCTTGCTACTGGTATTGTAATAAGAGACAGAAAAGTTGTTATTAGAATAGCTCTTGAAATCATTTCTGGCCTTACACCATAGGTTGAAGAGTATGTTAATGCCATTAAACCGACAGGTGCTGCTGCTACCATTATCGTTGTTTTTGATAATTCAAAACTAATATCAAAAAGTAATTTTATTACGAAAACTGCTATTAAGGGATGTACAAAAATTTTTAAAAAGGAAATTAAAAAAGAAATACCAAGCATATTTTCTTCAATTTTAGTTGATAAAAATATACCGGTAGCAAATAACCCACATGGTATAGCACTATCAGAAACCATTGTAATAGTCCTTTGAAAAAAAATTGGCATTTCAAAATTTGTATTAACAAAAAACAAACCAATAATTAAACCAATTAAGGGTGGATTTTTAAATTGACGAAAAAGAATTAATTTTAAATTATTAGAAGTATTATTTAATGTATCTAGCAAAAAAATTGTAAAAACTAAAAATAAAATGTCTATACCAATTACTCCAATTATTGGAAGAACTAGATTTTCTTGATATTCAAATTTTGTAATTGGGTACACAAAAAACAAATGATTTGCAAATGCACTAGCCATACCAATAATAATTGATTCAATTATATCTTTGTTTAAAAAGAAATGAGCTATTAATATAGCTAGAGTAAAAATTATTATCTCAGATACTAAATATCCAAAAATAAGTAACCAAGGTAGATTTGAAACCTCAATTGAAGTTATGATATTTATGACAAGACAAGGTACACCTATTTTGCCAACAAATTGTGTTAATGTTATTCCATTTTTATAATTAAAAAAATTTAATTTCGTTGAGACATAACCTAAAAGAACTATTGAAGCGACTGGAAATATTGAATTTAATAAAAGTTCAATCACAATTAAAATTTATTTATTTTTTAATCTTGTTAGGATAACACCTGCAACAACAATTAATAAAGAACCTATGAAGGTGTTTTGAGTTGGAATTTCATCATATAGAAAATATCCCCACACTGCTGCTAAAATAAGAGTTAAGTTTACAAATGGTGCTGCAAAAGAGGCATTAATATAAGTTAAAGACTTTATAAAACAAAAATGACCTGCAGTTACAAAGATACCCATACTTAACATTAAGAAGATGTCAAACTTATTAGTGGGAATTTCCCAAAAAAAATATGCAAGTGGTAATGACAAAAAAGTTCCAGAAATGGCAGTATAAATTAAAGTTGTTGATGGATTTTCTGTAATATTTAAATATTTTGTACTTATGGTAAAGAAGGAAAAACATAAGGCGGCCATAAAAGGCAAAATTATGTAATAGTTAAAAATCCCCTTTGTGGGATTTGCTATTATTAGAGCACCCATAAGACCCAAACCAATTAAAATAACTTGTCTTCCAGAAACTTTTTCTTTAAGAAAAAAAATTGCTAATAAAGTTGTTAAAACAGGTCCTATCATATAAACAGCAATATGTTCTGCAAAAGGGAGTGATGCTAACCCTGCAAACATAAAGCAAGTAGTCATCATAAGCAAAGCTCCTCGACCTATTTGTAATTTTGGCATATTTGTTTTGGATAAATTAATAAAATTTCTGTTGAAAAGTATTATCAAAAATACTAATTGAGATACATATCTAACAAACACTATAAAAAAAGAGTCATACCTTTGGCCTAAATCTTTAGCGATTAATTCCATTATTGACCAAATTAAGTATGTTAATATTATTAATATGAAACCATAAGTTGTTTTAGATATTTTGAGATTTTCAAAAAAAGAAACCATTTAGTTAACATATTAATTAAAGAATAAAAATACAATAAAAAAAGACGGTAGATGGGGTGCTACCGTCTTTAATAAAATCATTTATCTATTCATGAGGAGGAGGAATGATATAAAAAAAATAGATAAATAATTTATTCTTTATAATTGTTTATGCAGCTTTATTTTTTTCTAATTCCATCATCTTATCGTTAACTAAATTTTTTGAAATAGGCATCTTTATAACTTCATTTGATTTATAAAAATTACCATTTGAAAGCTGATGTCTTGTGATTCCTAGCTGAGACAATTCGTTATCTGACAAAAAAGATAAAGCTTGTCTTGTTCTAATAATAGCAATTTTTTCAAAAATATTGATTATTGCAGTTGAGAGTTTACTTAAATTAAAGATCATTTTTTGTTCCATTCTATGAGTATTTTTCTAAAATTATGTTTATGAGACATAATACTAAATTAACAATTTGTTAATATACAAATTAGGAAAATAATTATTTCCAAAATAGAAACAATTAATTTATTTAACCTTAATATTTAATAAATTAGAAATAATAAATTCTAGTAAATAATTTAAAAGTTTGACAATTATTAATATGCGTATATACACATAAATATGGTTGTTCATGAATATTGTAATTGTTATGTTATTAGAAAAATATCTTTAAAAATTTCTAAAATTTATGATAATGCTCTCAAAACGAGTGGTCTGAAAATAACCCAATATGCAATTCTTAAATATATAAGTATTTTAAAAAAAACTAACCTCAAAAACCTCTCTACCACTATGGATTACAATAGGAGTACTTTGGGAAGAAATATAAGGATACTTGAAAGAAGAAAACTCATTCGCTTTAATAAAGGTAAAGATAAAAGAGAAGTTGAAATTATTATTACTAATGATGGAATCAAGATATTTAAGATAGCCAGAAAATCTTGGAAAAATATCAATGATCAAATTTCTAAAAATTTAGGAAAAAATAAAATAAAAATGTTGGGAGAAATTTTGAATGATAATATTTTATAAAAATTTGGAGTTTATATGAAGATTTCTAGGTCCTTTTTACTATGGTGGGTACAAACAGTTGCGATTTGTTTTGCGTCTTTTTTTATTTATACGTTTGAATGGTTTGACGCTCTTTATAATTCTGATCAAACAAAAATTAGTTTTTTGATAATTACCATTTTTATAATTGCATCAGTTACAGTTGGTTATTTAAGTTATAGAAATTCAAAAAATTTTAATAAGCTTAGTAATTATGTTTGGTTTTCTTCTGAAACAATGGTTACTCTTGGCTTAATAGGGACAGTAGCTGGTTTTTTATTAATGTTGAGTTCTGCTTTTGATAATTTAGATGTAAAAAATGTTGAAAATGTTCAAGAAGTGATTACTGATATGTCTCTCGGAATGAGCACTGCACTATGTACAACTCTTGTAGGTCTTGTTTGTAGCGTTTTAACGAAAATTCAAATGGTAATTTTGGAAAATAACCAAGATGTCTGACCCAAGGTATAGATCCTCATTCGGTTTTATAGACCTTTTATTTAATTTATTGGTAGGTTTTGTTTTTCTATTCATGCTAGCATTTATGTTGATTAATCCGGTTGCAAAAAAGGAAACAATAAAACCAAAAGCAGAGTACTTTATCATTTTAGAGTGGGATGGCGAAAAGCCATATGACCTAGATATATGGGTTAAAGATAATTTAGGTCATGTTGTTAGTTTTAGAAGACCGGATGATGCTCTAATTCATTTAGAAAGAGATGATTTAGGTACAATTAATGATACTTATTATGATGCCGATGGAAACCTTGTATACTTAAAGGAAAATAGAGAAACTGTCGCAATCAGAACAAATGAGCCAAGAAATTATTTAGTAACAATACATTTTTATAATGCAAGAAAAAATCCTGCCCCTTTAGTTCATGCCACTGTAAAATTGATTAAAATAAATCCATATAGAGAAGAATATCATAAAAAGCTTTTTTTTAGTCAAGAAGGTCAAGAATTACCTGCAATGGTTTTTAGAATAGATTATAATGGCAATGTCGATGTAGGTCCTACGGAGGAATTAATAATAAGAGACGAAGTTGTAAGAAAAGAGGGTGCTTAATGATTGACTTTTCAATAAGTAGTGGACAACTCATGTTAATTTGGTCTTTTGCTGGTGCAGTATGTTGTTTACCTTTTTTTACTAAGAACAGGTGGCAACATTTTGTAATTGTTCCGATTATTTTTTTAGCAATTTTTCTAAGTTTTGAAACAAATCATAATTTTATTGGAAAGCCATTATATGACAGACCTCCTAATAGATTCGTTTATCAATTTCATAGTGTGGTTTACGAAAAAGGTGAGAGATGGATAATTCTTTGGGCGATAAAAAATAAGGAAAATAGATTGTATAAATTTCCACATACAGAGGAAAATGAGGAAAGTTTAGATCAGGCTAGAAGAAATCAAGAGCAATTTGGTATACCTCAAATGGGTGAAATAGTTCCTGAAGAAAATAATAATGACAAACGCTCTAGAAACAATGAATTTACTCTAAAAACTTATAAGTTTCCATATCAACAATTAATGCCCAAGTAGTTTTATTCTGCTGCTTTAGCTAGTTTAGTAGAAATATAGTCTGAAATTATTGGTTTAATGTTTTCAGACATTTTTTCAAAAGTATTTATCCATAGTTTTTTATGAGCTGTCATATCATGCCCAGTTAGTAAAAGCGTTCCGAATGGACCAACTATATCAATAAATGCAATTAGCTTATCCAAAACTGTTTTTTCATTTCCAATAATAATGAGTTCTTTAGCTTTATTAATAGATTCTGATCTTATTGTTGATAAAGTTAAATTTTCTTTTTTTTCACCGCTAGCAAGTTTACTTACAACATTTAAATATAAAAAATATTCAGTAAAAATTCCATGTGGGTCATTTATAATATCATCAGCTTCTTCATTACTATCAGTAATTAAGATACTTCTTCCTACTCTCCAGATTGATGGATCAGGAATTATATCTTTTTCTAATGAACCACTTTTATATGTGGGCCAATGAGTTGAAATATCTTTGGGAGGGATAAAGTTTCCAGAAATAGGAATCCATGATTTTTGACCAGCAAATTTTGCTGTCATTGAATTTGCATTTTTAAGTGAAACCGCAATAGGTGGATATGGCTTTTGATAAGGCTTTATAAACTTACCTATCCCTAATTCTGGAACATAATTATTTATTACTTTAAAATTAATGTAATCACCTTCAAACTTAACAGGTTTTTCAGATTCCCAAATTTTAATAATTGAATCTATTGTTTCAATCATTGTTAAAGCTCTAGTTTTACCATCAAGGTTATCGAATAATTCCCAATCACTAACAAGTCCACCCGCCCCTATGCCAAAAATAAATCTTCCTTTTGATAAATGGTCGAAAAGAGCAGCATGTCCTGCTATAACTCCGGGGTGTTGTTGTGGCAAAGAAATTACGCCAGTCCCAAACTTTATTTTTTTTGTTTTGTTTATTAGACTTGAATTAAATATTAAAGGAGAGGGTACAGGTTCACCAGAGGAACTGTAATGTTCTCCCATCCAAGATTCGGAGAAATTAAGCTTATCAGCCAATAAAACTAATTCTTGATCTTCTCTTAAAGATTCACCTAAGTCTTTCCCTGCGGGATGAATAGGCATCATGAACAAGCCTAAATTAAGCATAGTCTTATTTACCTCTTTTTATAACTATAATTATTAAATATTGAGAATAATTTTTCCAGTAGTTTTTCGGCTTTCTAATTGATGATGTGCTTTTTGTATTTCTTCAATTTTATATTCTTTATAAATAGATATTTTTAGTTTTTCTTGATTTATTAAATTAAATAGTTGATTGGCGTTATCTTGCATTTCTTTGGGATTACTGATGTAAGTTAGTAAACCTCCAGTTGCTATAGAACCAGAAATTGGTCTTAACTTATTAATATCAAAGGGTTCAATTTTTCCTGAAGAGATACCAAAACTTACTATTCTGCCTTTCTTTTTAAGTATATTAATTCCTTTATGAAAAGTAGATTTTCCAACTGAGTCATATATTACATCAACCCCATCGCCTTTGGTAAAATCAAGTGACAACTTTTCAAAATCGTTCTCATTATAGTTTATTACAAAATCACAGCCTAAACTTTTTGCAACATTTTCTTTCTCCTTAGACCCAACAGTACCAATAATATTTGCACCAATAAGCTTTGCCCATTGGCAAAGTAATTGACCAACACCGCCTGATACAGCGTGCACAAGTATTGTATGATTTTTTTTTAGAGACCAAGAGTGATGAAGTAAATATTGCGCTGTAAGACCTTGTAAGGTTGCGGATGCTGCAATTTTTAAATCTGTTTTGTCATCAAGTTTGATAACTCTTTTTTTATTAACTACAAATTTTTTAGAAAATGATCCTATATTCATGCAATGACAAACTTTATCTCCAATCTCAAAATTATTTACATTTTTCCCAATTTCTATTACAACCCCTGATGCTTCCATTCCAACTTCTGTGGGAAGTTTTTTTAGTGGATATAGACCATTTCTTTGATTTATATCTATATAATTTAATCCACAAAATTGATGTTCTATAATTATGTCATCTTCACCAATATTTCTTAAAAAAGTCTCTTCAACCTTTAATTCTTCTACATTACCTTGTTTATATATTTTTATTGCCTTTGTTTTCATCAGATCAACCCTATAAAACTTCAAAAATTATCTTTTAAAAATGATATTTACTCAGAAGAAAATTAGAAATTATTTCCTTACCCCCTTCACTTGCAAATGACTCAGGATGATATTGTATACCAAAAAGTGGATATTCAATATGTTTTACTCCCATTATTTCATGCATTTTATTAAAACTTTGGAAAGTTAAAGTAGGTGTTTCATTTTCAGTACAAAATGCAGTGATTTCAAAACAATTTGGAAGACTATTTTGTTCTACAATTAAAGAATGATATCTCATAATCTCAATACATTGTGGAATATTTTTGTGAATATTTTGATTATCATGAAAAAGAAATGAGGTTTTTCCATGCATAGGAATTTTGGCTTTAACTATTTTCCCTCCAAATGAACTTACAATACCCTGCATTCCTAGGCAAATGCCTAAAATTGGTGTTTTTACTCCTATTTGTAAAATAGTTTCTTTGCAAACGCCAAAATATTCAGAATTTTCTGGAGAACCAGGCCCAGGCGAAATTATTATCTTATTAGGGTTAATTTTTTTAATATCTTTAATATCGACTTCATCATTTCTTTTTACTAAAATTTGATGTTTATCTTTTGAGTAATGTTTACTTAAAATCTCACCACAATATTGGTAAAGATTAAAAGTAAATGAGTCATAATTGTCTAAAATTAATATCTTCACTTTTTTTTAAAACTTTCTAAGACTGATTTCATAGCTTGTAATTTTCTTTCTATTTCAATAAACTCATTGACTGGATCTGAGTCATAGACTATGCCACCACAAGTTTGAACATATCCAAAATCATCTTTTATAAAAATAGACCTTATAGGAATTGCAAAAGTACAATCACCATTGAAACTAAATTGACCAACAGCTCCACCATAGGGGCCTCTTCCATCATGTTCAATATTATCTATTATTTTAATGGCTTCAATTTTAGGTGCTCCTGTGAGTGTACCTGCTGGAAAGTTAGAGGCTAATGCAGAAAACATGTCTTGGTCATCATCAATAATACCTACTATTTCAGAGGAGATGTGCTGAACATGCGAATATCTCTTTATATCCATTAAGTTTCTAACTTTAACAGTTCCAAATTTTGCAACTCTTCCAATATCATTTCTATGTAAATCAACCAGCATATTATGTTCAGCAATTTCTTTAGGATCGTTTAATAATTCTCTGGCTAATCTTGTATCCTCTTGTCTATTTTTCCCTCTTTTTGTTGTTCCTGCCAACGGGTAAGTTTCCATTTCCCCGTTTCTTAATCTAAATAATAATTCGGGAGATGCACCAATAATTTTTTGATTATCAAATTTTAAAAAATACATGTGAGGAGAGGGATTTATACTTCTAAGCTTTTCATATATCCTAGTTGTATTTCCATCAATTTTGTAAAAACTTTTATACCCTACCTCACATTGAAAAATTAGACCATCCACAATCATTTCTTTGACATTTTTAATTGCGTTTGAGTGTTCTTTTTTTTCCATAGAGTTATAAAGAAATTCACATGTTAATTTTTCATTAACTTTTGTAACATCATTCATTATTTTTTTAATTAGTTTGAACCTATCATCTTGATAAAAATAATAGAATATTTCTCCAGTTACTTGATCATAAACAAGTCCATCTAGAAAAACACCAAACTTAAAAGGCTCAAATGAATTATTTGTCTTAACATTTATATTTTTTTCAAAAAAATTAATACAGTCATAACCTAAATATCCAATTAATCCACCAGCATATTTTTTGGAGATAATGTTAGATGGAATATATTGTTTTAATAAATTATATGGATTATCAGTTTTAATTTTTTTAGAGTTATTTATTTCGTCTAAAATTATTATATGATTTTTATCACATGTAATTATGTATTTAGGGTCAAATCCTAAAATATGATATCTAGATATATTACTTTCTTCACCTAGTGATTCAAAAAGAAAACAGGTTTTATATTTTTTTTCAATTTTTTTGAAAAGTTGGAAAAAATCATAATCTTCACTTAATTTTTTGTATTTTGGTTTGCCTGTTAATTTTAATTTGTTTAAATCGAAGTCCATAAAAATTTACTTATATATCATTTTAAATAAAGCTTTTCTCTTGCACTAATGATACTTGTAACGACTGTATTGAAGGGGGTATCAATATCAAGCTCTTTTCCAAGAGTCACTACCATACCATTAATAGAACTCAGTTCACATTTTCTTTTGGCTTCAACATCTTGCAACATTGATGGTTTTGATAGGGGCATTTTATTTCCAAAATCTATCACATATTTTAGGGTGTCTTCAAAAGAGAAGTTTATGTTTTTGTAATCTCCAATTTTTCTAGCCTCTAAAGCACATCCCAAAGAAACTTTTTTCATATCATCGTCAGAGAGAATTTCACCTATTGGTTTTCCAAAAACTGAACATGGTCCACTGTATGCCACATTACATACAAACTTTTCCCAAATCAATTGTTGAATGTCCTCAAATCCTCTAGAAGTAAAACCTGCTTTTTCCCATGCATTAACAACTTTATTTAATCTTTCAGTTATGCCTCCATTTATTTCACCTATTCTAATCATACTCATACCATTATGATGTGCATGTCCTGGTTTTGGAATTGATGCTCCAAAACCTTGAGCAACTCCTAACAAAACATTTTCTGTTGGCATATACTTTGATATTCTTTCTGCAGCCCCAAGACCATTTTGAATTGTTACAACTAGTGAATTTTTTAATTTAAAAGTTGAAAGTTTTGATGCAGCATCACCAACTGAGTCACCTTTGGTAGCTAAAATATATAAATCGTGATCTTTTAAATCATCAAATTCACATGTAGCTTTTATTTCATAAACTATATGATTACCACTTACTCCAGATAATCTTAATCCGTTTTTATTAATAGCATTTATATGTTCTTCCCAAATGTCATAACATGTCACTTGAAATCCATTTCTAGCGAAAAAAGAGGCATATATTGAACCCATAGCTCCTGTACCAATTATTCCAATTTTCATACTTGCTACCTATTATTATTTTTTAATAAATGTTCCATCGTTTAATTCCTTCATTGCTAATTTGATTTCATCAAAATTATTCATAACAATTGGGCCATGCCATGCTACTGGCTCTTGAATTGGCTTTCCAGATATAAGTAAAAACCTTATACCATTTTCACCAGACATAAGTTTTATATTATCACCTTTGTCAAAATTAATTAAAGTTTTGTTTCCAGATAGATCTTGCATTTTAATTTCATTACCATTTATCGACTTTTCAATGTTAATTCCTCTTGGTGAAGAAGCATAATCAAATTTTGCAGAACCTTCAAAAATGTATGCTAATGCATTCTTATCTACAGATACAGGGATTGTTTTAAGGGTATTCGGAGGAACAAAAATATCTAAAAATTGTGGATCAATGAATATATCTGTTACCGGACCTTTATAACCACGATAGTTACCAACAATTATTCTAATTTTTGAACCGTCATCATCGTTAATTTCTTTGATTTCTTGAGAAGATATATCTTGATAACGTGGAGATGTCATTTTTAGTGATGAGGGTAAATTTGCCCATAACTGAAAACCATGCATTTCCCCTTTTTCATTGCCTTTTGGCATTTCTTGATGAAGGATACCTGATCCAGCTGTCATCCATTGTACATCACCTGAATTTAGGTTACCAATATTTCCTAGACTATCTGAATGTTCAACAGTTCCTTTTAGTATATAAGTTATTGTTTCTATACCTCTGTGTGGGTGCCAAGGAAAACCCTTTTTATAGTCATCAGCAATATCATTCCTAAAATCATCAAGTAAAAGAAAAGGGTCAGATAGTTCTGTATCTCCAAATCCAAAAGCTCTATTAAGTTTAACACCAGCACCTTCTAATGTCGGTTGAGATAAAGATAAATTTTTGATAGGTCTAATGGTCATATTTATAACGTCAAAAAAAATCGATTAAAAATGAATTCTTTAAATTTAGAATAATATATGTAATTAAATCATTAATGCAAAACTTTTTAAATGAACTGATAACTATATACTCTGGTTTTCATTATTCTTCTTTTTTTTACTTTATTGCATTTTTATCAGTTTTAGTTGTTTCTATTTCTAAATCTGGATTTGGAGGGAGTTTAGGAGGTTTAGGTGTCCCAATTATGCTCTTTATAATGCCTGCTAAATTCGTGTTAGCTGTTTTTCTTCCTTTAATTATTCTTACAGATATTTGGGTAGTATATGTTTGGAGAAAATTTCCTGTGTATAAAATATTATTTATCATGTGTATGGGTGGAATAATTGGTCAGATAGTTGGTTGGTTAGTTTTTGATTATTTTAATGACACAACAATAGTTATAATTATAGCAACTTTGGCAATAATAACCTCATTTAGGTATTACAAAAATTTATTTTTACAAAACATGAAAAATTCAAAATCTATTAAGATAAAATTAGAAATTAAAAAAGGATTGGGGTGGTGTTCTCTATCTGGTTTCTCAAGTTTTGTTGCATTAACAGGTGGAATACCAGCTCAGATTTTTTTATTGCCATTAAAATTAGATAGAGAAAAGTTTGTTGCAACAATGAGCTTTTATTTTTGTTTTATTAATTTCATGAAACTTCCATTATTTTTTAATTTAAATATATTATCTATTAAAACTATAGCGTTTAGCATTTTAATGTTACCTATAGTACCGATAGGAATCTTTTTTGGAAAATGGCTTAACAAAAAAATGAGTGATAAGTTATTCTATCATTTTACACATGCAGCATTGTTTGTTTGTGGAATAAACTTAATTATTAAAGAACTTTATTAGGAGAATGATTATGTCAAGTGAGATGTTTGAAAGAGGAATTGCAAAAAGAAGAAAAGTATTAGGTGATGAATATGTGGATAAAGCGCTTAAAACAGCTGATGATTTTGGTGCCGATTTACAAAAATTAATTACCGAATATGCTTGGGGAGAGGTTTGGAATAAAGAAAGTATAACTGATAAAGAAAGGTCAATGATTAACTTAGGGATGATAGCTGCATTAAATCGTCCTCACGAACTAAAATTACACATAAAAGGTGCATTAAATAATGGGTTAACCAAAAATCAAATTAGAGATATTTTTTTGCAAGTTACAGTTTATTGTGGCGCTCCAGCAGGGATTGATTCCATGAGATTGGCAAGAGAGGTTTTTGCTGAAATTGATAAAACAAGTTAATTGGACTTATTTAGGACAACTTTTTAGTACATATATTTTCAATAAATTTAATTAATTTATGATGCTTGAACTTTGGAGAGCTAAATGTCTATTGAAAATGACTTAATTAATATTTCAAAAGATAAAGCCTTTGAAAAAGAAGGCTTTAAAAGTTTATTTGGCTTAACTATAGAAGTTGAAAAAGAAATTATTCTTTCTATTGAGAAAGGCAAAAAAAAGAGACTAATATCATTATTCCAACTTTTGCACCCTGCTGATCAAGCAGATATGCTGGAAAGGTTATCGAAAAACAATTTGAACTTGTGTCTTAATTTATTAGGGAAAAAGTTAGAACCAGAAACTTTGGTTTTTCTGGATGATGAGGTTAAAAATGAAGTTATAAAAAAAATTGGAACCTCAGCACTTATAAGAGCTTTGCCTGAATTAAAAACAGATGATGCGGTAGAAATTTTAGAAGAACTTAATGAAAGTGATAGAAGTATAGTCATCAAAAAGTTACCTAAAACAGAAAGAATGCTGGTTGAAGAAGCCTTCTCATTTCCAGAACATTCTGCTGGTAGGCTAATGCAAAGGGATTTTTTATCATTTCCAGAATATTGGACAGTTGGACAAACTATTGATCACATGAGAACAACTTTTTATGAAGAAGAAAAAAACTTTTACTCAGTCTTTATTACTGACCCTGCTCAAAGGTTGCTTGGTGAACTTTCATTGGCTAAATTATTATCAAATAATCGTTCTACTAGATTAAAAGATATTATGCAGTTTGAGTTTAAGTCTGTAAATGTTAATACAGATCAAGAGGAAGTTTCACTCCTTTTCCAACAATATGGTTTAGTAAATATACCTGTTGTAGATGATGAAAAAAGAGTACTAGGTGTAATTATTGTGGATGATATAGTTGATGTTATTACTGAGGAGGCTGAAGAGGATATATTTGGTTTAGGTGGTGTTAGACACGGTTCAATTCGTGCTTCTATTTTTGAGACTATGAAAGGAAGATTTTCTTGGCTTATTATAAATTTGATAACAGCAATAATCGCATCATCAGTAATTAGTTTATTTCAGAATGAAATTGAAAAAATAGTTGCACTGGCTGTTTTGATGCCAATTGTTGCTTCTATGGGGGGTAATGCTGGAACACAAACTGTTACAGTAGCTGTAAGAGCAATTGCAACAAGACAGTTAAATTATGTAAATTTACAAAAATTTGTTTTAAGGGAAACTTGGGTTGGGATGCTGAATGGAATTTTATTTGCATTTCTATCAAGTTTATTAGCATTTATCTGGTTTAACGATATTCAAATAGCATTAATAATGGGTGTGGCAATGATAACTAATTTATTAATTGCTGGAATACTTGGAACTTTAATTCCTCTAACGCTTGAGAAATATAAAATTGATCCTGCTATTTCAAGTTCCGTTTTCTTAACAACTGTAACTGATGTAATTGGTTTTTTTACTTTTCTTGGCTTAGCCGCTTGGGTTATTTTATAATTAAGTATGACAGTTCACTTAAAAAAATTAGCAGTAGGTATAAGTTCAATAGAAAATTTGAAAGACAGACAAAGTTTCATATTTGATACTTATGGAGAAATAATAAATTTTACGAGGAATAAACCAAAACGAGTTGATGAGTTAATTGAAGGTGGATCTTTGTATTGGATCATCAACAGAAAAGTTTTTGTCAGACAAAAAATTTTAGAAATCAAAAGTTTTGTTTTGGAAGATGGCAAAAAATCAGCTGGAATTGTTCTTCAAAATAAGTTAATTAGAGTTAGACCAGTGAGTATGAAACCATTTCAAGGTTGGAGATATTATCAAAAGTCAGACGTTCCTCCAGATATTGATGATGATAATTTTTCAGATGAGAATAATGTAGAATTAAGTAAATTGGGTTTTATTAGTAAACAATGATTAGATGGATAAAAAATAATTTTATAAAAATAATTCTTTTTTTCTTAATTTTATTTCTAAGTTTTTTTGTTTTTAATTTTTTGGTTTCTACAAAACCAATGCCTAAAGCAAAAAATCAGCAAGAGAATTATATTAATGTAAATGTTGTAAGGGCAGAAATACAAAATGTAACACCATTTTTGAATGCTTTTGGAAAAGTAAACTCACAAAGATCTGGAACATTAAGTTTTGGTGTCTCTGGAAAAATAGAATATTTATCAAATAAATTTTTGGATGGTACAATTGTTCAAAAAGGAGAAACCTTAGCAAAATTGGATAAAACTAAGTACTTGTTAGAAGTAAAAAGACTTTCATCAGATTATGTGGAATTAGAAAAACAATTATCGATTAGAAAAAAACAACTTAAAAGAAATAAGGTAATGTTAGATAAAAAAGTTATTAGCCCATCAAAATATGACGATGAATTAATAAAAATTTCACAAAATAAATTAGAATTGAATAGAACTAAAATTTATTTACAGCAAGCAAAAAAAGACCTTATTGATACAGACTTAAAAGCTAAATTTGAAGGTTTAATAACTGATGTTAATGTAAGTTTAGGACAATTTGTATCCAGTTCTGAAATAATTTCTAAAATTCAGTCTGTAGAAAATTTAGAAGTAGAGTTTATTGTTCCATCATCAATATATAGTAAAGCAAAAACTTTGATAGGAAAGTTAGTAACAGTCTATTGGGAGAGTAATGGTAAGGAATTAGTAAAAATAAAAGCAAAAATAATAAGAGATGAGGGTATTATAAGAGAAAAAGATGGCGGCGGTAAAATTTATGCTGTCATAGAAAATCAAAAATTTGTAAGTATTCCTCCTGGAAGTTTTGTAAAAGTCATTTATCCTATTGACACATTTGTATCTGTAATCAAAATACCTGATTCAGCTCTATTTCAAAATCAGTATATCTTTATAGAAAATAATGGTTTTTCTAAAAAAATAAAAGTTAACCTTTTATTTAAAGGACAAGATTACTTTCTTATTGACGATTTAATGCTTAATCAAAAAAATGTAATAATTAATAGATTTTCTTCAGATATTGAAGGTAAAAAAATTAAAATTTTTTAAAATTGTAACTAAATTGAGAGATATTCTTTGACCAAATTTCCCCAATCTAACTTTTTAGGCTTTTTTGTAAAGCATAAAACCGCCGCAAACATAATAATGATTTTGATGTGCATTTGTGGGTTATTATCAATTGATAAATTAAATAGGCAATTTTTTCCTAACTTTGATATTGAAAATATTTCTGTTTCTGTAGAATGGCCTGGAGCTACGGCTGAAGAAATAGACAGAAATATTATTTCAATATTAGAACCAGAATTAAGACCTATATCAGGAGTAAAAAAAGTATTCTCCAAATCTATAGAAGGGATTGGTTACTCTGTTGTTGAATTTAATTTTGGAAAAGATATGCAAAAATCTATGCAAGATGTTGAAACTGCTGTTTCCAGGTTGGATTTCCCACAAAATGCTAAAAAACCAAAAATTTCTCTCGCTGAGTTTTATGATACAATAACTAGAGTTGTTTTATCAGGAAATGTAAGTTTATCTGAATTAAGAAAAGTTTCAAAGGATCTTAAAGAAAAACTACTAAAATCAGGAGTTGATAAAGTTGTTCTTATAGGGTTGCCTGATGAGGAAATATTAATTGAGGTTTCTCAAGGAGAAATTTCTAAATTAAATATGCCTATAAACGAAATATCTAAATTAATAAAAGAACAATCAATAGATATACCAGGAGGAGCTTTTGCGAATGGATCACTAAGAGTGAGAACTGAAGGTGAAAAAAGATTAGTTAAAACATTTGATAATTTAGAAATCAAAAACTTTATAGACGGTGGACGAATTATTTTAAAAGATATTGCAAAAGTTACAGAGCAATTTGATGATACGAGTATATTAAAATTTGTTGATAGCAAACCAGCTGTTGAACTTCATGTGATGAGAAGTAAAACAAATGATGCATTAGAAACTTCTAAAAGCGTAAAAAAAATACTTTCTCAATTTAAAGAAGGAATGTCTAAAAATTTAAAGATTGAGACATATAATTCAGCATCTGAATTAATTGAAGATAGAATTGGTCTATTAGTAAAAAATGGTGCTACAGGATTGATTTTAGTATTGGCTGTTCTTTTTTTGTTTTTAGCTTGGAGAACAGCTATTTGGGTGGCTTTAGGGATACCAATAGCTTTTTTAGCTACCTTTGGTGTGATGTTTTTATCAGGTCAGTCTATCAATATGATATCTTTATTTGGATTGATTATGGCATTAGGTATAGTGGTAGACGATGCTATTGTTGTTGGAGAGCATTCAGCTTATTTAAAAACTGTTAGAAAATTAAATAATGTTGATGCTCCGATTGTAGCTGCTACCAGGATGTCTTTACCTGTTATCTGTGCAATGTTAACTACTGTTGGTGCCTTTTTACCATTGTTCATGATAAAGGGAGTAATTGGTCAAATTATTTCCGCTATTCCTCTGGTAATATGTGCAGTTTTGGTAGCAAGTCTTATCGAATGTTTTTTAGTTTTGCCAGCTCATTTATCTCATTACGACAAAAAAAAATATTCTCCAGGAAGGTTTCGAAGTTGGTTTGATAAAAGTTTTGATTCTTTTAAAGAAGGTACATTTAAATCTTTTATAACACTCTGCTATAAATTTCGGTATGTTACAATGGTATTTGCCTTTGGTTTGTTCTTGATTTCTATTGGAATGATGAAAGGCAATAGAGTTCTTTTTAGTTTTTTTCCAACACCAGAGTCAGATCTAATTATTGCTAATTTTGAAATGTTGCCTGGTTCTAATAGAAATCAGACTTTTGAGATGATTAACAATTTAGAAGAAGGATTAAAAAAAACAAGAGAACACTTTTCAGAACATCCAAATCTAGTTAATTTCAGCATGTCAACATTTGCAGATAAAGGGTCATTTAGACCGGATAAAGATTCTAGTAAAAGAGGAAGTTATTTAATAGGTTCTATGGTAGTTGAATTGATAACTGCTGATCAAAGAACTGTAAGAACAAAGCAATTTATTAAGGTTTGGAATAAGAATGTCAACAAAGCCTCTGGTCTTGATAAGCTTAATATAAGAGCACCAAGGGGTGGTCCTCCAGGAAGAGATTTAGATGTAAGGCTACGTGGTAATAATTTAGACAATCTAAAAAATGGGTCTGATGAATTAATAAATTTATCAAGAACTATCCCAGGAGTAAGTTCACTAGATGATAATTTTGAAATAGGTATAAAAGAAAAAGTTTTAAAAATTAATAATAAAGGTCAAGCACTAGGTTTTTCTGTAAATAATTTAGGTATGCAGGTCAGAGCAGCAATTAATGGAGAGGAGATTACAAGGTTTTCGAGAGGTGATGAAGAAGTATCAGTTAAAATTAAATTATTACAGGAAGAACTAAAAAATAATATGATTTATAATCTAAGAGTAGTGTCACCAGAAAACAAAAGTGTTGTTTTGGCTCAAGTTGCCTCAATTATTGAGAAATCTCCTTATTCTTCAATATCAAGACAGGATGGGTTTAGGGAAGTTACTATAACGGGTGATTTGAATTCAGAAATAATGAATACTTCCCAAGCCAGAGAATTTCTTCAAAAACAAGGAATAGATAAGATTGCAAAGAAATTTAATTTATCATATAGATTTGCTGGAAGAGACCTTGAGCAAAAAGAAACATTTGCAGACATGAAAATTGGAGCACTAATCGGTTTAATGATTATTTATATTGTTTTAGCGTGGATATTTAAATCTTGGTTGAGACCTGTAAGTATTATGATAATGATTCCACTCTCATTCATTGGAGCTGTTTTTGGTCATTATTTTTTAAATTTAACCATGTCTATTTTGTCTATGTTTGCACTGTTAGCTTTGGCAGGCATTGTTGTAAATAATTCAATCATCCTTGTTGCTACGATTGAAAGACGTTTTGAGGAATTACGTTTAGCAAATGATAATTATTCATCAGTTTTTCAAAATGCTGTAATTTCAGGTGTTACAAATAGACTGAGACCAGTAGTTTTAACATCACTGACCACGATGGGTGGTTTGACAACTTTAATGTTTGAAAAATCATTGCAAGCTCAGTTTTTAATACCTATGGCTGCGACAATTGTTTTTGGATTAGGTGTAACCGCTGTTTTAGTTCTTATAGTAGTACCTTCTATGATGGGCATTGGTCTAGATTTTTCAAATATTATAAAAAAAATAAAATTGATTAAAATAATTTAATTTTCAGAGGTGAATGTAATGAAAGAAATTATGAAAATTAGTGAAATAGAAAATCTTCAATTTAACGAAAAAGGTCTTATACCTGTCATCACTCAATGTTTCAAAACTAAGGATGTTTTGATGATGGCATGGATGAATAAAATGGCAATCGAAAGAACAATTAGACTTCACAAAGTAACATATTTTTCAAGAAGTAGAAATGAACTTTGGGAAAAAGGAGAGAGTAGTGGAAATTTTCAAAAACTTAAAATGTTAATTCCTGACTGTGATAAAGATACCCTCCTAGCTGTTGTTGAACAAACAGGAGTTGCATGTCATAAGGGAACATGGAGTTGTTTCAACGAAACTGTTTAATTTATGCAAAAAAAACCGAATAATGAGTTAAATCCTTCTAACAAAGGAAAAAAGCAAAAATTAAAAAAAAATAAAAATAGAAAGCTTTCTAGTACTAATTGGATTAAAAGACAAGTCAATGACCCTTACGTAATAGAAGCAAATAGACTTGGATATAAATCAAGGGCTGCATTTAAACTATTACAAATAGATAAAAAGTTTAATTTTTTAAAACCAGGAAAAATTGTAATTGACTTAGGTTGTGCACCAGGTGGATGGTTACAGGTGGCAGCTAAAAAAGTTTACTCATCCGAAAAAAATATAAGTGTTGTTGGTGTTGACTTGTTACCAGTATCAAATATCTACGGAACCAAAACAATAGTTGGTGATATTAATGAAGAAGATACTGAAAAAAAAATATTAAATTTGATAGACAAAAAACCAGATATAATTTTGTCGGATATGGCCGCAAATACAACAGGTCATAAGCAGACTGATCACCTCAGAACAACTCAACTAACTGAAATAGCTCTCAGATTTGCTATAAATCATTTAAATAAAGGTGGGGTTTTTTTAGTAAAAACATTCAGGGGTGGTTCGGAAAAAACTATTTTAGAAACTATGAAAAAAAATTTTTCATATGTAAAAAATGTTAAACCTTTAGCCAGTAGATCTGAATCAGTTGAAAGTTATACAATTTGTATAGATTTAAAGCTTTAGATCGGATATTAAGTTTATATAATAAAGATGATAATTTAATTAGAAAGTTCTAATGATAGAAGAAGCACTTACCTTTGATGATGTTTTATTACAACCAGCAAAAAGTTCTATTGGTCCTAATGAAGCGAATTTAGAAACTAAAATTGATGGCTCAATAAAATTAAATATACCTCTAATTTCTGCAGCTATGGACACTGTTACAGAACATAAATTAGCTATAGCAATGGCACAATTAGGTGGTCTAGGGGTAATTCACAAAAATTTCTCAATAAAGAGTCAAGTTGAACAAGTTAAAAAAGTAAAAAAATATGAGTCTGGAATGGTTATTGACCCAATAACCATAACCCCAGAAAAACTTATAGGTGAAGCATTTGAATTAATGAAAAACCATCAAATAAGCGGTATTCCAGTTGTTAACAATTTTAGCAGTAAAATAGAGGGAATCCTTACAAATAGAGACATAAGGTTTGCAGAGAACAAAAATGAAAAAGTAAAAAATTTCATGACTAAAAAAGTAGTCACAGTAAAAAAAAATATTAAACCTGAAGAAGCAAAACGTCTTCTTCATTTGCATAGAATTGAAAAATTAGTTGTTGTAGATAATAATGAAAAATGTATTGGATTAATAACAGTCAAGGATATAGAAAAATCTGAAAAATTTCCATTGTCGACTAAAGATAAACATGGACGTTTACTTGTAGGCGCAGCAACTGGAGTTGGTAAGGAGGGTTTGAAAAGATCTGAAGCATTAATAGAATCTGGTGTTGATTTGTTAGTAGTTGATACGGCTCATGGGCATAATAGTAAAGTATTAGAAAGCATAAAATATATCTCAAAAAAATATAGTAATAAAAGTATTTTAGCTGGAAATGTAGCGACTCCGGAAGCTGTAAAAGCTCTTATTGATGTAGGTGCCACTTCAATAAAAATAGGTATTGGACCAGGATCAATTTGTACAACACGTATGATAGCTGGGGTAGGTTTACCACAATTATCAGCAATTATGGAGTGTGTTAAAGTAGCAAAAAAAAATAAAGTCAATTTGATTTCAGATGGTGGTATTAAATATTCTGGAGACATAGCAAAGGCTATAGCTGCCGGTGCAAGTGCTGTTATGATTGGTTCATTATTTGCTGGAACTGATGAATCCCCAGGTGAAGTTTTTTTATATCAAGGTAGATCTTATAAATCATATAGAGGAATGGGTTCACTTGGAGCAATGGCTAGAGGTTCAGCTGATCGATACTTTCAAGAAGAAATTGAGCATTTAAAATTAGTTCCAGAAGGGATAGAGGGTCAAGTTCCTTACAAAGGTCCTCTAGAAAATGTGTTTTATCAATTGGCTGGGGGATTGAAATCAGCTATGGGGTATACAGGGAATCGCAATATTGTAAACATGCAAAAAAATTGTAAATTCAGAAAAATTACTAATTCAGGATTAAAAGAGAGTCATGTTCATGATGTTTTGATAACACGAGAAGCACCAAATTATAGACCTTCTTAACAATACCGATGAAAAAAAGTAAACCAGAAAAATATATTTTGATCATTGATTTTGGAAGTCAAGTTACTCAACTAATTGCAAGAAGATTGAGAGAATTAAAAGTGTATTGTGAAATTATGCCATTTCAAAAAATTACTAAAAAGCAATTTAAATCAAACAACCCTGCAGGTATAATATTATCGGGTGGACCATCAAGTGTAATATCTAATTATCATCCAAAATTATCATTTAATATTTTAAAAAGAGGAATTCCTGTTTTAGGAATTTGTTATGGACAACAGCTCATGACGTCTATGATGAATGGAGAGGTATCTAGTAATAGTAATTCATCTGAATTTGGAAAAACATTAATTTCTAAAACAAATGAATCTCCAATTATAAAAGGTTTCTTTAAAAATAAAAAAGAACAAGTTTGGATGTCCCACGGTGATATTGTCTCAAAATTACCAGAAGGATTTAAGATTATTGCAAGCTCTAAAATCTCTCCAAACGCAATTATAGCTGATGATTTAAAATTACTCTATGGTGTACAATTTCATCCTGAAGTATTTCACACAACAAATGGAAAAAAAATATTTGAAAATTTTGTAAACATTGCTGGTGTAGACAAAAATTGGACAATGAGTTCTTATGCAAGAAAATCAATAGATAGTATAAAGTCTGAAGTTAAAAATGAAAAAGTAATATGTGCACTATCAGGTGGTGTTGATAGCGCTGTTACTGCTATTTTAATCCATAAAGCTATTAGTAAAAATTTAACGTGTATATACGTTGACCATGGTTTAATGCGAGAAAATGAGACGAATGAAATAAAAAAAATGTTCAAAGAATCATTTGATATAAAATTAGTAGTTGTGAATGCTTCAAAAATATTTTTTAAAAAACTAAAAGGTGTCAAAAATCCAGAAAGAAAAAGAAAAATTATTGGCAATTTATTTATTAAAATCTTTGAAAGTGAAGCCAAAAAAATAGGAAATGTTAAATTTTTGGCTCAAGGAACATTATATCCAGATGTAATAGAAAGTGTAAGTTTTTCTGGAGGTCCATCAGTAACTATTAAATCACATCATAATGTTGGAGGTTTGCCAAAAAAGATGGATCTAAAACTTATAGAACCCCTTAGACAATTATTTAAAGATGAAGTTAGAAATTTAGGGAAAGAATTAGGAATTTCTAAAGATTTTATAAATCGACATCCATTTCCAGGACCAGGTCTTTCTATAAGATGTTTAGGTGTTGTATCAGAAAAGAAAATAAAAATTTTAAGAAAGGTTGATAATATTTTTGTTTCTCAACTTAAAAAATATAATCTTTATGATAAAATTTGGCAAGCTTTTGCAACTATATTGCCTGTCAAAACGGTGGGTGTAATGGGTGATAATAGAACGTATGAAAATGTTTGTTGCTTGAGAGCGGTAACCTCAATAGATGGAATGACAGCAGAGACTTATAAATTTGATCATGATTTTTTGATGGAGACAGCTACAAAGATTGTAAATGAGGTAAAAGGTATAAATAGAGTTACTTATGACCTTACAACAAAACCTCCTGGTACAATCGAGTGGGAGTGATTAAAAAATGAATAAAAACAATGAGTTAGAAGCATAATGAAGTTATTGTCCTTAAGTATAGTTTTGGGTTCTTTGTTAATTTCTTTTCATTATGTTTGGATAAACAGAATAGAGATTGTAAATTTAAATGATAGGTCTTCTATTATTTACAACAAATGGACTGGTAAACACTGTGTTTTTTCTCATTTAAAAAGAATGAGAAACGACACGAGATTTACGGATGAAATAAACTCTTGTAACGTAGATAAAAATGGGAAGATACAATTTCCTTAACAAGTTTCAAAGTAGTTTCAAACTTTTGAAAAATTCAATGTAAACAATGGTTTACAAGGTTTGGATTGTTGAGTGGGGGTGAATAAAAATTTAATACATAAGTAGATTAAAGAATTAAATTTATAATATTATTATTAGTAAAGATTGATAATTGGTTTAAAAATTGCTAATTATTTACTTATTAAAATTGTATGGAGTTCCATAATGACCGAACAGATGGAAAATCTAGAGACTTGTTGTAAAGACAGTTGTTGTGCAGATGGTTGTTGTAGTGATGGTTGCAATACTGGTGATTGCAGTAGTTCTTGTTGTAGAGACGGATGTTGTGTTGCGAAAGATAACTGCTGCTCATAATGAACACTAATATCAAAAACTACTAGCTGTAAAAAAGATAATATTAAAATTTAATTATAAGGTTTGGGTAATTAAATGAGAGAAAATATTGTTTTTCTTTTTACTCTTAATTTATGATAATTAAAACATGAAGACATCAGGAATTACTCCATCCCGAGAACAACTCAATACTCTATTAGAGTATTTTGAAAATGGAAGATTTGATAAAGCTGAAAAATTAGCACTTTCTCTTTCAAAACAATTTCCACTTGATAATATAAGTTTGAAGATACTTGGGTCAGTACTAAACAAAACAGATAGATTGGCTGAGGCACGAACTGTTTGGATGAAAGTAACTGATATTAATCCTAATGATGCCAATTCATTCTTCAGTTTAGGCAATACTCTCCAAGAATTAAATAGGCTTGAAGAAGCTAGAGAAAGTTATAACAAAGCTATAGCTTTGAAACCTGACTATGCTGAAGCCCACAACAATTTGGGTGTTGCTCTTAACAAGCTAGGTATATTAGATGATGCTGAGAGGAAATATAAGCAGGCGATCAAATTCAAACCTGATTACGCAGAAGCATACAGTAACTTAGGTAACACGCTTAAAGAACTTAACAGATTAGAAGAGGCGGAGGAAAGTTATAACAAAGCTATTATTTTAAAACCTGATTATGCTGAAGCTCATAACAACTTGGGTAGCACTCTCAAAGAATTGGGTAGACTAGAAGCAGCAAGGAAAAGTTATAACAATGCTATAGCTTTAAAATCTGACTATGTCGAAGCCTATAATAACTTGGGTGGTATACTCATGGAATTGGGAAGATTTGAAGCTGGTATTTCAGCTTATGCAGAAGCAGTTACTTTAAAACCAAACTCCAAAGAAATTATTATAAACTTTAGTTTGGCAGTAAAAAATGTCAGGTTTAACTCATCTAAACCTAAGCTATATCCAATATTTTATAATATCCTCAAAAAAAAGAATTTCTTTCGTCCCAAGGATCTTGCTGGACCTATTATAAGTTTATTAAAGCATGACCCTTTAATAAAGGATTTACTTGATAAGAAAAATATTGTTTTAAGTCTTGCAGAGGCCACGTCAATTATTAAAGATCTTAATAAACTCCCACTTCTGCATCATTTAATGCGTATATGCCCAATTCCTGACCTACAATTAGAAGCTGTTTTAGTTAAATTACGTAAAGTATTTCTTAAGGAAATAAAACAAGTTAAAAACTTTCCTGAGCTTATTTACTTTTTATCCTCATTGTGTCTTCATTGTTTTATTAATGAATATGTTTACTTTGAGAGTGATAGTGAAACTGATTTGGTTAAGGAATTGGAGATTGATATTAAGGAAAGAATCATTCAATCAGAACAACTAGAACTATCAAAGATATTATGCCTTGCTTCTTACCGTCCTTTGTATGAATTCGATTGGTGTAAAAGATTAGACCATCTAGATGAAGAGATAAAGACACGCCTGATTGACGAGCCACTTAAAGAGAGAGAAATTGTTGAAACTATACCGGTATTAGGGGATATATCCGATGATATTTCTCGAAAAGTTAGGGAGCAATACGAAGAAAACCCATATCCTCGTTGGGTAAATCTTACAATTCCCACAAAAAAATACTCAGTTGCTGAAGTTTGTAATAGTATCAATTTAAATCTTTATTCTGACAAAATTAAAGATGTTTCTTCACCCTCGATACTTATCGCAGGTTGTGGTACTGGACAACATTCGATAGAAACAGCCTCTCGTTTTTCTAATTGTCAAGTAAGAGCGGTAGATATAAGTCTCGCTAGTTTGACTTACGCTCAGAGAAAAACAACTGAGCTTGGTATCTGTAACTTACAATATTTACAGGCAGACATTTTGAGCCTTAATCAGCTTAATAAAAAATTTGATATTATAGAAAGTACAGGTGTTCTTCATCATATGAAAGAACCAATAGTTGGATGGAGAGTTCTTAGAGAGCTATTGAATTCTGGTGGGTTAATGAAGATAGGGCTATATAGCAAATTGGCTAGACGGCATATTATAAAAGTTCGACAAAAAATTTCAGCACTTGAAATAGGGTTGTCTAAAGCAGATATAAGGAACTTTAGGAGAAAATTAATTAAATCTCAAAACAAGAATGTTTACAAATTAACTAAGTCAAGAGATTTTTATACTCTCAGTTCATTAAGAGATTTAATATTTCATGAGCAAGAGCATAACTTTACTATCCCACAGATTCAAGACCTCCTAGATAAGTTGAGATTGAAGTTTTGTGGATTTGAGGGCCAGGAGATTGTTGAAGAGTTTAGAAGACTTCATGGTCAAGGATCAAATATATGTGACTTAGCATTATGGCATCAGTTTGAAGAGGTTAATCCAGACTCTTTCGCTGGCATGTACCAATTTTGGTGTCAGAAATTATAAGCAAAATGTCATTTCCACAATCATTCATGAAACAAACTAAAACAAAAAACAATAAAACTTTTATTTCATACAATTAATCAAAAAATCTAGACAAAGTTTACCTTTAATGAGAAAACTTAAATAATAATTAAACTTTAATACTTCAAATATTTAATTCATTAAATAGGTTTAAAAAATGTCAAATCAAAAAGTAGATACACTAATTGAGCTAAACTCAGATACGATTCCTTTAATTAAAGATATTGTCAAAAAATATAAATTAAAAAATCAGTCAAAAGCCTTTAGAGTAATTCTAGATTATATTTCTGAAAATGAGAGTGAATTGGATATAATATTTAAAAAAAGACGTTGTAAGAGATGTTAAACTTTTAGAACTTATATTATAATTTTTATGTTAAAATCAGACATTGAAATCGCAAGAAAAGCAAAAACTATTTCTATTCAAAAAGTAGGAAGCAAACTTGGTTTAAAGGAAGAGCATTTGCTTCCGTATGGAAATGATAAAGCTAAAATTAGCGAAAAATTCATAAAATCTGTTCAGAAAAATAAAAATGGAAAATTAATTCTAGTAACAGCGATTAATCCTACTCCAGCAGGTGAAGGGAAAACTACAACTACAGTTGGGCTTGGAGATGGACTTAATGCACTGGGTAAAAAAACCTCGGTTTGTATTCGTGAAGCTTCCCTTGGACCATGTTTTGGTATGAAAGGCGGAGCTGCTGGTGGTGGTTTATCTCAAGTAATACCAATGGAAGATATGAATCTTCATTTTACAGGAGATTTTCACGCCATTACAAGTGCTCACAATTTACTATCGGCTATGATTGATAATCATATATATTGGGGTAATAAGGAAAAAATAGACTTAAGAAGAGTTGTTTGGAGAAGAGTTGTAGATATGAATGATAGAGCTCTTCGTGATATAGTTACTAGTTTAGGAGGAGTTTCAAATGGAGTACCTAAACAAACAGGATACGATATTACTGTAGCCTCAGAGGTGATGGCTATCTTATGTTTAGCAAACGATTTGCAAGACTTACAAAGAAGATTAGGAGATATAATAGTTGCTTATAGAAGTGACAAGAGTCCAGTCTACTGTAGAGATATTAAAGCTGATGGTGCGATGACAGTTTTGTTGAAAGACGCAATTCTTCCAAATCTAGTTCAAACGTTAGAAAACAACCCTGCTTTTGTACATGGAGGACCATTCGCTAATATTGCTCATGGTTGCAATTCGATTATAGCAACAAATACTGCATTAAAAATTTCTGATTATGTAGTAACAGAGGCTGGTTTTGGGGCAGATCTTGGAGCCGAAAAATTTATGAATATAAAATGTAGAAAAGCTAATTTATATCCTTCTGTTATAGTTCTAGTTGCAACTGTAAGAGCAATGAAAATGAATGGAGGAGTGAAAAAAAATGATCTTGAGATGGAAAATATTAATGCAGTAAAAGCAGGTTGTAGTAATTTAGGTTGGCATATAGAGAATTTACAATCTTTTGGTGTGCCTGTAGTTGTAGCTCTAAATCATTTTATTAAAGATACTGATGCTGAAATTAATGTTATTAAAAACTTTGTTTCAAATAAAAGTTCAGAAGTATTTGTATGCAAACATTGGGCACAAGGTTCAAAAGGCATTGTTCCTTTAGCTGAACGAGTTTCTCAGATTGCTGATGAAGGTAAAAATGATTTTCGTTATCTTTATAATGACGAAAATTCATTATTTGAAAAAATAGAAACTATTGCAAAAAAAATATATAGAGCTGATGAGGTTATTGCAAACACAACTATAAGAGAAAAACTAAAACATTGGGAAAAAGAAGGATATGGTTCCTTTCCAATATGTATGGCAAAGACACAATATAGCTTTACAACAGATCCTAATCGAAGGGGATCGCCATCTGGACATTCAACACCAATAACTGATGTAAAACTATGCGCCGGTGCAGGATTCATAGTTGTTTTTTGTGGTGAAATAATGACCATGCCTGGTCTACCTAAGGTTCCAAGTGCTGAAAATATTACAATTAATAAGCATGGTGATGTAGAGGGTCTTTTTTAAAATGAATAATGAAAATGTTAATACAATTGAAGAACTAAAAATTATTGAAAAAAAATTACCAACATCGCCTGATGAACTATACAAATTGCTTGATAATTTTAAATTAAAATATAAATGTTATTTTCATAAACCACTAAATACAGTTGAAGAATCTAAGATTGTTCAAAAGGAGTTGTTAAGCTCAAATAAAGATTTTGTTCATATAAAAAACTTATATTTAAGAGACCATAAGAAGAAAAATTTTTTAATAGTTGCTGAACAAGATCAAAAAATTGACCTTAAAGTGTTGAAAGATGTTTTGTGTTCAGGAAGGCTGTCTTTCGGTTCATCTGAAAGACTTATGGAAAATCTTGGCGTCTTTCCAGGAGCAGTTACTCCTTTTTCAATGATTAATGGATTAAAAAATAATGTAATGCTTTACCTAGATAAAAATATAAATTCTTACTCAAAAATATATGCTCATCCTTTAGTAAATCATGCGACATTAGAAATGAATGTAGTGGATTTAATTTATTTTCTAAATAAAATGAAAATAAATTTTAACTGGATAAATTTTGAGAGTTAAATTTAATGTTATATATTATTTGTAAAGTTCTTTTAACAGCAATATTTATTGTTTTAATTAGTGAGTTTGGTAAAATAAATGATAGGCTTGGTGGTTTAATAGCAGCAATGCCTTTGACAACATTTTTTGTATTATTTTGGTTTTATTTTGATAATGTTTCTATAAATAAGATTTCTAATCATATGACATATACCTTGATATATTTGTTACCTACAATTCCTATGTTCATTTTGTTTCCAATACTTTTAAAAAAATTTGGTTTTCACATAACTGTTCTCATATCATTTGTGTTAACTTTACTTCTAGTTTTTATTGTAGATTTTTTTTCAAAACAATTTCAGATAAAGTTTTAAAGTTTTACTAAGAATAATAGAAATGAAAATTAAAAATAAAATTGCAACTTCAAAAGTTCAAATTGACAATAAATCTGTTATAGTAACAGAATACAGTTTTTCACCAGGATCTGAAACCACATTTCATAAACATGAAATGGATTATATAGTTGTACCAATCAATGATGGAGAATTACAACTGGTTGATAAATTTGGTAATAACGTTAAATCGAGGTTAAAAAAAGGTGTTTCATATTTCAAAAAAGCTGGAGTAGAACATAATGTAATTAATTCTGGTAATAAGGACTTAAAGTTTATTGAAATTGAGATAAAAACTCGTTCTTAAAAATTATTTATTTATTCGATATGTCACTAAATATTTTAAACGAAAAGAAAAAAGAAGAATTTTTTAATGCATTGAAAGTTGTTCATTCGTATTACGAACAATTAAATTTGGGTAGACTAAATTTTGGAGATTTGACAATAGATAAAAAAGCTAAAATTAGTGAAGTTTTGAGTTTCATCTCTTTATTTAAGTCTATGATTGTTTCTACAAAATTAATTAGAATTGGTAGTAAGGGTGATGGTGGTTATTTGATTCCAGATGATTTTAAAGATGTTAAATTTTGTTTTTCACCTGGAATAAATGAAATTGTTAATTTTGAAAAAGATTTAGCAGAAAAATTTGGGATCAAGTCCTTCATGATTGATGGAAGTATAAAAAAACCTCCATTAAATAATAATTTATTTAAATTTAAATGTTTAAATTTAGGTTCCAATAATGATAAGTATACTACAACATTATCTAATTGGATTAAAAACTCAGTTGATAAAAAAGAATCAGAAATGATACTCCAAATGGATATTGAAGGTTCAGAATATGAGGTTTTAATTGAAACATCTATTGAAACTTTATCAAGATTTAGAGCCATAATAATTGAGTTTCATGGTTTAAATAACTTGTTTGAACAATTTTATTTAAAGGTTATTACTTCAATTTTTAATAAGCTAGGAACGTATTTTTCAATAGCTCATTGTCATCCTAATAATTGTTGTGGGGAAGTAAATGTTGAAAATATTACAGTACCTCGAGTTTTAGAGATTACATTTATTAGAAATGATAGAATAAAATATGTTTCTGAAAACAACCCATTTAATCTACCACATCGTTTAGATGAAAAAAATGTCAAAAAAAATCCAGATTTAATAATGCCAGATATTTGGTGGAAATAAATTAATATACATAATAAATTTTTGATTTATATTGTAATTAAATGGAAGTTTTTAAAAATGGCAAAAATTTTGCTATAGCAATTAGAAATGTCAAAGGTACTGACTTTCAAAAGAGAGTATGGTCTGAAATTTGTAAGATAGAGATTGGAAATGTTTTAACCTATCAAGATATAGCAAGAAATATTGGACAACCAAAAAGTGCTAGGGCCGTAGCAAATGCATGTGGTAAAAATCCATACTTAGAAATTATACCTTGTCATAGAGTAATAAGATCTGATGGTAAATTAGGAGGTTATAGTGGAAAGGGTGGAGTTGAAAGGAAAAAAGAACTTTTAAAAAGTGAAGGCCTAAAGTTTAATAATGATTTAAAATTAATACTAAACTAGTTTGGATATATTATGAGTGAAAGTAAAGACTTAAAAGATAGAATTTTGCAAATGAGACAAGATAATAACATTGATACCAGTAAAGTTCATAATGAAGATATAAAAACAATTGCAGAAAAAGAAGTAGGTTTACCTAAAACACTAAATTCTGAGAATACAAAAAAAGACTTAAATGTAAAGAAATCTAAAGAAGAGGAAGCTTTTAAGTTGTTAGCCTCTAAGTTCAATCAATCTGTAGAAGTAATTCTAGAATTAACAAAAAGAGTTGAAAAGCTAGAAACCCTTGTCCGTCTTCAATCAATGCAATCCGAGAATGTTAAAAGTAATAAAACTGAAAACCTGAGAGCAAAAAAAGGTAAAAATAAAATATTTTTTTTGACGATGTTGTTATTGGGTGGAGTTTATTTGGTTTATTTTTTTAAAATTGATCTAAATATTTTGAATGAAATAATTTCAGAATTTTCAAGTATAATAAAAAAATAAACTTATTTGTTTTCTATATCAATATCTAAAATTGTCATATTGAAATGATAACAAGTTTCTCCATCGTCTTTATCCTCAAAAATCACACCAATAAATTCATCATTTAATAAAACTTCTGCAGAATCATTTTTGTTTTCTCTACCTTGGACATTAATCTCTTTTGATTTGAAGATATTTCTCAAGTAATTTTGAATTTTTGATAATGTTTGTCTTTGCATATTAAACCCTAACTTATATTTCTTAACCTGTAACTGGCAAATTTTTTATCTAATTTTTTTATTAATAAATTTAATGATGAGCTGTTTCCGAATTCTTGATGATTATATTTTAAAATAAATTTAGGCATAAAATTATTTTTTTTTGTTAAAATTTTTTGAATTTGAAAAATGGGCTTATCAAATGAATGTTTATAGAACGAAAAGATTGCTATTTTATTATTATAATCTATAGCATAATCTTTAATTATTCCTTTTGCAACTTGCTTACTATATAATTGTAAAATGGATTTGAGTTCTATGTTAGAAAAAAAAGTGATAGATTTTGATTTTTGTTTTTTTTGTTTAGTAACTTTATTAAATTTTAAAAGTTGCATATTTCTGTCCTTAAACTTATAAGTAAGATTAATTAAGCTATATATTTAAATTATAATCAAGCATGATAAAATAAAAATTTGGTAATTGAGCATGGCAGATATTTTTGATGAAGTGACTGAGGAACTCAGACAAGATCAACTAAAAAATTTATGGAAAAAATATAATAAATTTATTTTCATTGTCATAACTTTTGTGATTTTATTTATTGGTGCCTTTAAATTTTTTGAGTATCGAAATAATAAAATTGCTATTGAAAATGTTAATCTTTTTCTAAATTCTTTAGATGATGTTAAAAACAAAAAATTAAAGGAAGCTGAGTTAAAATTACTTAAAATTAAATCTCAAGGTGATACTGGCTTGATAACTCTTTCTTTGTTTGCTTTAGCGGATATAAGTAAAAAAAGAGAAGATGAAAAAAAGATGCAAGAGTTTTATGATTTAATTATTAATAATGATGAAATAGATACTTTTTATAAAAATTTAGCAATATTTTATTCTACAAAAAATTCAACTGAATTAAGTTTATCTGACAAAATTAAAAAATTAGAACCAATTTTAACTAGCCCAAATGAATTGCAGTCAATAGGTTCAGAATTAGAAATTCTTTATCTTTTTAATGAACAAAAAAAAGTTTTAGCAACAAGGAAATTAGAGAATTTGATGAAACAAAAAAATTTAAATATAAATCAAAGAAACCGTCTTGATATAATTAAAGAAATTTATAAAGATTAATAGTTGTAATTATTAAGTTATGTTTAGATTCTTTAAAATTTATGCTCTAGTTAGTTTTTTGTTTGTAGCTTCTTGTTCAACTGAAAATAAAAATTTATTAATCGGAAATAAAATTGAATTTAAAGAGGATAAAATTGAAGTCAATAAAAGATCATTTGAAGAAACTTCTCAATTAGACCAACAAATATATAATAGCTCTTGGACACAAAAGGGGGGAGATCAATTTCACTCACTATCAAATATTTTTTTTAAATTTCCTATTAAGAAAAAATGGAGTTTTGATACTGAACAAGAAATTTCAGATAACTTGCCATTATTAACCGAACCTGTAGCTTTTGATGGAAAACTATATATTTTAAATGCCTATGGATATTTATATTCCTTAAATATTTTAAATGGTTCTTTAGAATGGAAATTAAAAGTTTTAAGTTCAAATGAAAACCTGCTTTTAGGAAGTGGTTCAGCAGTAATTTCTCAAAAATCAAACTCTTTGTTTTTGCATAATGGAAGTAACGAAATTATTTCACTGGATTTAAAAACCAAAAATATCAATTGGACAAAAAAACTTAAAATGCCATTAAGAGGATCATTTGGCATAAAAAATAATAATTTGTTTATAAATGATTTTGATGGAAATTTGATTAATTTAAATACAAAGAATGGAAATATTTTATGGAAAAATAAGTTGAATTCCTCAAAAGTATCAATGTACGCTAACTCACGACCAATTATTGTAAAAAATAATGTAATAAACCCTGGTCCAAACGGTATATTTCATATTTTGAACATTAAATCTGGGAATTTAGTCTTTAGTGATATTCTTGGTTCAAATCAGAGAAAGATTAGATTTTTTGATAATAATGATATAATAGCTAATCCTATTTTTAAAAGTCCTTACTTATACATTAACTCACATTCAGGAAATATTTCAGCTTATGATTCTTTATCTTTTATAAGGAAATGGAGAGTACCCATAGGTAGTAAAAATACTCCTGTAACCTCAGGAAAAACAATTTTTAACATAGATAACACAGGTACACTATATGCCTTAGATAGAGAAAATGGTTTTGTAAGGTGGAAAACTAAATTTCAAACAGAACTTAAAACAGGATATTTTTTTGAAGAAACAAAGTTTATTAGTTTTAATGGACCTTATGTAATTGGTGACAAGGTGATATTGTTGGATGATAATCAGAATTTGTATTTAATAGAACCAGATAATGGCAAAGTTATTTTAAAGAAAAGATTAAATGGTAATGTTAGTTCAGCTATATTTTTAACAAAGCAAATTATATTTTTATTTTCAAATGGTATAATTACTTCTTATAATTAAATTTTATAACCGACAATGTTTACATTTGCAATAATTGGAAGACCTAATGTAGGTAAATCAACTCTTTTTAATAAATTGGTTGGTAAAAAAAAAGCTATTGTAAGTAATTTTTATGGAATTACACAAGATAGACAGTTTGCTATAGCGAATATTGCAGGTTTACAATTTAAAATTATAGATACTGCTGGTATTGATAAAACTGAGGAAAAAAGTAATGAAAATGACTATTTGTTTCAAACTAAAGAGGCAATAAAAGAATGTGACTTTATTTTTTTTGTAGTAGATATGGCAAGTGGCATATTACCAATTGATTTTAGTTTGAGTAAGCTATTAAAAAAAAGTGGGAAAGAAGTTATTTTAATAGGAAATAAAATAGATATTAAATCAAAAAATCATTACCTAATTGAAGAAAAAAAATTAGGATTTAGTAATATTGTGCTTTTATCCTCAGAACACAAAATTGGTTTTAATAATCTCTACTATAAAATTAACGATGTAATCAAACTCAAACTTGATGAAAAAAAAAATAATGAAAATGAAATTAGTAATGATTTAATAAGAGTTAGTTTTATTGGAAAACCAAATACTGGAAAATCAACTTTGATTAATCATATATTAGGGGAAAATAGACTTATTGCTAGTCAAAAGTCTGGTCAAACAAGAGACTCTATTGAAGTAGAATTTTTACATCAAAAAAAAGAATATGTTTTAATTGATACTGCTGGTATAAGAAAAAAGTCAAATATCACCAATTTGATTGAAAAGTATAGTGTTAGTAATACTTTTAATGAAATCAAAAGATCAGATATTTGTATTCTTCTAATTGATGCTAATTATAATATTAACAAACAAGATCTATTAATATCAAACAAGGTACTAGAATTCGGCAAAGCTCTTATTATTGTTATTAATAAATGGGATACAATAAAAGATAAAATTAAAAAAAGAAAAAAAATTTTAGCAAGATTAAAAAAATCTCTATCTCAAATTAAACAGATAAATTTAATTACTATTTCGGCTTTAAGAGGTGATGGAGTAACAAAATTGTTAGATGAAATATCTAAAGTTCATAATAGATTTGGAAATAGAGTTGAAACAAATATACTCAATAAATTTTTTAAGCTTATTATAGAAAAAAATCCACCACCTCTTGTAAATGGAAAAAAAAATGCTTTAAAGTATATTACTCAGGTAAAATCTAAATCACCAACATTTATTTTATTTTGTGCATTTCCTGATAAAATTCCCAGAAGTTATATCAGATTTATTGAAAACTCTCTAAGAGAAAGTTACAGTTTTCAGGGAATGCCAATAAAGATTTTTTTAAGAAAAAGTGTAAACCCTTATTCAAAAAAATAATCATTTATATATTTATTAACTCTCCATGTTTTAGATTTTTATTATCAATACATAATATGATTTTAGACGCAACTTCTTTTGCAGATGGGTTGGTATCAGGATCTTCTCCTGGCATTGCTAAAGCTCTCATTTTAGTTCTTGTAGCACCAGGATTTATGATATTTATTTTTAAATTAGTTTTTAAATTCTCTGCAGCCCAAATTTTCCCCATATTTTCAAGAGCTGATTTTGAGATGGCATATGCACCCCAATAAGCTTTTGGATTTTTGGCCGCTCCAGAAGAAATAACAAAGGCGGTTGTTTTAGATTTCTTGGATTTTAATAAAATGTCGAGAGATCTTATTAATCTAAAGTTGGCGATAACATTTACATCCATTACCTCTTGGAACTCGTCTACATTTTGATGATGAAGAGGACCTAAAGTTCCTAAAATACCAGCGTTCAAAATTAGAATGTCTAATTTTTTAAATCTTTTAAATATTTCAAAACCCAATCTATCTATTCCGTCATGATCTTTTAGATCTAATTTTAAAATTGAGGAACTACCTTTGTATCGTTCAATTTCTTTATGAATTTTTTCTAGTTTGTTTTTATCTTTCCCAGTTAACAAAATATGTATGTTTTTCTGAGATAATTGAAGTGCAAGTTCTCTACCTATACCGGATGTAGAGCCAGTAATTAATGCAATATCTTTATTAGTTTTCATTTTTTTTAAAAAATTCAGTTACGTCTACTGGATAATCTCCAGTAAAACAATGATCTGTAAACTGAGGAGATTTTGCATTTCTCTGTTCACATCCCATTGCTTTATAAGTTCCATCTAGAGATAAAAAAAATAAAGAAGTAGCTCCTACTAATTTCGTCATTACATTTACATCATTATTAGAAGCAATTAATTCATCAAAATTTGGCGTATCTATTCCATAAAAATCTGGATATTTTATTGGAGGACAAGAAATGCCAAGATGAACTTCTTTTGCACCTGCTTCAAAAACCATTTTTACAATTTTGTTTGCTGTCGTGCCTCTTACAATCGAGTCATCAATTAGAACTACTTTTTTATTTTCTATACATGATCTATTAACACTATGTTTTAATTTTACTCCAAATTGTCTAATCGATTGTGATGGTTCTATAAAAGTTCTACCAACATAATGGCTTCTAATTATTCCAAGCTCAAATGGGATTTGAGATTGTTGAGAATAACCTATTGCAGCTGAAACACCAGAATCTGGTATTGGTACAATTACATCAGCAGTAAGTTTGTTTTCAAGAGCTAATTGTTTCCCTAACTCTTTTCTATAAGTGTAAACAGTCTTACCGCCAATAATACTTTCTGGACTTGCAAAATATATTCTTTCAAAAATACATGGACGTTCTTTCACACTTTTAAAAGGTTTTACACTTTCGACTCCTTCATCAGTAATTATAACTATTTCACCATTTTCAATATCTCTGACATATTTTGCACCAATCATATCTAATGCACATGTTTCAGAAGCTAAAACATGAAAGCCATTTTTTTCTCCCAAAACAAGAGGTCTTATCCCATAAGGATCCTTTGCACCAATTAATTTTTTATTTGTTAAAATAACAAGAGAGTATGCACCCTGAATTTGCTTTAAAGCATCTATAAGTTTTTCTATAAGCTTTATTTTTTTTGACCTAGCAACAAGTTGTAAAATCACTTCAGTATCGGATGTTGTTTGAAAAATTGAACCTAACTCTACAAGTTTTTTTTTTAAAGAAATTGAGTTTGTTAGGTTACCATTATGCGCACAAGCAAAACCTCCAATGGCTAAATTAGCAAATAATGGTTGTAAATTTTCTGATTTTGATTCACCTGTAGTAGAATATCTTACATGTCCAATTGCAGTTTTCCCAGGTAATTGAGATAGGGTATTTATATTATTAAAGTTATCTCCAACAAGACCTTCTTTTTTTATAGAATAAAATTTTTTACCATCAAAACTAACTATGCCTGCACCCTCTTGACCTCTATGTTGAAGAGAGTGAAGACCAAGGGCAGTATGAACTGCAGCTTCATTAGTTTTATAAATACCAAAAATTCCACACTCTTCTTTTAATTTATCCATTTATATTCCTATTTTTTAAATATAATCATCAAAACATTACACATAGAAGAAATTAGACTAAAGAAAAGAAAATTTCCAAATATAAATTGAAAAATTTTTCACCGGTTCAAAAATAGAAGACTGATTCATAAGTTCAGGAAAATTTTCTTTAGTTTTAAATAAATAAGCTACACCAATGTAGCATAAAATTAAAATTAAAACTCCCCTAAAAATACCAAAAATTAAGCCTAATAGCTTATTTAATAATAATGAATTAGATTTATTTAAATTATTTAAAATTAATTTAAAAAATATTTCATTAAGTAAAAATATCAGTAAAAATGGTATAAAAAAAGACACAACTTTTAATACAATCTGATTATTAATAAAACTTGAAAATATTACTTGGAATTCTTCAAGAAATGTGAAAGTTATTAACACTGATAATAGCCATATTAAAATACTCACTAATTCTTTTAAAAAACCATTTTGATAACCTATAAAAGCTGAAATTATTAATATAATTGAAAATGTAAGGTCAATAATATTTATTTGAAATCCATAAAAATCAATCATAATTTTATTTATTTTTTAAAAAGTTTTTTATAGTTTGATTTTTTGAATTATTCATTTTCTTTGGTTCACCAACCCATTCTATTTGATTATTGTTAATCAAAATAACTCTGTCAGCAAATTTAAACACAGAGGACATATCATGTGTTATTGTAATAGCGGTAACACCCAACCTACTAACAGTATTTTTAATTAAATCATCTATAATAGAACCAGTAATTGGATCAAGGCCAGAAGTTGGTTCATCAAACAACAATATTTTAGGTTTATCGCAAATTGCTCTTGCAATGGCGACTCTCTTTTGCATTCCACCGGATAATTCTGAAGGATAGAGATTTAGTATATTTTTATCTAATCCAAGATTTAAAATAATTGATAATGCTAAATTTTTAGCATCATTTTTTGATAATTTTTTAAATTTAATGGTACGAAAAACAATATTTTCCCATACTGAAAGAGAGTCAAATAATGCTCCATTTTGAAAAGTTACTCCAAAGTCTAATAAAATTTTTTCTTTGTCCTTTGAAGATGAATTTACAATTTCTCTTCCATCAATCTTAATAGAACCTTTATTTGGAGTTAATAAACCTATAATACATTTTAATAAAACTGATTTCCCTGAACCAGATTTTCCAATAATTGCTAAAGACTCTTTTTCAAATAAATCAAGATTAATATTATTTAAAATTAAATTATTATCGAAACTTTTTGTTAAGTTTCTAACTTTAATTATCTTATTTTTACTTTTTTTTTTCATTTTTCAAATAAATATGGCTGTAATGAAATAAGTACTTGTTAAGATTAAGACAGATGATGTAACTACGGATATAGTTGTAGCTCGACCAACTCCCTCAGCTCCACCATTCGCATTATAACCAAAATAACAACTTATTATTGAAATTATAATACCAAATATTAGGGCTTTTACTAATCCTTGTGCTATATCCATTAAATTGATATGATTTAAAGTAGATACAATATATAATGTTGGACTAAAATCTAATTTAAAAGAAGCAACTACGAACCCACCAAAAACTCCAATTATATTCCCAATTAAAACTAATATAGGGACACACATTATTGAAGCTAAAAATCTTGGAACAATTAGATATTGTATAGGTCTCGTAGCTAAAGTTTCTAAAGCGTCAATTTGATTAGATACTCTCATAGTAGCAATTTCTGCTGCCATTTTGGCTCCAACTCTTCCGGCTACCATTAAACCAGCTAATACAGGACCTAATTCTCTCAATATAGATGTTAGAACAATTTTTGCGACAGTGTTTTCATTATTAAAATTTTCAAACCCAGAATAGGTTTGTAAGGCCAAAACCATTCCAGAAAAAAATGTAGTTAATCCAACAACAGGTAATGAATAAAATCCTATATCTAAAATTTGTTTGTTTATTTGTTTAAAATAAAAAGGCCTCCTAAAAGACCAATTTACACTTAATAAAAAAAAATAAATTATTTTGCCAATTGACTGAAAAAAAAATAACGTACTTTTTCCAATGGATGAAAATATATTAACTACTATGCTCATTAGAAATAACTCTTAAATGTAAAATGTAAAAAAATTATTCATAAATTTTTTCTATTCTATCTGATAAATGTGTAAAAATCTCATAAATATTGAAATCAGGTTTTTTATGAAAAATAGATATAAAATTTTTTGCATTTATTATTTCAATGTAATCTCCAACTTGCAAATAATTTTCATCGATATCAGATATGTCTATCATGAAACTATCCATAGTAATATTCCCTAATATTTTACAATCAATATCTTTAATTTTGATCGATAATATTTTTTTAAACATTCTAAATATACCATCAGCATATCCAATTCCAATAGTAGCAATAATAGAGTTTTTAGTAAGTTTTGTAATTCCTTCATAAGATATAGTTTCATTTTTTTTTACTTTTCTTATTTGAAGAATAGGACATTTTAAAACAAATGGTATCTCCAGATTTGTCTGATTTATAATAATTTCTTTACCATTTGCATCCAATCCAAAAATGCCAATACCCGGTCTAGTTTGATCAAGAACAAACTTTTCTCCAAGAAGAATACCGTTTGTATTTGAAAGGCTTAATTTTATATCTTTGAAGATTGAAGAAAATTTTTTTATTTTATTTAATTGAGATTTATTTATAAGACTTTGGGGTATATTAGAATGAGATAAATGTGACATTAAGAAAATTATATTTTCAGAATTTATAATTTTATTTTCTGACTTAATATGCATTATTTCCTGTTCTTCAAAACCAAGTCTATTCATTCCAGTATCAATATTTAATATTGCTTTTAAGAACTGCTTCTGTTTTTTTGAATTATAATTATTTAATTTACTTAATTGATTTGAATTATTTAAAATCGGGATAATATCATTTTGTATATAGTCAATTGGTTCATGAACCATTCCTTCAAACACAGCAACTTTGATATTTTTGGAATTAATTTTTTTTTTAAACTCGATAGCCTCATCAAACTGAGCTACATAAAAAAAATTGCAGCCCTTTTCTAACAATGATTTTGATATCTCTTCCATACCAAACCCATAACCATTTGCTTTAACAACTGCAGATGCTTTGAAATTAGATTTTAGGTTAATTAATTGCCAATTTTTTTGAATTTTCCTTTTAAAAATAATTAATTTGCTCTGCATTCTTTTTACATAGTTCTATCAGGTAAATTATTATTTTCTATTAAGTCTAAAAATCTAGTAAATTTTGACTCAAATTGTAGTTGAATTAAGCCAGTGGGTCCGTGTCTTTGTTTTGCAACAATTATTTCTGCTTTTCCTTGAGCTTCACTACATCTTAACTCCCACCTTAAAAATCTATCCTTAAAAGCTTCACTTGTTTCGTTATCTCTTTGAACAGGTAAATTTTTTTCTAAATAATATTCCTCACGAAAAACAAACATTACAATATCTGCATCTTGTTCAATTGAACCTGACTCTCTTAAATCAGCAAGTATTGGTTTTTTATCCTCTCTTTGCTCCACTGCTCTACTTAGTTGTGACAAGGCAAGAATAGGGACATTTAACTCTTTTGCAATAGATTTTAAACCCCTTGTAATATTAGAAACTTCTTGGACTCTAGAATCTGAGTTTCTTAAGTTTTTTGATTGTAACAACTGTATATAATCTACAACTATTAATTTAAGACCTTGTGTTCTTTTTATTCTTCTTGACCTTGAAGCTATTTGTCCTATTGATAATGCTGGTGTATCGTCAATAAAAAAAGGTAAATTCATTATTTCATTTTGAGCAGAAACTAAACTTGTAAATTCTCTATCTTCAATACTTCCATTTCTAATTCTATGAGAGTCAATACCAGCCTGTTCAGATAATATTCTTTGAGCAAGTTGTTCTGAAGACATTTCTAAAGAAAAAAATAAGACAGGTAATTTCTCATTATCTTCGTCTATTTTTGCTGCTTTGAAAGCAATATTGGTTGCCAAAGCTGTTTTACCCATTGAAGGTCTGCCTGCAAGAACAATTAAATCAGATTTATTTAATCCTCCCAAAAATCTATTTAATCCTGAAAATCCTGTATCAACTCCAGGTAGCCCTGTTCCTCGCTTATATGCTTCATCTATTAATTTTGTGGCAGATTGAAGTGTAGACTTAAAATCTTTTGGTCCACCTTCCATTTTATCAATTTCAGCTAAATTAAATAATAATTCTTCTGCATACGAAATCTGATCCTCAGGTTGAACATCTATTTTGGGATTTAAAGATTGGTTTATTATTTCATCACTAATTTTTATTAAGCTTCTTCTGATATAACAATTTTTAATTTCTAATGCATAATTTTTAGCACTTGAAACAGATAAAGCTCCATCTTGCAATTGATTTAAATACTTTGAAATGTCTTGTTTCCTATTTAAATTTCTATCTTTTAAATAAGCATTTAAAGTAATTGGATCAGCGATGTTACCTTTTTCAAATAAGTTCAAGCAAGCTAAGAAAATATCTTTGTGCAAAGGATCATAAAAATGATATTCTTTTGTTATATCTACTATCGTTTCTAAAACAGTGTTATCAAAAAGTATTGATCCAATTAAACCCTGTTCAGCTTCAAGGTTTTTAGGAGTTTTATCAGTTTTATCAACTTCATTATTTACAATAATTCCAAGTTTGTTTTTATCAAAATTTGAAACAGAGTTCTCATTAGAATTCTCATTAGTCATTTTCAAACAATAACATAAGAATAATAAAAAGTAATTTATTAAAATGAATGCATTAAAAGATTTTTATTCAATATCTTTATTTTCAGACTCATTTTCTTTCATTAAATCTTTATCACTTATTTCAGCAAAATTTTTATCTTTTTCAGATTGAATCTCTTTTGATTTTGATACAGTATTTTCGGTTTTAGTAGTTTTATTTTTGTTAATTTCTGATTGATTATTTATTTTTTCAACTTTATTGACTTCATCAGTTTCTTCATTTGCGGTAATTGGTTTTTTTAATTCTGTTTGTTTGTTAGCTTCATCTTCTGACCGAGCTACATTTAGTGGTATTTCAATTATTATTTCAGGATGCAACTTTAACTGAATGTTTTCATAAGTAAGATTTTTTAATGATTTATTTAAAATAATTTGATTCTTATCAATTTGAAGACTTTTTTCTTTAAAAAAATTTGCAATATCTCGTGAAGATACCGACCCATAAAGTTGGCCTGAGTCACTAGCAGCTCTAATTAATCTTATTTCAACTTTACCAACCTTTTTTGCAAAGGTTTCGGCTTCCTTTTTAGTTTTTAAATTCTCAGACTCAATTGCTTCCTTTTTTTCATTAAAAAATAATTTGTTATCTTCGTTTGCAATTAAAGCCTTGCCTTGAGGTAAAAGGTAATTTCTAGCATAACCTGCTTTAACTTTAACTACATCACCAATTCCACCAAGCTTATTTATTTTTTCCATTAATATTACTTCCATAATAATTCTCCATTTACCCAGCCAAGTAAGGCATTAAGGCTAAATATCTAGCTCTTTTAATTGCTTTAGAGAGTTCTCTTTGTTTTTTTGCTGAAACAGCAGATATTCTTGAAGGTATTATTTTGCCTCTTTCAGAAACAAATCTAGAAAGTGTTTTTATGTCTTTATAATCAATAGTTTTAGCGTCAGGTGATGAGAATGGACAAGATTTTCTCTTTTTTTGATATGGTTTTCTTAATGCTTGCCTTGTTATTTTTAGTTGTGTCAATTAAATCTCCTTATCTACAAGTTATTGTATTTAACTTTTATCTTTTATACTTGAGTTATCAGTAACATTTTGCATCATTATAGATGGCTTTTCTTCAAACTTATCAACTTTTATAGTAATATATCTTATAACGTCTTCGTGTATTCTCATTTTTCTTTCATACTCTGATATGGTGTTTGGAGCTGTTTCAAGTATTAGCATACAATAATGACCTTTTTTATTTTTATTTATCTCATAAGCTAGATTTTTAAGCCCCCAATATTCTGTTTTTTTGATAGTTCCTTTTTGATCTGTGATAATAGAGCTGAATTCATCAATTAATTTATCAAATTGACTTTTTGTAATATCTTGTCTACCGACAATGACGCTTTCATAAATAGGCATTCTTTCTCCTTTTGAGTAAAACCTTAAGATTAAAGCCAACAAAATAAGTGTTAGCAAGGAGTTAATATATTCAACAACATAATAAATTATAAAAATTTTGCAATATTTAATTTTCGTATTACCTTGTTTAGAAAAAAGGGGGTTTTATGCGAGTTTTTGTTTTTCCTGGTCAAGGTTCTCAGAAAGTAGGAATGGGTTATGATTTGTATCAAAACTTTTCTGAAGCAAAATATGTGTTTCAAGAAGTAGATGATACATTGGGTTTTAAATTAAGTAATATAATGTTTAAAGGCGATTTGACTGAGCTTTCAATGACACAAAATACTCAACCTGCATTGATGACAATTGGAATTGCTGTTTTAAAAGTTTTAGAAAAGGAACTAGGCAAAAAAGTAAGTGATATTTCAAGTTATTTGTGTGGTCACTCTTTAGGAGAATTTACAGCATTATGTGCTTCAGGAGTATTAGAACTTAAAGATACAGCAAAAATATTAAAAATTAGAGGTAAAGCTATGCAAGAATCTGTTCCTTTAGGATTAGGCGCAATGGCTGCAATGATTAGCAAAGACTTTAGTAAAATTGAAGATCTATTATTAAAAGTTAAAAGTATAGGAATTTGTGAGATAGCAAATGAAAATTCCAATGATCAAATTGTTATCAGTGGTAACGCTGATGCTGTTAAAGAAGCAATTAAAATATCTTCAGATTTTAATATCAAAAAATCTATTTTATTGAATGTTAGTGCCCCTTTCCATTGCAAATTAATGCTTCCAGCTCAAGAAAAACTTAAACAGGAACTTAACAAAATTAAATTTAATAATCCACAGGTAAATATCATTTGTAATTATACTGGATTGCCGGAAACAGATCCTATTAAATTAAAAAACAACATTATTGAACAAGTTACAAACAAAGTTAAATGGAGAGAAACGATGAATTTTTTAGAAGAAAAGAAGATAGAACAATTAGTAGAGCTAGGTTCTGGAAAGGTTTTGACGAACATAGCTAAAAGAATGTCTGAACAAATTTATGCGTTTAGTATGGAGACTTTTGAGGATATAAAAAATAATTTAAACAAGTTTTCATAGGAGTTTATATGTTTTCATTAAAAGATAAAAATGTACTTTTAACCGGGGGTTCAGGTGGAATTGGTCAAGAAATAGCTAGGATGCTTCATAAACAGGGAGCAAATATTATATTGTCAGGTACAAATGAAGAAAAACTTATAGAGTTATCTTCTATATTAGGAGATAGAGTTAACTATATCGTTGCCAATTTAGAAAAAAGAGAGGATATCGATCATTTGTCTTTAAAAGCTGAGGAGATATTAGGTCATATAGATATTTTAATAAATAATGCTGGTATAACAGCAGATAATTTATTTATCAGAATGAAGGATGAGGAGTGGGATAAGGTTTTGAATGTTAACTTGGGGGCAAATGTAAGATTAACCAAAAATATTATTAAAGGAATGTTAAAAAGAAGATTCGGTAGAATAATTTTTGTCAGTTCTATTATTGGATATACAGGTAATGTAGGACAATCCAATTATGCTTGTTCTAAGTCAGCTTTATCTGGATTTACTAAGTCAATATCTCTAGAAATTGCTAACAGAGGTATAACTTGCAACTTAATTGCACCAGGTTTTATAAAAACACCAATGACAGAAAAATTAAATGAAAATCAACAGAAAGTTATACTCGACAAAATTCCTATTTCTAGATTAGGAATACCTGAAGACATTGCGGCTGCTTGTGTTTATTTGGCAAGTGATGAGGCAAGTTATATTACTGGAACAACAATTCATGTAAACGGAGGTATGGGCATGTTTTAAAAAAACAAATATATACTTGGCATATTTTTTTAAATATGTTAACTCCAATAATTATTTGGACAATTATAGGGGAAATAAAATATGAGTGACATAGATAATCGAGTAAAAAAAATTGTTGTTGAACATCTAGGAATTGAAGAATCCAAAGTTATAGACACTGCAAGCTTCATTGACGACTTGGGTGCAGATAGTCTAGATACAGTGGAATTAGTAATGGCTTTTGAAGAAGAATTTGATTGTGAAATTCCCGATGAAGCTGCTGAAAAAATTCAAACAGTTAAAGATGCCATTGATTTTATTAAAGATCATACATCTTAATTATCTCTTTTAAAATAAATGCGTGAAGTTGTTGTTACTGGATTAGGATTAGTTACTCCTCTTGGAATTGGAACCAAAAATAATTGGAAAAGGCTAATTTCAGGTAATGTAGGTATAGATAAGATAACTAATTTTGATGTTTCAGATTTACCTTGTAAAATAGCTGGCCAAATACCTTCAAAAGAGAATGATAAAGAGGCTGGACTGGAATTTAACGATTGGATAAACCCAAAAGAACTTAGAAAGATTGACAGATTTATTGCTTATGGATTAATTGCATCTCAAATAGCGGTTGAGGACTCTGGCTGGAAGCCAGATACAGAACTTCAAAAAATGCGAACTGGTGTTTTAGTTGGCTCCGGTATTGGTGGTCTAGAAACTATTGCAAACACAACGGAAATACTCTTAACAAAAGGGGTAAGAAGAGTTAGCCCTTTTTTTATACCTTCTTCTCTCATAAATTTACTTTCTGGACAAATAAGTATTAAATTTCAATTCAAAGGTCCAAACCATTCTGTAGTAACTGCTTGTTCAACAGGTACACATTCTATTGGTGATGCAGCCAGAATAATTGTTAATGGGAATGCGGATGTTATGATAGCTGGAGGGTCTGAAGCTGCTTGTTGCAGGATTGGTATGGCAGGTTTTTCCTCAGCAAAAGCATTGAGTACAAACTTTAATGATAACCCAAAAGAATCTTCCAGACCATGGGATATGCAAAGAGATGGTTTTGTGATGGGTGAAGGTTCTGGTATTTTAGTGCTTGAAGAAAAATCTCATGCAAAAAAAAGAGGAGCAAAAATTTATGCTCAAATAAAAGGTTATGGAATGTCTGGTGATGCATTTCATATAACTGCTCCAGAAGAAAATGGTGATGGTGGATTTAGAGCTATGAAAGCTGCAATTGAAGATTCAAACTTAAGTACTAACGATATTGATTATATTAATGCTCATGGAACTTCTACTCCTTTAGGCGATATGATAGAATTAAAAGCTATAGAGAAGTTATTTGATAAAAATATCAAAAATATTAGCATTAGTTCTACCAAGTCTGCTACTGGACACTTGCTAGGAGCTGCAGGTGCTATAGAAGCAATTTTCTCAATTTTGGCAATAAAAAATAATATTATACCTCCTACAAATAATTTGAAATCTCCTGAAAAAGGCACTGAGAATTTTGACTTGGTACCATTAAAAGCAAAAGAAAAACAGGTTAAAAATATTTTATCAAATTCTTTTGGATTTGGAGGTACTAATGCAAGTCTAGTTATTGGTGAAGCTGATTAAAATTTTGAAAATTAAACTTTTTTGTTTTTTTATTATATTCATATCTTTACTTACATTAATTAAAGTTTCTTCTCTTAATAATAGACATATTTGTCAAAATGATAGTCTAATATTAGTAAATAAAGGTTTAAATGAAAAACAACTAATAAAAAAATTAAACAAATTGAATATAGAAGTATCATACTTAGAATGGAAAATTGTAAAAAAAATTTTTAATCCAAATATTTCAATTAAATATGGTGAGTATTTTATACCAAAATACTCTACCATTTCAGATTTACAAAAAAAATTAGACTCAGGTAAAACTTTTGTACGTAAATTTATATTAATTGAAGGTTGGAATGCAAGAGATCTAAAAGAAAAATTAAATTCATCAGTTGGTTTAATTGGAAAGGTTAAATCACTAAAAGAGGGAATTTATAAACCAGATACTTATAATTACAATTGGGGTGATACAAAGTTATCTTTATTAAAAAGAATGGAAGATGAACAAAATAAAATACTAGATAAATACTGGAGTGTAAGGTCAAAAAATCAACAAATTAAAAGTAAGTATCAAGCATTAATTTTGGCATCTATAATTGAAAAAGAAACTAATAAAAAATCTGAAACTAAGCTAGTATCAAGTGTTTTTATTAATAGGTTAAAAAAAAATATTAGATTGCAATCTGATGTTACTGTTGCATACGGTTTAAATATTTCTGGTGAAAAATTAGTAAAAAAAAATTTAAAAACAAAAAATAATTTTAATACCTACATAAATTTTGGATTACCTCCATCACCAATAAGTTATCCTAGTGAATTTTCAATCGAAGCTGCTCTTTTACCTTATAAGAGTGATTATCTTTTTTTTGTTTCTGATGGAGAAGGTGGTCATAGATTTTCAAAAACTTACAAAGAACATAAAGAAAATATTAAATTGTGGTTAAAAAATAAAAAATAACTAAGATAATTTTATGAGTTTTTTTGACAGATTCGGTGCATTAATTGTAATTTCTTCTCCATCTGGAGCTGGAAAAACAACAATTTGCAAAAAATTAATTAGTGAAGACAAAAATTTATATTTATCTGTTTCTGTTACAACTAGAAAAAAAAGAAAGAAAGAAACAGAAGGAATCGATTATTTTTTTTATTCTAAAAACGATTTTTTGAAATTACAAAAACAAGGTAAATTTCTCGAAACTGCTCAAGTGTTTGATAATTTATATGGTACTTTAAAAGAAGAGGTTAATGACAAATTAAAAAAAGGAATTGATGTTATAATAGATATTGATTGGCAAGGTACTAGACAAATTGATAGTTATATGGATGGAAATTTAGTTAAGATTTTTTTACTTCCACCCAGCCTTGAAGATCTAAATAAAAGACTGAGTTCTAGAGGTACTGAAAGTTCTGAGGAAATAGAATTGAGACTATCTAAAGCAGTTAAAGAAATAGAGCATTTTGATGAATATGATTATATATTAATAAATGATGATTTGAAATCTACATATGAAAACATTAGATCAATTATTAACGCTGAAAGAATGAGAATTTCAAGACAAAAGAACTTAAAAAATTTTATTGATATTTTAACAAAATAAATGACTTAACCAAGTAATTTTTGTTCTAATTTACAAATTTCTTCTAAAGTAAGATTTTCTGGCCTTTTTATGGGAGATATATTTAAGTTGTTAAGCATTTCATCACCGCCTTGATTCTTAAAAATTGTTCTCAGCATTTTTCTTCTTTTAGAGAAAATAAAATGAGTTATCTTTTCTACATTTTTAAAGTTAAATTCATAAAGTGGTTTTTTTCTTGGGGTTAACTCTACAACACTTGAATTAACTTTTGGTTTTGGATAAAAGGAGGTATTAGAAATATCGAAAAGAATTCTTGATTTTGTAAGCAGGTTTGTTAATACCGATATCCGTCCAAAATTTTTGTTTCCTGGTCTAGCTACTAATCTTTTAGCAACTTCTTTTTGAAACATTAATGTGATTTTACTATAATTATTAATTTTCTGTAATAATATTATCAACAACTTAGTACTTATATTATAAGGTAAGTTTGCGATTATTTGTCTTGGGAAAGTACCTAAATTATAAATTGGAAAAGTTAATGCATCATCATTTATAACTTTTAATCTCTCGGTATATAAATTTTGTAAGGGTTGAAGTAACTTAATAGACTCTTTGTCTTTTTCAATGGCATATAAGTTTTTAGCACCATTTTCTAAAATTGCCCTAGTTAACCCCCCTGGTCCCGGGCCTATTTCTATAATTGTACTACATAATGGCATTGAATTTATAACAATCTTATTTGTTAAATTCATATCAAATAAGTAATTTTGACCATAACTTTTTTTTATTTTAAAGTCATTTTTTAACAAAGTTTCTTTGTTAGGGAATTTATTTTTATTTAATTTCATTTTTTTTTAATCAACTGTTCAGCTTTTTTTATTGCTAACATCATGCTAGTGGGGTTGGCTAAATCATGACCTGCTATATCAAGAGCAGTTCCATGATCAGGAGATGTTCTCAAAAAGTCTAATCCCAGTGTAATATTTACTACTTTGTTAAAGTTTAGAGTTTTGATAGGAATTAAGGCCTGATCATGAAACATACAAACGGCAACATCAAATTTTTTTCTAATTTTTTTTTCAAACATTATATCACCAGATATTGGACCAAATACATTGATTCCCTTTTTCTGCAAATAACTAATTGCAGGAATTATGGTTTCAATCTCTTCTTTACCTATAACTCCATTATCTCCTGAGTGTGGGTTAAGACCTGAAACATAAATTCTAGGTTTTTTAATTTTTAAATATGTCTTTAATTCATCATTTAAAACTTCAATTTTTTCAATCAATAATTTTTTAGTAATATTTTTTGAAATATCTTTAATAGGTATATGAGTTGTTAAGGGAACTACATTTAAGTTATATGAATGTAATAACATTATAGGAATTTTTTTTTTCTTTGAGTGTGATGCTAAAAATTCCGTGTGCCCATTATATTTAAAACCATTTTTTTTCAGTAAGAACTTATTAATTGGACAAGTAACCATAGCATTAGCAAGTTTTTCATTTAATAAATAGATGGCTTTTAAAATTGATTTCACGACAAAATTACAATTTACTTCATCTAACACACCAGGAGATGGCATTTTACTTAATTTAATTGGCAAAATATTTATAAAATTATATTTATAATCATTAAATTTATGATTTGTAGATAAAATATTTATAGGTAGTTTAATATTAGATTTGTTACAATAGTGTTTAACTAAATTAGGATCCGTAATGCATATTATTTCAATATCTTTTTTATGAGAATAATTTTGAAGGGACTTTACAGTAATTTCTGTAGAAATACTTGCGGGTTCTCCAGCTGTAATGATAATTCTTTTTTTTTGTAGCATTTAATTATTTTTTATTTCAATTATTGCTTCGTTTTTAAGTCTTCTTAATAATTTTGATGTAAGGATTTCAATTTTTTTATTTAAAATCAATCTTTTTAACTTTTCTTTTTTTGTAATAATTGAATTTATTTTAATTTTTTTACATTTTAAAAATATCATTTCGTAATTTTTTTGGACAATAGGCCTCGTTAATTCGTTTAACTTTATAGAATTAAGTTGATTAATTAAAAACTCATTTAAATCAGCTAATCTGACTATTAATTTTTCTGTTTTAACTTTATTAGATACATCAATATTTTTTTTAAATTTTTTACAATCATTATTTGTTTTAAGTGTATTAATTTTTTTATTTAAATCAGCACGTGATATTACATTTGTATTGTATACAATTTTTAAAACTTCAAATTTATCTTCTCTTTTACTTTTTTCTCCATCTATTCTTTTAGCTAACAATTTAATAAATTTAATATGATTTTTTTTATCAATTCTAATGATTTGACCCTCTTGCATTTTGAAAATTTTTTTAAACAAAGACTCTGGTATTTCATTTATATTTTTCCAACTAATTGTTTTGTTTGAAATTTTAATCTTTTTTGAATAGATTTTTTCAATATATTTAAAATTGAATCCTTTTTTTAAATCTAATAATATTAATTTTAAAATTTGATTTAGTTTCTTTGTATTTTTATCTTTATGTATTCTAATTTCTTCAAAATTGACTTGATTTAGCTTTTTATCTTTTAAAATTTGACTAGCTTCCTCATCAACTTGCTTAGTATAAAGTTCTAATTCATTTGAAAATTGATTATCAATTAAATATTTTTTTATCATTTTGATTTGAAAATTCATTAAAAAAACATCTTCAGATAGATTAAATTTATTTAAGAAATCTTCAAACTTAATCCTTGATCCAGAAAAATTTTTTAAAACAAAACTAGATGCATCGTTTTTAGTTAAAATAAGTATATCCTTATTAAATTTTTTTGCTTCATTAATTATTAATTTTTCTTCAACAAGTTTATCTAATGATTTTTTAAAATAGATTTCTATATTTCCGTAATCATTATTTTTTTTTGTATTAAAATGTATTAATTTTGATTTTTCTAGTATATCAATTGAAGTTATAGGATTATTATCTACCAAAGCTACTATATAATTATCAGCTTTAACAACTTGCAAAGGTAGGATTATACAAATAAAAATCCTTGAAAATAAAGTTAGATATAAATAAAAATTATTTACTTTCATCAAACGAACTCACTAAAAAACAACCTGAAAAAAAACTTAACATTGATGGGCCCAAGCCTGCAAGAATTGGATTTAATTTTTCCATTGAACCAAGAGCTAATATTAAATCTGCAACAAAGTAAATAACAAATCCCACTATTAAAGTAAGTGATATAATTGCGAGAGGAAATTTTCTTTCATTATTTTTTAAAATAAGTGAAGCAGAAATTAAAACCATTGATACCATTAAAATTGGCAAACTTAATATTTTTAAAAAATAAATAATATGATTTGATAAGTTTAATCCAGAGTTACTCATTAAATTAATGTAATTGTAAAGAGAAAAAACATCTAAATGTTCAGGTTTTTCAGTCAAAATTTTAATTTTCTCAAACTTCTTGTCAGTTAACAATAATAAAGAATTAAACTTATTAGGTTCTTTTTTTCTAGAAAAAATGGTTCCATCAATTAATTCTAACTTTCCATTATTGTATCTCGCTGACTCAGCCTTAATCTTACTTATAAACTTATCATCATTATTAAATCTAAAAACATTTATTTTTTTTAAAATATTTTTGTTTTGGTTTATTTTATTTGCATTTATTATAAAAGTGGAATTATCATTTTTTTTTAAAAGCCATAAACCTTGTGTTCCAAGGGAGAATTGAGGTATTTGTTTATGTCCAAAAAAATCGTTTTCTAAATTATAAAATTTTTTATTTAATATGCTTGATATCGGGTTTAAAAATAAAATAGATATAATGCCTATAATTAATACGCTTGAACAAATTGGTAAAATTAATTTCCATAATGAAATACCAACAGTTCTGATTACAATAAAATAATTATTTTGTCTCCATTTTATAAAGGTTATGATAGAACCAATTAAAATTGTTAACGGTAAAATTTTTTGCATTACGTTTGGGCCTTTTAGAAAAGACATTAAAATCAAGTTACTAAAACTAATATCTTTTAATTCACCATAATTAATTTTATTTTCAGACCTTCTGTAAAGTTCAATTAGGTCTACAAGAAAAATTAAAATGAAAAATATTGAGAAAATCAAAATCAAATTTATTAAATGATTTTTAATAAGATATTTAAATAAAATTTTAGGATATGTTTGTTTATTGAGCATTTGTTTTCCATATTTTGAAATTTAGATTTTTAAAAAAAGTTTCAAACTGGAGTAACAGAAAACCTGATATTACTATTGAGATAGGAATTAAATATAAAAAAGGTAGAAAATTGATATCTTTTGTACTCAAGTTTTTAAAAACTATAAGGATTGTTTGAGTGAGAAATATTAATCCAAAAATTGATACCCTATACAAAATATTATATTTTCTTGAATTACTAATTAATAATAAGAAACTTAGAACAATCATAGAAAATGTTAAAGGTAAAAATGAGTTTACATTTCTTGAATGAGCTTCAGCTAAATATTTACTATGATTTTTAAACTCATTATGTAACTTAGACTTATCTATCAAGTCAAAAAAACTCAATTCTTTATCTTCTACAAATCTTGATTTAATTGCTGTGCTAACTCCAAATTCAAAATTTTTATTTCTTTTATCACTTTCTTGCAAGTTTATTGTATTCATTTCAAAGTCTATGATAGTTGGTATTTTGTTTTTAGGTGAAAATATTTTTGTTCCTTCCTTCAAAACTAAAAAAATGTTACTTTCTTTAGAATAAAAAATACCTTCTTTAGCAAATATTTCTATATTTTCTTTAATATTTCTTCGATCTTGAACAAATACATTGGTAATTTGATTTTGTGTGCTTTTGTTTTCAAAGAATATTGTTGTATATTTATCTACATCAATAAATGTTTTTTCATTGAAAGATATTTCAGGAGATCTGTATCTTATTTCATTTTGATAATTTTTAAAGATAGTATAACTCATTGGAGAGAGAAAATGTAGATTTAAAAATAACAGCACACTAATAAAAAAACTTATTAGTATACCAGGAAAAGCAATTTGCATTCCATTCAAACCCGCTGACTTCATCACAATAATTTCTTTATCATTTTCCAATCTAGTATATGAAATAAAAATACCAAAAAATATACCAAAGGATAAACTTATTGATAACCATGAAGGGATACTTAGAAAAGAAAGTTTAAAAAAATCAAAAATATTACCACCTTTCTCTAAAATAAATTTTATTGACCTAAAAGATTGACTTAACCATACGATACCCATTATTACTAATGTTGAGATTAGCGTGTTTATAAAAGTTATTTTTAGAATGTATTTTGTTATTCTCATTTTAAATAATTATATTTAAATAAACTTATTTAGTAAATTGTAATAGGGATGATTATGACAAATGTAAATGATTTAAAAATTAAATTTATTAATAAGGTCGATAAAAAGATTTTATTAAAAGATAGTGTTCAAATAATTTTTTTTAATAAAAAAAGAAAAATATCATATAGTTCAAACTGGTTTGATAAAAAAGCTGTTTCTTTTTTAGAAAAAAGTTTCAGTTCTAAAGATTTAAAAAATTTAACATTATTTAGATGTGAGTTTGGTTCTTTTCTTGTTGTATTAGAAGATGAATTAAAGATTGAAAATCAAAATCTTTCATATCAAAATTTAGGAGGAAAAGCTTGTGATGTAACAAAAATAAACTCTTTTAAAAATATTAATATTTTTATAGATGATGTTTACCTTGCTTGCAACTTTTTGTACGGTTTCTGTTTAAAATCCTATAAATTTGATAATTATAAAAGTTCAAAAAAATCTGCCTTTGAAAATAATATAAATTTAATATCAAATAATTGTATTAAAATTAAAAAATCATTTGATGATTATAAAAACATAATTAGTGGAGTTTATTTTACTAGGGATCTTGTCTGGAAACCTGCAAATATTTTAAAACCATCTACTTTTGTTGATGAATGTAAAAAATTATCAAAAAAAGGTGTAAAAATATCAATTTTTGATGAAAAAAAACTTAAGCAATTGGGTATGCATGCACTTTTAGCTGTTGGTCAAGGTTCTTCTCAACCTAGTTATGTTGTAGTTATGGAATGGAAAGGGGGAACAAAAAAAGATAAGCCTCTTGCATTTATTGGAAAAGGCGTTTGTTTTGATTCTGGTGGATTATCTCTAAAACCTTCAAAATCTATGGAAGACATGAAGTGGGATATGGGGGGTGCTGGCGTTGTAACCGGATTAATGGATGCTATATCTGGGACAAAGTTAAAACATAATGTAATTGGTGTTATAGGATTAGTAGAAAATATGCCAGACGGAAATGCTCAGAGACCTGGAGACGTAATAACTTCTTTTTCTGGCAAAACTATTGAAGTTTTAAATACTGATGCTGAAGGTAGATTAGTACTTGCAGATTTACTTTCCTGGACTGAAGAAAAATTTAATCCAGCGTTTATGATTAATTTAGCAACTTTAACTGGTGCAATGATCGTAGCACTTGGAAACATTAGGGCAGGCATGTTTTCAAATAATAATCAATTAATTCAAAAATTATTAAAATCAGGGGAAAATACTGGTGATAAAGTTTGGAATATGCCAATGGATGTTGAATATGATAAAATGATTAATACTGAAATAGCAGATATGAAAAATATTGGGGGTATAGGTGCAGGATCTATTACTGCTGCGTGTTTTTTGAAAAGACATATTAAAAGAACAGCATGGGCTCATTTAGATATAGCTGGTGTAACATGGAGTAACAAACCCTCAGATACAAATCCAGTTGGAGCATCAGGATGGGGAGTTAAATTGTTATTTGATCTTATTAAAGATTTTGATTATAAAATTTAGTAAAATTAATTGGAGAATTTATGGGAATAGAAAAAACTTTGTCAATAATAAAGCCTGACGCCACAAAAAGAAATATAACAGGGAAAATTAACTCAAAACTGGAAGATTCTGGATTAGAAATTATTGGGCAAAAAAGAATACTTTTGACAAAACAAAGAGCTGAGGAATTTTATTTTGTTCACAGAGAAAGACCTTTTTACAATAGTCTTGTAAATTATATGATTTCAGGACCAGTAGTTGTACAAGTTTTAATGGGTGAGAATGCTGTCACTCAAAACCGAGAAATTATGGGAGCAACAGATCCAAAAGAAGCAAAAGTTGGAACTATAAGAAAGGAATTTGCTAAAAGTATCGAGGAAAATTCTGTTCATGGTTCAGATTCTCTGGAAAATGCAAAAAAAGAAATAGAGTTTTTTTTTACCAACGAGGAAATTATTGAAAATTAAACTAGAAAAATCGTCAAAAGTGCAAGTAATATTATTATAGCTATAGTGGTGAAAATCGTAAACTTCAAAAAATTTTCATAAAAAAGTTTATTGTCTTTTAATTGTTTTTCTAATTTTTTTTCCATCTGAAACTTTCTAAATTGAATATAAAATCTTACTATATTTATTTTTTTTATTTTTTAAAGAATTTTTATTTTTTTTAAAATAAAAATTTAATATGTAATTTCTTATTGCCTTCGAGTATAAATAATGTTCACTTTTTTTTATTTTTTCTTCTATGCTTTTTTCATCATCCAAATTGTCAATAGCTATAGCAGATTGAGCTATTATAGTACCTGTATCAATACCTTTGTCCACAACATGTACTGTAGATCCATGAATCTTCATTCCCTGTCTAATAACCCTTGTATGAGTATTTAATCCAGGAAATAGTGGTAAAATAGAAGGATGAATATTTAAAATCTTTTTTTCCCATTTTTTTACAAATTCTTTCCCAAGTATTTTCATGAATCCTGCAAGACAAATCAACTCAATTGCATTTTTTTTAAGAATATTATGTACCTCTTTTTCAAAATGACATTTTTTATAATTTTCAAACATATAAGTTTTATTTATTATAGATTTTGAAAATTCATAACCATCACATTTTCTATCTGAAATAACTACCACTATCTCAAACGGATAATCTTCTTTTAAACTATTTCTGTAAATTGACTTAAAGTTCGAACCTTCACCAGAGATAAAAACCGCTGTTTTAATTTTATTCATTATAAACCCATAAAGTTTACTTTTTTATTCTTCTTTATTATTACTTCTCCAATTATCCAGCCTTTATAACCAACATTTGAAATTTGTTGCATAGCTCTCTCCACATCATCTTGATCCAAATAAACAAGTAATCCAACTCCACAATTAAATGTATTTAATAATTCTTTCCATGATAAGTTTCCTATTTCTTTAATCCAATGAAACATAGGATCAATTTCATAGCTTTTCATATCTAATTTTATTGATAATTTATCCGAAAAAGATCTTGGTGGGTTATCAATCAATCCACCACCTGTAATATGTGTAATACCATTAATCTTAACTTTTGTTTTTAGACTTTCAAATAATTTACAGTAAATATTAGTAGGCTTAAGTAGTATTTCTTCAAGAGATTTATTTTTGTTAAAAGGAGCTTTATTATACAAATTTATGGATTTATCTTCTATTATTTTCCTTAGAAGAGAAAATCCATTTGAATGAAAACCGCTACTTTCAATAGCTATGATAATATTATTTTCTTTTACATCATTTATATTAAAAATTTCATTTCTTTCTGCTGCGCCAATACAGAAACCAGCTAAATCCAGATTCTCTTCATTATAATGTCCTGGCATTTCTGCAGTTTCACCTCCTACGAGAGCACAATTAGCTAATTTACATCCTTTAACAATACCTTTTATAATTTCTGAAGTAATATTAATTTTTAGTTTACCTGTGGCAATATAATCCATAAAAAAATGAGGAGTACCTCCTTGTGCTATTATATCATTTACACACATTGCAACTAAATCTATTCCAATATTAAAAAAATTTTTTGTTTTGATAGCTAGTTGAAGTTTTGTTCCTACTCCGTCAGTAGTACTCAATATTAATGGGTCAGCATATCCAAGTTTTTTAATGTCAAAAATACTAGAAAAACCTCCAATATTTTTTAGAACTGAGTTATTATGAGTTGATGTTATGAGTGGTGTTAAGTCAGAAATTAATTTATCTGCTTTTTTAATATCAACACCAGACATTTTGTAGGTTGAAGAACTATTTTTTTTACGCATGTTTTTTCTTTTCTGGCAAAATTACTATTTTATAATTAAATTAGATATTTTATGTGATTTCTAATAATATTAATAATGTTTAAAATAAATAATACGATGCTTTTTTCAAAAATAAACCATAGTTTTCTAGTATTAATTGTTTTTATTATTATCAATAACATTTTTTACATTAAAAACTCTCTTTCATCAAATTTTAAAGATTGTAAAGATAAGGCATATTATATAACTAATATTAAATCTGATATAACAAGTCAAAACATACAAAAGGCAAAAACAATTGCAGAAAATAACGCCAAGTCTATAGCATTTAAAAAAATTTTTGAACGCTTAGTTTTAAATCCAAAAAATGAAAAAAAGTTCAAAATAGATTTAAAAAATCTGATAAATTTTATTAAAATTAATCAAGAAGCTAGTAGTATTAAAAGATTTGTAGGAAGTTTTGATGTTTGTTTCAACAAGTCTGAAACAACAAAATTATTCGAAAAAAACAATTTATCATATTCAGAAATTTTTAGTGTTCCAATTTCGGTATTACCAATTTACGGTAGTCCAAGAGGTTATGTATTTTTTGACGACAAAAATTTCTGGCAAATTTTATGGACTAAGGAAATAGAAAGTTATAATGGACTTTTAAATCTAAAAATTTCAAAAGGTAATATTTTTTTAAAAAGAAAACTGAAAGCAAAAAAAATTTTAAGTTCAGAATCATCTGAAATTCTTAAAATACTTAAATATGATAAAACTAAAAGGTTAATAACAATAGTAGCAGAACCCGTTTTATTAAAAAATGGTAATTTTGCATTAAAAACTTTTGCTAAATTGTATGATAAAAAGGGTGAATTTATAGCCAACATATACAGCAATATTAAAAATTTTAAAAATTATGAAAATGTTCAAAAAAATGAAAAGAGGTATCTAGAAAAAGAAGTAAAAAATATAATTTATATTTACAGTGAAAGTTGGAAAAAATCTAATTTATTTAAAAAGGATGTTTTAACTCATATTGACTTGTATGTTCCAATTAATAAAGAAAATAATTGGTCTAATTTCATAAGTTTAGTTGATAAAATTCCATATATAAATGATTTTATAATTGTAGCAATTCGCAATGATGTTGGTAAAGTAAGAATTCAATTTCAAGGTACTGTAGATACTTTGTTTAGCATTTTTAACGAAAAAGGTCTAAAATTTAAAAAAGTTAAAGATGAATTTATTCTCTTAAGTACTGATTAAATGATATGAATGAAATCGAAAAAAAATTATTAAATTCAAAAAATATTACTTTACTTTTATTTATTTTAGTAGCCTTGTTCAGTTTGTTATTTATTTTTGATGTTTTATACCCATTTATAATCGCATTTATAATAGCGTACCTTTTAAGTCCGTTGACAATAAAATTGAACAAAAGTTTTTCAAGGGTTTTTGCAAGTTTTATATCGATATTTATATTTATATTATTGATCAGTTCCGTTTTTTCTTTAATAATACCAATACTAGTTGTACAGTTTGAAAAATTAGTACAAATGGCACCCGATTTTGCTGATAAAGCTAGGAAAATTTTACCTTACATCATAGATAATACTGACATACTTGACGAAGTCGACAAAAATCAAATTTTTGATTTCACAAAAATAATTATTACTAACATTGGTAATGCTGGAAATAATTTAATAAAAGGAAGTATTAGTTTTTTTAATAGCTTTTTTAATTTTTTACTAATTTTTGTTCTAAGTTTTTATATGTTATTAGAATTAGATAATATAAAACAGTTTTTTAAAAAAATTACAAACTCGTCAAATTTAAACTTTTATTCAAAAGTTTTATACGAGATTGATCAAAGTTTATCAAGGTATCTTAGAGGTCAAGGCATTATTTGTTTCATATTGTCTAGTTTCTATAGTAGTTTGTTATTTATAATTTCACTAGAGTTTGGAATTACATTAGGAATTTTCTTAGGTATAATTTCTTTTGTACCATATATTGGAGCATTTTTGGGGTGTCTTATAGCATTACTATTAGGGTTTTCTCAATTTGGGATTAGTATTGAAATTCTTTTCATTATAATAATTTTCATTTTTGGACAAATTTTAGAAAGTTATTATTTAACTCCAAAATTTGTTGGAGAAGCAGTGAGTTTAAATCCGTTGTGGATAATATTCTCTCTTTCATTAGGAGCTAAATTTTTTGGTTTTATTGGAATTTTAATTGCTATACCACTAGCAGCTATATTAGGAGTAATTTTACGTTATTGGTTTTCTTCAGTATTCATAGAAAAATAAATATTAAGCATGAAAAAAACTACAATTTTTAATAAACAATTAGCTTTACCTTTTCAGTTTGTAAAATTGAAAAATAAACAAAATTTTTTAATTAATAATTGTAATAAAATGGCTATTTCGCTTATTAACGAATTAAGTGATATAGAAAGTTTTAAAAAAAAATATATAAATCCTGTTTTAATTGTTTATGGACCTGAAGGTTCAGGTAAAACTCATCTGGCTTATATATTTAAGGAAAAAAATAGCGCTATTTTAATAAACAAAGTTGAAAACCAACATCTTGTATTGGTAAAAAATGGTAAAAGTTTTATTTTAGATGATTTTGAAAAGCAAATTAAAATTAACGAAAAAATTTTTTTTCATTTTTTAAATGAAACTTATTCAGGTAAAGGTTCAGTTTTATTGTTATCAAAGGTTCCTCCATCAAAAATGGTATGTCAATTACCTGATCTTGCTTCAAGAATTAGGGGTTTAATAAGTGCAGAAATCATGCCACCTAATGATGAAATTCTTTATTCTTTTTTAGTAAAGACTCTAGATGAAAAAAAAATTTATTTAAGTGATAAGCATTGTTTATACGTTATTAAAAGAATAAAAAGAAATTATAAATCTGTTTTAAAATTTGTTGAAGAGTTAGACCGTTATTCGCTAGAGATTAATAAAAAGATTTCAACTTCACATTTAAGAGAGGTTCTGCTTTTTTTAAAACGTCTTTAAAAAATTAAATTTCATGATAGTCAATTTTCCCATTTTTAATAATTATACTTACCTTGCCTGCATAAAGTTTTTCAATTAAACTACCAAATATTTTATGTCTCCAACTATTAAAGATTTTAGAAGCATGGACATTCTTTTCTGATAAAGATTTTAACTCTGAAACTTTTGCAATCATACTTTCTGCAATATTATATTTTGTTGAAACTATATTTAACAAAATTTTTGTTGTATTAAATAAATTTATATCAATTGATTTTTCAATAAAATTTTCGTTTATTTTTGGTTCATCATCCATTAGTAAAATGTCAATTAATTTATCTTTTCTGACTTTTTCAATTTTATTATCAATTAATTTATTAAAATTTATTTGTTTCTCTGGTTTACTTGTTTTTAAAAGTAAAGTAACTATTTTGTCATCACTTAAAAAAGAATTTCTTGTAACGTTATTTTTAATACAATGGTTTTCACGGTATTCTGTTAATAATTGTAGTTTTTTTCTAGAGTATTTAAATTTTTTATTAATTTTTATCCTTTTCCAATACTCTTTGGGATTTTGAATATACAAGTTTTCATCTAAGAGTTTTTCACTTTCTTCAAAAACCCAATCTAACATATTTTTGTTTTTTAGAGCACGGTTCATCTTTTTGTAAATTTCAGTCAAATAAGAAACATCTGATAAAGCGTAGTTTACTTGAGTTGGGTTAAGAGGACGTAATGACCAATCATAATATTGATATTTTTTATCAATAACTTTATTGCAATATTTTAAAACTAGTTTTTCATAACTCACTTGATTATCGAGACTTAAAAATGAAAAAGCAATTTGAGTATCAAATATATTTTTTGGAAGTTTTTCAAAGGTATTAAATATAATTTCTAAGTCTTGTCTTGATGAATGAAATATCTTTAAAATTTTTGGGTTAATTAGAATGTTTTCAATTGGTTTTAAATTTTTTGATGCCAGAGTATCAACAATTATAGCTTGATTTTCGGTAGCAAGTTGAATGAGGCACAATTTTGGAAAAAAACTTTTGTTTCTGGTAAATTCAGTGTCAATAGATATAAATGGTTCATTAATAGAGTCATCACAAAATTTTTTAAGGTCTTCATATTTATTTATAGGATTTTTGTTAAGTTTCATAAAACAATAATATAGTTTTTTATTTTTTTTTAGAATATAATTAAATTATTTTTCAAAGGAGTTTTCTTGAAGTTCTTTATCTTAACAATTTTAAGTACATTTTTAACAGTAAAAGCATTTGCATCTACATTAGTTTCTCACAAAGCTTATTACAAGCTATTGTTAGAAAAAACAGAGACAAGTTCCATGTTAGAGGGAGGTGAGGGTAATTCCACATTTTCTTTCCAGAAGTCTTGTGAAGGTTGGGCATTAAAAGAAAACTTTTTACTATCTTATAATTTGTCTAATAAGAAAAGTTCAAATACATATTCAATTTTCAAAACTTTTGAAGATTTTTCCTCTACAAATTTTAGTTTTGAACATCATGATAAAAGTGAAATTAATGGTATTATAAATTATCAAGGGTATTTAAAAAAAAAAGGTGATTCTTTATCTGGGAAGTTAATAGAAAACTCGATTACTGATTTAAATTATAAAGACAAAATTTTGTTACCTACAGAGCATTTAATAAAATTATTAAAATATGCCAAAAATAATGAAAAGATTTTGTATTCTAATGTTTTTTTTGGGAGTAGTAAAAGTTCATTAGTCAAAAAGGTGTCAGCTGTTATTGGCAAAAAAAAGAAAATAAAAACAGAATTTGGAATAAACTCAAAGTTTAAATTTATATGGCCGATTAATTTAGCTTTTTTTAACTACAATTCTAAAAAAGCAAGTCCTGAGACACAAATTAAAATAGATATTGATCAAGGAGGAATTGTTTATAACTATGAAGTTAATTATGGTGATTACAAAATGTATGCAAATCTTGTAAAATTAGATAATTTATCTGAAAAAAAATGTTAAATTTTATTTAATTTTAGTTTCTTTGAATATTACGTGTTTACGAACTTTTGGATCGTATTTTTTTAATTCTAGTTTTTCTGGTTTGGTTCTTGGATTTTTTTTTGTAACGTAGTAAAAACCAGTATCTGCAGTACTAACAAGTTTAATTTGTAAAGTTGCTGGTTTAGCCATTATTGAACTCCCTTGATTTTGTTTTAATTTTATTAAACAAAAAAGTCAAGTAACTACAAAAGTTTTATGAAATTAAGTAAAATTTTACCATTAAAGATATCTGTTTCTCTGATGGACACTTTTAATTTATTTCCTAATTCAAAAACTATTTTATTTTTTTCCCCATTTAATCTTTCTTTTTTAAAGTCATAAATATAAATATCTTTTGGCAAATGTTTTTTTAAAATCAATCCTTCTACTAAATTCTTGTCAAATGAAACAAATATGCCAAATTTTTTTATAGAAATAATTTTGCCATCAAAGGATTTTTCATTTTTTTTTGAATAGATGTAAGTTGAATATCTCTCGAATGTTTTTCTTTCAGCAGATATTCCTGTTCTTTCTGTTTGTGAAATATGATCACATGTTTTCTTTAATATATCTAAATTATCATCATTTTTTGAAGTATTATTTTCAATTATAGAATTTAATCTTCTATGTATCATTAAATCTGAATACCTTCTGATGGGTGATGTAAAATGGACATAATTTTTTAGACCTAATCCAAAGTGGCCTATATTAACTAAATTGTATTTTGCTTGAGATTGTGCTCTAAGAATTAATTGATTCAAAGTGTCTATCTCATTTAAATTTTTATCATTTTTTAGTATCAAGTTGAAAGTTGAAGGAGTTGTAGGGTTATTTTTTAAAGTTTTATCGTATGGTTTCCCAATTGATTTTATTAGTGAATTCATTTTTTCTTGTGATGGTTTTTGGTGAACTCTATAGACATTTTCATTTTTAGATTTTTGAACTTCTTCAGCAGCACAAACATTTGCTAATATCATTAATTCTTCAATCAATTTATTACTTTCTAGTTGATAGATTTTTTTTACATTGCAAGGGTTTCCCTTTTTATCGAAAGAAATTTTTTTTTCATCAATACTTAAATCTAAGGATCTTTTTTCACTTTTTTTCTTTAAAATTTTGTAAACTTCATATAAGTTTTTTACATTCAAGTTTAACTCACTATTTTTAAGAATATGTTTGTTAAAATTAGAATCTATTAATCTTTGTACCTCGTCATAATTTAATCTTTTTTTAGAACATATAGTTGATTTAAAAAATTTATGATAGAGTTTCTCCCCTTTATCATTTAAAATAATTTCTACAGAAAAACATAATTTTTTTTCATTTTCGTTCAGAGAACAAAGTTGATTAGAAATTATTTCTGGGAACATTGGAATAACCATATTCGGGAAATAAATTGAATTACCCCTTTTTTTTGCTTTTTTATCTAATAGAGAATTTTCTTTAACATAAAATGAAACATCAGCAATTGATATTATGACTTTCCAATTTTTATTATTTAATCTTTTAGCATAAACTGCATCATCAAAATCTTTTGCGTCTTTTCCATCAATTGTAACTATTGGAAGATGTTCTAAGTTTAAGCGAGAGTTATCTTTTATAAAAGTTAATTTACTAGCCTCTTGTAATTCTTGTTCAGTAAAATTATTATCTATATCAAATTCATCAATAGTGATTAATGAAAAAAAATCAAATTCATTTAAACGACCATAAATCTGTAACAAATCACATTGTTTTAAAAAGTTATTTTTTATTTCTAATTTTTTTTTATTAACCTCCCTTATTTTAACTAATATACCCATTTTAATTTTTTTAAGGTAAGAATTTTTAACATTTTTCAGTGGCACCGTATACAAATCTTCAGATTTACTTGATAGTTTTTTTACTATTAAATACTTAGAATTAATTTTTATAATTGTACCAAAAAAAGATGTGTAAATATTTAATTTTTTATTAATTATAATTTTTACAATTTTTTTTTTATTTGTTTTAATAAGTGCAGATACCAAATCTCCTTTTTTAAAAACTATATTTTTTTTATCAAAATTAATTTTAATTATTTTACTATTATTTATTATTTTCGCGGTAGCTTGACCATCAGAATCCATATCTAAAATTTTTAATTGATGTTGTTCAAACATTTAAAAGATTATTATTTTTTACTTTTTTTAGACTTTTGTAACTTTTTGTTAATTAACTCTATTGCATCTTCTAGGGTTACTTCATCCAAGTTAAGAGTTTTGGGTAATGTGGCTCTAATTTTACCATGTTCTACATATGGCCCAAATCTTCCAGATTTGGCAAATACTTCAATATTATCCATGGGATGTTTGCCAAGTGCTTTACCAAGTTTTTGACTATTTTCACCTATTAAAATCACAGCATGGTTTATTCCTATGTTTATTACCGTTTCATCTGCTGGCAGGCTAATAAAATTAATATCATATTTAATGTATGGACCATATCTTCCTATTCCAGCAATTATCTCTTTTGACGTTTCAGGATGCAAACCAATCTTTCTTGGGAGAGATAATAATTTTAATGCCTTATCTAAATCAATAGATTTTGGATCTATAAGTTTTGGTATACTCGTTCTTTTAGGTTTTTTATCCTCTCCTAATTGTAGATAAAGGCCATATGGTCCTTTTTTAATAATAACATTAAGACCAGTTTCATTATCTACGCCGAGTATTCCATCATTTGCAGGCTGAAACAAAATATTATTATCATTTTCATTGTCATTTTGATTATTTGCAGTTTGTCTATTATATTTACATTTCGGGTAATTAGAACATGATATATATGCACCATATTTACCAATACTTAACCCAAGATTTCCATTAGAACAATTTGGACATTTTTTACTGAATTCATTATTTTTTTTATTATTTGATACATTTGGAAAAAATAACTCACTTAATTCATCTTCAATAGCTTTTGTTATTTTTTCTCTTTCCAGGTCATGCATCTTATCCAAATGAACTTTAAAATTATCCCAAAATTCTTTGAGAAATATTTTATAGTCAAGCTTTCCATCTGACACAGTATCTAACTGTTTTTCTAACTCAGCAGAAAAGTCATATTCAATGTATTTACCAAAAAAGTTATTTAAAAAAGCTGTTACTATTCTTCCTCTTTCGTGAGGTATAAATCTATTTTTTTCTTTTTGTACATATTCCCTATCAACTAAAGTTCTTAAAATGGAAGCATATGTTGATGGTCTACCGATACCTAATTCTTCCATTTTTTTTATTAAACTTGCGTCACTATATCTTGGAGGAGGTTGAGTGAAATGTTGATCACTTAAAACTTCATTTAATTTTAGTTTTTCGTAATCTAAAAGGCCAGGCAAAATTTTTTCATCCTCTTTATCACGATAGATATAAAATCCAGGAAACTTTATTTGTGAACCATTTGCTCTAAATATAATTGAGTTATCTTTTGAAGATATGTCAACTGATGTTTCATCAAGAGTAGCTGATTCCATTTGACTTGAAATAGTTCTTTTCCAAATAAGTTCATAAAGTTTTAACTGTTCATTATCAAGGTAATTTGAAATTGAGTCTGGGTCTCTTGAAATTTCAGTTGGTCTTATGGCTTCATGCGCTTCTTGGGCATTGGCCGCCTTAGATTTATATATTCTGATATTTCTTGGAATATAATTTTCTCCATGACGATTTTTTATTTCTTCTCTTAGTTGATTAACAGCTTGCATACTCACTTGAACACCATCAGTTCGCATATATGTTATTAATCCAGTAGTTTCAGTTCCAATATTTATTCCTTCATAGAGTCTTTGTGCAATTTTCATCGTTCTAGTAGCACCAAACCCTAGTTTGTTTGAAGCGTCTTGTTGTAAGGTAGAAGTTGTGTATGGGGGCAATGGATTTCTTTTTACCTCTTTTCTTTCAATTCTAGTTATTTGATATTCAGAGCTTTTGATTTGGTCTAGCATTAAATCAGCTTCTTTTTTACTTGAAATATCCATTTTTTTTAACTTTTTTTTATCAAAAACAATTAATTTTGCTGGAAAATTTTCATCTGAAGTTTTAGAAAAAACCGAGGAAATACTCCAATATTCCTCTATATTAAATTTTTCAATTTCTAACTCTCTTTCGCAGATAAGTTTTAATGCTACAGATTGTACCCTTCCAGCAGATCTAGATTTATTAGATAACTTTTTCCATAGAATAGGAGATATTTGATATCCAACCAAGTAATCTAGGGCAATTCTTGCTTTGTATGCATCAACAAGTTCATCGTTAATATCCCTTGGATTATCCATGGCTTTTAAAACAGCGTTTTTGGTTATTTCATTGAAAACAACTCTTTTTAATGTTTTCTTGTTGAGAGTTTTTTTGCTTTCCAAGAACTCTTTCAAATGCCAACTTATTGCTTCACCCTCTCTGTCAGGATCTGTAGCTAGAATCAAGGTTTCAGCTGATTTTGTTTCATTGATAATTTCTTTTAGAACTTTATCTTTTTTTCTATCAGTTTCCCATAGCATTTTGAAATCCTCTTCAGGAATCACTGAACCTTGTTTACTGATCAGGTTTCGTATATGCCCAACAGAGGCAATTACTTTGTAGTCATTTCCAAGATATTTGTTTATAGTTTGAGCCTTAGCTGGTGACTCAACAATAACAAGTTTCATTTTATCTCCAAAAATAAGTTTTTTGTTGCCATTAACATTGGTTTAAAAATTTATCAATATTATTTTTTAAATTTTAGTTCTTCTTTTCTAATAATTCTTAAAATATTTTCATAATGTTTATAAAAAATAGTAAAACTAATAATTAAAAAACCGATGATCAAATATTTATCCGCATTGATGATATACAAAAGTAATGGATAGCTGAAATACATAATCAGTGCAGAAATAGAGCTGGTTTTGGTAATAAAAAAAATTATAATCCAAATCAGTATGCCTAATAAAGTTATAATAGGATTAAATGCAAGCATAACTCCAATTCCAGTTGCTACTCCCTTGCCTCCATTAAAATTAAGCCAAATTGGGAAACAGTGTCCAATAACTGAAAAAACCCCAACAAAAGAAATTAAAAATAATTCATTTTGATAGAAAATATTAAATAAATTAGTCTCACTTATTAGTAAATGAGAGAGCTTAATAGCTATATAACTCTTAAAAATATCAAAAAATAATGTGAAAAAGGCGAGTTTTTTTTTGCCAGTTCTTAAGACATTTGTGGCGCCAATGTTACCACTTCCGATTTTGCGAATATCTTCAACGCCGCCAAATTTTGTAAAAATAATACCAAATGGTATTGAACCAAATAAATAACCTATTAAAAAAAATAATAATAATTTTTCTGAAATTATTAAATTTAACTCATTCATTTTTAAGTTCTCTAAAATCATCATGCTTATAAATAATTTTTCCTTTAATAAATGAAGCCAAGTTCATACCTTCAACAGGTCTATTATTAAATGGCGTAGGATAAGATAATAATTTTTCTTGGTTTATGATATAAGGTTTTTCAGGATCGAAAATAATAAAAGACGCGAGTGAACCCTCTGAAATTTTTGGATTTTCAATTTTAAATATTTTTGATGGATTAGTTGTAATCAACTTTATTGCCTTAGATATATCCATATATCCTTGATGTACAAGGCCTAAGGTTAGAGGTAACAATGTTTCTAATCCTGCTGCTCCAGTAGAAGCTGATGAGAATGGAAGAATTTTTGTATCTTTTGATCTTGGATGATGGTCTGAACTTATTATGTCTATAGTGCCATCTTTAATTCCATCTATTATTGCTAATCTGTCAACTTCACTTCTTAGAGGAGGAGATAGTTTAAAAGCTGTATTATAGGAAGAAAGTTCTAATTCATTTAGACAAAAATATGCTGGAGATGTATCGCATGTAACATTTAACCCTTGGGCTTTAGCTTTTCTTAATACCTCTATTGATTCTTTGGTAGATACATTTGATATATGATAATGAGCATTTGTTAATTTTGCGATTCTTAAATCTCGCTCAATTATTATTACCTCTGCACATGATGGTATTCCAACTAATCCTAATCTGGTTGAAATCTCACTTTCATTCATTTCACCTTGGACTGTTGTCATTGTAGATTTATTAAGTCCAGCAAGAGATCGGTCTTCAGCATGCTGAATGACAGGTTTTTTTAGCATTGATGCATAACTCATAACTCTTCTCATTACGAGTGAATCTTGGATACAATGAATACCATCTGTAAAACCTAATACACCTGCTTCAGACATTAAACCTAGTTCTGTAATTTCAGTTCCATTAAATTGCTTTGTAGCACAACCGTAAGTTAAAATTTCAGGCATATATTTATTTTTTGATTTTTCGTATAAATATTCAACTACAGTAGCATCGTCTACTACAGGGTTCTGGTTTGGAAGTGTAACTAATTTTAGAACTCCAGACTTAGCTGCAATAGATTGAATTTTTGAAATACTTTCCTCAGTTGGCCCATTTAAATGAACTCTTGTATCAACAATGCCTGAACACAAAATTAAATTATTACAATCATAAATAATTGAATTAATACATTTATTAATTTTTTTTCCATTCGATTTTTTTAGAGAAAAAATTTTTTCTCCCTTCACTATAACATCTGATATTTGATCAAACCCACTAGCTGGATCAATAACCCTTATAGATTTTAAAAGTATATTTATTTTATTAGTCATCTTGCATATTTTTTGTTATGTAAAGACTCAATTGCAGCCATTCGAATTGCAACACCCATCTGAACCTGCATTTTTATTAAACTTCTATTTTCGTCGTCAGCCAGGTTTGATGCAATTTCAACACCTCTGTTCATTGGTCCTGGATGCATTATTACTGCTTGAGAGTCAGCTAAACCAAGTTTTTTGTTGTCTAGTCCATAATAATGAAAATATTCTCTTTTTGATGGAGTTTCTGTCCCTGACATTCGTTCGTTTTGTAATCTTAATAACATAACTACATTGGTATTTTTAATACCTTCTTCCAAATTATCAAAACAATCTACCCCAAGATTAGATAAATCTTTGGGCATTAATGTAGGTGGTGCTATACATCTAACTTTAGCACCCAATGTAGTTAGAAGATGAATATTAGACCTTGCAACTCTACTATTTGAAATATCACCACAAATCGCTATTTTAAGACCCTCAATACGTCCCAACCGTCTTTTAATAGTCAATGCATCTAATAAAGCTTGAGTTGGGTGTTCATGTCTTCCGTCACCAGCATTTACAATGCTACAATCTAAATACTCTGAAAATAGTTTAGGTGCTCCACTGTCTGGATGTCTAACTATTAAAACATCTGGTCTCATTGCACTTAATGTATTTGCAGTATCCAATAAACTTTCTCCCTTTTTTATAGATGACATATTTACGGAAATATTTATAACTTCGGCACCTAACCGCCTGCCTGCAAGTTCAAATGATACTCTAGTTCTAGTAGAGTTCTCAAAAAAAACGTTTAGAATTACATATCCATTTAAGGTCTTTTCAATTTTGGAAATTTGGATATCAGCAAAATAGTCAGCCCTCTCTAGTAAAGAGACTATTTCGGTCTTAGGCATTCCTTCGATAGACAAAAGATGAGGAGATGAAAGAGTTGCAATAGGGGGGACTAGGTTTTTAAATTTTTTAAAAGAATTCATTAAAATAATTCTATTACTATTTTTTTTTAAATGTGTCTAGTGCGGATTGTAAGATCCAGCATGCAGCATGTTTATCAATGTTATCAGACCTTTTTTTACGACTAACATTTTGTTCAATCCAAATTTTTTCAACTGCTTGAGTGGACATTCGTTCATCTTGCAACAAAATTGGAATATCATTAATATTCAGCAGACTATTAATGAAAGTTTGTACTGATTGGCATCGGGGTCCTTTAGAACCATTCATATTTAACGGCCATCCAAAAACAATTCCTTTAATACTATAATCACTTATTAGTCCAAACACTTCATTAAGGTCATTAAATTTTTTTTTTCTAATTATAGTTTTCAAGGGTGAAGCTAAAGTTAAATTTTCATCACTTATAGCAACGCCAATCTTTTTCGTACCGTGGTCAAATCCCAAAATTCTATTCTTGAAATTAATTAAAGATAAAAATTCTTCATGCTTGCAGATAGGCATAACTGATGGTATCAGAAAATAATATAAAATTAAATTAATGAAAAAATAATGAATGAAAAAAATAAAATTGATTTGTTGTCACTTGAAAAACTATCAAAATTAGCAAGATTAGACTTTAACAAAAAATCTGCTGAAAAATTAATAGAAGATTTAAATCAAATAATAGGATTTATTGATCAATTAAATGAAGTGAACACAGAAAAGATTGAGCCCCTTAGTTCAGTTACAGGTCATAAATTACCTCTTAGAAAAGATATTGTAACAGATGGTAAAATTAATAAAGAGGTTTTAGAAAATGCTCCAGAAAAAACCAGTGATTATTTTGTTGTTCCGAAAGTTATAGAGTAGTTAATATGACTGATTTACTTAAATTTAACATTTTAGAAATTTTGAGAGGATTATCGAATAGAGATTTTTCTACCACTGAGTTAGTGGAAACTTATTTGCAGCAGATTAATAAAACAAAAAAGTTAAATATGTACCTAGAGATTAGCTCTGAACGGGCTTTAAAAATAGCTAAAGAATCCGACTGCAATTATAAAAATAAAAGCAATAGATTTTTGGAAGGAGTTCCAATTGGAGTGAAGGATATGTTTTGCACTAAAAACATAAAAACAACAGCTTCATCTAAAATACTTGATAATTTCATTCCAACTTATGAAAGCACAGTAACTAATAATCTTTGGAAAGAGGGGGCTATTCAACTTGGAAAATTGTCGTGTGATGAATTTGCCATGGGATCAAGTAATGAAACAGCTTTCAAAGGAAATGTCATTAACCCATGGAATTGGGAAGATAAAAGATCACCTGGGGGTTCTTCAGGTGGTTCTGCAGCGGCAGTTGCCGCAAAAGCTGCTTTAAGTTCTATTGGAACTGATACTGGTGGATCTATTCGTCAACCGGCAGCCTTTTGTGGTGTGGTAGGACTAAAGCCAACATATGGTCGTTGCTCTAGATGGGGAATAATTGCTTTTGCTTCATCTTTAGATCAAGCTGGCCCATTAACACGAACTGTTTCAGATGCCGCAATAATGTTAAAAGCTATGGCAGGTCACGATCCAAAAGATTCAACTTCATCAACAAAAGAAGTGCCTAATTATGAAGATTTTATAGGAAAAAGTATTAAAGGTTTAAAGATTGGTATTCCTGAAGAATATGAAGGATCAGGTGTTTCAGAGGAAATAATAAAATCTAAAGAAAAAGTTGTTGAATTTTTAGAGAAAAATGGTGCTGAAGTCATCAAAGTTTCTTTACCTTTAACTAAGTATGCCCTTCCTGTTTACTATATCGTAGCTCCTGCAGAAGCTTCGAGTAACCTTTCAAGATATGATGGGGTTAGATATGGCCTCAGAAAAGAATGTAACAGCCTTGATGAAATGTATGAAAAAACCAGAGATTTGGGCTTTGGTGATGAGGTCAAAAGAAGAATTATAATTGGAACTTATGTACTTTCATCTGGTTATTATGATGCTTATTATTTAAAAGCTCAAAAAGTAAGAAGATTAATTAAAAATGAGTTTGATGCTGTATTTAAAAAAGTTGATTTTTTGTTAACACCAACTACTCCCTCTACTTCCTTCAAATTAGGAAGCACTCAAGATTTACTAACTATGTATTTAAACGATGTATTTACTGTCCCTGCATCTTTGGCGGGGATACCTGGAATTTCAATCCCAGTTGGATTAGATAATCAAGGCTTACCAATAGGTGTTCAAATTCTTGCAAGACCTTTTGATGAGGGGGGGCTTTTTAAAATTGGAAATGTGATAGAGGATTGTGTTAACTTTGATTTTACACCTCAAGGTTTGTAAGATGGATAATGACAAATATATCATAGGTAAGACAGGAACTTGGGAAATTGTTATTGGTTTAGAAATTCATGCACAAGTTTCTAGCAAATCAAAATTATTTTCTGGAGCATCAACTGAGTTTGGAAAATCTGCAAATCAAAATGTCTCTTTAGTAGATGCGGCAATGCCAGGGATGTTGCCAGTAATTAACGAGCACTGTATTAAACAAGCTATTAAATCTGGACATGCTCTAAATGCAAAGATTAATAAAGTCTCAGTTTTTGACAGGAAAAATTATTTTTACGCTGACTTACCTCAAGGCTATCAGATCAGCCAGTATAAAAATCCCATTGTTGGAGAGGGTTTTATTAAGATAAATGGTCATGATGGAAACGAAAAAATAATTCGTATTGAAAGATTACATCTAGAACAAGATGCAGGAAAGTCTCTTCATGATCAACATCCTAATAAATCTTTTATTGATCTAAATAGAACTGGTGTTGCATTAATGGAGATTGTTTCAAAACCTGATCTATCAACTCCTGTTGAAGCTGCAACATATGTTAAAAAAATAAGATCGATTTTGAGGTATATTGGTACTTGTGATGGTAACATGGAAGAGGGATCACTAAGGGCTGATTGTAATGTATCAGTTCGAAAGTTAGGTGAAAAGTTAGGTACAAGGTGTGAAATCAAAAATCTAAATTCTACTAGATTTATTACCCAAGCAATTCAATATGAAGCTGAGAGACAAGTTGAAATTCTCGAAGACGGAGGAAAAATAGACCAAGAAACACGTCTATTTGATACTAATAATGGAACTACAAGGTCAATGAGAAATAAAGAAGAAGCTCATGATTACAGATATTTTCCAGATCCAGATCTTCTGCCACTTGAGGTTGAAGAAAATTTAATATTAGAAATTAAAGATAGTTTACCAGAGTTACCTGATGATTTATTAGAAAGATTAGTATCACAATATAAAATTACGCCTTATGATGCGAGTGTGATTGTTGAAGAAAGAGATTTTGTTGAATACTATGAAAAAGCAGCAAAAGATAGAGATGGTAAACTTGTAGCAAATTGGATGATTACAGAATTATTTGGAGCTTTAAAAAAAGAAAATTTGTCATTTGAAAACACCCCTGTAAAACCAGATTCTTTAAATGAATTAGTTAACTTAATAGAAAAAAATACAATTTCTGGCAAAATAGCAAAAGAAGTCTTTTCCGA
>QCNS01000011.1 GCA_003210055.1 SAR116 cluster bacterium AG-426-I14
CATGTATCATTTTCAAAAATTAATTTTCTTAATTCTCCTTTCGGGATTATTTGGCATCACGAATATTAGTTTTAGTTATGGTTTTTCTGATTATCTTCTGAGTTGTGATTTAAGAGGGAAGGCTATACATGCTTCTCAAAGAAGCAGTCAAAAAAGATTTGATAGGTATGATAAAGCATACGCAACAATTCAATCACATCAATTCCATAATTATTCAATGAGATTTGTAGAAAGAAATTTATTTTCATCTGATTACCGCTTGGGAGTTAGAAATAAAGTAACTTGGTCTTATTATGATGGTTCTGTTGAATTAAAATACACTTATTTTTCAAATACTAATAAAATTAACTTAACAATAGGTAAGCCTGGCTCCGCGGGCAGCTACGATAAATGGGGTGACTGCAATAAATCATATGTAGAAGCTAAAAACACTAATTCACAAAGTGTATGGTTTAAAGATTTTGATGACGAAGTTCTATGCTTTAATGCTACTAAAACTTATGATAATAGAAAAGTTTGGAATCTTTCCAATGAAGGGCATGTTAAAGAAGCTAAATCTAGGGGTTTAAAATGTGGAGTTAATGAAGATGATATAATTGTTGTATCAAAAGCTAAAAAGTCAAAAGAAATAGGTGTATCATCTAAACTAGAAAAAGAAATAGCTAAAAGACTTGAAGAAGAACGTAAACGTAAATCCTTAGAAAAAGAAATTGCAGAATTAAGACAAAAGAATAGAGAACTTCAACTACCTAAAAAGATAAAACAAAAACCATCTTATGAAATAGGATCAGGCTTTTACGTAAGTAAATTTAGACATATAGTTACAAATCAGCATGTTGTAAATAAATGTAAAAAAATAACTGTAGGTGACAGTATGAACTCGCAAATACCTGCAGACTTGATAGCGTCAGACAAACGTAATGATTTAGCTATACTCCAAACTGTGTCTATGGAAATGGCATCTGCTGACACAAAAACATTTGTGCAAAAATTAGCTATACAGATAGTGCCTATTATCTCAGGTGGTCTCATGAGGTCTGAGGATGTAAGTGGAGGAGAAGAAATACTTGTATCAGGTTATCCATTAGGTAATATGGTTAGTGATACAATTAAGGTTACAAAAGGTATTGTTAGTGCTACTAAAGGAATGGATAATGATGTAAGTCAATTTGAGATTGATGCTATTATAAGAAAAGGTAATAGTGGTGGTCCTATTTATGACAAACGAGGAAACATAGTCGGAGTAGCCGTATCACGATTAAATGTGAATAGAACTGATACAATCAATTTTGGTATAAAAGGATCCACAGTAAAACAGTTCCTCTCAGCTCACGATATACCAACGAAATGGTCTAATAGAAATAAAGATTTAACTTCAAAGGACATTTATAAAATAGCCTCTAAACAAACTGTTATGATTGTTTGTCATCGCTAATAATCGGTACTGTAAATAAACTATTAACTAGGCATAAATATTATTTCTTTTAAAAGTCCTTTTAAATCCTAATGAGGAGATAGTTCTTAAAAAAAACTTTGTATATTTTTAATTATACTTACTGGATTTTCCTCAGCTAAATAGTGACCTGAAACGATTGAATTACCATTTACTTTTTGTAAACAATATTTTTGCCAAATACATAGAGGTTTATACCATTGCTCAATTTTTCCTTTAGAACCCCATAGAACTAGTAAAGGCATTTTGAGTTTATTATTTTTTTCTCTGCTTATATTATCATCATGCAAGTCAATCGTAGAGGCTGCTCTATAATCCTCACAAATTGAACTTACAGTTTTTGGATCTTTAATACATTCTAAATAATCCTTTAATGCCATTGGGTCAAAGAAATTTGTATCTTTCTTTTCTCTTGACGTATGTGCAAAAAACCATTCTTCTGGCGCCTTATTTATTACCATTTCTGGGATAGGCTTTCTTTGAGCAAGCCAAAACCAATGGTAATAACCCATTGCAAATTTCATATCTGCTCGTTCAAAATGTTCAATAGTAGGAATAATATCTAATAAAATTATTTTTATTACTTTTTCAGGAAAATCTAAAGCTAAACGATGAGCTATTCTGGCGCCTCTATCATGTGCCACAATGTAAAAAGTTTTAAAATCTAGTTTTCCCATAAAGTTTACCATATCTTTTGCCATAGATACTTTCGAGAATGGTTTATGATGATTTGTTACTTTCGGTTTAAAAGATTTTCCATAACCGGGGATATCTGGACAAACTATTGTAAAATTTTTAACTAAATAAGGCGCTACCTTATGCCACATAACATGAGTTTGAGGGTTTCCGTGTAGCATTAATAACGCGGGACCGTTTCCAGCCTTTCTATATCGAATATTACCTTTTTTAATTTTCAAGAAAGATTCTTTAAAATCTCTAAAAAAATCCATTTTGAGTTATCCTTTTTGAATGTTTTTGTATGTCAAAATTATTAAGTATATTTAACTAATTTTATATTTTCTCTTTTGACTTTATATTATTTTGAAATTTTGAAACTATGAAGCTAATGGAAAGCCAGAAGTAACTGCAGTATGCCATTGTAGGTATTGTCAATTAAGGTCAGGAAGTGGATTCGGCGTTTTAGTTTATTTTAAAGAGGAAAATTTTAAAATAAAAGGAAAGACAAATTTTTATGAATTTAAAAGTGAAAGTGGTTACAAGTGGAGAAATCAATTTTGTAAAAATTGTGCAACTACTCTTACCTCAGAGCTAGAAGTAAGAAAGGGTGAAGTTGGAATTGCTGGAGGAACATTTGACCCACCAACTTTTTGGTATGATATAACTGCCGAGGTTTTTACAAGATCAAAAGCACACTTTATTGGCAATATACCCTCGAAAAGAAAATCTGAAACTATCTATTATTATTCTCCTAAAATAAAAGAAGAGATAGGTAAAAAAATAAATTAAATTTTAGCCATGAATTTATCATACAAAACCCAACACTCTTTAAAGGGAGTTTTATTCTTTATAATTGCAATATTTTTCATATCTGTTGTTGATACAATATGTAAATCATTCACTAAAGAACTTCATGCAATTCAACTTGTATGGGGATATTTTGTGGGCATTAATTTAGTACTTTGGATTGTTTTCTTTCTCAAAGGTAAAAAACTTGCTGAATTGAGAAAAACTAATCGATTACAACTACAGATTTTTCGACCAGCTCTATTAGTCTGTTCAATTTCCAGCCTATTTGTAGGGTTAACCTATCTGCCTATAGCTGAAGCAACAGCAATTGGATTTGTTGCACCATTGTTTATAACAGCCCTTTCTGTTCCAATTCTAAAAGAAAAAGTAGGTATTCATCGTTGGAGTGCTGTGATAGTTGGTTTGATTGGCGTAATAATCATTATAAGGCCAGGAAGTGATTTATGGCATTTTGCGTCAATTATGCCCTTATTAGGAGCTATATTCTTTGCACTTTTTCAAATTTTAACTCGACTATTGTCTATTACAGAAAACACATACACTACTTTATTTTTTACAGGACTTGGTGGTCTTATTTGGTCTAGTATAATTGTACCTTTTGTATGGGTATCACCCTCTCAAACCCATATCATAATATTTCTTCTAACAGGAGTTTTGGGAGCTTTGGCACATTTATGTATGATAAGTGCTTTCGATAGAACTGAGGCATCTCTTTTAGCGCCTTATAATTATACTAAATTGATATGGGTAGCAATTTTAGGCTACTTAATATTTGACGATATCCCAAGCCATAATATGTGGATAGGAGCTGCGGTTATAGTTTCAGCAGGATTTTATATAATTTATAGAGAAAGAAAAAAATAAATTATGAATTATGATTTTAGTCCCAGCTAAAACCAGTTGTTCTTAAATACCAATGCAACCCTTCATCTTGAACTACAAAACTAATCATTCTTTTTGAACCACGGTTATGATGAGAGTGAAGTTCTGCAGCAGGAGTTATTTGTGCAACTCCATTTTTCCAATCAATTTTTTGATCTTCTATCATAGAATAAACTTTTTCGCCTTCAATGGCTAACGTAATGGCAACTCCATTATGTCTATGTGGTCTTTGATCACCACCTGCTTCTAAAGTATTAATAGATGTATTTATTGAGGGAATTGTATTTCTGCTTGGTAAAGTTTCCTCTGTTGAAAAAAGAACAGCAACTCCTGAAGTTTCTTTTGTTTTTGGTCTCTTATATCTTTCCTCAAGGAATGATGCTGTTTTTTCATGAGGCCAATGAGATGGTAGTATATTAGAATTGTTATTAGATGGCGATAATTGTTCAAAATTTAAAAGTGGTTCATTAGTAACTAAAAAAAGGATGGAATTATCTGCTATTGATGAATGTTCTGTTTCTTTACCCCCTGGAAAACAGAAAACATCTCCTTTAGACCACTCAATCATTTCATTTTCATTTTTAGAAAAACCTTTGCCCTCTAAGACATAGTAAATCTCACCTGATGTACTTAAAATGTGTGATAAGTTTTTTTTAGAATTTATTTTAATGTATCTTGCTAATATTGATGGTGTGGTAGCCATATACGAAGTTTTAAGAACATTAGATATATCTAAGGGTATTAATAAACTATCACCATTAAAATCATATGCTTTCTGTTTTTCTGACAAAAATTGATGCCTAGGAACTTTTGGCCAAGACCAATCAAATGCATTTTCAGGCGTATTCCAGATAGCCCTATCTTGAGGATTTTTAAATTTATTTTCTTTTAATAAACCCATAAATATCTCTACTACATTTTAATATTAATTTAAAAACGAAAATTTGTAAATTTTTAAAAGAATAACAATTTAAAAGAGCTAGTTTAACATGAGCATACAACTATAACTGTTTGTTTAGAAGCTATTTAATAAAAACTAGTAATGTTTATCTTTATCTAAAATATTTAATTTTAGTCTAAGTCTAATAATTTCAGCAAACATTATTAAACTTAATATAGGCCAAATAATACAGAACAACCATACATTTATTTCTTCATAAGATATTCCGATTAAATCTGCTGTATCAAATAGTAGTTGGACACAAAAATCAAAAGTAAAATCAATCCATTCTATTCCAGTATTTGCTCTCATGATAAAAATATTATAGAGCTTTATGTCTTTTTCTTGTTATGAATAAGGTTTTTTGTAATTATAAGAAATGACAAAATTTTATTTAATTGTTACCTATGCTGTAGGATTTTACTTACTTATTGTTTTGTTAATATTCTTATTTCAACGCTCCTTACTTTATTTACCTTATAAAGAAAAGATCGATGAAAGTTTTTTTTTAAATACTGGTTTAAAACAAGTTGAGTTTTCAACTTCTGATGGACATGTTTTAAAATCCTTATATAAAAAACCGGCTTCCATGGATATGAAAACAATACTTCTCTTTCATGGAAACGCAGGTCACGCAGGACACAGAGCAAACAAGTTTAAGTTTTTTTTAGATCGTGGTTATGGTTTGTTATTAGTAGAATATAGAGGATACGGCGAGAATAAAGGTAAGCCCAGTGAAGAAGGTTTTTATAAAGATGGGATCGCCGCTATCAACTTTTTATCACAAAAAAATATAACCACTAAAAATATTATAGTTTATGGTGAGTCACTTGGATGTGGAATATCTGTAAAGTTATCAACTGAATTTTCTTTTTATTCAACTATTTTAGAAGCACCTTTTACTTCAATTTCTGAAGTTGCACAAAATCATTACTGGTATTTACCCGCTAAATGGCTTGTATGGGATCGACATGAAATATTAGGAATAATAAAAAATATTAAATCACCTTTATTAGTAATACATGGTAAACAAGATAAGATTATTAAAGTTGAATTAGGTCAAAAAATCTTTGAAAAAGCTCCTGAACCAAAACAATTCTTACTTATAAAGAATGCAGGACATAATAATATCTATGATTTCTCTATAAAAGAAAAAATTTTTAGCTTTCTAGATAAAAGAAAAAACATTCATTAAAAATACTTTTTTATAATAAATTTACTTTTGAAACCTAATTTATTGATTTGAAGGTTTGATTAAATTAATAATTATTAATGCGTAAAATGTATCAAGTTTTAATTTTTACTGATCTAGATGGTACTTTATTAGATTCAGAAACATTTAGTTTTAATAATGCAAAAAAGTTTATTAATGAAATTGTGGAATTAGGAATTAAAATTATTCCAAATTCCAGCAAAACCTCTAAAGAAATAGATTATTTTTGTACTGAAGCAAATATAGACAAAACTTTTATTAGTGAAAATGGATCTGAAATTTGTGGATTAAATATTTTAGATAAATCTTTACCAAAAAAATTTATATTAAGTAGAAAAAAGGAAGAAATATTAAAAATATTTCAAGAAAGTGTTGAGACAAAAGTTAAAAATAAATGTTTGATCCTTTCAGAGCAAAGTCTTGAAAAGCAAAAAAGAATTTTAGGTTTATCTTCAGATCAAGTTAAAGTCGCTTTAAATAGAAATTATTCAATTCCCATAATTTTTAATGGAAATCATAAAGAGAAAATTAATTTAATAGAACAGATAAAATATTTAGGTTTAAGTATTCAATTTGGAGGAAGAGTCCTAAATTTAGGCGATAATGTTGATAAAGGAATTTCTATGAACATACTTCTTGACTTATTAAAAAAAAATAACACGAATAAGATGATTACGATTGGCATTGGTGATAATCAAAATGATTTAGAAATGTTACATTTGTCAGATTATCCATGTTTAATTTTAAATCAAAATAATATTTTAAAAAAAAATATGAAAAAAAAATATATGACTTCAAACAAACCTTCTCCTCTATCTTGGATAGATGTTGTAAAAAAATCTCTTAAAAAAATTGATTTAGATTTAAAGGTCTAGCCATGGGAGATTTTTCTCAAAATAGTATTGTTGCAAATCTTCATGATTTTTCTTTAAAGTCCACTAATGAAATTGAGTCTGAACTGTTACTTTTTTCAAAAGAAAGAAAGTTAGAATTAATTTTGCCTTGTTTATTCTCTGAATTAAAAGGAACAGCTTTACCAAATATAGTAAAAGAAATAAGTAAGACAAAATACTTAAATCACATTATCATTGGTCTAGATAAGGCAGATGAAAAAGACGTTAAGTTTGCTTTTAATTTTTTTCGTAAACTTAAATTGCATTTTTCCATTTTGTGGAATGACGGACCCAATTTAAAGAAATTGGATACAGAACTTCAAAATAAGGGATTGGCACCCAAGGAAATGGGAAAAGGAAGAAATGTTTGGTATTGTATTGGCATGGCAATAGCCAGAGGTGAGGCAAGATCAATAGCTTTGCATGATTGTGACATAAAAACTTATGACAGACGATTATTGGCTAAATTATTTTATCCAGTTGTTAATCCATTATTTAATTTTGAGTTTTGCAAAGGATATTATCCTCGTATTACAAACAATAAAATGAATGGAAGAGTTGCTAGACTACTTGTTTACCCTGTCCTTATTGCTATGGAAAGAACTATTGGCAGAAGTGAGTACTTAGATTTTATGAAATCTTTTAAATATCCTCTTGCGGGTGAGTTTTCTTTCAGAAGAAATTTATTACCAGAATTGAAAATACCTACAGATTGGGGAATTGAAATTGGCATTCTTTCTGAAATGCAAAGGAATCAAGCTTCAAATAGAATATGTCAGGTTGACTTAGCAGAAACTTATGATCATAAACATCAGGATGTTTCCTTTAATAATGATAGTGCCGGTTTGTCTAGAATGTCTATTGATATAATTAAAACATTAATAAGGAAATTGGCAACACAGGGGTTTACCTTTAATATTGAAACTTTTCGAACCTTAAAAGCTACATATTATAGAACAGCACTTGATATGATAGATATTTATAGAAGTGACTCAATTATGAATGGAATTTCTTTTGACTCTGATAAGGAGGAGAAAACTGTAGAAATGTTTGCATTAAATATTATGAAAGCAGGTGAGAGTTTTTTTGAAAACCCTATGGAAACACCTTTCATACCAACTTGGAGTAGAGTAAATAGTGCAATTCCTGACTTTCTTAAAAGATTTAAAAAAACTGTTGAAAAAGAAAATTCAAAATTAGTTAAATTTTAAATAAGTTAAAAGTATACGCTCTCTTTATTAACTATTGATTAATAAAAAGAGCGCAATCTACAGAAGATTTCTAGATTATTCAAAAATTAAAAACAATTATTATATTTTTTTTGAAAAAAAAACTAATTAAGTGATTTTTGTAAAATTTTTATGCAAAACTTCAAAAATTAGATTACAAATTTATCACTTTTTAATTCATTTAAGATACTAATAATATTCTATTTGATATAAATATAAATGAATATTTATTCTCATTTTTAATTGAAGGAGTTTAAATGTTTCAAGCAATCGTATCAATATGTAATTTGTTAAATTTGGAATGTATAGCATACCAAGACACAAGCGGATTAAATTTTACAAAAAAACAGTGTATTGTAAGAACTATTAAAATGGAAAAAGATCTAATCGAAACTTATGGTAATAGATTTTATATAAAAAAAGATTGTATTAAATTAGACAACTTCAGAAAAATATAATTATTTGTTACATACAACCATTACAGTTTGTTTGGAGGCTATTTGGTATAACTTTTCATTACCAACAGCTTTATTTCTATTAGACCATTTCGTCGGTATATCGTGAGCTGAGAGGAATTGTTTAATTGTAGACCCTTTAATGCCAAAGTTTACGGTATCTGTTCTATTAACATTTAACCTTGATACAGCAATCCCCACTATATTACCTCTTTTATCATAAATAGGGCCACCACTATTACCTTTTCTTATGACAGCATCTATTTCAAACAGACTGACATCATTATTTAATCCCTTGGTTGCACTCACTATGCCTCTTGTAACCTTTATAGTATCACTTACCATATCACCAAGTGGGTACCCAGCTACAAGTATCTCCTCGCCACCTCTCACATCTTCTGACCTTATAAGACCACCTGAGATGATAGGTACTATCTGTACAGCTAATTTTTGTACAAAAGACCTTGTGTCAGCAGATGCCATTTCCATAGATATAGTTTGTAATATAGCTAGATCATTACGTTTATCTGATGCAATTAAGTCAGCGGGGATCTGAGAACTAATACTATCACCAACAGTTATCTTCTTACATTGATTAACGACATGTTGGTTCGTTACGATGTGTCTAAACTTACTTACGTAAAAGCCTGAACCTATTTCTTTTGATGGTTTTTGTTTAATTTTTTTAGGTTGTTGTAATTCTTTGTTCTTCTTCTCTAATTCTGCAACTCGTTGTTCTAAGGCTTTTCGTTTACTCTCTTCTTCATTTGCTTTTTTTTGTAAGGTTTTTCTCTTTTGTTTTTCATGCTCAAGTTCTGCTGAAGAATTGGATGACTGATTTAAAGCAATTGATGAATTTGGTTGATTTTTTAAATTCTTAGAATATAGAAATTTGTCATCTTTCCAAATGCCCTCTTGTATTTTCCCGCTTGGCCATTTTAAAATACCTTCACCATGTCTTTTACCATTTTTATATTCACCTCTATACTCAAAGCCATTATAATTATATATACCAAACCCATGTAATTTATTATTTTTATAATTTCCCTCATATTTATTACCATTTTTATGAATATAAGTTCCATAACCATCCTGTTTACCGTTCTTATATTGCCCGATAAACTTATCTCCCTTAAATTTATCATCCTTTAGTGCAAAATAAGTACCCTTTCCATGTCTTAAACCATCCTTGTATTCCCCTTTAAAAATATCTCCATCATTATAATTATAAGTACCCTTTCCATGTCTTTTGCCATCTTTAAAATTGCCGATGTAAATATCACCTTTAAATTTGTTATCTCTTAAAAAATAATAAGTTCCTTTTCCATTTTTTTTTCCATTTCTATAATTTCCAACATATTTATCCCCATTTTGTTGATAGGTCGTTCCTTTCCCGTGGGGTTTTCCATTTTTAAATTCACCATTATATTTCCAACCTTTAAACTTTCCCTCTTTGTACTCAATTGTTCCAATACAATTATGCCAATTCCAATTTGAAGGTTCGAGAATATTTTTTGCTTTGCTTGGAACACAGTTTAAAACTGTTTTTCTCTTTTGTTTTTCTTGCTCAAGTTCTGCTGAAGATATTGTAGAGTTATTTAAATCTGGCCTAGCATCACTCTGATTGACAAAATTTATTAATTTTTGAAAAGAATATTCATTTGACTGTTTGTTAAAGACAAACTTACTTCCTGTAAATCTATTATTAATCTTAATGGCTATTACAATTGGATTTTTTTTATTATTATCTAGTTCTAAATTATATAATTCTTTTATTTTAAAAATTGCATATTTTTTGTCAAAAAAAGTTTTAAAAATTATTTTTGTATTTATCCAATTTAAATCTGAACTTTGTGGATTAGTTGTTTTTGACCAGTTAATTAAAGAATAAAAAGTACTATTTTCATTTAAAATAAATTCTGACATTTCTGAAAAAGATTTATGCTTACCGTGGTAAAAAAAATAGCCTTCTTTAAGATTTATTTTTAAGTGACTTCCTGTATGAACATAAAAATTTAAGTTTGATTTTTCCCTAAAAATTCTTAACAAATTATTGTTATCTTTATCTGATTTTACTCCAGAATTATTGCTATTCGAAGCCATAACATTATTGTATGGCCAATTAGTACATTTGTACTTACCTCCACCAGTTGATTGATAACCTGCTCTATCATTGAGTTCTAAATGCATCTCTCCATTAGGCAAAAAATAAAATAACAAATTATACAAAACTCCCGTCCTTGTTCTTATGCCAAACTTAGCATCCATTCTCTTATTATTACTTTTCAAAAAAAGTGATGATTCATTGTTAAAATATTTTGCTTTTTTCAGAGATTTATTTGTTTTTACAGTCAGATTTTTAGGAAACCAACTTTCTGCCCCCTTTTTATTATTAAACCCTGCAGGATCTAAATAATATCTTGTACAATAATGATCTACATAATCAGCATAAGAACTATCTTGAAAAAATATTAAAGAAGTAAAAAGAAATGAAAATATAAGAATTATTTTATGAAATAATAACATTTTTTTAAAATAGCAAATTATTAATAAAATATCCAAAATATTTCTAACAAAAACTTTTTTAAAAGTTACAATAAATGTCAATGAAATTTTTTATAAAGTGAAAAGTAATTTTGTTAATTTTTAAAAAAATATTTATTTTAGCAATATATTTATTTGCATTTTGTTCTAGTTTTAACTCACTAGCAAAAGATAATTTAGCGGCCACAATTAAAAACAAACAAGCAAATGTAATTTTTTTACGACATACTTTAGCTCCAGGATACGGTGATCCAAAAGATTTTGATTTAAATAATTGTAATAAGCAAAGAAATTTAAATAAAATTGGAAGGAATCAAGCAAAGAATATTGGAAAATACTTTTTAAGAAATAAGATCAAATTTGATGAAATATTAAGCAGTGAATGGTGCAGATGTAAAGATACTGCAAAGGAATTAAATATAGGTAAATGGGAAACTTTTTCAGGATTAAATTCTTTTTTTCAAAGTTACTCAGACAAAGAAAAAGTATTAAATCTATTAAGAAATAAACTTAATAATATTGACAAAAATAGTCTTAATTTAATGATCACTCATCAGGTTGTTATAGCTGAGATAACTGGCATTTACACCCATAGTGGGGGTATTGTGATTTATAATTCTCATAACAAAACTGCGGAAGAGATTACCATTGAATGAAGTTGTGAGGTGTAGACTGTATAATTTATTTAAGAAAAAATTAAAGATAAAATAATTATAAATAGATTTAATTTAATAGACGTATTTTTGTTATTTTTTTCAATAGTGTTTTACTAATAATAGTTACACCCTTTTCATTAGGATGCATTCCATCACTAAGATTGAGTTCGGGATTAAGAGCAACACCTTCAAGCAAAAAAGGTATATAAAATAAATCATATTTTTTCTGAAGCAAAGGATATAATCTATCAAATTTATTTTTAAAGTTTTTTTCATAATTTGATGGTGCTACCATACCAGCTAAAATAATTAAAATCTTTTTGTTTAGAGTGATATTTATAATTTTCTCTAAATTTTTCATCGTTTCATCTGGTTTAATACCCCTTAACATATCATTAGCACCTAAACACAAAACAACAATTTTGATATTTTTTTCTGATAAAATCCATTTTATTCTATTTAATCCACCTGCAGATGTATCACCAGCCACACTTGCATTGATAACTTCAAAATTAAACCCATTTTCATCAAGCTTTTGTTTTAAAACATTAGATAAATGATATTTTTTCTCTAAACCATAACCAGACATCAAACTATCACCAAATAAAATTATCTTACTTTTAGAAAATGCATTAAATGGTACTAGACATATTATCGTGATTATAATAAGGGTTTTACTAATGGACATGCTCTTAAAATTAAATGATGTTGGACTAATATATAAGACAGATAATTCATCTATCAACGTATTACAAGACATTAGTTTTGTGTTAAAGTATAAACAAACATTAGCAATCATAGGTGAGAGCGGATCGGGTAAAACAAGTCTAATAATGTTAATAGGTGGACTTGAGAGAAACACATCTGGTAAAATTTATTTTTTAAACCATGAACTTTCTAATTTAAATGAAGATAAAATTTCAGAAATTAGAAAAAAAAATATTGGAATTGTTTTTCAATCATTTTATCTAGTGCCCAATTATACTGCATTAGAGAATGTATGTTTAACATTAGAGATTAATCGTATAAAAAATCCGATAAAGAAAGGAAAAGAAATTCTTGATAGGTTTGGATTAAGCAAACGTTTAACTCATTACCCTTCCCAATTGTCTGGAGGCGAACAACAACGTGTTGCAATTGCAAGATCAGTTGTTATGAAACCAAAACTAATTTTAGCAGACGAACCAACAGGTAACCTGGATAGCGAAAATTCTGAAATTATATCAAATATGTTGTTTGAATATGTAAATGAAGAATCTGCTAGTTTAATTTTAGTTACCCATGATCAAAATCTAGCAAAAAGAACGCAAAAAATAATAAAAATAAAAGATGGTACAATTGTTAAATGATCTTCCTATAAGTTTTTTTCTTGTTCATGCATATAGAGACCTATCAAGAAGTTACAAAAGTATACTAAGTATTATAATCACACTATTTCTAAGTTTGTTTATTTTAAGTAGCATCTTTACTGTAAAAGATAATCTAGAAGAGTCTCTTAAAATTAACGCTAAAACTCTTTTAGGTGGTGACTTAGAAATTGATTATAATAGAGTTGAAGGAGACAAACTTTTATTAGATAAGATTGGTAAGTTTTCTTTAATTTCAAAAATTGTTGAATTTAATACTATGATTTCAACAATTAATAAACGAGACAACATAACGTCTTATATAAGAATAAAATCGGTTGACAAAAATTACCCTCTATTTGGGAAAGTATTAACTGAACCTAAAAATATATTAAAAAAAATAAATGACATTGATAATACTATTATTGTTAATGAAAATATTTTTAAAAAGCTTAATTTAAAATTAAATGATAAAATTAAACTCCAAAATAAAGAATTCATAGTTATTGGTTTAGTTAAAAATTTACCTGATATTGGTGGTGCTTTCGTTTTTGGTGATTTTGCCATAACAGGAGAAAAAATTATTGAAATTCTTAATTTAAAAAATTTTGGTAGTTTTTTAAGTTATGAATATAAAGTTAAATTCTTTGATAATATCGACATAAAAAGTGCAACAAATAAGCTAACTGCACTATTATCTAAAGAAAAAAATATTAAAATAAGATCACCAGAAAATTCAGCAATTGGTATTAAAAACTTTATCGACAATTTTTCTCAATTCTTATCTCTAATATCAATAAGTACCATTTTAATTGCTGGAATAGGAATATCTAATAGTTTATTGGCTTTTATTAACCAGAAGATAACTTCAATATCTATTCAAAAAGCTATTGGTATGTCTTCTGCAAGCATAAAAAAAATATTTTATGTAGAACTTATTATTTTACTGATTTTAATTTCATTAATTACGTATGGCTTAAGTTTCTTATTAAGTCCAATTATTAACAACTTTATTCAATTGGCTATTGGTATTGAGTTGAGTACTCATTTCTCATTATATAATTTTACAAAAATACTTTTTATAGGAGTTTTGGTTACAATTATATTTTCTTTACCTACTATAAATTCTATTGATTCAATTTCTTCATCTAATTTATTAAGAAATAATTATAAGGCATTGAAATTCAATTTTAATAAATCTTCTATTTTGTATATTTTACTATTGTCTTTTTTACTAATAACGACATTCTCGTTTAGTTTTTCAAAGCCTGTATATAGTTTACTTTACTTTATATCTTTTTTTGTTTTTTTAATAACTTTTTACTTTATGTCTAGAATTATCATTAGACTTTTAAAAAAATTAGAGACTAACAAAAATATTATTTTAAAAATTGCGACAAAAAATATTATTAATTCACATGTTAGCACTTCCATAACAATTTTGTCTCTTGGATTAGGATTAACATTATTACTAACTTTATCGTTTGTTGGATCCAACTTTAAAAGGGAAATACAAAATTCAATTCCTTCAATCGCTCCTGATTATTTTTTTGTTGGAATTCAACATGAACAAAAAAATCCTTTAATAGACCAAATAAAAGAATATGAAAAAAATGTAAATATTGAAGTTTTGCCTATGGTTTCTGCAGGTATCGTTAAAATTAATGGCATAGATCCAAATACTTATATAGATAAATCAAATGGTAGCTATTGGGTTATAAGAAATAATAGAAGAATTTCTTGGAGTAATGAAATACCAATTGATAACCCTCTAACAAAAGGTACATGGTGGGATCTTTCTAAACCTAATAAGCTTCAATTATCTATTGATGACAGAGTTGCAAGAGATTTGGGCATTAAAATCGGTGATAAAATTATATTAAATGTTTATGGAAGAGAAATTGAAGGTGAGGTTTTTAATTTTAGATTAGTAAACTATAGAGATTTAAGTATTAATTTTGCTATTTTGATTAATCCACAATACGCCATTAATATCCCACACGAATACCTAATGACGACTAAATTCAATAAAATTAATAACTTCAAGGAAGTAGATTTTTTAAATAAATTTCCTAATGTTTCAATAATTAAAATATCTGATTATCTTACAAAAATTAATGACCTATTAAATAAGATTTTTATCGGAGTAAGTTTAATAGCATTAATAACAATTGTTGTAGGTTTAGTTGTTATTTCAAGTACAATAATAGCACAAGGAAGAATAAATATTTTTCAAAATTTAATTTTTAAGATACTTGGATTTTCTAGAAAGCAAATTATAAAAATATCGATTTATGAGTTTTTTATTAAATTTATTTCAATTATTATTTTTTCAACTTTATTTTCAATAATCTCTTCAATTTATATAGTTGAAGAAATTTTTAGATTAAATTGGAAATTTGATTACATTTTTTATTTAAATGTTACTTTAGGTGTTGGTTGTATAACAGTAATATTGATTTTATTCACTTTTCTAAAATATCTAAACCCGAAGGTTTATCCACTCATAAGAAATGAATAATCAAATAAAATAATATATTTTTTAACCATCAAATTTATAACCTAGTCCAGATTTTTCAATATACCCAAACTTAGGCGTTAACATATGCCCCCCAGTGCATAATATTTTCTCGTTACAAACCATATCAAAAAGTCTCTTGCGTGTTTTTAATCCCTGGTCAGTATCTACATCAAAAACAAGTGATATATTAGGATCAGATAGTTGTAAATTTGGTGTATGTAGAATATCACCTAAATGCATAAAAGTATTACTTCCATCATCAACTCTAAAACCAGCGTGGCCTGGGGTATGCCCTGGCAAACTAACAACATGAACATTTTTAATAATTTCGGCGTCTGGACCCAAAGAAACTACTTTTTCACCATAAGATTTTAAAACTGATTTGGCTAAATTTGCAAAGTCTTTACCATTAACATCAACATCATCAAAATCATCACTATTCCAAAAATCAATCTCTTTTGATAACACTTTTACTGCGGCGTTTGGGAATACTGGTATACCATCTTTTGATATTGCCCCTCCAACATGATCGGGATGAAGGTGAGTAAAGAAAATATCTGTCACTTCATTTGGTTGCACATTCACTTTTTTTAGTTCATCTAGTATAAAGCCACATGTCGGACCAAATAAATCTCTACATCCTGCATCAATCAACAAATTTTTTCCGTCTTGCTGAATTAAAAAAGCATTAATATTGCTTAGAGTTAAATCTTTATTGGTTTCGTCTTCTAAATTCTTTTGGATTTCATCGTTTAAATTTAATAACACTTCTTTTGGTAAGTTTAATTCACCATCTTTTAAAGCTATTATCTTTGTACTGCCAATTGATACTTCCTTTAAATCACTCATTTTATCCTCTTTAAATATAAATTTAATTATATATAAAAATGTAAATTTGAAAATATTTTGTTAAAAATTAGTTTGATTTTTAATTAGACCGTACCCACCATCTCTAACAGTCTTTATTAAATCTTTGTCATTTTTATTAGGTCTTAAAGCTTTTCTTAACCTACTCATATGTACATCAACAGTCCTCTGCTCAACGAACACATCATGACCCCAAACATAATCCAATAGTTTTGACCTGCTATAGATATGACCAGGCCTTTCCATAAAAAGTACCAGTAATTTAAATTCTTTAGGACCAAGTTTTAATGGAACATTATTTCTAGTAGCAAGTCTTTCAGACATTGAAACCCTTAATTCGCCATGTTCTAAAATATCTTCAACATGAGAAGGTTTTGTCCTTCTTAATAGCGCTTTTACCCTTGACACAAGTTCTATTGGTGAGAATGGCTTAGAAATATAATCATCTGCGCCAGTATCCAGTCCTAGGGACTTATCGCCCTCTTCACTTCTAGCACTCAAAATTATTATTGGAATAAGTTTGGTTTCTTTTTTTGACCTAAGAGTTCTACAAACATCTATGCCAGACATATTTGGCATCATCCAATCTAAAATAACTAAATCAGGTCTTAAATCTTCAACTTTTATGAGGGCATCTTCTCCATTTTCAGCTTTAATAATGGAAAATCCTGCTTTCTTTAGGTTATAGGACATTAACTCTAATTGATTTGGCTCATCGTCTGCTATTAAAATTGAAACTTCCATGACATTAATTTAGATATAAGATAATCAAAATCAAATTAAATAAATGCATAATCTAAAAACAAATATATTAAAGACGCAATTAAAGCAGAAGCTGGCACAGTTATTATCCATGCACCTGCAATAGAAAAAAGAAATTTACTATTTAAACTAATCATATATTTCACCTAAGAATTGAAAATATTACATTGTTTTAAATCAATAATATTACAGTTTTATTACAATTTTTATTTAAATATTAATAAAATTAATATAATAAAATCAATTATTTATTTTTAAAGTTTAATGTTTAATTAAAGGAAATTTTATTTTAAATGAAGTTTTTTTATTTAATTCACTATCAATTGTCAATGAAGCTCTGTGTCTAATTAATATATGTTTTACTATAGCTAAACCTAATCCAGTACCACCTATCTTTCTTGACCTAGCTTTATCAACTCTAAAAAATCTTTCTGTTAGTCTTTCTAAATATTTAGTAGGTATACCCTCACCTTCGTTTATAACTTCTACAACAACTTCTTTACCATTTGGTTTTGTAATATTTACAAAAATATCTGATTTTTCAAAACCATATTTGATCGCATTTTCAAACAAATTTGTAAATACTTGAGTAATTTCATCGTAATTACCAATGATATATAAGGGTCTATCCTCATTTAAGGTTTTATCAACGAGTGAAATTTTATTATTTTTACTTAACCCACTTTCGTCTAGTGATGAAATAACCAATTTAATTGGGTCAAGAATAGAAATTGATGTTGAAGGAGTTATGTGCTCTTCTGTTTCAACCTTCGAAAGAGATAAAATATCATCAATTAATCTATTCATTCTTTTAGCTTCTTCATCCATTATTTTCAAAAATTTATGTCTAGATTTTATATCAATCGCTTTATCTGAGAGAAGTGTCTCTATAAAACCAACTAAACTTGTTAAAGGTGACCTTAATTCATGACTGACATTTGAAACAAAATCTCTTCTTACTTTTTCAAGGTTTCTTTGCAGAGTCATATCTAAAAGTAAAATAACGACTAGTTCATTGGATAGTTTTTTAATTTTTATAGATAGAGATCTTTTTAAATCGTCATCCATTTGAAAAGAAAACTCTTTATCAATTTCTTTATCTGTTTTTAAAAATCTTGAGATATTTAAATGTTTACTTTTAATTACTTCTGTAACATTCCTTCTAGACAATTCTTTACCAAGAAATTCCTCAGCTGAAGAATTAGCAAATTGAATATTTCCATGCTTATCAACAAGTAAAAAACCATCATCCATTAGGTCCCCAATTTGATTTAGGGCGTTATTTACTTTGTCAATATTTTGAGACATATTTAATTTTTAATATAAATTAATTGAATGTATACTATTTATTACAATTATTTCTTCATACAATATTAAATTAAAATATGGAAGTTTTTTGATAAACTTGAATATCATAAATTTCGGTTAAAGATTGTCTATATTTTGTAATTCATCAATAGTTTTTAAGTATTTTTCTTCATTAATATCTAAAATTTTGTCTACCTTCATTTCATAAATACTATTATAAACTTCTTTTATAGGTGGGGTGTTGATTAAAATCCCCTCAACAGAAATAGGATTATACATATAACGAGCTTTTTCAGGTTTATTCAACTTGACAAAAACCATTTGATTTGGAGGGGGTGGAGGTACATGTATACACATACCAGCTGTAGGAACTAAAACAAATTCGTTTACAATTAAAGTTTCAGTATAATCAGTTTTTAATGGAACCATAAAACCATAAAGTTTAATTTTTTTGCCCACCATTTTTTTATTAATTTTTAAGCCGGCAATATCTAACTTTTTAAGAAAACTTTTGTCTTGCCACAATTCATCCGTACCACCATCTTCAGGAATAAAATCATATGCATTTTCTGGAATTAATTTATCCCAATTTAAAATATAGTTTTCTTTTGAATTAGCACTTTGCAGCAAAAAAATAAAAATTAGTAAAAAAAATAAATATGAAATGTTAATAAATCTAAACATCTATATTTCTCAAAATTAATAACTTCACTTTATTATAGAGCTTTTAAAAGCTTTGTAACCAGGAAACAAGCTTATTAGAATTGAAAGAAGAATTACAAAAACAAAGAAAATAAGGTTATTCATTGATAAGAACTTATATTCTATAAAAACTCCATAATGCAGATCTAAAATTGGATTCATAATTAAGTTTAAAATTTGAAAAATAATAATAGAAAACAGAATACTTAGAAAAGTTATTATTAAAGACTCAAAAATTAATAAAATATAAATGATTTTTGGTGAGGCTCCAACTATTCTTAAAAGTGCCATTTCATTTTTTCTTAAATGAATATTTGAGTATAATATTGCAGACATTCCAATCATTGAGGTGATTAATACCATCAGTGATATTATTAATAAAATATTTTCAACAAAAGATATAACTTGCCACAACTTAGATATTGCTAATCCTGGTATTATAGCTTGTAAGGGCTCATTTTTATAACCATTTATTTCTCTTTGAAATTGAAATATTTCAATTTTGGACTTTAGTTTTATTACAGCAGCAGTAATTTCTTTGGGAATTAAATTATCTTTTTTTAAATTTTTTGGCTTGTAATTTGGTAATCTTATGCCTGCTTTCCAATTTTTGTGAATGGCCTCTAATGCTTCAAGACTTACAAAAATCAACTTATCTGCAGGTGTGCCAGTTTTATTTAATATACCAGTAACTTTGAAAGGGAACTCTGTATGCGGAGACTGTGATGATATTCCATGTGATATAATTAACTTCTTTCCTAAAGAATAATTTAATTTTTTTGCAACATCATTACCAATCACTACATCAAAGGTATTTTCAAATATTTTTCCTTTAAAAAAAGTAAATTTTTTGTTTTTAAATTTAACTTTTTTAAAATATTCACCAGTAGTTCCAAGAACTCTAAATTGTCTGTGACTATCTCCTAGAGAAATAGGTATCGCCCATTCTACATCGTTTCTATTTTTAATTTTTTGATAAGAATCCCATCTTATATTGCTTGAGGGTGTACCAATTTGAAATAACACATAAAGTATTGTTTGGATTTCTCCTGATTTTGCTGCAAGAATTAAATCCCCTGCTTGCGAATTACTAAAAAAACTTTTTTTCGCCCCTCCTCTAAAATTATCTATACTTAAAAATAAAGTAATCGATAGAGTTAGGCAAATTAAGGTCAAAATAACAGATATTTTACGCCCTAAGAGAGAGTTTATTGCTAATGTAAGTAATATTTTCATTAGACTGCTAGATTCCTAAAGTTTATTGTTTTATCAAACTTATTTTTTAGTCTCTCATCATGACTTACCATCAACAAAGATATATTTTCAGATTTACAAACTTCAAAAAGCATTTCTAAAAACGAGTTTTGATTTTTTTTATCAAGTGATGAAGTTGGTTCATCAGCTAAAATAATTTTTGGCATATTTATTATAGCTCTTAAAATTGAAATTCTTTGTCTTTGACCAACAGAAATATCTTTAGAATTGTTTTTATTTAAAATTTCACGACTTAAATTTAGCCTCTCAGCTAATTCATAAGTTCTGTTTAAAAAAAAGTTATAATTTTTTTTTTTAAAATTTGTAAAATAACAAGGCAATAAAATGTTTTTTAGAGGAGAAATAAAGTCTAAAAGATAAAATTGTTGAAAAATAACTCCAATATGCTCTGCTCTATATTTATCCATACTAGAAGGAGATAATGAGCTTATTATATCTCCATCAATAAAAATTTTACCTTGATTTGGTAATAATATGCCGCCAATTAAATTTAATAAAGTAGATTTTCCACATCCACTTTCACCTAAAATAAGAACTTTTTCTTTTTTATTTATAACAAAATTATCAATTTTTATTAAAAAATCATCTAGTTTAGACCAATAAAACTGAAGATTATTTATTTCCAATAAAGATTTGGGTGCCATTTAATGTGAAAAACTGTCTAAATTTATAGTTTTATTACTTCTATTTAACATTAGATTTTTTGAAGACTTCTCTCCAACAACTTTTAAATTTATTTTTTCACTATTTTTAAATTTGTCAAACACATTAATTTTAATTGATTTCACATTCGAGACTTTCTTGCATGAGAATGAATATTCAGATCGGAATTCAGAATGGTTTTTTTCTTCTAAAATGATTGATTTAGACTTTTTTAATTTACACTTCCCTTCTTGAGATAACATTATAACATTATCAGGATTTTTAAGGACTTTTAATGCATCATCTACCTTATTCTTATCTGTTTTACTTTTTGCCTTATATTCAAAACCAACAACATCTACCCCTGGCATTTCAAGCTCAATCAATAGATTATTATGGTCTTGAACAATATTAATCACACCAAGTCCATGCTCATGAGCTCCTAAGGAACCCTTTTTGTCGTGACTGTGTTTGTCATGATCATGTTTATGATCATCATGCTCTTTTTTTACAGATATATTTTTTTTATCATGATCGTGATCATGATTATGTTTTCCTGCAGAGAAACTATTAAAAGAATATATAATTAAAAAGATAAAAACTACAAACCGCATATTTAAACACCTTAATAGATAATTAGAATAAAATTAATGTTACTTTATAACATTACAGTGTAATAGATCAATATATATTAAACCTATGGTTTATTTAGTTTAAAACAAAAATATTCTAATTTAATCTTTTAAAAATGCGGTCCCAATATTTAGAGTAATCTAAACGCATTAATACTGATGAAGTATTTAAAGCAGTTTTTGGGGTTTTATGTAATAGTCCACTTGAACCACCCCTAAAAATAGCAACATCCCATTTATCAATATATTTTGTTGCAGACTTATCTTTAATAATATTTTCATTAGGTTCACCATTATAATATGCATTCCTATCAGCAGCCTCATCTGGAATCCATTCTGTTCCTTGACCAGCATAAGTTACCAAAAGACGTTGAGGAACATCATCAATATGATACCTCTGACACCCACGTTTTGAGCCAAGCCATAAACTGATATAATTACTCTTTTCTATATCACAGAAAAGCTTACATAATAACGATATATCCTCTAACCAAAAATCATAAAAAGGATCATTTGTTATAACTTTAGTAAATTGTTGGTCAAGAATACATCTCACATCTGATAAAGCACTAGATTTATATACTTCACCAATTATTGTAAAATTTAACTTTATAAGCTTATCAAAAAAATAAATAGCATTTGATGGAGCCTTTCTATTAAGAATAGTAAGTTGATTTTTTTTCTCTGCAAAATTTTTCAACTCCTCAATATTATTAGTGTAAAGAATACTCATCTTACATCTCGTTTATCTTATTAAACAAGCTTTTCTATATCGATTTTATTAATTTCTATTGCTGACTTAGAAATACGCCAATCTCTAATTACCCCATCTGACGAACGGGCAGTTATAACTGTCTCTATAGGAGGACATCCTGGTTCATGACATCTTAACTCAGCAATACTTAATGATGTGGTTTCAGGAAGTTTAAATTTTTTCATAATTTCGATCTTCAGCTCTCTAATTATTTTAGGATTAGTTGATTTTTTATCAAACATGCCAATCATTAGAGTTCTCCAGCCCAAAGTGGTGAACATAAAACATTCCCCTTTATGTCTCCAATCAAAATATATTTTTTATCAGACGAAATAGAAATTACAGATACCTCATAACCAGTTTGACTTCTAATAGGATAAGATTTTTTTGTTTCATCTATTTCTGATAAAAGAACTGAACCGTCATGAAACCCTATAAAAACAGCATTTTCATCTGGTAATGCTTGAACAAATGTAGCATTTTGATTGCCACCGTTTGCAACACAAATGGGTTTTCTTCCTAATGGACCTTTCCCATCGAATGGCCAACATATTGCTTCGTTAGCACCCGAAGTAACTAGATAAGGCGTACTCCCCACCCAGGTCAAACTTTTTACTTTTGAAGGATATCCAGACATTGTTAGATCAGTTTTATCACGAATACGCCAACCATGAATTTCATTCTCTTGCATAGCTGAAATCAGATACTTCCCATCAGGACTAAATGTTACTTTACCATGAGAACCTTTCCATACAAATCTAGATGATTTCCAACGTCGGTTTCCTTTTTCCCAAACAGTTACTCCACCATATGAGGATACAGCTAGTCTATTTCCAGTTTCATCGAAAGACAATCCACCAACAGTGCTTGGATTATCTAGTGTCAATGCAGTTTCTTTATCTTCTGTCCAAAGATATGCTTTTCGACCAGAGGAACAAGCATAATTCATTTTATATGAAGCTACAGCGTCTATCCATTGCGTTCCAAAATTAGCAATCTCTTTGATATTACCATTATCAGATATTTTTAAAAAACGACCATCTTCACCACCAGTTAAAACACTATCTTCTATTCCTGCTAGTGATAGAATAACCCCTTTATGTGCCTGGACAACAAATGGCTCGTTATTTTGGCTAAAAAAACGGACTTTACCGTCGCCAAAACTAACAACAATAAAATTATTGATTGTAACAGCTCCAGTAACAGGTGCTTTTAAATTGTATTCAGTACCTCTTTCTTCTAACTTTGTTTTACTAGAACCTTGGTTATCTTTTAGGCCAAGATTCATTTTAAATACATCCTTCAAAACCTTCTTTAAGACCCATTTTGTCTAAGTTTCTTCCAATAAAAACAACTCGAGAGTTTTTATTATCATTCTTAGGCCATGGTCCCATTGGAGATGCGTCCATTAACATATGAACACCTTGAAATACATAACGCTCATCTTTATTGGCAAAGTTAAGAATTCCCTTAGACCTTAATATATCCTGACCATGTGTTTGTAAAAGGTCACCAAACCAGCTTTGAAACTTATCCATATTTAGTGGTTTTTCAGATACAAAAGAAATACTCGTTACATCATCGTCATGTTCATGATCGTGATCTGAGTCAAGAAAATCAGGCTCTACCTCTAAAACTCTATCTAAACTAAAAGCGTTTAATCCAAGAATTTCATCAAGTGGCGCTGCACACTTAGTAGTTTTTATGATTTTTGCATATGGATTGATTTTACGTATCCTAGATTTTACATTTTCTAAACCTACTTCATCCACCAAATCTACTTTATTCATCAACACAACATCTGCAAAAGCAATCTGCTCTTCAGCCTCATGATGTTCACCTAATTGTGAATTTAAATGTACTGCATCTGCAACTGTTACAATTGCATCTAATTTGGTTCTATCAGCAACATCTTGGTCAACAAAGAAGGTCTGTGCTACGGGAGCAGGATCAGCCAAACCAGTAGTCTCAACTATTATTGCATCCAGTTGATCTGCACGTTTCATTAGACCACCAAGTATTCTAATTAAATCACCTCGGACAGTACAACATATACATCCATTATTCATTTCAAAAACTTCTTCATCAGCATCAACAACAAGATCATTATCTATACCTTGTTCACCAAATTCATTAACTATAACTGCATACTTACGACCATGTTGCTCTGTAAGAATACGATTTAAAAGTGTGGTTTTTCCTGCACCTAAAAAACCTGTTAAAACAGTTACAGGTACTTGTTCTGAAGTTTGCATTACTTATTCCTTTCAATATTTAATTACATTGTTGACATTGACCATGAATTTCAAAAATTGGGTTATCTGCCATAAATCCTGTTCGCCTAGATAGTATATTTATATTTTTTGTAAGATTTTTGTCTAAATGTTCAGTAACATTTCCACATGTTTTACAGATTTCAAAAATAGGTATTATGTTTTTGTGAGGTCCACAACAAACTGTCCAAGCATTTAAAGAACCAATTTTATGAATTAAACCTTTTGAAACAAGTTTATCAAGCGCTCTATAAATAGTTGTAGGTGCGGTAATTCCTATTGGAGTAAGTTCCTCAAGAATTTCATAAGCCGTAAGTGGCTTATCTTTTTTTTTCAATAAATCAAGTACTATACTAGCATTTGACAAGAATAAACTCCTTTTGTTTTAACAATTATTTAAATTTTTGTACAAGTCATTAATTAGATTAAAGTATAAATTTTTACCTGGTTTGTAAGAAGAGCCCAATGGATCTAATATACCTGTTTTTGCTCCTGTATTTTTTGCAATCATATTTATCAGTTTAGGATTAAATTGTGGTTCAGAAAAAATACATTTAATTTTTCTATCCTCAACAAGGTCTTGTATTTCTGCAATTTGCTTAGCACCTGGTTGAACATCAGTATTAATTGTTAAAGCTCCAAGAGATTCAACTCCAAATCTTTTCTCAAAATATTGGTATGCATCATGAAAAGTCACAAAACTTGCTTTTTTATTTATTGATTTATTTATGTCAACAATCATTGCGTCAAGTTTCTTTTGAGTATTTTTAGCATTCTGTTTATAAATTTTTGCATTTTTGGGATCTAATTCTGAAAGTTCATGCTCCACTTCCTCTACAATTTTTTTTGCATTAACAGGATCTAGCCATATATGCACATCAAACTCACCGTGGGCATGAGCATGACCATGCTTGTCATGATCGTCGTGCTTATCATGCTTATCTTCTTTATGACCATGCTTGTCATGATCGTCGTGCTTATCATGCTTATCTTCTTTATGACCATGCTTGTCATGATCGTCGTGCTTATCATGCTTATCTTCTTTATGACCATGCTTGTCATGATCGTCGTGATCATCATGTCCACCATAAATATTTTTTTCGCGAAATTTAAGTATTTCTAAACTACTTAAGTCCATTAAATGAACAACTTTAGCTTTTTTTGGAATAGATTTAAGAGGCTTTTCCAAAAAACTTTCTAAATCCTTATCAATCCAAAATATCACATCTGCATTTTGAAGCATTTTTGCATGAGATGGTTTTAAGGTAAAACTATGGGGAGATGCAGTTCCCTCTAAGATAAGATTTAACTTTCCTGTATCACCCATGACATTTGATATGAGAGAATGTAGAGGCTGAATTGTTGTGACAACTTTAATTTCAGCAAAAACATTAAAGCTAAAACCTGAAAATAGCAAAGTTGAAAGAAAAAATTTCAAAAAATTTTTTATTTTAATTGACTTAAACATGCATCACCATCTTATTATTAAATTAAATACGAATTAACTAACACAACTTATCGTAATGTTATATTATTACATTTACATTATAAAAAAAAACATGGCAACAAATAAATGAAAAAAAATATTCCATTAGTTAAACTTAATAATTCTGGGGTTTTAAGAGAAAAAAAATGGCTTGTTAAAGGTATATCTTTAGAAATTTACAGAGAACAAATTGTTACACTAATTGGCCCAAATGGTTCTGGTAAAACTACTACAGCTAAAATTATTTTGAAAATAATTGAACCAAATGAAGGAAAAGTTGAATTAAACACTAAAAAAATAGCTTATGTCCCTCAAAAAATAAATATTGATTGGGCAATACCATTAAGAGTAATTGATTTTATGAATATTACTTCAAAACTAAATGTTTCTTCTATTATGGATAATTTAAAATTAACAGGTGTTGATCATTTACTTTACAAAGATTTAATCAATCTATCTGGAGGTGAATTTCAAAGAGTAATGATTGCTAGAGCCATAGCAAAGAGACCTGAACTATTGATTTTGGATGAACCTGTCCAAGGTGTAGATTTTAATGGTGAAATAAAGCTTTATAACTTGATTAAAAATATTTCGAACAATTTAAAATGCGGTATTTTGTTAATATCTCATGATATTCATTTTGTCATGTCATCAACAGATCATGTATTATGCCTTAATGGTCATGTTTGTTGTTCGGGGACACCTCAGGATGTAGCAAAAAATCCTTCATATATAGAATTGTTTGGAGAACAAGCTGCATCGTCTATTGCTTTGTACAAACACAATCATGATCATACACACAATCAAGATGGGAGTATAAAAACTTGATTTTTGATGATTTTTTCATGAGAGCGTTAATAGCTGGAATTGGTATGGCAATCGTTGCAGGACCGTTGGGTTGTTTTGTCATTTGGCGAAGATTAGCTTATTTTGGCGATACACTTGCTCATTCTGGGTTACTTGGTGTTACATTAGGATTTGTTCTAAATATTGATTTATCTTTTTCAGTATTTGTAATATCTGGTATTATTGCGTTACTTCTTTTGGTTCTTCAAAAAAAAACAAAATTGGCTGGTGATTCATTATTAGGTTTGTTAGCACATTCATCTCTTGCAATTGGACTTGTAATTATAGCTATTCTTACAACAATTCGTTTTGATTTAATGGGATTATTACTTGGAGATATTCTCTCTGTTTCAATGAATGATATTTTAATAATTTGGATTGGAGGCGGAATATTACTATTAGTATTATTTTTTATTTGGAAGTCATTATTTGCTGCAACAATAAGTTACGATTTAGCAAAAGCAGAGAAAATGAGTCCTGAAATATCAAATTATATTTTTACAATTCTTTTAGCTGGTATTATTGCTATATCAATTAAAATGATTGGCGTTTTGCTTATTACTGGCTTGCTCTTAATACCACCAGCAATGTCAAGAAATTTTAGTAATAGCCCAACAAAAATGGTTATATTTTCAATAATTGGAGGTACTTTTTCTGTTATTCTTGGATTGTATTGTTCTTTATATTTAAATACGCCTTCTGGACCAAGCATTATAGTTGCTGCAATGATGTTATTTATATTATCTCTATTTTTTAAAAAAGGATTGAATATTGTTAATTGAAAATAATTTTGATAAAGTTAGTCATTAATATGAATTTACAATTATCAAATAATGAAAAAATAGTACATGCTGTCTTAGAAAAGTCTTCTAAACCATTAAAGGCATATAGTATACTTTTTGAAATTCAAAAAAAAGGAATTAAATCCCCTACTCAAGTTTATAGAGCTCTAGATAGGTTAATTGAAATTGGAAAAGTTCATAAAATTAAAAGTAAAAATTCTTATATCGCTTGTAAAAACGAAAAGTGTATTAATAAATCATCTACTACGTTCTTAATCTGTAATTTATGTGAAAAAATAACAGAAATTGAAGAAGAGACAATTTCTAAACATTTTTCTTCTATATGTAATCAGTTAAGTAGCAAATATTCAAATCATAGCTTAGAAATATTTGGAACTTGTGTTTCATGCAATAAAAACAGTTAAATAAAAATAATTACTTAAATAAATTTATAAATATTTTGCATATCAAAAATAAAACCTTAGTTAAAAAATGAATGAAAATTTAATTCCAATCAATATAATTTCTGGTTTTCTAGGAAGTGGCAAGACTACTCTATTAACTGAAGTTTTAAAAAATAAAAGTCTAAAAAATACAGCTGTTATAATAAATGAATTTGGCGAAGTTAGTTTAGATCATCTTTTAGTTAGACATACTAGGGAAAATATAATTGAGTTACAAAATGGTTGTATTTGCTGCTCTATTCAGAATGATTTAAGAAATACATTACTTGAACTCTTCTATAAAACAACAAGTAGGAATAGCAAAACAGTTGATAGAATTATCATAGAAACAACTGGTTTGGCAGACCCATTGCCAATAAGTAATACTCTTCTGAATTGTAATGAACTTCAAAAAATTTATCGTCTAGAAAATTTAATAACTGTTGTTGATGGCATAAATGGACTTCACACCTTAAAAAATCAAAAAGAAGCTATAAGACAAGTTTTTTTAGCTAGTGTTATTGTTTTAAGTAAAATTGATTTATTAAAAAATGATGATAAAAAAAAATTAACTGACTCTATAAAAGCTATTAATTCAAAGTCTGACTTAATTATGAGTAGTCATGGTAAAGTCCCTCTTCCAGTTCTATTCAGTCCTAAAAAAATAAATATTAATAAAGTTTCATGGGATTTAAATAATCTATTAAAAGAAACAATTAATTCTCATGACTATAATTCTGATGATTTAAATAGACATGATAATAAAATCTACTCTTTTACAATGACAAGAGACAGTCCAATAAATGAAAAATCTTTCGATTTTTTTATAAAAACCTTAGAAAAAGAAATGGGACCGTACCTATTGAGAGTTAAAGGAATTATTAATATTTCTGGTATTAATCGACCAGCTATTATTCATGGATCTCAAAAAATACTGCATCCAGTTGATTGGTTAAATAAATGGCCATCAAAAGATAAAAGAACACGAATAATATTTATAACTTTTAACATTAAAAAAACTCAATTTAGTGGATTTTGTGAATCCATACTTGGTTTAAAAGAAGTAATTTAATTTTTTATTTTAAAACATTATTTTAAATTGAAATAAATCTTAACCTCTTGGTCTTGATGAATAAGAACAACCTCCGTCAACAACAAGGTTTTGTCCAGTAATATATTTTGACCAATTTGATGAGAGATACACTACGGCTTTTCCTATATCCCAAGCATTCCCCTCTATTTCAAGTAGAGAAGCACGTTTTCTAATGCTTCGAAGTTCTTCAGACATTCCTTTTGAATAAACCATTGGTGTGTAAACAGGACCTGGTAAAACACAATTAACTCTTATTCCATTTTTACCATGATCTACAGCCATTGCTTTAGTAAGAGAAATTACAGCTCCTTTTGATGCAGAATAAACAGTATAACCCTTTGGTCTAGTAGCAGATATAGAAGAAATATTAATTATTGAACCTCCTTGTCCAGAATTAATCATTTCAGGAATGGCATATTTAGACATAAGAAAAATAGGTTTCAAGTTAATATCCATTACACGATCCCAGTATTCCTCGCTCTCTTTTACAACGGATAATCTACTATCTATACCAATGTTATTATCAAGTATATCGAGTCTACCCCAAGTTTTTATACTTAAATTTACAACTTTTTTACATTCGCTAGCTATCGTTAGGTCTCCCCCAACACTTATAGCCACACCATTTTTCTCTCTGATTATATCAACTGTTTGATTAGCTGATTTTTCATTTTTATCAACTACAAGTACTTTGCAACCTGCCTCTGCTAATAAAATTGCTGCTGCTCTTCCATTTCCAATTTCTTCGTTAGCAGAACCTCCACCTGCTACTATTGCCACTTTATTTATTAAACCTAAATCAAGATTGTCATACATGTTAATTCACTACAAAAAGAAAATTTCAAAATACAATTTCTTATATTTTATGTAAATTATTATAAACTTTCAGTAATTTTTTTAAAAGTTGAAAACATTAACTCTTCTGTTTGAATATTTATAGGATCGGCAGCAGAAGAAAGTCTTACAATTGTTAATTCTTTTTTAGGATTTATCCATATATTTTGACCATGAATTCCAATTGCACAATACTCATTATCATCAAAACCTGTTTGATACCATTTAGACCTATAATTACCATTGGGAAATCTCTTTAAATCGTCTTGATTAAGATAACAACTGTTATCACTAAAATTTATGAAATCATTAATCCATGACGCTGGAATTATTTGACCATTATCGTTACTACCTTCACATCTAACTAATTCAGCTATTAATAATAAATCATATGGAGATACACTTACCCCTCCTGCAGATCTTGAAGCACCCCATTTGTCTAGAGTTACATTTGCATCATGAATAGTTCCAGAAGGTTGAAATAAAAAATTAGACATTAAATTATAAAATTTTTTTTTAGATACTTTTTCTATTATCCAACCAAGTAAATCGGTATTTGGAGAACAATAATGATATTTTGTTCCATGAGCTAATTTTGAAACAGGCATATTAGTTAAGAAGTCATACAAACCATTGAAGTTATCTTTAAAATCATTTTCAGGCAAATCCCAACCTGTAGAAAACCTATATTTTTTAAAAATCTCTGCTTTACCTGTATAATCTTCAACAAAGTTTGATGAAACATTCATATCAAGAACATTCCTTATAGTTGCCTCTTCATATGCTGTCCCTTTTGTTTCAGGAATAATAGTTGATACTGTTTGATCTAATGAAAATAATTTTTGGTGAAATAAAATACCTGTCAAAAGCGATGTTAATGATTTTGAAATAGAAAAAATTATGTGCGGTGTGTATTTTAAAGTAAAGTTTGCAAAATACTCAAAAATGAGAATGCCTTTATGCAATATTAGAAATGCGTCTGTGTCACAATATTTAAGTATGTCCTTGAATTTATAGCTAGTGTCGTTATGAACGATCTTCATATCATTAAAATCAATTAATTTTTTTTTAAACATTAATTCACTAGTTTTATTGGTATCAATTTTGGCAGTTGGAATTAAACTTCTAACATTAACAAAAGACCATGATGTATAAGGATATTTTCTCCAATTACCAAGATTTACTTGATAATTTTCTGGCGGAGGACTTCCAACCATAATGTTACTAATATTTAATTTAGTTTTATTCAATATTTACTCTATTAAATTATCTTTAATTGCAAATTCTATCAAAATATGATCATAAAACAAATATGTTTGAAAACATTATGTTAAAGAAAATAAATTACAAACTTATTAGAGTTTATATTATCCAATAAAAATTAAATTAATAAAAAACCTTATATTCTCTAAATTTTTATATTTTTTTATTGACAATTTTCTTGATTCATTTTGTTATGTTATAACATTACATGAAAAAAATTATATTATCCATATGTTTGGCTTGCAGAGATGGTTGTGAGTATAAGACTGAAAAAAGAGGCGGCAAAAGACTCGCTGATAAAATATTTTATAAATATAACAAAAATAATTTTATATTGAGAGGTGTAAACTGTATGAGTCAATGTAAAAGACCATGTGTGATTTCAATAACATCTAAAAATAATTTTACTTATGTATTTGGTGATATTGTTCCGGATAATGAAAAATATATAGATGATATAAATGAATTTATTTCACTATATGCATCTAATTTAGAAGGATTTGTAAATCGAAGTAATCGCCCAAAACTTCTTCAATCAAATATTCTTGGTAGGTTCCCTCCTATAAATAGTTCATCATCTTTAGTAAAAATCTTTTAAAAAATAAATAATTTTATGAAAGCAAATCTCTCAGTTAAAAAAGTTAGTTGGATTGCCCCTAAAACGAATAAAAAAATTCTTAATAAAATTAGCTTTGAATTAAAGCCAGGAAGAATTGTTGGAATTGTAGGACCTAATGGAGCAGGTAAATCCTCACTTTTAAAGCTAATTTATAGATATCAACTTCCTTCAACTGGGGTTGTAGAACTTAATGGGAATAACATTTGGAATTTATCAGCTAATAAAGTTGCCTGTAATATTGCGGCAGTTTTACAAGAGCGCCCGTCCGATTTTGCACTTACAGTTAGTGAAATTATTTCTCTTGGTAGAATTCCATATTGGAAGTCTTTTGGCAAAAAAAACATTAAACAAGACCAAAAAATAATTAGAGATGTAATGGAGCAACTATCACTTTTAAAATTAAAAGATCGACAATTGAACACTTTATCTGGAGGAGAATGTCAAAGAGTGATGATTGGAAGAGCTCTTGCACAGGAACCAAGTCTTTTGGTGCTTGATGAACCCACAAATCATTTAGATATTAAACATCAACTTGAAGTGCTCTCTATTATTAAAAGCTTATCAGTAAGTATTATTATATCACTTCATGATTTAAATATGGCTTCATCATTTTGTGATGACATTCTTCTTTTAAAAGAAGGAAATTCTCTGGGCTTTGGAAAACCAGATAAAATATTTTCTGTATCTAGAATATCAGATGCATTCAGTGTCAAGACAAGAAAAGAACTTTTAGTCCCAAGTAATTCAAGTCAACTTACGTTTCAATTATAAAGAAAGGATATATTTATGAAAATTACAAAATTAATTAAAACGACTTTTATAAGTTTAATTACTATAATTACCTTTACTCAAACTACTCTTGCACAAAAAAACATTCAAAGTTGTAACAGAACTGTAAGTTTTAATAAACCACCCGAAAGAGCTATTTCAAATGATGTAAATCTTACAGAAATGATGTTAGTTCTTGGTCTTACAGATAAAATGGTAGGATATACTGGAATTTCAGGATGGAAAACACTAGACAAAGAAATGCGTTCAGGTGTCAAGAAACTACCCGAATTATCTAAAAAATACCCTTCTAAAGAAGTGTTAGTTGGAGCCGATGCAGATTTTTTCTTTGCTGGTTGGAATTATGGCATGAAAGTCGGAGGTGAAGTAACGCCTGAAACATTAGAACCATTTGGTATAAAAGTATATGAACTCACTGAAAGCTGTATACACATAATGAAGAAAAATAAAGTAACTATGGAAGATATGTATAATGATATATTAAATTTAGGAGTTATCTTTAATGTTGAACAGCGAGCTAAAAATTTAGTTAATAAATATAAAAAAGAGATAGCAAGTATAACTTCTCAAAGTCAAAAATCGATACCATTAAAAGTTTTTGTTTATGACAGCGGAGAAGATAAACCTTTTACAGCCGGGCTTTATGCAATGCCTACCGCTCTTATTGAAGCGGCTGGTGGCAAAAATGTGATGGAAACATTCAAAAAAAGTTGGGGTACTGTAACGTGGGAAGAGGTTATTGAACGTAATCCTGAAGTAATAGTAATCGTTAACTATGGTAACGTGACAGCAAAACAAAAAAGAAAATTTATGATGACAAATCCAGCTTTTGCACAAATAGATGCTGTCAAAAATGATCGTTTTGTAACTTTAGAATACGTAGAAGCCACTCCAGGCCCACGTAATATCAAAGCAATTAAAAAACTAATGAAAGGTTTTTGGAAGAAATAAACAATTAGAAATATTATAGTCTGCTGGATATGATGATACAAAAACTTAATTTATCTTCTCTCATTGTTCTGGCTATAATTTTAATTGTTATATCAATATCCTTTGCAGTATCAATAGGTTCAGTTTCAATAGAAATTAGAACAGTTTGGGGGGTGCTTATAAATAAATTCTTTCCTGAATTTATTTCCCCCACCTGGAGCAAAGGGCACGAAGCTATTATATGGGATATCCGTTTTCCTCGTGCCTTTCTTGCTTTGATGGTTGGTTCAGGATTAGCTATTGTTGGAGCAAGTCTTCAAGCTGTAACTAGAAATCCCCTGGCTGATCCTCACCTTTTGGGGATTTCTTCAGGTGGAGCTTTTGGAGCAATATTTGCTCTGCTTCATACAGGTTTATTTTTTGGTCTGCTTACAGTGCCTATTTTTGCTTTTTTAGGTTCATTAGTTGCAACAGTTTTTGTACTTGGAGTATCACGATTTACAGATTCAACCAGTGCAGATCGCTTAGTTCTTGTTGGAGTTGCCATTTCATTCATAGTAATGGCGGGTGCAAATATTCTTATTTTTCTAGGAGATCCAAGGGCAACTCATACTGTTGTATTTTGGATGTTGGGCGGTTTGGGGTTTGCTCAATGGGACCATCTAATCTATCCTTTAATTATTTTATTTTTATGTGGGGGTTGGATATTTAGTCAAAAGGACAATCTTAATGCAATGACTGTTGGTGATGAAACTGCTGTAACTTTAGGTATTGATGTTCGACGCTTTAGGATTTTTATATTTATTGGATGTGCGCTTATTACGGGCGTAATGGTATCATTTTCAGGAGTGATAGGATTTGTTGGATTGATGGTTCCACATATTGTAAGAATGATTACTGGAGGAGATTACATTCGTGTTATACCTATTTCAGCTATATTTGGGGCAATTTTATTGCTTTGGGCAGATATTGTTGCCCGAACAATTATGTCTCCAGAGGATATGCCCATTGGTATAGTAACAGGTTTAGTTGGTGGTATATTTTTTATTTGGATGATTAAAAAAAAATGAATAGAAGTAAAATAAATAATAATATAATATATAACAAAATATTTTAAAAATAAATTTCAATATCTGTTAAGAAAAATGATTAAAAATGAAACGTCATAAAAGTCCTTGTATTGATGTTTGTAAATTTACTGGACCAAATAAATGGTGTTTAGGATGTGGTCGTACTAAAGAAGAAGCACAAAAGTGGAAAAAACTAAAACCATACGATATAAAAAGACTTCAAAATTCCCTTAAAAAAAGAATGTTTTTAATAAATAATTAATAAAATTTTATTATTAATTTAAAATCATTTATTTTTGTAGAATGTTTTTTATTTAAATAATTTTATGATTGACATTTAAAAGCCTGTATTTTCCACCTCTATTTAAAACATCATACTTTTTAATAACTTCTAGAGAGGTAATACTTAAATGTGATATTTCTATACCTATGGCTTTATTTGGATCAATTCCTAACATATTAGATAAAAAAGCTCTTATTGTCCCAGAATGTGCAATAATGATGATGGAACTATGATCATAAAAATTAAGGTTTTCAATAAATGTAGACGTTCGTTTACATTGATCTAAAAAACTATCACCTCTAGGAGGACAAATTTCAGGACAAATAAATGAGAAATTATGCTGGTTTTTAAACATCTTTAATTCATCCCAGACAACAGATATTTTTTTCCCTTCCCATTCACCAAAACTTTGTTCAGTCAATTTTTGCTCAACTATCAATTCTCTAAAATTAACATATTTTGATAGGGCTTTTGCGGTTTGAACAGCTCTTTTTAAAGGACTAACATAACAAGTGCTATCAAACGGTAAACGTGAGGCAAGACTTTTAAAGTGATCTAAGTTAATTATAGCATTAGGATTATTTTTAGGAATATAGCCATCAAATTTCTTCACTGGTGCATGACGTATTAAAAATAATTTTAGAGTTTCTATCAAAATATAATCCTAATATAAATAATCAATCCAAATAAAAATACTAATTCACTTACAAATGCAGTAGCTCCTAAAACATCCCCAGTAATACCACCTAATTTTTGTTGTGACATTTTACTAATAATAAAAACTACCAAAAATACTTTAGAAATACCTAACAAAACACCAAAAAATGGAAAAATAAAATATATAGGTATCAACCAAATAAAAGTTGCAACAACTAATTTTTTAATAGAAATAAATTCAATAACACTTCCAGTTTTTGAAAAAGCAGAAGTATTAGATATATTTCTTATGAAAATTATTGATAATTTTCCTGTAGCAAAGGCAAAAGAGAGAATTACTATTAGAGAATATCCTATATCGACCAAACTAATTACTAAACCTAAACGAATTAAAAATCCTGAAATTAATGCTAATGTTCCATAAGTCCCTAATCTACTGTCATGCATGATTTCGTTAATTTTTTTTGCAGAACCTCCAGCTCCAAAACCGTCGGCCATATCGGCAAGTCCATCCTCGTGAAATGCACCAGATAAAATCAAACTAAAAGTTATTGCTATCACACAAGATAAAAATATTGGCAAATTAACAGAAATGCATATATCACCAAGCATACCAGACAAAACACCTATTAGATATCCAATTAGAGGGAAACACCAAGCAGCTTTTGTAAGATTAGGTGGTTCACTAGAAAAATAATTCCATTTAACTGGTATTCTTGTAAAAAACATTACTGCTGCAAAAAAATCTAATAGACACCTATTTTTTAAAAATCGTTTCATATCTTTATTTTATTAGTTACTTTTGCATCTTTGAAGGTGGCCATTCCATTATGAGTTGCTAAAGCTGCTTTTAAAATTAAGGTTGCAATCGCACCACCACTCCCCTCTCCAAGTCTTAATTTTAAATCTAAAATTGGATCTTTTTTAAGATATTTTAAAATTTTGGCATGACCTGGTTCTGAAGATAAATGCGAAATTAGACAATGGTCCAATATCATTTTATCAAAAAGCGTTAAACTGGATGCGGCAGCGCTACAGATAAAGCCATCCAAAAGAATTGGAATTGACATAAGTCTGGCAGAAATTATTGAACCAACAATAGCTGATATTTCTCTGCCACCATAACATGAGAGAATACTTAACGTATCTTTAAACTTTTTTCCATGTAATTTAATTGCACTTTGTATTATTTGTATTTTGTTTGAAATTTGTTTTTTGTTTAAGCCTGTGCCTATACCTGTCATTTTTTTAACTGGTTCATCGAAAAGAGCACATGAAATTGCCGTTGCAGATGTGGTATTAGAAATTCCCATTTCGCCTAAAACTAATAAATCACATTTATTGGGCACTGAGTCAAAACCCAATTGCATTGCAGAAATAACTTCTTTTTTATCCATTGCTGTATCTTCAGAGAAGTCTCTTGTAGGTGTTTCTAAATCTATTGGAATTACTGATAAAGAAATATTTGCTAAATCACATAACTGATTTATTGCTGCCCCACCACTTTCAAAATTTTTAACCATTTGAGATGTAACTTCTGCTGGATAGGCTGAAACTCCCTTACAAGATATTCCATGATTACCCGCAAATATCAAACAATGAACATTTTCTATTGTAGGTTTTATTTTTTTTTGCCATCCTGCCATCCATATGGCATATTCTTCTAATTTACCAAGACTTCCAGGAGGTTTAGTTAGTTCATTTTGAAGTTTTCTTGCGCCATTCGCTATTACCTCATCAAAAAGAGGTATTTTTATTTTACCCTTAAAAAAATTCTCAATGTTCATAATTTTATCATTTTAAAATCTTAATATCATGTTTCTCTATCTTCATAATACCCCTAGAAGTTTCTTAGTATAACACATGAATAATTTATAACTGTAATGCTAGATTGAACATTAATTAAGAAAGGACATAAGTAAAATAATTGAAAATACTAAAAGGGGGAAATATGTACAAATCATGCCTGAAATTCTCAAAAATGGATTATGTTTATAAAAAGAGAAACAAATAGCATGTGCTAATCTTCCGTATAAAAAAACGATACAAATAATAAGCAAGTAATTAAAAGATGTTTTTAACTTTGTTTCAATTATCATCAATAAAATCAAAAACAATGGAACATATTCTGAAAAGTTTCCATGCGCCCTAACATTTCTTTCTAATTTAAAGTCAGAAATTTTTTCTTCCATTTTAAAAATTAATTTCATTACAGGGCTACCTCTTAGGTAACCAATCCGAAATGATAAAAACAAATAGATTATTGTAAAAATTGATGCAAAAAAAATCGTTAATGGAATATTGTTCATTTTAAATAATCTAAATTTTGGCAATTACGTAAGTTATTATTCTTTATGTACTCAACAGCAGTTCTTACAGCCTTACTTCTTAAATCTTCTAAACCAGGAGGACTGTAATAAGCTGCATGAGGGGATATTGTGAACCTTCCTTTAATCCAATTTTCATTCTTCATATATGAATGAAAAATTGGATGTGATAAATCAGGTGGCTCAATTGGTAAAACATCTAATGCTGCACCCATTATTTTTTTATCTTTTAGGGCATCATAAAGATCATCTAAATTAATTATTCCACCTCTAGCAGTATTAATTAATAGCAATGAATTTTTTGCAATCGAGAATAAAGATTTATTTATCATGCCCTCTGTAATATTATTTAAAGGACAATGAATACTAATTGTGTCTGACAACTCAAATAATTTTTCAGGTGTGTGAACTCGTTTATATCCATAGGATAATTCGGAACCATCAGGTAAAAGCGGATCATAAAAAACAACGTTCATATCAAAAGCTACTGCTCTTTTAGCGGTGGCATTTCCAATTCTACCTAATCCAAAAATTCCAAATGTTTTGTTTCTTATTCTATCAACACATGGTGCTTCTATATATCTCCAATATTTATTAGCGTCTTTTCTCATTAAGTTATCATATTGATCTAAACCTCTTCTCATCATTAGCATTAAAGCCATAGCATGGTCAGCGACTTCGGTAGTGCCATAATCTGGAACCGTACAAACTGCGATACCTTTTTCACCAAGTTTTTTTAAATCTAGTCCATCAAAACCAACACCACCTCTAACAATTATTTTTGTATTTTTTAACTTTGACAAATATTTCATAATTGTCTTAGAACCACGATAAGTAATGATGGCATTTGCTTTATTCCAAGATTCTTCTGTAACATCATCTACATTTTTAAAAACGTCTAGAGTGACGTTATCTCCCGCAGAATTTTTTTCTAAACCTTTATTAATCTCTGTATTTAAATCAGTAATCAATAATCTCATATATATCTCTATTAAATAAAACTTTACTAAGGATTATTCATATTAAATCACATAAATTCCAGTAATACTAGACAACCATAATTTAATTTAAAAAATATTTTACATAATTAAATTTGCTGTATTAAGTCAATTAATTGTCTTGTTCTTAAGACTTTTCCATTCCACTTGTTATCAAATTCTTTGATCATTTTTTGCATTTCATTACTTTCTAAAAGTTTTTTTGCTGTAGATAAATTCTCAAATTGATAGAATGCTTGATGTTCATTTTCACCAATCCACCCTCTAAAGGCAATTTTAGATTTAAAACATTTGTGAGCTTCTGGCAAATGAAACTCCTCATACCATTTGTCAAAACTTTTTTTTAATTCGTTTGGAACTTTTGCATTCACTATTAAAAAAGCTGACATACTTTTTATCTAATTATAAATGGATTAGCTACAGAAGTGTTTTGAGAAATCCAAACAGATTTTACCTGTAAAAACTCTTTTATAGACTCTTGTCCACTTTCACGTCCTCTTCCAGACCTTTTATAACCACCAAAAGGAGACATAAAACTGACAGCTCTATAAGTATTTACCCAAACAGTTCCAGCCTTTAACTTATCAGAAACGCGGAGGGCTCTTCCTATATTATTTGTCCAAACCCCAGCAGCTAATCCAAAAATAATATCATTACCAATATCAATGGCTTCTTTCTCATCTTCAAATGCTATTATTGATAAAACAGGTCCAAAGACTTCTTCTTGTGCAATACGCATTTCATTTGATACATTTTTAAATATAGTGGGCTCTATAAAACGACTACCTTTTGAGCCACTACCAGTGTACGGTTTTCCACCAAGGACACATTCTGCACCTTCTGTTTTTGCAATTTCAATATAATTCATTATCTTATCAAATTGAGGCTTTGTAGTTACCGGTCCAACATGAGTATTGAAAGACATTGGATCTCCAATTTTTGCGTCACCAGCTACTTTGATAAGTTTTTCTACAAATTTATCATGAATATTTTTCTGAACTAATAGCCTTGACCCTGCAATGCATGTTTGACCTGTTGCAGCAAAAATTCCTGATATAACTCCCATTACTGCAGCATCAAAATCAGCATCCTCAAAAACGATATTTGGAGATTTTCCACCTAATTCTAAGGAAACAGGGATAATTTTTTTGGCTGCATTTTCATATATTTTTTGACCAGAAACATCTGAACCGGTAAATGCTATTTTTGCAACATCTTTATGCTCCACTAAAGGTTGACCAACCTCCACACCAAAACCTGTTACACAATTTACAACACCTTTAGGAAATCCCACCTCTTCAATAAGTTTCATAAATTCTAATGTTGAAGCTGAAGTAAATTCTGAAGGTTTTATTACTGCTGTGTTACCTGCTGCCAAAGCTGGTGCCAACTTCCAGGCCAACAATAATAAAGGTGAATTCCATGCTGTTATCATTCCGACCACACCTAGTGGTTCATATTTTGTATAATTGAATATTCCTGGTTTATCGGATGGCAAAACCGATCCTTCTATTTTATCTGCTAATCCACCATAATAACGATACCATTCAGCCAAATATTTTGTTTGAGCTTCCATTTCAGCAATTAACTTACCATTATCTTTAACCTCAATTTCTGCTAATCTTTTAGACTCTTTTTCAATTAAACTTGCCAAAGAAACTAACTTCTTGCCCCGATCGGTGGCTGTTAATTCTGACCAATCATTTTCAAATGCAATTTTGGCTGCTGTAACAGCTTTATCTACATCTTTTTCATTACCTTGTGCAACATTTGCCCAAACTTCACAAGTATATGGGTTTTCTGTTTTAAAATACTTGCCTGAACATGGTTTCTCCCATGTACCATTAATATAATGATTAAAAGTTTCCATATATATATTCCATCATGTTTTTTTATTTATCTTAAGAGATTAAATAAATTGATTTTCATTTCAATATTTAATAAATAATCAACAAAATTTTCATTTAAAATAATATTAAACTTAAAACTGATGATTGATTTAATTGATTAATTCTTTAAATTAAAAACATGAAAAGAAGTTTAAAAGATAAAGTTGTTTGGATTACTGGTGCTGGTTCAGGAATTGGTCAAAATGCAGCTATAACTCTTTCAAATTTAGGTATGAAAGTAATCTTGTCAGGAAGAGACGAAAAAAAATTAGAAATTACTTCAAATCAATGTGTCAATAACACTATAATCAAACCATTAGATATTTCAGATAATGATAAGGTGGAGTCTGTATCTGAGTCCATCATAAAAGATTTTAAAAAAATTGATATTTTAATAAATTCTGCAGGAACAAATGTAGAGCATAGAGATTGGGATGTTATAAATAAAAGTGACTGGGATAATATCTTCAATACAAACGTAAATGGTTTATTTTATTGTTGCAAATCAACTTTACCTCATATGAAAAAAGAAAAAGATGGATTAATAATTAATATTTCATCATGGGCTGGTAGAGAGGTAAGCTTATTATCAGGAGTAACTTACACCTCATCTAAACATGCTGTAAATGCAATGACAGAAACAATAAATATGAAATATTGTAATTTTGGCATTAGGGCTTGTGCACTTTGTCCAGGTGAAGTTTCAACACCCATATTAGACAAAAGGCCAAAAAAACTATCTGAAGAACAAAAAAACAAAATGCTTCAGCCAGATGATTTAGGCGAAACAATAGCCTTTTTATGTCAAATGCCAAAACATGTTTGTATAAATGAGTTAGTAATCAGTCCAACATGGCACAGAAGGTATATTGCAGACTTAGGAATTGAAGAACTCTAATGTTAATTTCCTAATAAGGAAGAAATATTTAGATTATAAAATAAAGTATGAATCTAAAAAATAAAAAATACCTATGGTCTTTAATTCAATCTACTGGTGATTTTCTAGTTGGAAAACTCCCAAGTCATCCTAATCACCCTAAAGGAAGAAACCCCTATGCCCACGTTGCTTTAAGAGTTAAAAATAGGTTTGGATATAGTTATAAAGATTTACCAGACGAACGTTTGCCTGAGGTCATTAAATTTCTTGATTTGATTAAACAAGAGGAAGGATAAAATTTTATATCTAGAATATAATTAATGAGAAAATAAATTTGGAAAACTTTTTATCGAATTTTCTAAATCTTCCTTTTGTAACGGGTCATTCGTACAAATTTTGTGTTTCAAAATTAACTTAGCTAGTTTTTTTCTATATGATAATTCTGGTTCTAAATGACCTTCGTTATAGGAAAAAATAGAAGCACTTAAATAATACAGAGCAGATGAAATTTGGCGAGCAGAGTGTTCAATATTATTACTAATAATTGTTAACGCAAAATTAAAAACCTTTTCAATATTATCATTAAAATATTTTCTATCTTTTGCTATATCAAAATTACCTACAACATCGAAAAGATACTTTTTAAAAACTTTTAAGTTATCATTTTTTTTAAGAGATCTAATAACATCTAGGGCAACAATATTGCTTGTACCTTCCCAAATAGAACCAAGGTGAGCATCTCTAACCATACGAGCATCTGACCATTCTTCAATATAACCACATCCACCCCTCACTTCCATAAGATCTCCAGTAACTTTTCTTGCATCCCTGCAAGATCTAAACTTTATTAAAGGAGTAAGAATTCTGAATAAAATCTTATAAATATCAACTCCATCATCTGCTTTTTCTAAAACTTTAGCAGAATGAAAGACTATTGATCTTGAAGACTCCGCAAGTAAAAAAATTTTTAAAATTTGTTTTTGCATCAAGGGAAGATTTATTAATTTTGTATTAAAAGCTTTTCTGTTTTTACTAATATATAAACATTCTTGCAAAGATCTTTGCATCATACCTGATGATCTAACTCCATTGGAAAGTCTTGACATATTTATCATATCAGTCATTTGTTTAAAACCTTGGTTTTGGTCTCCAACTAAGTAGGCGAATGCTTTATTCAATCGAATTTCTCCACTTGCAAAAGATCTCCCACCTAATTTATCTTTTAATCTTAAAATTTCGTAGTCATTTGGAGTTTTATTATCTATTAATTTTGGTAAAAGAAATAATGATAATCCTTTTGTTCCCTTTTCGTTTCCTTTGGGTCGAGCTAAAACCATTGCTAAGTCTGCATCTGGATTAGAGCAAAACCACTTTTCTCCTGTTAAATACCAATTTCCATTAATATTTTCTGCATATGTTTTTGTGTTTCCTACGTCTGAACCAGCCTCTTGTTCAGTCATAAACATTGCCCCTTGATATAATTGATCAATATCAAGAGAAGTTAATTTATCAAAAAATAAATTTACTAAGTCTTTATTACCAAACTTCGATAAAGTTCTTGTTAATGAATCAGTCATACTTATTGGGCAGCACAACCCAAACTCACTTTGAACAAAGAGAAAAGTCAAACCATACTTTATTATTGGAGGTAATTTTTCTTCAAATCCAAAAATTTTATTCCTATGTGAAATAGCTGCCAAACCAAATTCAGAAAAAGCTATTTTCTCTAAAGCTTGAAAATCTGGATGTTTTTCAATCTTATCATAATTCATGCCTGTTCTTGATCTTTTAATAAGTTCTGGAGGAGATTTATCGGCAGACAATGTTAAATTTTCTATTTTGTCTCCTACAAGCTCACCTAATTTAGTAAATTGAGGTTTGATTCTTTGAAATAAGTTTTTCCCGCAGTAAAAATTCATTAGTTTTTCAAAAGATTTATCTCTTTTAAAAGCATTGTATCCCTTACTATCTGGTATATTATTAATTATTTGTTTCATCATCTGTCATTTTTAATTTATTTAAGAGGGTAAGTAGATGTTGCGTGACAAATAAGTTCTTTTGTATCTTCGGAAAATACTTTTGTTTCACCAATTGCTATCGATTTTCCAAACCTTTGAACTTTACTTTCAATAAGAAAATAATCTGAAAAACCTGGTTTGATAAAGTTATTGTTTTGCGATAAAGTTCCTCGTTGAGACTTAGATGAAGTACTCATTGCCATTGACATTACCGTATCAATCGCAGACATAAGCACCTGTCCAGAAATTGCACCAGTCAAAAAACGATATTCTTTTAAGTTCTCTAATTTTGCTAATACTCTGCCTTCCTCAACCTCTAAATACTTAAGTGCAAGTTTTTTTACATAATCAGATAAAATATTATTATGAATTTCATGAATATTATTTATATTTATATTAACATCTGGAAATTTTTTGCTCATAAACTATACTCATGTTCTCTTAACTGTTTGTCCATGAAACTTAATATATCAAACATAAGTATTTTTAATCTACTAAATATTTTATCATCTCTGATTAAAAAATATCAACATTTCTGGTAAATTTTTATTTAATAATCAATATTTTTAAATATTATAGCTTCAATTTTAATTTTAACCTAAAACTGACATACTACTTTCTTTATTTATTTTTCTATTTCTTGAATAAAATTTTAAGCTTATATTTCTTTTAATATATTTAAGATCTATAGAAAGTGGCTTTTCATCATGATTATTTCCATTTTCACAATATTCTATTAAATTTGTCATCAAAACACCTGCTACAGGGGCATTTTTATATTGGTTACCACTAGTTCCAATTGCCATATAAAAACCTGGTAAACTAGATTTATCATATATGGGTATCCAATCATCAGATACATCATAAAGTGAAACAACACCTTTAACTTTTGATGATACTGGAAGATTAGGATACCTTTGAGCTTGCCTTAAAACCTGAGTTTTCCATTGTTCAGAAAAGTTATCGTCCCAATCATCTGGATCCACAAATATTCTATCATCACACTCTGGATCTTCACTTCCTATAAGAATATGATTACCTGTTTCAGGTCTACTATAGCATGCAATATCACTATCAGAGACAACAAAGGCATCACTCTCATAATTAAATTTATCTGGAGACGAAACATGAGAGACTTCAACTTTTAAAGCTTTTGTTTTGATATTCATATCACCTTCAACTCCAGCCATTTTATTTATTTTCATAGAATGAGGGCCTGCGACATTGACAACAACTTTTGAAAAAACCTTTGTTCCATTTGATAAAACCACCCCTTCAGCCTTACCATTATCTTTTATAATTGAAACAACTTCACTATTAAATAAAAATTCTGCGCCTACGTTTTCGGCAGCTTCTTGGAGGTTTTGAGCAGAAAGCTGAGGATCATTTATATATCCAGCTGTAGGAAAAAAAACGGAACCTTTTAATATTTCATTGTTATGTTCTCCAAAACCATCATCATTTTGTTTTTTTACTGGAGAAAATTTATGAACATCAACAATTGGCAACTTTTCTCTAATTTTATCAGAGTCCCAAAGCTCATAAGGTATAGACAATTCGTCAGCAGTATTTAAAATTTTAGATAAATAATTATTTTGTTCTGTTCTATAAATCATACATCCACATTCTACAAACTTTGCAAAATTAGTTTTTTCTATATTTCCAACATAATTAGTCCAATTTTTCCAGTAATGATAACCCTCATAAGCTATTGCGCACCCATCGAAAGTAGAATAATGAACTCTAATTATGGAACATGAAGCAGAAGTTGAACCATAACCAGCTTGAGGGTTTTTATCGATATTAAGGGTTTTCCAGCCTTTTTTTGAGAGTTCAAAAGCTATAGCAGCCCCAATCACCCCTGCACCAATTATAATTGCATCATATTTTTTGACCATTTTTCCTCTCAAAACACATTTAAGTATAAATTTTATAAATCATACAATATTTTTAAATCTTCCCATTTATTTATACAATCAATAATTTGTTGAAATGATTTAACTTTTAAAATTCCATTTTCATATAATTTCTTCCCATCAATTTTAACAGTATGATTTAATATCATCCAACAAATTTCACCAGGTGCATAATTACCACATGTATGAAAGTGAAGAAATTTAGGACTTGCAAAAACAGTGTTAGACCATCTATCTGGATTTTCATGAATAGAATTATTATACTTTATTCCTGGATGAATTCCTGCATGCCAAGAATGAACTACATTTTTATCGATGGAAAAAAGGTCCGATACATATTTATAATGTTCTTCAACTTTTCTGACTATGTTTTTGTCTCCAACAAATCCTAAAATTTTTCCAGAGTCTAAATTAGCTGTAATTGGCTTATCTAATTTAATGCACTCTGGGATATAAACTTTAGAACCAGTTGGAGTCAAATAATTTGCCAAAACAACTTTGCCTGAAAAATTAGACGCCAAGATTGGTGCATGAACTACCACTGGAAACCTATTTACACTTACCTCTGTATTTAAATCTTTAAATTGATTATCAATTTTACCTTGTACAAAAGTACCCAATGGACAAGTAATTTCAATTTTTTCAGAATTAATAATTAGATTGTTGATAATTTTTTTTATCTCTAACATAGCTTGATTGCTAGTAGTACCAAAAGTAGAAATTAAAGAGGATTTATCTTTAACATAGGACATAACTCTTTTTGTTTTATAAATATTATTTTCAAATCTATCTTGGTCACCTATTCTAGCAAAAAATAATGCACAATCATATTTATCAATTAGTTCTATAATTTTATCTCTTGAGTCATTTTGAGGTTGAGCAACTTCTAAGAGGTCTACTTTTAAACAGAAGTTTTTTGCAAAATTATAAACTACTTCAGATAAATCTTTTTTGTACCAACCATGTTCTTCTTTTTCTGATAAAATTATTAATTTTTCAGATTTAGAGAGATTTGCACAATTTATTAAAAGATTCTCACAAGCCTTTGAAATTAATTTTGTTTCATCCATAAATTATTTTCTGTATGAAAAAGCTTTACCAAATCTCCAAATTAAGTAATCACCACAGGAAATAGGTTTAAATTTAGATTTATAATTATTACCAAAAACTTCTTTTGCATCAATCATAGTTTCTGGGTTTGGGTCAAAAGCCAGAACTAGTGATAAGCGCTCTTTATTTGACTTATTAACTACTCTATGTGGAGTAGATTTATATTCACCATCTGTCCATCTAGATAACAAATCTGCTACGTTTACTAATAAAGTATTTTCAATTGGTGGAGCATAAAACCACTCACCATTAATATCTTGAACCTGTAATCCTCCAACTTCATCCTGACATAAAACAGTTAATACACCAAAATCTGTATGTGAGCTAACTCCATATTGATCTTCTCCCATTGATTCAGGTTGACTTGGATAATAAACTAATGAGGCCCTGCTCAGTGGTTTAGAGGAAGTCTTTAAAAAGAAATTTTCATTTAAGTTTAGACCGATTGCAAAACCTTTAAGAAGATCTTTTGCTAATAAATCAGCCTCATTAAAAAAATTCATAGCATTTCTCTCAAGAGAAGGTACAGATCTTGGCCACAAATTTTTACCTCTCAAAGGATGGTCGTTTAAGGAAATGCCATTTTGATCTTGATATCCCCAGATAAAACTTTCTTTTAGATCAGGTTTTGCTCTATCATCCATTTTGGCTTGCCCATAACCCAACCAACCCCGATGCTTATTTGAAATTTTAATTTCAGCTTTTACATTGTCATCTTTTCTAAAAAATTTAAAAGCATCATGACGAATATTTTCAATTGTTTGAACCTGAATACCATGATTTTTTACATATATGAAACCCAAGTTTTTACTTGCATCATGCAATTCTTTTGCGACATTAAATTTATTTTTTCCATTTCGTAGATTTTTTAAGTCTATAATTGGTATCTTATTAAAATCTAATTTTTTTACTATTTCATTCATTTTTTATTTGTCTTTTAAATATTTTTAAACATTAGGAACTTAATTGATCATAAGCCTCTAAGGCTTTTGAACTAAAAGTAATTGATGGCCCACCACCCATAAAAGAGCACATTGCTAAAATTTCGACTAATTCATCTCTATTTGTTCCTAATTTAATAAGAGCTTCTATATGCATTCCTATGCAACTTTCACATCTGGTAGAAATCGCAATTCCTAACGCTACAAATTCTTTTGTCTTGTTATCTACAAGACCATTCTTTTTTGCCTCCTCTCCCATCACACTAAAACCTCTAAAAGTTTCAGGGATTTCTTCATTTAATAATTTATAGTTTTCTCTTGTTTTACTTAAAAATTTTTTCCAGTCCATTTTTCTATACCTTGTTACAAATTAATTAACTATTAAGACTTTCGTTAGAACCCATTTTCCTCTCAAGCCATCTTACAAAAAAACTTATAATAAGTACCAAAATTAAATATTCAAATATTAATAAAGTATATATTTCTAATGGTCTATATTCGGTAACAACTATCTCATTTGCTCTTCTAGTTAGTTCTTGCATCCCAATAACAGATGCAAATGCTGACATTTTAACAATATATATAAATTGGTTAGCTAGTGGGGGCAAAATTCTTCTCAGAGCCTGAGGTAATACAACATATCGCATTGTTTGATAATAATTTAATCCAATAGTTTGTGAAGCTTCTGTTTGCCCCCTATGTATTGACTGTATACCTCCTCTGAATATTTCAGCAGTAAACGCGCTATCAGATATAGCTAAAGTTAGAACAGCACCCCAAAATGCATCTATACCAATATTTATACCAAGAGATTTAAATATTACTGGTAATCCATAAAATACCCAGAAAAGCATTGGTAAAAGAGGTATAGCACGAACAAATTCTACGTAAACTCTATTAATTGATTTTAAAAAATAATTATCTGTCATTCCTGGTAATGCAATTATTAAACCCAGTGCAATTGACATAATGGCAGCAATTATAGAAAGTTGAATTGTTGAGGTAAAACCACCTAGTAAAAATTGAATATTGTTCCACCCCGATTTTGTGGAGGGATCAATTACATACCATCCCCAAATATTAGAATCAGAACAACCTGACAAAAATACTAAGAAAAATAAAATTATAAAAACAAACTTATTCATATTAATTAATGCTGTAGTATTTGATTTAAAAACTTTTTACACCTTTTTGTTTTAGGTTTTGTAAAAAAATTAACAGGTCTACCTTGTTCTACAATTTGACCTTCATCCATAAAAATCATCCTATCAGCAACTTTCTTCGCAAATCCCATTTCATGTGTGACTACTACCATAGTCATACCATCATTCGCTAAATCTATAATAACATCCAAAACCTCAGAAATCATTTCAGGATCTAAAGCAGATGTCGGTTCATCAAATAACATAATTTTTGGATCCATACACAAAGATCTTGCGATAGCAACTCTCTGTTGTTGTCCACCAGATAATTGATGCGGTTTTTTATTTACTTGTTCTGGAATCTTAACTCTCTCTAATAGTTTCATAGCCTTTTTCGTTGCCTCATTTTTTGATAGTCCAAGTACTTTAGTGGGACCTAATGTTAAATTATCTAGTACTGAAAGATGAGGAAATAAATTGAATTGTTGAAAAACCATACCTATTTTCGAGTTAATTTCGTAATTTGTTTTCTTGTCGTTACTTAATTTATTACCAATTACCTTTATGACACCTGCTTGATGAACTTCTAATCTATTAATACATCGAACTAGAGTTGATTTCCCTGAACCAGAAGGTCCACATACCACGACCTTTTCACCTTGTTTGATTTCAAGATTTATTTTATTTAATACTTTGAAATCTCCAAACCACTTGCTTACATCTTTCATTTCTATAGCTTTATTCACTTCATTTACTCAATTAATATTTTTAAAATATGTCAAAACAATTGACAATTAGTATTATTGTATTAACATAATAACACATTAATACAAAAAGGCAAATATATTGGTTTCAAAAAAAGAAAATGATCTCTTTAATGCAATACTATGTATTAAAACACCTAGTGAGTGTAAAAGTTTTTTTTATGATCTTTGCACTCCATCTGAATTGGAAGAATTTTCAAGAAGATGGGTGATTGTGAGATTATTATCAAAAAACAAGCCATATCGCCAAATAGCCACTGAAACTGGTGTTAGCACCACAACAGTTGGACGAGTAGCTAGGTTCATGAAATACGGAAATAATGGCTACAATACTATTCTTAATAGAATAAAAAATAATAAAAAAAATTCATAGTAAACAAGGAGGTTTTATGAAGTTTATAAAGTTATTTACTGCTACGTTTATTGCTATCTTTTCATTAAGTAATATTACTTTAGCAGACTCTGTATTAAATGAAATTCTTAGTTCTGGCAAATTAAAGGCTGGGACAACTGGTGATTTCAATCCATTTTCAGTAAGAGATACAGCCACAAATAAATATAAAGGTTATGATATCGATATAATGAGCGAATTAGCCAAAGATATGGGTGTTGAAATCGAATTTGTTCCTACAGATTGGAAAACAATCGTAAATGGAGTGGTGGCCGGTAAATATCATATTACTGGATCAGCATCCATCAAAGCTTCTAGAATGAAAGCAGCTGGTTTTTCAGAAAGTTATCTTTCTGTAAATTTTAAGCCTTTTACAACTGATGATAAAGTTAGTAAATTTGATGGATGGGATTCAATTAATAAATCAGGTGTTAAAATTGCTACAACTTTAGGTACAGCGATGGAGCCAATGGTAAAGTCGTGGTTTCCAAACGCTAGTATAAAAAGTGTCGAAGCTCCTGCAAGAGGATATCAAGAGGTTTTAGCAGGGAGAGCAGACGTCTTTGTCACATCTAATTTAGAAGGCTCAACATTAAAAGCTAAATACAAAAACGTAAAAGAAGTTAAAGTTGATGCGCCTAGATCTCCAACTCCACTGGCTATGCTTTTACCTCAAGGGGATCAAGTTTGGATTAATTTTGTAAATCACTGGATAAAAATTAAAACAGCAAAAGGGTTTTTTAAAAAAACTGCAAAAAAATGGGGATTATAATATAATCTCAAATAATAAATTAAGGGTGCAAATTAGCACCCTTTTTTTAATAGAAGGAATTTAAATGTCAGCTTGGATTAAAATGATAAAAGATGAGGACGCAGATGAAGAATTAAAATTAGCTCTTGATATAGCCAAAACTCCTCACAAAACAGTTGATAACGTATTAAGAGTTCACTCTTTGAGACCAAGTACTATGAAAGGACATATGGCGCTATACAAATCTGTACTACATGATAAGAAAAATACTATTCCTGAATGGTTTCAAGAAACAATTAGCTCATACGTATCAATTATAAATAATTGTAGTTACTCTTTTGATAATCATTGGAAAAATGCTTGTTATTTGATAAATAATAAAGAAAAAAGTGATAAAATCAAAATAGCCCTTAGTAAAAAAGACCCTAAACAAGTATTTAAAGGTAAAGAGTTGGCTCTTCTAAATTACGCTGAAAAGTTAACATTAAATCCTGGTAAAATAAACAAATCAGATTTTGATAAATTAAAAGATGCTAATATTAATGACGGCGAAATATTAGAAGCAAATCAAATCATATGTTATTTTAATTATGTAAACCGTTCAATTAATGGTTTAGGAGTTACAACTAAAGGTGATATAGTTGGTTATTATAAAAATTAAAAAATATTTTTATGAAATAAATATACTAAAATTAAAACAAAAAAGAATATAGATATAAGAAAATATTTAAAACAGATAAGGTTAAAAAAGCAATTATTATTATTTTAAAAATAATTTTCATATAATAAATTTAACACTATTATTAAAATTAAAAATAATCAAATAAGGATTTAAATTGAAAATTAATTTTACTCATGATTTAGCATTGGTTAATGGTTTAAAAATACCTCCTAAATTATTAGGTCAATTAAATGAATTTAAAATAGAAAAAAGTAATCATTTTAATTTAAAACAATCTATAAAAAAAGATGGATATATTTTTGTAAGAAATTTGTTTGATAAAAATAAGATAAAACTCGCTAGAGAAGAGGTCTTTATGAGGCTAAAAGAAGTTGATGAAATTGAAGATCCTTATCAAGACGGAATTTACTCAGGTCGCTCCTCTCGAGATAAAATTTACACAAATAGAGGTGAGTTTTGGAAATCAGTATCAAATGGAAAGTATCTGAGAGAAATTACTAATGGAAAAGTTTTAAAAAAAATTATTTCAGATATATTTGGTGAACCCTCTATTGGATTTGATTTTTTGTTCTTAAGACCTGTTGCAAATGGTAAGTTTACCCAAATGCACTGTGACACCAGCTTTTTCACAAGAACAACTAAGAAAGTTCTAACTTGTTGGATTTCTTTTACGAATGTTACTATAGACAAAGGACCTTTGTTTGTCATAGAAAACTCTCATAAATTTAATGATATAAAAGAAAAGTTTGATGGCTTTGATGTAGGAATTGATAAAAATAGAAAAGCATCAATAGAAGAACACCCCTCTGAATTTGCTAAAAAAAGAAATTCTAAAATTTTAACCTCAAATTTTTATCCAGGAGACATTCTAATTTTTGGGATGAATCTTATTCATGGAAGTTTTGAACATCACTCTAAAGATAAGAATATTCGGTTAACATGTGATGTTAGATACCAACCTATTGCAGAACCTAAAGATTCTAGATATTTTGGAAAAAATCCAGGTGGAACTACTGGTTCAGGATATGGAGAGCTTAATTCTGCAAGACCACTTAATGAGAATTGGCATATTAGATGAAAATTTAATAACTGTACCCTCTTGCAGAAATCGGCCAAACGTCAATGACTAAGTTATTTTTAATTATCACGTACCAATCATGAAGATTACAGGTAGGATCACAATGACCTGGAACTAATAAGACTTTATCATTTATCTTTAAATGATTATCTCCATTTGTAATTATTCCATGCTCATCAGAACATTTAATATATGATAATTTTTTATTTTCATGAAAAACATTAGGAAGTCCACTATCAACAGACATAGACTTTAATCCCGCATCCACAACAGCAAAATCATCCTTTCTTGTTGACATTACAGAAGTAAGTATAAACAAAGAATTTTTAAATATAATATCTCTATCAATTTTATTACTTAAGGATGAATAATGACCATCCATAAAAAGATAAGAACCAACCTGTATTTCATTATATAAACCTCCCTCAACTTCATATTGAAAACATCCTGTACCACCACCACTTATGTAAATACCTTTTATTTTTAATTCAGAAATCAAATTTTTTATTAATTTATTTGTTTCTCGTACAGCAATATTTCTTGAACTACTATCAAGTATATGTTGATTGGAACCATTGTAAGCTTGTAATCCAATAAAATTTAAATTTTCACACTTTTTTATAAAATTAATTAATTCTCTAATTTCAATTGATGACTTAAGACCACATCTATTTGCACCACAATCAAATTCAACATATATATCTAAATATGTATTATTTTTTTTTGAATATTTTTGAAGTTCAATAACGTTCTGCATGTTATCTACACAGCAACCAACTTTGCAACCTAAGTTAGGAATTTTAGTTAATCTATCAATCTTAAAATGATTAGTAACTTGATTTGTAATTAAAATATTTTTTATACCAAAGCGTGCAAAAACTTCTGCTTCACTTACTTTTTGACAACAAATACCTCTTGCACCTCCAAACTTATGTTGCATTTCTGCTATTTTTGGTGATTTGTGCATTTTTGCATGAGGTCTTAAAAAAACTTGTTTACTTTTGACAAAATTTTTCATTTTTAACATATTTTCAAAAAATATGTCATAATCTATGATTAATGCTGGTGTTTGAACATCTCCTAACGACATTCCTTTTTCTGCAGGAATATTAAATCCAACTTCATAGTTCATATTAAACAATTACAATAAAATTGTTGAAACTTCTATCAAATACATTAATTTAAACAAAAAACAAAGAAAGTTATAAAATGAAATTTCTACATACTATGATACGAATTAATAATATAGAAGAGTCTTTGGACTTCTTTTGCAATAAATTAGGACTAGTTGAGACAAGAAGAAAAGATGTACCTGAAGGTAAATTTACATTAATTTTCCTTGCAGCTAATGAAGACAAAAATTCTGCTATTAACACAAAATCTCCTGAAATTGAATTGACTTATAATTGGGAATTTGAGGATTTTAATAAAGGTAGGAATTTTGGGCATCTTGCATTTTCAGTAGAAAATATTTATGAAACCTGTCAGAAATTGAAAGACAATGGTGTAGTAATTAATCGTCCTCCAAGAGATGGACGAATGGCATTTATTAAGTCACCTAACGAAATATCAATAGAACTTTTACAGCAAGGTGAGGCTCTAGAAATTATAGAACCTTGGAAGTCAATGGAAAATGAAGGTAATTGGTAAGTAATTTATTTTATTTGTTACAATTTTGTTTAATATAAGGTATATTGTCTAGTTAGAAAAATGATAAAATTTTATAAAATCATAATTTGTGTAGCTTTTTCTTTAATTATTTCATCGTGTAATCAGAGCATAAACCAAAATAATCAAAACAAAAATTCTCTGAAGTACAACCCAAATCTAGATAAAACAATAGTAAGAACTTTTTTCATTGAATGGAAATTAGTTAATGGGATTTTAACGAAATTACCTAAAGATAAAAAAGAAGAAGCAAAGATTAAATGTGATGGAAAAAAATTAGTATTGATTAAAATTGATACAAATAAAGAAAATCTTGCAAAAGGTGAATTCAAGTGCATAGATTAATTACAAATCACTGATTTTATTGATTAATTTTTTTAATTCCTTGATTTTGTTGATTTCTTTAGATTGAAATTCTAAAAATAATTTCTGATCTTTCCTAACCCTAATATTATTCTCAATTTCAATAAGTTTTATTAAACTTTCAGGCTTACTAAACGTATTATTTCTAAATCCAACTAAAATACCTTTTGAACCAATGTCTACGAATTCAATATTTAAGACAATACATTTTAATTTGATTAAAATTGTGAAAATTAAATTCTTTACTTCCTGAGGTGGTGGACCAAACCTTTCATTTAATTCCTCTAAAAAATCGTTTACTTCATTATTTTTCTTTATATCTCCTACCTTTCTATACAATGACATTCTGGTTGAAAGATCTTTTACATATGTATCTGGAATTAATACTGGTATTCCAATATTTATTGTTGGATTCCAAATTTCTTCGATTTCTTTGAAACCCTTTTTTAAAGAGTTAATTGCTTCATTTAATAATTTTTGATAAAGATCAAACCCAATTTCTCTTATTTGACCAGACTGCTCGTCTCCTAATAGATTACCTGCACCTCGAATATCTAAATCATAATTTGCAAGAGAAAACCCTGCCCCCAAATTATCCAATGTTTTTAAAACTTTGAGTCTTTGTTTTGATTTTTCTGTTAATATTTTATGTTTATTAAATGTAAAATAAGCATAAGCTCTTAGGTGACTTCTCCCAACTCTGCCTCTTAACTGGTATAGTTGAGATAATCCAAAAAAATCTGCATTATAAACAATTAGAGTATTAGCATTTGGAACATCAATCCCAGACTCTATAATATTTGTTGAGATTAAAATATCACATTTTTTTTTATAAAATTTGTTAATTGAATTTTCTAGTTCTTTAACAGGTAGACGACCATGAGCTATTGAAATAATTAATTCTGGGACCATGTCTTTGACAAGATCATTAACTTTTTCCAAATCTTTTATTTTTGGACAAACTATAAAAGATTGTCCATTTCTTCTTTTTTCTCTTAATAATGCATCTCTTAAAATAATTTTATCCCATACCTGCACAAAGGTTCTGACAGCAAGTCTATTAATAGGTGGTGTTGTAATAAGACTTAATTCTTTCAACCCATTTAATGAAAGTTGAAGAGTTCTGGGAATTGGAGTGGCTGTTAGAGTTAAAACATGAATGTTGAATTGTAATTCTTTTAATCTTTCTTTTTGAGACACACCAAAATGTTGCTCTTCATCAATTACTAATAAACCTAAATCTTTAAAGCCAATATCCTTTGATAATAAGGAATGTGTTCCAATAACAATTGAAATTTCTCCACTCTTCAAACAATCCTTAATAATTTTTTTATCTTTTTCTGAAGTCATTCTGGATAAGGAACTTAAATTAATGCCAAAACCTTTAAACCTATCTTCAAAATTTTTAAAATGTTGTTCAACTAATAGTGTTGTAGGAGCTACAATAGCAACTTGTTTTCCTGCAGAAGCCATTATAAATGATGCCCTCAAAGCAATCTCAGTTTTACCAAACCCAACATCTCCACATATTAATCTATCCATTAGGTTTCCTGAATATATGTCGTTTAAAACATCTTCAATTGCTACATCTTGATCATCAGTTAATTCATAAGGAAATCTTGAAACAAATTTATTAAAATTTTTAGGCTCGAATAATTTTTCATATGAATTAATGTTTCTTTTTGCTGCAGTATTAATTAATTGTTCAGCAATATCTTTTATTTTTTTCTTAATTTTTTTCCTTTTTAATTGCCATGAAACTGAACCAAGTTTGTCTAGAGGCTTATTTTCTTGTTCATCAGATACTTTAGAAATTAAATTAATATTCTCCACAGGAACGTATAATTTATCTCCATCTGCATAAAGTATTTTTAAACAATCATGCATTTGACCGGATATATTTATTACATCCAATGATTTATATTGACCCAAACCATGATCAATATGAGTAATAAAATCATTAGAATTAAGCGTAGTTAGATCTTTTAGAAAATTTTCAGCTTTTCTTTTTTTTACTTTTTTCTTTTTAGTAACAGTTCCTAAAAAGTCATTTTCTGCGATAAACATTGAATTGTTGATTTCTACGCTAAAATTAATATGATGTTTTAAAAAAATAATAGTATTACTGATTTTATCAAAACTCATATCGGCTGGATTATATATTTTTTTTTCTAATGAGTATTCGGAAAGAGTTCTATCAAAAAAATTTATAATATTCTCTAATTTATTTTTATCATTTATACAAATAATAATACTTTTGTTTTGCTGAAACTTATCTATAAAATCTTTAAAACGCTCTTCTAAAACATTTGATGATGACTGGTTTTTAAATTGAGAAAATACAATTCTTTTTGAATTAATTTTTGCTGTATCTTTTTCTTTAGCAAAATCATTTATAATAATAGGATTTAATGCATTAATATGTGATTTTAATTGTTCTAAGTTTAGATATATATCAGATGGTTTTAATAATTTTGCGTTTTCAACTTCATTTCTTTCCATGAAAAGTCTATTAATCTCATAGTCTCTATTTTCTAAATGTTCAAAAACATCATTACTACATATTGTCACAATATTTTTTAAACTAAAATTATCATTAATGAACTCAAATATATTTGATAATTCTTGTTCATGAAACAATTCTAGATAATGCTCAATTGTTTCAGGTTTCTGTTTAGCAATGATAGAATTATATAAAAAGTCCTTGGTAATATCTAAGTCTAATTTTTTCTTATAGTTATTTTTGAAAACATCTATAGTTTTTTCATTAAAGAAAAATTCTTCTGAAGAAAATATAAAAAAATCATTTATTTCACTATCTGCAATATTTCTTTGAGAAAGAGGATCAAAGTTGACTATTTTTTCTATACTTGATCCAAAAAAATTAATTCTAAACGGATCTTCATAACCACTAACAAAAATGTCTAAAATATCACCCCTAATGCTAAATTCACCAATTTCTCTTACAACTTCAACTCTATTGTAACCAAAATCAATCAATTTGTTTCTTATATTGATCATTGAAATTTCAATATTTTTTGAAATTAATAAAAATAAATCTTTATAAAAACATTTTGGAGAATTTTTTATAAATAATGCATTAAATGATGTTAAGATTAATAGTTTTTTATCTTGAAAGTTATTATTCAATAACTTTGTAAGAGAGACTATTCTTTTTACTTTTATAATTCTATTTGGTGAAGAGACATCATATGGCAAAGAATCCCAACATGGTATAGTTAAAATATCCATGTTTTGATTTAGCTTATTGGCAAATTCCTCAATATTTGACATTTCTTGATCATTTTTTGCAATGAATAAAACTTTATTATTTTCTAGTAATAATCTTGAAATGAAGATAGGTAATAGTGGTTTTTCTAATCCAGATAAAAACTTTTTTTCTAATTTTATTGTCTTATTTATGAATTTAGTTTGAAAATTTTTTATGTTCATTTTTAATCAACAAACTTTTTTATTAAGTTAATTAACTTTTTCTCTTTTTCATTATATGTATATTCTAAATTAATCGATAACTTCCAAATTCTTGGATCTCCAGTGGTTAATAACTTTTCATATGCCACCAATTCTTTAAAAGTTAGTTTTGGGAGATGAAGTTCAGCAAATTTACCTAGAAGTAAATCCGTTTCTTTTGAACCAGTATATTTAGATCGATAAATTAATTTTTTTAAAAAAATTTGTTTATTGTTAAAATCTTCTGCCATAAAATAAAAGTCAAATCATGTTTAGTTTTTATAGGATTAATCAAACTTGTCTAGTCATTTTAGAAAGAAAATAGATTTAATAAATATTTTTAACTCTATAGATAAATTAAAAGGAATTGGACCAAGATACTCTGAAATTTTTCAAAAAAAAATAGGTTCAAGGATTATTGATTTAATACTTTATTTGCCTACAAAATGCATCCAAACTTATGAAAATACTTCAATAAGATTGGCAAAGCATGGAGATTTAATTACAGTTGTAGTCTATATAATTGAAATTGATATTAGATCAAGTTTTTATAAGAGAAAAATTCCATCAAAAATTATAACTTTTGGTACAAAGGAGGAAAAAAACATAAGGTTAGATATTGTTTATTATAATATGAAAAGTAATTATTTGAAAGATTTATATAAAATCAATGAAAAATACATTGTTAGTGGTAAATTTGAGAATAATAAGGGCATTGCTCAAATAACCCATCCACATTATGTATACCCATTTGAGCAAAAAAGTCTTTTACCAGAATTCGATACACAATATAGGCTTTTTTCTGGAATAAATAAAAAAGTACTAAAAAAGTTAGTTAAAGTTTCATTGAGTCATTTACCAAACTTTCCAGATTGGATTTCTAATAATACTGTTAAAAGATTCAAATTTCTAAATTGGAAAGATACAATTTATAGACTTCATCACCCCAAGAGCAAAAATGATTTATTAGAAGATGGTTTTTTATTAACAAGGTTAGCTTTTGATGAGTTATTAGCAAATTATATTTCAATAAAGATATTAAAGAACAAAATTTTATTTTCTAAAAATGAAACGATTTTTAAAGATAATAGTTTAGATAAATTTATTAACAGTTTACCATTTAAATTAACTAATGATCAAAAAAAAGCAATTGAAGAAATCAATCTTGATTTAAGTAAACATGAACCAATGTTGCGGTTACTTCAAGGGGATGTTGGATGTGGTAAAACTATTGTTGCTTTATGCTCAATGCTAAAAGTTTTTAAATCAGGTTATCAAAGCTTAATTATGGCTCCTACTGAAATATTGGCAAAACAACATTACAATACAATAAAATCCTTCCTTAAGTTAGAGAAAATTGAACCACTGTTGATATTAGGTAAAGGTAAAATTGAAAATGACATACTTAAAAAAAATCTTGGACTTATAAAAGATGGTACATCAAAAATCATTATTGGAACACATGCTTTAATTTCAAAAAACATAGAGTTTAAAAACCTAAAACTAGCAGTAATTGACGAACAACATAGGTTTGGCGTTAATCAAAGAATAGCGTTAGTAGAAAAAGGTCAAAATGTAAACCTTTTAGTGATGTCGGCAACACCAATTCCAAGATCACTTGCTTTGACATCTTATGGTGATATGTCTATAACTAATCTTAAAAATAAACCAGCCGGAAGGCAAAAAATTAAAACTTCTACGATCTCTTCTAAAAAAATAAATAAATTATATGAAGGATTAAAAAGACAATTACTCAAAGATTCTCTTATTTATTGGGTATGCCCAACAATTGATGAAAGTAAAGAAAATAATCTTATCTCAATAGAACAAAGATATAAAAAATTAAAAAATACTTTTAAAGAAATTGAAATTTCTGTTGCACATGGAAAACAAGATATTAAAGAAAGAGAGAACTCTATTAATGATTTCAAGTTTGGAAGATCAAAAATTTTACTTGCTACTACGGTTATCGAAGTTGGTGTTGATGTGCCTAATGCTGATATTATTGTAATTGAGTGCTCAGAAAGATATGGACTTTCTCAATTACATCAGCTTCGTGGGCGTGTTGGAAGAAATAACAAGAAATCAAATTGTATACTTTTGTATGATGATGGGATTAGTGTAATGGCAAAACAAAGATTGAGAACATTAAGAAACCTAGATGATGGATTTGAAATCGCTGAAGAGGATTTATTACTTAGGGGTCCAGGAGAAATACTTGGAACAAAACAGTCAGGCATGAATAATTTTAGATTTGTTAATTTTCAACATCATGATCATTTAATAGATTTTGCAAAAAAAGAAGCAGGAGTATTATTTGATAACAAAAAAGAAAATCAAGATAAAATTGACAACCTTCTCGAAATTTACCAAAAACAGATTGAATTTGACAATCTTGGCGGATAATTATCAATAATAATTACTTTCCTGCTGCCACAATACCACCTGAAATTACCATTTTAACAGCTTGCTCTACTGACATATCTAAATAAATTAAATCTTTTTTAGGAACAAATAATAAAAACCCACTTGTTGGATTTGGTGTAGTTGGAATAAAAACATTAATTAAATTTTTATCCTTTGAGAGAGTTCTTTTAACTTCTCCTTTAGTACTTCCTGTTACAAAACCAATAACCCATAATCCTTTCCTTGGATATTGAACAAGAACAACCTCTCTAAAACTATTTGAGTTTGTTGACATAACAGTTTCCATGATTTGTTTAATAGCTGAATATATACTTCGAACGACAGGCATTTTTGAAACAATTCTTTCACCAAACCTTAAAAAAGTTCTACCTAATAATCCTGGTGTTAAAGCTCCAATCAATGTAACAAAAATGATAACAATAATTAACCCAAGACCAGGTATTTGGTAAGGGAAAGCCTCTCTAAAATTTAAGTATTCAGGTAATAAACCTGCAACTTTAATATCGATAAATGTAATAACAATCCAAGTAACATATAAAGTAATTAAAATTGGAACTGTAACTAAAATTCCTGTGAAAAAATAATTTCTAAATTTAGCAATTAAACCAACTTGAATTTTATTTCCTCCATTTTTTAAACTCATTCATTTTTCCTAATAAAGTTATTAAATATGACTTATGAATATAATATGTATAAAGTGATAGCATGAATAAATTAACTTCAAAAGAAATTAAAAAACTTCAAGAATTAAAGTCTATAGATAAATTGCTTAAAATTATAGAAATTCTAAGAGATCCAATCAAAGGTTGTCCATGGGATTTGAAACAAGATTATATGTCTTTGAGAAATTATTCTATTGAAGAGGCATACGAATTACAAAATGCTATAGAGAAAAGAGATATTAAAAATATTAAGGAAGAGTTGGGAGATTTGTTATTACAAATAGTATTGTTAAGTCAAATAGCTGATGAAAAAAATGACTTCAACTTTGAAGATGTAGCATCTGACGTTGCAGAGAAAATGATAAGACGACATCCACAAATTTTTGATAAAAATTATAAAAATTTAGACAAACCGCAAGATACATGGGAAAAAATAAAATTAGAAGAGAAAATATCAAAAACAGAAAAAGATTTTCATAGTATTTTTGAAGATATACCCTCAAACCTCTCTCCATTTTTAAGAAGTTATAAAATTCAGAAAAAAGTTAGTACTAAATACTTTTTTGACTGGAAACATTATAAAGATGTAATGAAGAAAATTGATGAAGAATTAGATGAATTAAAACATGCTTTAAAAAATATAAATCAAATTGATAATATTGAAGAGGAAATTGGAGATTTAATCTTTACAATAATAAATTTGATTAGACATTTAAAATTGAATCCTGATATTGTCATGAGAAGATCAATAAAAAAATTTGAAAACAGATTTTTATATATTGAAAAAAAAATATATAATGAAAAAATAAAGATTACAAAAAAAAATAAAATGATTCTAGAAAAGTTATGGAAAGAGTCAAAAAAAATAATGAGAGAAAACAATGAATAAATTACCTCCAAAAACTATATTTATAACTGGAGCTACATCTGGTTTTGGTAAAGCTACTGCAAGAGTTTTTAACAATAACGGTTGGCAAACAATAATAACAGGTCGTAGAGGAGATAGATTAGAGACTATAGCTAAAGAACTTGGACAAAACTGCCTACCTTTAGCATTTGATGTTAGCGACCGCAAAGCGGTGGAAAAAGAAATTGAAAATTTACCTCCCGATTTTTCTAATATAACAGTACTTTGCAATAATGCTGGTTTAGCATTAGGACTTGAAGGAGCTGATAAAGCCAATTTAGATGATTGGGATGAAATGATTGACACTAATATAAAAGGTCTTGTTTATTGTACAAGGGCGATTTTACCAATTATGGTAAATAATAAAAATGGTCATATAATTAATATAGGTTCTGTAGCAGGAAGTTATCCATATCCTGGAGGAAATGTTTATGGAGGAACAAAAGCATTTGTATCTCAATTTTCCTTAAATTTAAGAGCTGATTTAGTAGAAAAAGGTATTAATGTAACATCTATAGAACCTGGCTTAGCAGAAACAGAGTTCTCAATTGTTAGATTTAAAGGGGATGTTCAAAAAGCAAGAAAAGTTTACGAGAACACAACTTATATCAAGCCTGAAGACGTAGCAGACACTATTTATTGGACTGCAAATAGACCAAAAAATATTAATATAAATAGAATTGAAATTATGGCAGGATTTCAAGCTTTTAACCCCTTCAATATAGTAAAATCCTAGACACCTATTTAAAAAAAAATATTTTTTTTAATTGGTGCCATAATTCTATGTTATTTGAAGCGAGATATGCTCCTTTAATATCTATATCAAATACGTTTTTATTATTTAACATAAAGGCGACCCCACCCGCCTCTCGTACAATTAAATCTACAGGAGAATGATCCCAAGGAGTAACTCTGCCATGCAAAAAAAAGTTTACTTCATTACTAATTAACTTTATAGCCTCTATGCCGGCACTACCGATGAAAATTCTATGTGTTTTACTGTTAAAATTATCAATTATTTTTTGTCTAATTTGTTCATTAAATCCTTTTGAAGTTCCTGTTCCTATAAAATCACTACTATTTTTAATTTTTATTTTTTTAGTTTTTTGATTTACTAAATTAAAAACGTAACAACCTGAATTTAAAAAAGAATAAAACAAAATATTTTTTAAAGGATCGAAAATAAAAGCAGCAATTGTTTTTTTGTTTTCAATAAGCGAAATCATAGAACAAAAATTATGATCTCCTTTAATATAATTCTTTGTTCCATCAATTGGATCAACAGTCCAATAAAATTTTTCATTATATTTTACGGAATTACTTTTATTTAAAAAAAAACCTTCTTCCCCTATTATCTTAATATGTGGGAAAGCTCTAATAAGACGATTGGATATTACTTCTTCAGCTTTTTTATCTGCTAACGTAACAAAATCATTTTCATCTAATTTATTATCTATTTCTGTTTTTTTTAAATTTTTAAAATATGGTAGAATAATGTTTTTATTAGTCTCTTTAAAAACATCTAAAATGAAATTTAGAATATCATTTTTATTATTTTTTTTAAAAAATTCCATGACTTGGTATCAGTTTAATTGGTATATAAAATTGAAAACAAAACTTTTTAATCTATTAATATCGTTTTTATTTAATGCAGAGATAAATAATTTATTTTTGTAATGTTTATATATTTCTACATAATTCTTCTCTTTAAGTAAATCCATCTTATTAAAGACATGTACAACTTTATTCTCTAAGAATGTTTCATCAATGCCTATTATTCTAAGAGTTTTTAAAACCTCTTCAGACTGTTCCTCTATTTTATGATCTGAAGCATCATGTACAAATAACAAAATATCAGAATGCAATAAATATTCTAAAGTAGAATGAAATGCTTTAATTAATTCTATTGGTAACGCTGAAATAAAACCTACAGTATCAGAAACTATAAACTTTAACTCCGGATTATGACGTGTACTAAACGTTCTCATAGTTGGGTCTAAAGTTGCAAAAAGCATATTTTTAGCTAATACATTAGAATTTGTTAATTTATTAAATAAAGTTGATTTTCCTGAATTAGTATAACCTACAAGAGAAATAAAAGGTCTAGAACTTTTATCTCTATATCTTTTTTGAATATTCCTAGTTAATATGATTTTTTGTAAACTTTGTTTTATATTTTTTATCTTTTTGCTAATCATCCTTTTATCAAGTTCAATTTGTCTTTCTCCAGGACCTCCCATAAAGCCCGCACCACCTCTTTGTCGTTCTAAATGCGTCCACGATCTAACGAGTCGTGTTTTTTGAAAGTTTAATGAAGCTAATTCAACTTGTAATTTACCTTCTTTAGACAAAGCTCTTGAAGCAAAAATTTCTATAATCAACTGGGTCCTATCTATAACTTTAGATTTGAAAAAATTCTCTAAATTTCTTTGTTGAATTGGACTAAGTTTACCATCTACAATTATTAAACTTATTTCATTTTCTGGAAGTTTGTTTTTCAAGTTATTTAGAGCAAATTGAGTAAATAAAGTAGATGGGTTTATAAAATTAATAGAAACTATAATTGAATTTATTAAATTTAAATTTAGAGATCTAACTAAGTTTTTAGCTTCATACTCTCTACTAGCAAGATTATTTTTTTCAAAAAATAAAAAATCTCTATTTTTAGTATTTTTAAAAATAGGTAGAATTAAGATTGCATTAATTTTTTTATTATTATTGCCCAAACAAAACTATACAATTACTCAAAAATTTCAAAGTAAGTTTTTCTCAATATTTTAGAAAAAAAACCAACTTCACCGTTACCAATTTTTTTGTTATCAACCCTATTTACTGGTGTAACAAAAGATGAAGCACTACTAATAAACACTTCTTTAGCATTATACAATTCTTTTTGGGTAAATTTTTTTTCAATAATTTTAATTTGATTTAACTTTGCGCATTCAAATATTGTTTTTCTAGTTATACCAGGCAGAATTGACCCATCTAAATTTCTAGTAAATAAATTATCATTATTATCTAAAATCCAAACATTTGAACTAGAACCTTCAGTAACAAATCCTTTATCATCCAAAAAAATAGCTTCTTCAGCATTTTTGCGGTTTGCCTCAGTTTTAGCCAAAACATTTGGAAGCAATTGAGTTGTTTTAATGTCAGGATATTTCCAACGAGTATCATTCAGAGTAATTGCGTTGATTCCAGTAGCGTTTCTTAAAAAGTCCGTTTTATTATTTTTTGTTATAATAACTAAAACCGGACTTAACTTCATTTTATTAAAACTATGGTCTCTATCAAAAACACCTCTTGAAACTTGTATATAAACAGAGCCAAATGATATTTTATTTAACTTTATCAAATATTTACATATTAAAAACAATACTTTATCACTTTTATTTAAATTAAAATCTAATGATTTTAGAGATCTCCTTAACCTATGAATATGATCTTCAAAATCATAAAAAATATTATTTCTAAATAAAACTACTTCATAAACAGAATCACCAAATTGATACCCTCTATCATTAACAAAAACTCTAGCATTATCTTTTCTATAATATTGTCCATCAACATATATAAAATTTGACATTAATAATAATCCAATCTTACAGATAATAATTCTTGAACTTTTTTAATTGATTTCACTGGGACAAAAATTACTAACTTATCACCAGGCTCAATTATTGTCACCCCTCTAGGTGGATAGAACTTCTTATCCTTTTTAATTAGTGCACCAATAGAAACATCTTTTGGCAGCTTAATCTCTTTCAAAGGTTTGCCAATTATTGGGGATGTTTCAAGAGCTTCTACAGATATAACTTCACCAAACTCCTCTATTATAGAATGAACAGCTTCAATCTGCCCCTTTCTAATATATTGCAAAATTGAGGAAACTGTAATAACAGGCGGACTTACAACGGCTTCTAACTCTAATGAGTTAACAAGAGGGAAAAAAGCTGGTTGATTTATTAGAGCAACTGTGTGTGAAGCACCAGATCTCTTGGCTAACAAAGATGAAAGTATATTAACTTCATCATGATTAGTTGCAGCTATAAAAGAGCTTCCATTCACAACCCTAGCCTCTTTTATAATTTCAGGATCAAGTGTATCACCAGAGATAATCGATGCAAATTCCAATTTTTCTGCCGCAGTTCTAGCTATTTCCTTATCTAACTCTATGAAAGTTAATTTTGTTTCTGAAGAAATATTATGTATCATTTCACCAATTATGAGGCCAATATTTCCTGCACCAGATATTGTTACATTTCTTGCTGCAATTTCTGAATGACCAAAAGCTGTTAATGTTCTCTCAATCTGTTCTGTAGGACATGCAAGATAAATTCTATCGTTAACTTTTAATACATCATCTCCAGTTCTTGGTACTATTAAATTTGTTTCTCTAATTATTGCCATGACAGTAGCATTTAAATCAGGAAACAAGTCAATCAACTGCCTTAAGGGCGTGTCTAAAATCGGGCAATCTTCGTTGCATAGAATCCCAAGCATTGTTACAGAAGATTGACAAAACTCAGCCACATCAAATGCACCGGGAGTTCTCCACTGTTTTACAAGTGCAGAGGCAACCTCTTCTTCTGGTGAAATTATATGATCAATAGGAATTTTTCCATCTTGAAAAATTTCAATAAAGTTTTCATTTAAATATTCTCTTGACCTAATTCTGGCTATTTTAGTTGGAGTGTTGTAGATTAAATTAGAGATTTGGCAAGCTATAATATTTATTTCATCAGACTCAGTTACAGCTATTATCATTTCTGCCTCTGAGATACCTGCATCACTAAGAACATTTGGATGTGAAGCAATACCATGAACACCTCTAACATCATACAATTCAGTTATTTTTTGAATAGATTCGTTGTTAGAGTCTATAACAGTTATATCATTATCTTCAGTTGCAAGATGTTCAGCTATTGAAATACCTACTCTTCCTGCACCACATAATACTATTTTCATAAAAAAACCATTTTATAAACTTTTATTCAATTTTTTAAATTTATTTCTAATTCCTTTAACTTTCTGTGTAGTGCAGATCTGTCCATTCCAACAAAAGATGAAGTTTTTGCTATATTCCCTTTAAACCTCATTAATTGTCTTTCGAGATAATCTTTTTCAAATATTTTTCTAGCATCTTTTAATGGCAAGTGAAAACTTTTATTACCATCTAATGAGTCAACAATATTATTCGATGATATCTCTGGAGGTAGATCAATAGTTTTTACAGTATAGTTTTCTTTATTTCCATGCATAATTAACAACCATTCTATAGTATTTTTTAGTTGTCGAATATTACCAGGCCAGTCATAAGTTTGCAAAATTGCTAAAGTATCATCAGAAAATTCTAATGGAAATTTATTTAATAGGTTTGAAGCAATGTTCATAAAATGTTTTATTAAATGTGGAATATCCTCTGTCCTATCTTTTAAAGCTGGGATCGAAATAGGAACAACAGATAATCTATAAAATAAATCTTCTTTTAATAATTTATTCTCTACTGCTTTTATAGGGTTTTTATTTGTAGCTGAAATAATTCTTAAATCTAATTTAATTTTTTTATTAGACCCAATTTTGTAAAAAACTTGATCTTGTATAATATGAACTAATTTGTCCTGAATTTCTAATGGCAAATCACAAACCTCATTGAAATAAATTGTTCCAAAATTCGCTTGTTCCAATAAGCCAGAGTTATTTACCATATTACTATCTTCATTAGGAACACCAAAGAGCAATTCATTTATCATTTCAATTGATAATGATGAAAATGACGCCTTAACAAACGGATGGTTAGACCTATTTGAGTTTGTATGAATAAATCTTGCACAGGTTTCTTTACCTGATCCTGAAAATCCTGATAGTAAAATTCTGCTATTATTTTGCGACAATTTTGATAATAAATTCTTTATATTTTTTATCGCTGAGGATTTTCCGATTAAATGATTTGATGTAAACCAGTCATTTTGAGATTCTAACAACTTAATTCTCATATCTCTATCATTTAAAGACTTTTCTATCAGCAAAAGCAATCTATCAGTATTAAAAGGTTTTTCTATAAAATCATAAGCTCCATTTTTTGCTGCCGACATTGCAGTTTCAATAGTTCCATGTCCAGACATTATTAAAACTGGAATTAAAGAATTGTAGTTTTTACACCATTCAAGTAATTCTATTCCTGCATTTTCATTATCTTCCATCCAAATATCTGTAATAACTAATGTTATTCCAGTCTCTTCTATGATTTTAATTGCAGAGTCTTTATTGATAGCTGTTTTAACATTATAGCCTTGATCTTGTAAAATTTCTGATACCATTAGGCATATATCACGCTCATCGTCTACAACTAGTATAGATGTATTATTTTTATTAATCATTATAAAAACTACTTTGAAATTGGAAATTTAATTTTAACACATGTTCCCTTATCAACCTCAGAATCAAGATGAATTATCCCATTATGATCTTCTATAATTTTTTTACTTATTGCCAAGCCCAAACCAGTACCATTAACCTTTGTTGTGTAATAAGGCTCTAATATTTTATCCTTAATTTCTTTATTAATTCCACAGCCATTATCTTTTATAGAAATTATGACATGAAGTTTATTTTGTTTAATTTCAATTTCAATATATGAATGACTTCTATTTGGGTTAACAAAACTTTCGTAAGAATTTTTTATCAAATTACCTAAAACCTGTCTTAATTGCTTCTCATCAGCTAATACAAAAAAACTTACTTTCTTGGTATTTCGAAATATTAGTGAAACCTTAGGATATGAAACCTCAAAAGAAACAAGGTATTGTTTAATAAATGAAAACAGCTCAGTTTTTCTTAATTTTGGAGATGGCATTCTAGAAAAAGAAGAAAATTCATCAATTAAATGCTTTATATCTTCAACTTGCTTTAAAATCATGCTTACAGTTTGGTCGTGCTTAGATTTATCTTCTGTTAAAAATTTATTAAGTTTTTTTAATCTTTCAGCGCCTAACTTAATTGGTGTAAGAGGATTTTTAATTTCATGTGCAATTTTCCTTGCAACGTCAGACCATGCGGCTAATTTCTGTGCATTTATCAGATCTGTTACATCTTCAAAAGTAATAACGTAGCCTATAATTTTACTTTCATTTGATTGTTTAACTATCCTTGCAATTAAAATCAGTTTTTTATCTTTTCTAATTAATTCAATTCTATCCTCAACAAAATCATTGGATACTTTTTTAATTTTATTTAACAGGGGTTGAAATTCTGGTAAAATTTTTACAAGAGATTTACCAAAATGCCTTTCAATTGAAATACCCAATAATTTTTTTGAGGTAAAATTAGGAAGATTAATATTTAATTCTCGATCAAGGCCAATTACACCAGAGTAAACACCTGAAAGAACAGCTTCTGAAAATTGTCTTCTTTTGTCTAATTGCTCATTTGCATTTATAAGTTCAGCTCTATTATTCTTAATATCATGTATCATCTTATTAAATGCGTTTCCTAATCTTTTCAATTCTTCAACCTTATTTTTTAACAATGAGTCATTGCTAATTTTAAAGTTTAGATTACCTCTACCTACTTCTTCTGCTGCAAATATAAGTTCACCTATAGGAGAAATCAATCTATTAGATAGCCTCAGTCCAAGGTATAGTGAGAGTAAAAGTAGCAATAAAGATGCTAATAAAAATAAAGCAAAGAAAGATATTTTAATATCAAATTTATTTAGTTCAATTAATTGATAATCATTTACTGCAATTGAGGTGTTTTTAATAGCATCTAAAACTTTTTTATCTACAAATCTAGAGATTAATAAATATGCATCAACATATTGATCTAATTTTATGAATGCTTTCATTTTGTTTGTATCTTGATCTTTTGTTAAAACTATTTCTTTATTATCTGCTTTTTTAAAAAATTTTTCAGGTATATCTGAATAATTGATTTCGAAAGCATATTTAGAGTAAGCTAGAACATTACCTGCTGAATTTAATAAAACTGCATCTGTTAAATTATTCTTTGCAACATAAAAATTTAAAAACTTATTTATGACTTTCTGTTTTGAAGAAAATTTTATAGCATTAATATTTAATTGATTTGCAAATTTTAAAACCTCACCTCTCATAGCATTTTGATGTTCTACCAAATAGTGATTTGCAACTTCAACAGACTGAGAGACTGCGGTTGAAATTTTTTTATTAAACCAACCATCTAAGGCAGTGTTCAAAGTCAATATTGAAAAAACTGAAATAATAATTGCCGGCATTAGAGATATTGCAGAAAATAAAAGTGCTAGCCTTTGATGAAGCTCATTACCTGCAACTTTATGCTTAACCTGAAAAAAAACAGAATAGATTTGTTTGGAAACTTTAAAAATTAAAAGAATAATAAAACTTACTATAATAAATAGTACAAAAGATAAAATAAGATCAAAATTATGAGAAAAATTAAAGTTAGAAATGAATAAAAGTAAAAATGGAATTAATGCTAAAAGAAAAAGTAGTAAAATTTTGTTATCTTTGAAAATATTATAATTGGACAACATTGTTATAACTCATTGTTAAATTCCATTATAATATAGTTACAAAATATTAGCTATTTTTTCTTACTTTCTTTACTTCTATATCAAGATTTTTTATTTTTTTTCGTAAAGTATTTCTATTAAACCCTAATAATTCAGAAGCTTTTATTTGATTACCTCTTGTAAACTTTAGAATTGTTTCGATCAATGGCTTTTCAACTTTATGAATAAAATAATCATATAAATTTGTATTAACCGTATTTACCTCAAAATTCATAAAGAAATTCTCTATATTTCTTTTTAAAAAATCTTCCAGGGAATCAGTGACTTCATTATTTGAGTTAAAGGCATTATTTTCAATACCTTTTTTAATCATTTCTATTGAAATCTCTTCTTCTGTACTAATAAAGTTTACTCTTTCTATGACATTTCTTAATTCACTAATATTCCCTGTCCAATTATGATTAACTAAAAATTTAATTGCTTCATCAGAGAGATACTTTTGATTATTTTTTGAAAAATTTTTTAAAAAGTATTCTACTAGTAAAGGTATGTCTTCCAACCTTTTTCTCAAAGGTGGCAAGTTTATGGGCACAACGTTAATTTTATAAAAAAGATCTTCTCTAAATTCTCCATCTTTTATTAATTGAGGAATATTTTTTGAACTACTTGATATTATTCTTGTATTAGTAAAATTAGAGTTTTTATTATTTTTTTCTAAAAGTTCATCACTTTCTATAAAGTTTAATAATACTGATTGTTGGTTTAAACTTGCGTTACCGATCTCTTCTATAAAAATAGTCCCTCCTCTAAAATCAGAATGTTTTAAATCTTCAATGAAAAAATTTGAATCGTGCGGTAAATTTTTATTTAAACGAATATCATTTAAAGTTAAATGAATAAATTTATCCATACTATTTTCAGACAAATCATGAATAGATCTTGCTAGTAGCTTTCTTCCAGTTCCAACTTCACCACTTATTAATACATTTAGCTTTGTTGAAACTAATCTAGCTATTAAAGCATAAGTATCCTGCATGACTTTTGATTTTCCTATAATTGGACCAGATTCATATATGTTAGGAGGCTCATCTTTCTTAGAATATTTTTCTTCTATATTAATTTTCGCTGAACTTTTCTTTTCAATTATTTTTGATACTAAATTTACAATTTCATCTAAATCAAATGGCTTTGGTAAATAATATAGAGCCCCTTTTTTTTCTGCACGAACTGCAGTCAAAAGAGTAGATCTTGCAGAGATAACAATTATTTTTATATCTGGTTTTAATTGCAAAATTTTGGGCAATATATCTAGTGTATCCCCATCTGGCAAACCAACATCAGTTATTAAAACGTCTACATTCTCAGATTTCATTAAACTCCACAAACCAGCGGAAGTTCCACTTGAACTTACGTTAAAACCAGCCCGAGATAAAGCTGTAGATAATACAACTCTAATACTTCTATCATCATCAACTATAACTATATGATTCTTATTCATAATATTTTAATTCCTCTTTAAGGGAAAGTTTACACAAAAATTAGTTCTATTTTCTTTAGTAATTACATCAATTGATGCATCCATAGCATTTAAACCACTCAGTACCACACTTAATCCTAATCCCTTGCCATTTGATTTAGTTGTTACAAATGGTTCAAAAATTTTGGTTAAAAGTTGCTTGTCAATACCTTGGCCATTATCAATGATTTCAATCTGTAATGGTTTTTGACGAGGGATAGATCCTTCATCAGAAAAAAATTTATTAAAATCAAAAGATGTTTTTATTTTTACAATTCCTGAAGAAGATTCAACTTCACATGCATTTTTTATAATATTCAAAAATATTTGAATTAATAAATCATAATTTCCAAAAACATCAGGAAGAGAAGGGTCATAATCTTCTAAAATTGATAAATTTTTGCCAAAACTATTTTTAGCAACTTTAATACAATGCTTCAAAACTTCATGAATATTTAAATAACTGTTTTGTATATCTCTTGAGCTATCAGTTATATCTTCAAAGTTAGCTAATACTTTATTAATTCTTTTGGTCTCTAATTTTATAACATCAGTTAAATCTCTTAAATTCTTAGTCTTTAAATCTTTTTCTAATAGCTGAGAAGCTCCTAAAATACCAGAGAGAGGATTTTTTAATTCATGCATAAGCATACTAACCATAGAAGAAAATGACTTAGATATTTTGTCATGAATGTTAAAAGATAAGTACTTTTTTGAATTTATTAACTCTTCAATTTGTATAATGATGTGACTATCTAGGTCAAAAACAGGCATTATATTAACTTTAACTTCTTTTTGAAAAAAATTTTTTGATGATAATGTTAGACTCTCTTCAGATAAGCTACTATTAGTTTTACGAACTCTATTTACTAACATGAATAAAGGTGAGTCTGAGTCAATAAAATTTAAAAGACTGTTATTTATAAGTATTGTTTTGCTTAATGATATAAACTCTTCTAATGAAGGATTAACAAACTTTATTAAATTATTTTTATCTAATATAATTAAAGGTGTATTTAAGCTTGATAAAATTTGTTTATGCATACACTAAATTTAATTAATTATGCATAAAAATTAAACAATTTTATTAGATTTATTTACTAAATATTTTAAAAATGAATAAAATTTAATCATACAGGGCAGACATGAGCAAAAATTGTGTTATTATTTTATTAGGAGCCGGCTTAGGAACAAGATTTTCTAAAAATAGAAAAAATAAGATAGAAAAACAATATTATCCCATTACAGAAAATAAAAATATTTTTGAATTATGTATTGAAAATATAAAAAACTTAAATTTTAACTATGATATCCTACCAGTAGTAAATTCAAATAAATTAAATTATTTCAGAAAAATTTCTACAAAATATAAAATACTTCCTCCTGTTTCAGGAGGTGATTCTCGACAAACTAGCGTAATTAATAGTTTGAATCATTTAAAAAAAATGAACCCCAAATATGTATTAATCCATGATGTAGCAAGACCGTTCTTAAATAAATCAGTCATTTTAAACTTATTTAAAAAAATTGATAATAATATTTCTTGTGTTGTTCCATTTATTAATGTTGATGACGCAATAAGAAAAATAGATATAAATGGTAAATTAATTAAACTAAATAAGAATGATTATTGCTTAATTCAAACTCCTCAATTATGTAAATTCCAAGATCTATTAAAAACATATACAAATAATAAAAATAATTATGATGACGACTCATCGGCTTTATTAGATAATAAATATGTAGTAAAAAGAATTTTAGGAGACAAGAGAACTTTAAAAATTACAAATTTTGAAGATTTAACTTTTTTTAAAAATAATGTTTTAAAAAATATGGAAAATTATATTACTAAAGTTGGTATCGGTTATGATATTCATAAATTAAAGAAAAATACCCAAATCCAAAAAAATACCAAGTTTTTGAAACTTGGAGGGGTAGAAACAATTAAAAGTTATTCTTTAGTTGGGCATTCAGATTCTGATGTAATACTTCATTCAATAACAGATAGTATTTATGGTGGTTTGAATTTTGGGGATATTGGCAAACATTTTCCTCCATCCCAAAAAAAATGGAAAAATTATGATAGTTCATTTTTCTTAAAACATGCAGTAAAAGAATTATACAGAAGAGGTGGAGTAATTATTCATATAGATATAGTAGTAATAACTGAAATTCCAAAAATTTCGACTTATTCAAGTAAAATTAAAAAAAATATATCTAAATTACTTGAGATAAATGAAAACAAAATTTCAATTAAAGGAAAAACTAATGAAGGTATTGGAAGTATTGGAAGAAAAGAAGGTATAGCAGTTTTTACTAATTCAACACTTAGTTTAAAAGAATTAAATGAATTTTAATTTTTATAAACCTAATTTCTTTTTAATCAATTTTGCACTTCTCTACCCAATTGGAAAACTTCCATTTGCTCAAGGGACATTTGCATCATTATTTACAATAATATTTAGTTACTATTTTATAGTGCTTTTTGGAAAATTTTATTTTTTTTTAATTTTTTTAATCCTTTTAATTTTAAGTTATTTAAGTATCAAGAATTACATAAATGTATTCAATAAAAAAGATCCACCAGAAATAGTTGCAGATGAACTGATTGGTCAAATGACATCATTATTAAGTATTTTTCTCTTAAATGTTGAAATTAATTTTTATTTCTTATTTATCTCATTTATTTCTTTTAGGTTTTTTGATATATCAAAAATAGGATTAAATAATGTTGAAAAATTGCCAAAAGAATGGGGAATATTGCTTGATGATATATTTGCTGGAATATATAGTCTCTGTTCGCAAATAATATTATGGAAATTTATTTTTTAAATTTAGAAAAATGTGGAATAAAATTAATATTCAAAGTAAAAATTTATTAGAAATATGTAGATTAAAAAATTTAACAATAAGTACTGTTGAGAGTTGCACCGGTGGTATGTTAGCATCTTCTATTATTCATAATCCTGGATCAAGTAATATTTTTGGACAGGGATTAATTACATATTCAAATAAATCAAAACATAAAGAATTAAAAATCTCAATAGAAACTTTAAATAAATTTGGAGCAGTTAGTGATGTGGTTGCAGAACAAATGTTAATGGGAATTCTTAATAAAACTAAATCTTCAATAGGTATATCTACAACTGGCATTGCTGGGCCAGATGGAGGGTCAACTGAAAAACCTATTGGGTTGGTTTGGATTTCAGTTGGGAATAATAAAGAACGCAATACTTCAAAGTTTTTATTAACTGGAAATAGATTAGATATTAGATTAAAAACAACTTTGATGGCACTTCAATCAATGAATGATTTTATAAATAAATTAACTGTATAACGTGTTTGCTCTCTCTTCAAAAGCCCTTACCATTTTTTTAACTGCCTCTGAAAAAAAGTTTTCTAAAACAGTATTCAAAATTCGTTTACTAAAAGTAAAATCTACCAAAAAATTTACTTCACACCCAGTATTTTTTTTTTTAAAAGACCAAGAATTATTCAAGTTTTTAAATGGTCC
>QCNS01000012.1 GCA_003210055.1 SAR116 cluster bacterium AG-426-I14
TGTATTCTCTCTTTACTTGAGTTTTTATACTCTAAGTCTATAAAGTTTAGATTTTTCATTGATAAAACTGGTAACATTTTCTCAAGAGAAATACTTTTTCTATCTGATAACATAGCATTTGAACTTGACCACGAAATTCCTACTAACAATTTGTTTTTAATTTTATATTTATTTTTTATAACATTAGTAATATTTATATCTCCGGAAATATAAGGAAATTTATTTTTTAAAAAATCGTTTTCATGATTTCTTAAAAAGAAACCCATGCTGGCAAATGGAAGATGATAATCAAAATCTGTTTCCGAAATATCTTTTTCATTTTTCAAAAATTTTATATTTGGAAAATTATTTTTAAATACAGGTATTAATCTTTCATCAAACTTCACAATTAATTTTTCTACTTTTTTTGACAAGTCATAAAACATACTTCCATACATAATTTGGTCTCCTATCCCTTGCTCAGACCAAATACAAAGTTTAATTTTTTTATTAAAATTTTTTATCTGTTTCTTATTAGTATTTAACTTTTTATGATTATATTCTCTACAAAACCATCTGCTTTCAAAATTTTTCCAACCTTCACTAAAATTTTTACTATATAATTGCAATTGTCCTAATTTATAAATTCCTTCATGATATTCAGGGTTTATCTCGATACTTTTAAGTAAATAACTTATTGCTTTTTGGATTTCTCCAAAAAATGAAAAAGTAATTGCAAGATTACTATATGCAACAAAATTACTTCTATCTAACTCAATTGCTTTTTTATGATTTTTTATAGCTTCTGAGTACATATTTAATTTTTCATTAGCTATTCCAATAAAAGTATAAAGATTTGAAGATTTTTCATTACATTTCAAAGCTTCTGAAAATAATTTTATTGCCTCTTTTGGTAACTCTTGGTTTAATCTTGCTATACCATAAAGAGTAACAATTTCTTTTGACCTATCTTGCTCTAAATTCATCTTATCTAGAATTTTGAGTGCTTTATCAGTTTCTTTAAAATCGAGTAAATGTTGACAAAACTCTAGGGAAAGTTCCAAATTATTTGGAACTGAGTTTAAAAGTTCATCATAAATTTTAAAAGCAATTTTTTGATCTAATAATCTTATTGAACACCTTGCAATTAATAAGTTTATTTCAAAGTCATTTGGTTTTAAAATTTTAGAGAGTTTTAATACCTCTAGTGAATTTTTGTGAAGCTTTAAACCTGTAAGTGATTTTGACAAATTAATATAAAATACTTCTTCAAAAGGGAAGAGTGAAATTGCTTTTTCTTGATAAAGTTTTGCGGTTTTAAAATCGAATTTAATTCCATGATGGTCACCCAAAAGTCCATATAAGTATGCATTTTTTGGATCAAGATCTAATAATTCATTTATTGTTTTTATAAAATTCTCTTTATTTATTTGTTTTTGCAGATCGACTATTTCATTTGCTATTTTGAGTTGAAGAGTATATTTCTTTTTTTTTAAAGAAATATACTCTTCAACTCTTTTATTTAATGGATATCTATTTCTAATTTCTGCAAGATACCTAAAGCCAGTCATAAGTTGCTTGTTTTTGAGACTCTCTTCTACTTTTTTGATTAAACTTTCTATGCTCATAGCAATAAATTCTTAATTAAAATCTTCAGGAAAAAATAAAAGATAAGATAATTCATTACCTAATTGCAAATTTTGGATTAAAACGTTTGTTTCATTTTCAAAGTTATCTCTTATTACCCATTTTTTTAATTCAATTGGATTTTCAGAGAAAGTGAGTATTAAAGATGATTGATCTTTTTTTTCGCTGTCTATAATTGTCAATGATAACAAGCCAGAGTCTTTTTTTACTGAAAATTTGATAAAATTGTTTTTCATATCAAATTGTTTATTTAATAAAAAATTCAAAGGTGTTTGATTTACCGGAACATTGTTTGTCTTTTTTGTCTTTCTATCTTGAATAATTAACCAAAATCCCTGACAAGTTATTAATATATTATTAGGTTTTTGATAATCAAACCTTAACTTACCTGGTAAATCGAGATAGAATTTTCCTTCACTCACATTCCCTGAAGGTCCAATTTGAATAAAATCTGCTTCTAATGTCTTTAGGTTATTAAAATAACTTTTTATTTTACTTAAAATAATTTCGTTTTCAGAACCGATTACTACGTTGGATTTAAAGAATATTAAAACAAAACATATTAAATAAGTATAAGTGTACAGAGTTTTTTTCATTCACCTTCCTCTATTAGTATTTCTCGCTTGCCTGCTCTACCAGGTTTTGAAATAATATTATTTTCTTCCATTTTTTCTATTATTGTAGCTGCTCTATTATATCCAATTCTTAAATGTCTTTGTATAAATGAAGTGCTTGCTCTTCTCTCTCGTAAAACCAATTTAACAGCTTCACTATAAACTAAATCTTCTGAGTTGTTTTGATTCAGAGTTAGCCCAGAAGTCATTAAATTGTCTTGCTCTTCAGGCTCTTTCGTTATTGAGTCATCGTATTCGGGTTGAGATTGATTTGATAGAAAACGTGTAATTTTTTCTACTTCCAAATCTTCTACAAAAGGGCCATGAACCCTGATAATTCTTCCACCTCCTGCCATATATAACATATCTCCTTTGCCCAATAATTGTTCAGCACCCTGTTCTCCCAAAATTGTTCTGCTGTCAATTTTACTAAAAACTTGAAAAGAAATTCTTGTTGGAAAATTAGCTTTAATTGTCCCAGTAATTACATCAACAGATGGTCTTTGTGTAGCCATTATGACGTGTATACCTGCGGCTCTGGCCATTTGGGCTAATCTTTGAACTGCAGCCTCTATTTCCTTACCTGCAACTAACATAAGATCTGCAACTTCATCTATGACAACTACAATAAATGGTAATGGCGTTAAATCAATTTCTTGTTCCTCAAACAAAGGTTCCCCTGTTTCATTATCGAAACCAACTTGAATACTTTTAGTTAATACTTCGCCTGATAGCCTAGATTTAAGTAGTCTTTCATTATAAGATTCTATATTTCTGACACCTATTTTACTCATTGACAAATACCGCGATTCCATCTCTCTAACAGCCCATTTTAGAGCTACAATTGCTTTATTTGGATCCGTTACTACAGGAGTTAGTAGATGAGGAATCCCATCATATACAGATAATTCTAACATTTTGGGATCAATCATTATAAATCGACAAGTTTCAGGTGTATGTTTGAATAATAAAGAAATGATCATTGCATTTATACCAACTGATTTTCCTGAGCCAGTTGTTCCAGCAACTAATAAGTGAGGCATTATAGCTAAATCTGCTACAACTGGACTACCTGCAATATCTTTTCCTAGACATATTGGCAACTTATATGATGTATTTTGAAACTCACTACTTTCAAGAATATTTCTTAAGATAACTTTTTCACGCAATTTGTTAGGAAGCTCTATTCCTATTACATCCTGTCCAGGGACCATTGCAACTCTGACTGACTCTGCTGCCATGGACCTAGCAATATCATCAGCTAGTGAAATAACTCTTTGACTTCGTAAACCAGGGGCTGGCTTTAAATCATATCTTGTCACAACTGGTCCATGTCTTACTGTTTCTATTTTTCCATTTATTGAATAATCATTTAATACACCTTCTAATAATCTTGCATTTGAATCCAAGACTTCTTTATCAGGTAATTTAAATTCGTTTGTATAAATTTGTAATAACTTCATTGGAGGCAAATGAAAACCTGTCTCGGATGAAAGATCGAGATTTTGTTGTCTAATTTTTGTTCTATCTTTTCTCTTTAAAATAGTGTCAGTATCACTTCTTGTTTTAATCAAAACAGGATCTTTTTTTATAAAAGTTTTTTTTCTATCACTATTACTAATCTTAAAAATATTTTGAAAAAAATTGTATAAACTTAGCTTTCTATTAGGTTCAAATTCAATATCGTCTAGCTCATCAATAATTGAAGCGTCTTGATGTTTTTTAAATAAAAGATTATTCGTAAGTTTTAGAAACCAATATAGTGGCAAAATAGCAGGTTTCAAAATGATAGTAATTTTTTTCAAATCATTGTAACTTAATGATAAAATCCAAATTAATAATAAAAAAGTAACAATTACTAGAGATGAGTTTATTAATATAGAGGAAGTAAAAAGACTTAGTTGTAAATTATTTTCAAAATACTTTATGATGATTTCATGCAAAAAATATCCTTTAGTTTGAAAATTAAATAATGGAAACTTGTCTCCATATAATTTAGTGACATTTTGATTGATTATCTCTGAAATAATAACTGATAGTACTAATAAAAATAAAAGACTTAAAAATTTAAGAAATAACAGATTTAGTTTTCTATTTTTTATTAGTTTTATGCCTAATATAAGAATTGTTAAGCTTAAAAAAATACCTGAGAATATTCCCAATTCTCTTATAATAAAACTAGATAATGTTGAACCAAAAACTCCTAAATAATTTGTTGGTAAATTTCCATTAGCTATTCCCCAACCAGGATCAATTGAATTATAAGACAAAATTGAAGTTAAAGTTGTTAGACTTGATACAATAAAAAAAAGACCTACCAGAAAAAGCGTTTTACTTCTATATTCTGATTTATTAATATTCAAGTTGTCTTCATTCATTATTAATTTTGCTCAAACAGTTTATTATTCTTTCAAAAGCATTTTCTACAATTATATGATTATCTACTAAAGCAAGTCTTAAATATCCTTTACCTGGATTAAATCCATTTACACTAAATGCCATGAAACTTCCTGGCATTACTCGTAGTGAGAAATCTTTCCACAATAGTTTTGCAAAAGTTATATCATCCTCAACAGGGAGCCACAAAAAAAAACCAGCTTTAGGGATCTTTAATTTCGGGTAAAATCTGTGGAGTTTTTTTTCTGCAATTACAAAATTTTTGTCGTAATGTTTGCAGGCATTAATGTTATGAACATCATCATCATATAAAGCCGCGGCAACATTTTGGATAGGAATTGGAACTGGTGCTGCACCATTCGACACAAGTAATTTATATATATCCATTATTTTTTTATCTCCAAGAATAAAACCAGCCCTAATACCTGGAACATTACTTCTCTTAGATAATGAATTAAAAATAACAATATTCTTTAAATCACCATTCATTTTGTTTACTACATCAAGACAACCAATTGGCTTCTCATAATTTAATCTTGAGATATCAATGTAACATTCATCTACAGCTAAAACAAAGTCATACTCTCTAGCTAAATTGATAGCTTTTTCTAGATATTCAAAGGAAGTTATGCCACCTTGAGGATTTGATGGAAAACATAAATACATTATAACTGTATTTTTCAAAGTTTGAACTGGAATTTTATCAAGTTCTGGATTAAAGGCATTCGCTTCAATAGCATTAATCCAATATATCTCAGAGTTACTCGCTATAGCACCTGTTCTCCATGCATGATAAAATGGGTTGGTTACTATGGCAACTGATCTATTTTTTTGCTTATTTTTTGCAATATGTCCGATTAAGTGAAGAGGTTCTCTAGTACCCGGAACAGGTAAAATGTTACTATTCGCATCAATAATTTTTTGAGTTCCGGGAAACCTTCTTTCTAAATAATTTATAATAGAATTTTTTAATCTTGGTATAGCTATTGTTGGTGGATATCTACCCCAATCAGATGCAAAAGTTTTTAATTCTTCTAGCACAAACTCAGGAGGGTTTAATTGAGGCTCTCCAATAGACATTTTAATTAAGTCTAGCTCAGGATTTACATCAATACCTTTTAGCAATTCATTCAAACTGCCAAACATCCAATTATTTAAAACATCAAAATCTGTATTTAACATATGATTAATAACTTTTCTAATTTTCAAACATACAATGTTTGATAATTAAAAGAAAATAATTTAATTTTTAGATATGTCTAATTTATTTTTTTCTAAAACAAGTATTTCTCATAACTTTGATGTAATGGTCGTAGGAGGAGGATTAACTGGTTCACTCATGGTTTATCTTCTACTTTCCAACAAAAATTTGTCAAAAAGTAAAATTTGTTGGATTAAACCAAAAAACAAAAGTTTGGATGATAGTAGAGTCAGTTTTTATAATTCTGCCAACGTAGAAAAACTATCTAAAAGTAAATTTTTCAAGAATATTCCTGAAAAGGAAATTACAGTTATTAATGAAATACAGGTTTTAAATAAAAACCAGAAAAAGCCATTAATATGGAAAAACTCTCCTTATATGGGTTTTATTTTAAAAAATAAAATTGTTCAAAAAAAGTTATTAAATGAAATTAAAAATATCAAAATTTATACTAGTCCTGTAATCCAAACATTTTCAAATGAATTTAACAGAACTATTATTCTAGAGGATGATACTGTTATTTGTTCAAATCTAATATTAGCGGCTGATGGAAGTAATTCTAATTTAAGAAAATTGTCTTCAATAAAATATTTTAGTCATCAACTAAATCATGATGCTATCACTGGTTATTTAGAAATTCAAAACAGAAATAATAATATAGCGAGACAAGCATTTCTTGATGAAGGTCCAATTGGTTTATTACCAGTAAAATCAAAACAAAACTATGTCAATTTTGTATGGAGTATGAAAAAATGTAAAGCTAAAGAAATATTGCAACAAGAGACTTCCTCATTGATAATAGCAAAAAAACTTAATAAATTTTATAAAAGTTATGGTTTAAATTTTAGACCAATTAACGATTTTTCAAAAAAAAATAAATTAAAAATTCATAAATGGCCTCTAAATCTGATTTATGTGCCAAAACCTATATCACAAAGATTGATTTTGATTGGTGATGCTGCACATAGTATCCATCCACTAGCGGGACAAGGTTTTAATTTAGCCCTTGAAGATTGTTTTGAAGTCTTAAATGTTCTTGAAAAATCGGTTTTATCAGGCAAAGAACTTGGACACAATGACAATATCTTATTATACAATAAAAATAGAAACATCAGAGTGAAATTGATTTCTATTTCTACAACTTCGTTGTTTTATGCGTTTACACAAAACTCTAAAAAATTGACTGAAATTTTGTCAAAAGGAATGGAATACTTAAATGATAGAAATTTAAAAAATATTTTTATCAAAATTGCAAATGGTCTTTGAGTTTTTGTCTATATTCATTCAAAATCCTTTTTTGGTTTAGTGCAAAATCAAAAAGCTTTTCCCAAGTATAAATACCAGTTTTGTGTCCATCTGAAAAAATTATTCTAATTGCGTAATTGCCAACAGTTTTTATATCAACGATTTTTACATCTTGTTTGTTAATAACGAAAATTTTTGGCCCTCCATGTCCTTGAACTTCTGCTGAAGGGCTTTCAATTCGAAGTAGTTCAGAAGTTATCGAATATTTTTTCTTATTACTAAACAAAATCTGAAGTTTTGTTTTTGACTCATCTAATTTAATCTCTAACGGATAAATTACGTCTTCCATCTATTTGATTTTTCTAGCTTTTTCTTCAAGCATTATCGGAATACCATCAACTATTGGGTACGCTAATTTGGCCTTCCTTGAGACTAACTCCATTTTTTTTTTGTCAAAGATGAGTTCCCCGCCAGTTTTTGGGCAAATTAAAATTTCTAATAAATCTAATATTTTTCTTTCTTTTTCAATGTTTAATGACATTTTTGTCTCCACTATTCCTATTATTCATTTCTAAAATAGATGTTAACAATAAATACCTATTCTCTAAATTTTGTGACTCTAGTAACATTTGTTTTTCCTCTGATGTAAATGGACAGATCATACTAATTTGATCAACTAAATCTATGTTTGCACATTTATTTATATAATCCCAGTCAGTCTGAATCTTTTTAATCTTAAAATAATTTTTTAGTTCAATTTTTAGTTTTTTATCATTTTCATATATAAATTTTTTTTCTTCTAATTTATTAATATCATTTACATAATTTTTATTATTTATTTCGGCTACCAAATATCCATCTTCTGATAGGGTTTCATTGACTATATTTATTCTCGATATACCTCTGAGTGAAATAATGTATCGCCCATCATTGGTTTCTTCAAATTTAATTATTTTACCTAAGCAACCAGTTAAATAAACAGAAAGATCATTTTTATTTGCTTTTTTCTTGGGTTGAATAATCCCTATCATTCTATGGCTTGTTTTTAGCGCATTTTCAACCATTGACAAATATCTAGGTTCAAAAATGTTTAGAGGTAATATTGTTTCTGGAAGAATTATAACACCTTTCAAAGGGAAAATCGATATTTTATCAGGAAGATATTGATGCATTTTAAGAAAACAATATTGAAGAAAGTTTACGTCTTGCTATTTTAGATTGTTCAGAGTTCAATCCATCGGTTTGAAAGAAGGAAAGTAATTGTTTTCTAGCAGCTTGTTCATTCCATTCTGGATCTTTTTCTATTGATGATAGTAAAAGTTCGTAAGCTTCCATTATATTCCCCCCACCAAAAAGAGCTATAGCTAGTTCCAAACTTACTTGAAGATCATTCGGGTTATCTTGTAATTTTTGTTTTAGTGGTTCAATTTCTGAACTTGCTAGAAAGGCTTTTTCTGAAACTTCTATTTTTTCTATTACCTCTTTAAGATTTTTATCTTTTTTTAAGTCTTCATCTAAAGAGTTAACTATTTCTTTTGCTTCATCAAATCTTTTAAATCCTAACTCAGCTTCTATTAGTCCTGATAGAGCTTTTGCGTTAAGATTATCAATTTTTAGTACTTCATTTGCAAGGCTTTTAGCGCTGTCCCAATCCATTTGATCTAAACTATTATTGAGAGACAGAATTAATTCCTCAACTTCCTGTCCAGGACCAGCTAAATTTAATACCTTTTTAACAAACTCATTAACTTCACTTTCTGGGAGATTACCTTGAAACCCATCAGCAACTTGGCCCTGATAAAATGCATAAACTGTTGGGATTGATTGTATTTGAAGTTGACCTGCTATTGATTGATTTTCATCTATATTTATTTTTACTAGAGCAATCTTATCCTTTTCATTTAAAACGGCTTTTTCTAAAATTGGAGCCAATTGTTTGCATGGAGCACACCAAGGTGCCCAAAAATCAACAATTACAGGTTTTTCCTTAGACCCTTCAATAACCTCAAGCATAAAATTGCTTGCATCAACATTTTTTACAATTGAGGAATTTTCAGCAAAATTTTCATCCACGTTTTTAGTCTCCTATATATTTATCATATGATTTAATTTCAAACTAATTCAAGTTCTACTGAACATAAAATATTTCAAAATACTACAATTGACCTTTTCAAGATGAAAGTATATTCAATAGTTATAACAGTTAATAGTTGATATGAAAAAATTACAAGTTGGTGTTTTAGGTTGTGGCAATTGGGGACAAAATATTGTTCATAACCTTTTGGAATTAAATGTGCTTAACACTGTATATGATGCAAATAATGTCATTTTAAACAATTTGTCTATACCTAGTTCTTATAAATCCGCAAAGGTTGAAGACATTATTGACAATGAAATTATTGATGCCGTAGTGATTTGCACCCCTCCTAAAACGCATAAGGAACTAGTATTGAGATCACTCAATAACAAAAAACATGTTTATGTTGAAAAACCTTTCTGCCTTTCTCTTAAAGAGGCAGATGAGATTATATCTACTGCAAAAGATAGCAAAAAAATTGTTTTTGTTGGTCACCTACTTAATTACCATAATGGTTTTACAGCCCTTAAGAATGAAATCAAAAATAAACATATAGGTGATGTTGTTCATATAAAAGCTAATAGAATGCATTTTGGTGCGATAAGAAAATTCGAGTCAGTAATCTATGACCTAGCATGTCATGATATTTCGATGATTTTAGCTATTACTAACGAGCTTCCTTATCGTGTATCTGTAAATGCGCTTTTTAAAAATTCAAAACATGTTCCAGATTCTGTTAATGCTATTTTAAAATTCAAAAATAATATTACTGGTACGATTAACGTTGATTGGATGAGTCCTTATAAGGAACATAGATTTTGTGTTCTGGGATCAAAAGGTAGCTTAATCTTTGATGATACAAAAGATTGGAAGAGGAAATTATGTATAAATCATTCTTTTATTAATGATACATTACAGATTATAAGGGGAGATACTAAGTTTATAGCTTTAAAAGAAGAACAACCCCTAAAAAAAGAACTAGAAAACTTTTTAGATTGTATTAATAAAAACATTCAACCTTTGACAAATCATGAGGAAGGCTTGAAAGTACAAAAGGTCATGTCAATGATAGAAAACTGTATTTAACAAAAAATAAGATAAAAATGATAAAATTTATAGACTTACAAACACAACAATTAAAAATTAGATCTAAAGTCGAAAATCGAATTAAAAAAATACTTGATCATGGTCAATATATTTTAGGACCAGAAATAAATGAACTTCAAAATAAATTATCACGATTTTGTAACTCTAAATATGTTTTATGTTGTTCTAGCGGCACAGATGCTCTGTTACTTAGTCTATTGGGATTAGGAGTAAAACCAGGAGAGGGTATTCTAGTTCCGTCTTTTACTTTTGCGTCTTCTGCAGAAGTAGTGCCTTTGCTTGGTGCAATACCAATTTTTGTTGATGTTGATAAATCAAGTTTCAACATTTCTACAAATTCTATTCTTGAAGGTATTAAATCATCAAAAAAACATAACATTAATCTTAAGGGTATAATGACAGTTGGATTATTTGGTCAACCCTGCGAAATGGATGAAATCAATAAAATAGCAAAAAATAACAATTTGTGGGTTTTAGATGATGCCGCTCAGTCTTTAGGATCAACTTACAAAGGTGTTCCTGTTGGGAACTTGGCCAAAGTTACTGCTACATCTTTTTTCCCATCAAAGCCACTTGGTTGTTATGGTGATGGAGGGGCTATATTTACAAACAATAAAAAAATATATGAAATAGCGTATTCAGCTCATTTACATGGTATGGGTAAGGATAGGTACACTTATGAGAGACTTGGCATGAACGGAAGAATGGACTCCATACAAGCAGCAATATTAATTGAAAAATTAAAAATATTTAATTCTGAGCTTAAATTAAGAAGTAAAGTTTCAAAACAATATATTAAAGTTTTTACTGAATTAAATACCGAGATTAATTTACCTAAGTTAATTTCGAATTCTACTAGTAATTGGGCTCAATTCACTATTGTTTTACCTCAAAGAGTAAATAGAGAATTACTAAGAGAAAAATTGTCTTTGAAACAAATACCAACTGCAATTTATTATCCAATACCTCTGCATAAACAAAAACCTTATAAAAATTTTCCAATTTGTTGTGATGGGGTAAAAAATACCGAATTTTTATGTAAAAATGTCATTTCTTTACCTATGCATCCATATTTGACATTGGAACAAATCACTTATATATGTAAAAATATTCATCAATTATTAAATTAAATGTTCCAATAATTTACTTGATAGGAATTGATTTAACATCTATAACGACAATTATGCGGGCGTAGCTCAGGGGTAGAGCACAACCTTGCCAAGGTTGGGGTCGAGGGTTCAAATCCCTTCGCCCGCTCCAATTTTTATTCGACAACTTCTCCAAAATTACTGTATTTCCAACCTATTTGAAAGTTTATACCTTTGAAGGGTAGACAAATTTAAGGGGAAATACCTTTACCGGAAACGAGATGTGTTTCTTTTAGTGATTTAGTAATTCTAATAGTTTAATTTAATGAATAATCCAGCCCATTATAATCAAGATAATCTAAATTATTTTTATCTATTTCTATTAATGACTTTTGTTCTTGAAGTTTAACATTTAGCCATTCAGGTGGTTTACAAGAATACTTTGAAATATCTTCCTCAATATATTGATAATATTCATAAACACTTAGAAAATAATCATTACAGTAAAAACATCCATTTTTAAGTTCAGGGGGTTTAAATCCATAACCTTTTAAACCCTCAACTATCTGGTACATATGGCCACCATCCATAGTGGTAAACCTTGTCAGTTGTCCATCATCTTCATCTGACATGCCATCATTGAGCCACCCAACCCAACCACCGGGATACTTTTTTCTAATTATATCTTTGGTAGTAAATAAACTTTCGAATAAAGATTTCATAGAATAATTGCCTTAATAATACCTTATTGTATCCCAAATATAATCATAATTATAACTATACTTAAATTATGAAACGACAATCCTCCATCGTTTTTTTATACATCACTCTCCTTGTGGCATTGGCTGGTAACTCAGCCATTGCCGAGTCTTCTAATCCTAGTGATTTTTTATCAAAAGCCAAAAATTTTTATATTAATAAAAATTACTACAAAGGTGACTTTTACATTGCACGTTATCTAGGCAAACTAGATTCAGACATAAATAATGCCTTAAAAATTATTGAATTTAAAAATCCAAAACCAACATCTTTTATAAGTGGTTTTTACTCGGAGCAATTTTTTAGATTTTTCTTCTCCAGTGCAGCTTACCAATGGGGGTCTAATAAAGCTAGAGACGATTATATCATCATAAAAGCAAATGATTATAAAAACTATTTTATATTTGTTTCGGGCAAACCCTACATAGAAACATGGTCAATTATAGGCAATAAAAAAACTGGAATGACAGCGCATACTTTAGGGATGCATGACGCTAAAATACAAATTGGAATATTATACAAAAAAGGAAAAATAAAAAACTTTTGTAAAGATTTTATTATTAATGGACCCATACAGTATTTCTATGTACCTAAATTTATAGACACAGATAAAGATGGAAAAAGAGAGTTATTATTAAGATACAATATTACTTTAGGAGATGGTTATCTGCAAACACTTGATGTATTTTCAACTATGACTGAAAATAATAGTTATTGTCATTTAGCTCATAAAAAAAGTTATTATGGTAGAAATGGTTTTGCCTATTTTAAAGATGGTTTTTATTATGTAAGCAAACAAACTGCTGATAAAGGTGAAGCAGTTCTTAATTCAAGTTTACAGACAAAAGAAATGTTTAGTCCGAATGGAAAATTAATTAAAACAGAAATTTTACCGAATTTTTTATACACTGATAATGTTCAGCTATTAGATATTAAATATAATTATGAATGAGTTTTTAATCGAATGGCAATAAATATAAAAACTAAGGAAGAAACACACCAAGAAATAGCCTTTACTGACTCATAAAGAGTCATACAGAGTCCTTATTATGAGATAAGTTCTTTTTCTTTTTTTAATTTTAAACTCTGTTAAAATAGCTTCTATGAGAAAAATATTTGCAACCCTTTTTATCGCCATTTTCATGTTTTTTGGAAATTTGAATATTGTTTTTGGTGACTCATTTAAATCCAAAAGAGCAGAAGCTTTTAAAGATTATAATAATGGTGATGTAAAATTAGCTTTTAAAAAATTAGAAGCTTTAGTAAAAAAAGGTGATAGTGAAGCAGCTAGAGAAATAGGGATTTTATTAATAAGAGGGAAATCTGGTAGAGATATAGATAAGGCATTTGATTGGTTTGAAGTATCAGCGAAAATGTGTAACTCTCTTGCTCTTAAGTTTTTAAAAAGTCAATATCTTAAAAGAGGCGGCCTTTATTTTAAACCTACAAAAATTGAATACATTAAATCTAAATGCGAAGATTATAAAAACAAAGATACAAAAATAGCTGAAAAACCAAAAAAGAAAAAAAAGACAACAAAAGAAAAGTATTCTAATAATAAAAATATAAATTATCAAAATAACAACTTTTTCATTAATAAGGATGTAAAACATTCTTGGAAGAAAATTATTCCTACAGAAACTAATTTAAAACATTTTGGTTCTGGTTCAGGATTTGCAATATCCTCAGATGGCTATTTTTTAACAAATGACCATGTTGTCAAAAACTGTATTGGAATCTATGTTTATTACAACAAGATGCTGGGGATTGCAAGGTTAGTAGTGACAAACAAAAAAATGGACTCTGCAATCTTAAAAGTAAACGCAATTACACCGTATTACTTAGATTTTGATAACAGACCACATAAAGTAGGTGAAGATTTATATGCTGCAGGATACCCAGTAACAACAGATTTAATTTTTAAAAAAGCAGCAAGAAATATGACTTTATCAAAAGGTATTTTAGCCAATACACAAAAGATTAACTCTAATTTAATATTAATTAGTGTGCCTATTGCAAGCGGTAATAGTGGTGGTCCAGTTTTAGGTAAATATGGGTTGATTAGAGGACAAATTACTGCTGGCATTGATGTTGAAAAACTAATTAAAAAAAGGGCAGGAAAATTCGCTGATGATATTTTACAAACAAATGTAAATATGAATCTTATGATCTCTTCTATAGAGTTGAAAAATTGGATTAATAATACTAATATTATTTACAAAAAAAATGGTAAGAGATTTAAAAAATTAGATTCAGATGAGATTGGAGAAATTGCAACACATTCAGTTGCAGCTATTGAGTGTTATAATTAGTTATGAAAAGTTCAATATCAAAATCGTCTTTAGAAAGACTATTAAGATTAGATGATCAAGAAAGAAATCGTCTTGAAAGAAAAGGCATTGAAATGGGGAAAACGAATACACCTTCTTATTCTTCAAAATCAATGTCAAAATTTGAACTAGATGAAAAAAATAAACTTACTAAAGCTTATTCAAAATTTTCAACTGATGCTAAGAAACAAATTTCAAAACTTGAAAAAGAAAAAAATGAACTATTGAGAAAACTTGATTTTCATATTCCAAAATCATTAGATGAAACAGATCAGATGCATGAAAATGAAAGAGAGCAAATTCAAAAACTTGTAGGTGAAAGTAGTAGCAAATATGACGAAGTTCGAATTAAAGCTGAAGAATCTTATCGAACCTTACAAGCAATCAAAATCCAAGTAAACCAAAGACCTTTGAGTACACAATTTGTAACATTTTATGTGCCTTTTATGATACTTCTTGCTTTTGCAGAAGTTTTTGTAAACAGTCTGGCCTTTGAACTTTTCTTTGAATCTAGTCAGTTGATATCAATTATTGTTGCAACTGGTGTTGGTGCTATGTTGGTTTTCTTTGCCCATATTACAGGCTCATCATTTAAAAGAACTCAATCAAAAGAAGTGCCTGTTTCTAAAGCTAATACATATTTATCAATGGGCGTTTTAAATGCTCTTGTAGTTGTTCTAATTGTTTATTTATCTAAAATGAGACAAGCATTTGTATCTATAAGTAATCAAGAAGCACAAGGTTTTAACATAGATCCAGAAAAACTATTAAATTCAGATACACCTGGGGCTAATGAAGCATTTGGATCTCCAAATATTCTCGATACACTCATGCAAATTAATCTTGGTCCAGAAGGAATGTTTTTATTGCTGATAAATGTTACTGTTTATGTTTGTGGTTTTGTAGCAGCTTTTGTACGACACGATAGTCACCCTGACTATGAAAAGGCAAAAAGAAATTATGATAAAGACCGTAAAGAATTATTTAAGGTAAAGAAAACATTTGACGATAAAATTGCAAATATTGACAAGAAACAATCAGACCTTCATACTAAAATTAAACAAAATCGTGAAATAGCAGAAGAAACTGTACATGAAATAGACAAAGATCTTAATGAGCTGAATTATTTTGTGTCTGATTTTCAAAAACAGGTCAATGATATATTTAACGAAAAAATAAGAATTTTTAGAGATGCAAATAATGACAATAGAACAAAAGCTTCTCCTGAGTATTTTAAAGAAGAACATTATACAATTGTTTAGATTAATATCCATTTTTTTTGTGTTTAAATTAATTAGCTTAGAGGTTTTAGCTTCCGAAAAATATTGTCTTAAAGAAGAAACCTCTAAACCTATAGTCATTAATATATTTGGTGAAAGTTACCAAAATAAGGATGATAAAAGAGCCTTTTTAAATGGATTAAATAAAATTAGCCAAAGTTTTAAAGCGGGGAATAAGATTAGGATTGTCACTCATAAGAATGAAAATGCTAGAATTCAAATTGATCAATGTGTACCCGGTTGTCCAAAAAAAGATTTTCTTGATAAACTTATTGATACTAAATGCAGTGATCAAGTTGCAAAAAAAGATATGGTTATTTTTAAAAGTAAATATAGCAAAATAATTAAATCTGAATTAGCTAAAGGAGGCAATGAATACAGCGTCATTGATCATTTATCCAGTTTGGATAACTATTACAGGGGAAGAAACTTAAGTAATCAAAACACGTATATTTTTCATTCCCTTTTACCTTATGACGTAGATCCAAACGATAAAAATTCTTTTAATAATAACTTTGTCAAGATAATAGATAACAAAGATATTTCAGTTATATCTCTACCAGATGTAACTTTTATAAACCCAAACAAAAGTAAGAATACTCTCAATTTTTGGAAAGACTTAAATCTAAAAGGTCATGAAAAAGGATTAAATATCAAGTTTAAAACTAAAGTTATTGACTAGAGTTTTGAATATTACTTTTCGAAGGTTTCTTTCTACACTCATTATTAGGACAGCACTTGTGACCATAGGCTGTTTTTCTGATTGCTAAATAAGTGCCTACATCATCATAATCAGTTTTATTGGATAATGCTTCTGCAGCCCAAATACAAACAGATTTACAACTTTTAAATATTAAATCTTTTATGTTCATTTTCCTGTTTGAAAAACAATCTATTTTTAGTCTGGCTATAGCAGCTTTACTATCTTTATTGCTCAAATATTCAATCATTTCTTCTGCTTTTTTAAAGTCCGAATTTGATGATAATACACTTTCATTATATAAATCATAGAGCATAGCACTACTTTTATCATCGCCTGTTCTATGACCTTTCTCTAAAAAATTGATCATTGCAGGACCTGTTTCATTTTGAGCAAATCTTTTTGACAGACTGGATTTTCTCTCTTTCAAAATTGAAGCGATTAGTTCACAGCCCACAGATTTTTTTGAATTACAAGATTTTTTTGATAACTGATGAGCTTTATCATAATTTTCATCATAATACGCTTGTTTTGCTCTTTCATATAATACATATGAGTCTTTCTGACATTTTTTATCAAGTGTTTCAAAACTTATATCTAATAATTCTATAGAATCTTGTATTCGGTATTTATTTTTTAAAAAAATGTTATAATCAGGACACGATTTTCTTTTCTTTAGTCTAATTTCTATTGGAATTTTATGTTTTTGAAAATCTTGCTCTGCATTCATCATAAGATTTTGCATTGTTCTTTGCTTTGCACCCGAACCTGGAACTGACATCATACATTTTCCTGCTGTCATCATTTGGGCATTTTGAATATCTTCAATATCAACATAGCCTTCGTTTTTAACAGCAAAAGCCAATGCTTTGCAATCTTCAAACATCTTCTCTTTTAAAAACACGTTCGCAAAAGAGCTATCTTCTTGTCGAGATAGATTTGAAAATATTTTTTTTGAAAATGGTATTTTCTTTATATTTGTTATGACTTTATCAGACATTATTTGATTGTAATCCTGATAATCAGTGTAAAATAAATAAAGTAGTTTTGCCGATATTTTCGAATCCAATTGTTTCCAAATAAGATGACTTAAAACAATTGCGATGTCTTCTGCATCTGTAACAAATTTATCATGCTCTTCTTGTGCTAATAATTTAGCTTCAAGTTTTAACTGTTTACCAATAATTTTTTTATTTAGTGGATATAATTTAAGAAATTCTTTTGCTTTTTCAAAATGTTCTCTAGGATTATTTTCATAACTTTTTAATACTGCTACGAAATTAATTTTTTTTCCTGAAGTTGCGTTCGCCATCATTTTCAATGCTATTTTTTTACTTTTTGGCAAACCTTTAGCACCATCCCTCCACCATTTTGATACTATCGGCGCCGCCTCACTATCACCTGCTATAGCTGCAAATACACATGAAGCAATATTTCCTTTAGATTTATTTAGCCCAAGCTTATCCTTTTTCATATTGCAAGATTTGTAATCATAACCATAATTATTCGCAATATTTCTTAATCTTGAAATCTGTTTATTGCTAGCTTTATTATAGAACTTAGGTAATTTAACGATTAAAGTCATAAGATTTGAGCCTGAGTTTGGTTTTAATATTTTATCAGCTGCTTTTAAGAAATCGTTAATATTTCCCGTCTCAAATGAAATTAAATAATATTTTGATGCATTTCCTTTTAAAAAACCATTTACAATACATCTAGCAATCTTGTTTGCGGCTTTTTTACTTTTCTTATCATAATATTGGCAACTTTTTTTGCTGATTGCACCGCTTTGAGCTATTACTAGTGCTTTTATTCTTTTTCTATATTTGTTTGAACCTAACTCTTGAACTTTTTTATAATATTTTAAGGCAAGTCTTTTGTTTTGATCAGAATACTCACCATTGTAATAGTTGTTTCCTAAAAACTCTGCAGCTTTTATATAATCATCATTTGCAGCTGACTTTATTAATCTTATTCCTTTCGTAATATCTTTTTTGGCAGAACCTAGGCCATCTAAATATATTTTGCCAATTATGAACTTACTCTCCTCATCTCCATTCAGGGCATCTGCATAACCTATCCTAAAAGCTGCATCATATTCGTCATTTTCGAAAAGGTCTGTAACTTCTCCTGCTTTAACAGGCATAGATAGAAAGAAAATAATAATACAAATAGTTTTGATAATAAATTTCATTAAGAATATTATATTAATGTATAATGATTCTGCAATATTTAATGCTTGTAATAATTTAGTTTTTATCAATCAAATTAATTTATTTATATTTTGTTGAAAATACTAACTAAGAACTCTCATTTGTTTCATAGCTCCTACAAATTCGTCAATCAAACTATCTGGTAAATCTTGAAAATTCTTACTTAATTTCTTTATACTAATATTTTTTTCTGCAAATGAATAGCTTGTCAATTCTTCAAACTTTTTAGGAACTGGAACAGAATTTTTTCCATTTGAAATAATAAGTTGTCCATTTTGATTAGAGAGTTTTATTGATCCCGAGATATTATATTGAACACCAGCATCTACAATAGATTCTAGCTCATAGTCAACAAATTCATACGGAAATTCTTTATAAAAATTTAGTAGAGGAGTTAAAAGTGTTTTATCATTTAAAATTTTATCAATTTCTTTTACAATATTTTTATTTATGGCGTGAATGTCTGATGTAGATTTTACGTTTTTAACATCCGACCTAAGATAAGGATTAATAACTAGTCTGTTCCAAATAAACTGCATCATATCAATTGGTTTCATATAATTTATACCAAAAGCTATATGAATAGCACCATTTTTTGAAGCTAAAGCATCGTGATACTGTCCTCTTGGTAAATAAAGAAGATCTCCTGGTTTCAAAAGAACTTGTTCTTTAATTTTGCCAGCTTTTTCAATTCTTTCCTCCAAAGGTAATTTGAAAATGGGATGATTAATAGGATTATCTTCAAAATTTTCGTAAATATTCCAAACTTTTTCACCATGACAATGAAGAGCAAAAACATCATGTGTATCATAATGTGGACCAAATGCCTGATGGCTTTGCATAGAGAAATATAAATTCGCTTGACATTTACCCCATGTAATTTTTTGCAATTCGGATGCTATATCTTTTACATTTTTTAAAACATATATAATATCATCTAAAACAAGTGATGCTCCCTTACTGATATAATCTTGAACTTTTTTTGGATTAGGACAACTTTTAGAAAATCCCATCTTTTCTCCATCAGTTACAAATTCGTTAAAACCAATAGGCTTTCTATCTAGAACCATTTTAAAATTTTGATTATTCCATAAGCCAGGCATCGAAAGTATTTTATTTAGTATTTCTAAGTTCATTACCTCTTTAAAACCCTCAAAGTCTGTATTGAGATGATGATAATTTTTATTTTTATTAGCGTCAGATAAAATCTTAATCTCACTATCAGAAAAAAAATTAAAATTTTTCAAATCATACTCCCTATAATTTACAAAATAAGACAAAACTCATTTTTTTATACCTAGATGTAAACTATCTTATAACTTTTACGTAAATATGTATATAATTGAAGTGAATTTTGGTTTAAAGATGAAATTTTTTGTATTAATTTTTCTTATTATTATTAATATCCCAGTTGCTTCAAGTGAGTCGCTAAACGGCACATATATAATATGTGAAAGAACTGAAGATTACATAATCAAGGAAAAAGATAAAGTTGACGAAAATTATATCTTTTTATTTATGAAACATTCTAATTACGATTACAAAAAAATATTCAAAAAAAATAAAAATTCATCAATAAACTTTTCTTTTGAATTATTTAATACTGGATATTATGAATTCAAAGAAAACACTTTATTTTTGAGTGACTCACTTAAATTTCGAGAAAAATCATATAAAAGGCATTTAGATAGAAACACGATGATCTTAAAATCAAAATACAAAGATAAGGTTGTGTCAGAACATTTTTGTGAAGTCACTGATTTAATTAAATTTAGAATTAAATACTTAGAAATTATAAATAATTTAAAAAAGTTTTGGAAAAATAAGTATAAAGATAATAAAATCTAAAGCACTATGAAAGTAATTAATTTTGATGAAGCTAAAAATCTAGATGCATCAGACATACGAGATTGTATTAGAAATGAATTATATGATGGTCATACTGCAGGATTAGCTAAAAATAAGCTTCAAACAAATATAGTTGTATTGCCAAGTCAATTCTCTGATCATTTTACCAATTTTTGTCAGCTTAATCATAAATCATGTCCTCTGGTAGATAAGACAAACTGTGGCGAACCTTTTTTCCAGAATCTTGGCAGAAACATAGACGTAAGATTTGATGTTCCAAGATATAATATTTACAAAAATGGCAAACTATTCACTTCTACAAAGAATATTAAAGATTATTGGGAAGATACTTTTATAGCATTTGCTATTGGATGCTCGTTTACTTTCGAGCACGAACTCATAAAAAACAATCTTAAATTAGATCATATTAAAAATAATAAGATAGTTCCAATGTATAAAACCAATATTAAAAATAAACCTAGTGGAGTTTTTGCTAGTCAAATGGTTACCTCAATGAGAATTTTTAAAAAAAGTGAAGCTGAAAAAGTTATTAAAATTTCTAAAAAATACGCTCAAGCACACGGCGAACCTGTTCACATAGGAAGCCCTGAGATGATCGGAATTAATAATATTTTAAAACCTTGCTGGGGAGACCCTCCTAGAGTCAAAAACTCGGATGAAGATTATTATTTTTGGGCTTGTGGAGTTACTCCACAAAATGCTGTTATGGAAGCAAAAATACCTTTCTGCATTACACACACCCCTGGTCATATGTTAATAACTGAAGTCTCTGAAAATAAAATACTTTTAACTTGAATTTAATCTCTAAATTTATCTTTTAATATCAAATGATGATGATGTCTTTATTAGAAAAATTAAACTTTTATGTTATTGAAAATAGAATAAAAACAGCATACTCAAACAGGTTTAAAAAATTTGGCGCAACACCTAAGGGTGTTTTCTGGAAAAATAATTTCACTCAAGATTTGAGACTAGATCTTATAATAAATATAATTGATAATTATAAATTAAAATATAATCCAGTCATTTGTGATATCGGCTGTGGTTACGGAAGATTATATGAAAAATTAGTATCCCAATTATTATGTGAAAGGTTTTATTATTTTGGATTAGACATAAACGATCAATGTATTACTTACTGCAAATCAAATTTTTCTGCTAAAAATGCTGTGTTTTTAAACAATTCATCTGCTAAAAATTTAGCAGACTTTACAGTAATGTCAGGAACCTTCAATTTATGTACTTTCAACAGTATAATTGTATGGGAAAAATATTTGTGTGCTAAACTAAAATTAAATTGGAAATATACAAAAAAAGCCATGATTTTTAATTTATTGCATAAAAATAAAAAACAAATTTTAAACGGTCTTTATTATTCCAATAAAAATTGGATCAAAAAATTTTGTGAAGTTAATTTTGGTAAAACTGATATTATAAAATCAAATTTGTTACCTGATGATATACTTGTTAAAGTAATTCGCTAATTAATTTTTTTTACAAAATTAATTAAATATTCTGAAAATAGAAGTGGATTTTCTAGAGGTATAAGATGACCACAATCTTCAATCTCAACTCTTTTACAATTTGGAATTTGATTAGATAATTCATCTATATCTCTAGGAATTCTGAATACTCGATCATAATGTCCCGTCATTACTAGAACAGGCAACTTTAAATTACTCCAATTAAAATCCCAGTTGGCTTTAAGAGAACCTTTCATTAATTTAAATACCCCGTCGTTTTCATTAAAAGGAATATAGTTATCAGGATTAAGAGCATTCTTTTCCATTTTGTCTAAAAACAATGGAGATGCAATCACTGGCATATTCATATCCATTAACAAAGCCGAACCTCCTATACGAGCAGCATTTACCATAGTTTTGTTTATCCATGTTAACCTGGAGTTCTGCTTTCTTAAGGTATTCACTAATACGAGACCTAAAGCATTAATACCCTTCTCAATTGCAAGAGAAGCATATAATCCTCCAATAGATAACCCTACCAAAATAACTTTGTTAGGATTTAAATGTTTAATTAATTTCATTAGATCAGAAACTATAAGTTCTGTATCAAGATCAAGGTTATTGTCAAATTTACTTTCATCTTGACCTCTAAAATTATAGGTAATATAACCATGACCTTGTTTTGTAATTTGTAATCCTATATCTCCGTTCCAGGCAGATGTATTACCAGTTAATGCGTTGACAAAAACGAAAGTAGTTTTACCGTTTTCTGGCTTGACATATTCGTAATAAATTTGATTATTTTCATCTAATTTCAAATAAGTCATATTTTCTCCTTTAATTCTTGATCTTGACCTTGACCTTCTTTGGATGAATCATTTTCAATTTTTAAGTGATCATAATGATCGTTTAATTCTTTTATCACTTTGTTTTTAAATTCATTATACTTTTTTTCTTCTTCAGATAAATTTATATTTTCGTCATTAGGATCTTGAAATAGCAACTGAGTTGGTAATGACCCAGAATCATTTGAATTAAAATCTTTAGTTAAAGGATTTTCTCCAACTAAATCTTGAAAATAAGTTATAGCTTTAAGACCCCTTTTAATAGCTTCTCTATCTTCTTCTGTTTCACTTTCATCAAAACCAACATAAAGTGCATGAATAATATGTTGTTTCGGATCAGGCAATATTGCAGTATCGTATATACTTTCTTCTTCAGGATCTAAGTTAGTATAGAACTCGCTAAATCTTGCCAAAATTTCTCTTGTTCTTGAAGGACCCGGTTCTGGTTTTTCAGCTTGTTTTATTGGTGGTGGAGAGTTGATACTATTGTATATAGCGACACATACTAAAATAGTAAAAGTTATAACTAGTGCAAGTAAAAATGGCGTAGTATCTTGGAACACAATAACCTCCATAAATTTATATAATGTTTAAAATAATCATTTTAAATGCCAAAAATACATATTTTTAAAAAAAAAATTATCATTTATTATCAACAAGTTACATTCAATATAATACGGAAAACCTATTAGTTGGTTTGCATTAAATGTCTTTTTGTTGTTATTATTCATTATTAATTTCAAAATATGAAATAAATACGTTTTTGAAAACTTAATAGGAGGGTATTATGAAACGCGTATTCGGAACGGCTATTGCTTTTATTACAGCCGTTACCGCAAATTTATTTTTTTCAACTTTTGCTAGCGCATCTTGTGGAAAAGTTAAAATTGCAGAAATGAACTGGGCATCTGCTGAATTGATGGCAAATGTTGATAAAATAATTCTAGAAAAAGGTTATGGATGTGAAGTAGAAATGGTGGCTGGTGCTACTATGCCAACTTTTACTTCAATGAATGAAAAAGGTACACCTGATGTAGCTCCTGAACTTTGGGCTAATGCAGTTGCAGTGCCACTTAAAAAAGCTGTTGGTGAAAATAGATTAATGGTTGCAAACAAATCACCGATTACTGGTTTAGGAGAAGGTTGGTGGTTACCACCTCACACTGTAAAAAAACATCCAGAATTAAAAACTGCTCTAGATGTTTTAAAAAGACCAGATTTATTTCCTTACTCTGAAGATAAGTCTAAGGGTGCATTTGTTGGTTGTCCTGCAGGTTGGGGATGTCAGTTAGCTAATGCTAATTTATTTAGAGCATTTGAAATGGAGAAAAAAGGTTGGGTATTAGTTGACCCTGGTAGTGCAGCTGGTTTAGATGGTTCAATGGCTAAAGCGGTTGAAAGAGGAGAAAACTGGTTTGGATATTATTGGTCTCCAACTTCTATGATTGGTAAATATAAAATGCACAAACTAGATTTTGGTGTTCCCTTTGGTGGAAAAGATAACTGGGATAATTGTATAGTCAAACCTGAAAAAGACTGTGCTAATCCAAAAAAGTCTTCATGGGTTAAATCTGAAGTTAATAGCGTAGTATCTGCTAATTTTAAGAAAAACGCAGGTGTTGCACTAGATTATATAAAAAATAGAGTTTATCCAGGTGATGTTATGAACTCTATGTTAGTTTTTATGACTGAACAAAAAGCAGGTGGAAAAGATGCTGCTTATGAATTTCTTGCTAAACATGGCAAGATTTGGGAAAGTTGGGTCAGTTCAGATGTAGCCAAAAAAATTAAATCTAGTTTATAAATTTAATTAATATTTAATTCACTATCCTCATTTTGTGGGGATAGTGATTTCTATAAAGGTTTTATATGGACTGGATCTCTGAATTCCCTCAAATGAGTAGGTCAGGTTTAAGAGAATTTAAAAAATCTGTAGACTTTACTTTTACCGATTTCACTCGTTCATATGGTGCAGAAATAGAGCAGTTCTTTGAACCTTTGCTAATGTTTTTAGTATGGTTTGAAAAGTTATTTATCAATACACCATGGCCTTTAATAATATCTGTTATTTTGTTATTAGCTTGGTTAGGATCACGTTCACTTGTTATAGTAATAGGGACTTTTTTTAGTTTTATGCTAATTGGTTATTTTGGTATGTGGGAAGACACTATGTCAACCCTAGCGATAATTTTAGTAGCAACTTTTCTATGTATCGCTATTGGAATTCCTATTGGAGTTGCAATGGCAAGAAGCAATACAGTTCAAACAATTGTTGTGCCTGTATTAGATATTATGCAGACCATACCTAGCTTTGTATATTTAATACCAGTAGTTATGTTACTTGGAATAGGAAAAGTTCCTGGACTAATTGCCGTTTGTATTTATGCAATACCACCAATAGTTAGATTAACAAATTTAGGTATACGCTTGGTTGATAAAGATGTTTTGGAAGCAGCAGACTCTTTTGGTGCAAATTATTGGCAAAAACTTTTTGGTGTTCAAATGCCACTCGCTCTTCCAACTATATTTGCTGGAGTAAACCAGACTATTATGATGGCTCTAGCGATGGTAGTAATAGCTTCAATGATTGGTGTTAAAGGACTTGGTCTACCAGTTCTTAGAGCTATATCTAATCAGTATCTTGCCTTAGGATTAATGAATGGTTTAGCAATTGTAGTTTTGGCTATAATTTTTGATAGAGTGACACAAAAAATTGGGCAAAGAATGCAAAAATTTAAAATTGATCAAGAATAATTAATAATATGACAAATCTAATTGAAATTAAGAATCTTTATAAAATTTTTGGAAATAATGAAATTGAAGCTCTTGAATTAGTAAAAAAAGGCATGGGTAAAGATGAATTGCTTGAAAAAACTAATACTGTATTGGGATTAAATAATATTAATTTAAAAATTCCAAAGGGGAAAATACAAGTTGTTATGGGATTATCTGGATCTGGAAAGTCTACTTTAATAAGACATTTAAACAGACTTATTGAACCAACTTTTGGTAAGATAATGATTGATAAAAAGAATGTTTTATCATTAACACAAAAAGAATTGTTGAGCTTCAGACAGAAAAATATGTCTATGGTTTTTCAGAAGTTTGCTCTATTTCCTCATAAAACTATTATTGAAAATATTGGTTATGGGCTTGCTATTCAATCTATGTCTAAAGATTTATGGATTGAAAAAGCATCAAAATGGTTAAAAAGAGTTGGTCTTGAAGGATATGAGGACTATTATCCAAATCAACTCTCTGGAGGTATGCAACAAAGAGTTGGACTTGCAAGAGCATTGGCAACTGATGCCGAAATTTTGTTAATGGATGAGGCTTTTTCTGCTCTTGACCCCCTAATAAGAGCTGATATGCAAAATATTTTATTAGATTTACAAAATGAACTTCACAAAACAATCGTTTTCATAACTCATGATTTAGACGAAGCACTGAAAATTGGTGATAGAATAGCTATTCTTCGTGATGGACTTATTGTTCAAGATAGTGATCCACAAGAAATTATTTTAAAACCAGCAGATAAATATGTGTCTGATTTCATAAAAGACATTAATCGTGCAAGAGTAATAAAAGCTAAGTCCATTATGACAAAATCAACTTCTAAGATTAAAGATGCTGTTTCTATAAATCATAACATGGTTTTAGAAGACGTTTTGCAAGAAATCACAAAAAATCCTGGGGCAATTATTTCGGTAACAAATGACTCAAAAAAAATAATCGGAAAAATTTCTATCGAAGAACTTTTAAATGGAATTAAAAGGCCTGTCTCAAAAACTAATAATTATACATAAACACACTTAAATTTTTTCTCTGCCTATTTGATAAAGTTTAAATTTACTCTTTTTGAAAACATTAGGATCAAGTACATTTCTAAAATCAAAAATATATTTTCCTTCCATAAGACCACTTAAAAACTCTGGTGAGAGACTTCTGAATTCGCTCCATTCTGTCAATAAAACAACACAATCTGAACCTTTTATGCATTCATGAATACTCTCTGCATATTTTATTTTTTTTAAAAACTTTTTTGCTTCGTTTTTTGCCACAGGATCAAATGCAGTTATTTTCGCCTTTTTTTTAAGTAATTCCGGAATTAAATCAAGTGAGGGACTTTCTCTCATGTCATCAGTACCAGGCTTAAATGACAAACCTAATACAGAAATCTTCTTATTTATAACATCACCTCCCATAAGGTTAATAATTTTTCGTGCCAATGACTTTTTTCTATCTCGATTGTACCTGACAACAGTTTCAACTATTGAGAGATTTACGTCATTTTGTTTTGAAGTTTCTACTAAAGCAAGTGTATCTTTTGGAAAACAAGAACCTCCATACCCTGGCCCAGGATGTAAAAATTTGTTACCAATTCTTTTATCTAATCCCATTCCTTTTGCAATATCATTAATATCTGTATCAAGTTGCTCACATAAATCTGCCATTTGATTAATAAAAGAAATTTTGACAGCTAAAAATGCATTTGAGGCATATTTTATTAACTCAGCGGATTTCAAGTCTGTATATAAAATAGGTGTTTCAAAAAGAAACAATGGTTTATAAATTGAAGCTAAAACTGTTTTAGATTTTTTATTTTCGTGTCCAACAACGACTCTATTTGGCCTCATAAAATCTTCTATTGCGCTTCCCTCTCTTAAAAACTCAGGGTTAGAAACAACATCAAATTCCGCATTAGTATTTTTTTTTATTATTTCTTTAATTTTTTGTGAAGTACCAACTGGAACTGTTGATTTAGTCACAATTACAGTATATCCATTCAAATAAGAAGCAATTTCTTTTGCTGCATCATAAACATATGTTAAATCAGCATGACCGTCACCTCTTCTTGTAGGAGTACCTACTGCTATAAAAACAGCATCTGCATTTTTCACATGTGCCCTTTGATCAGTACTGAATTTTAATCTTCCAGAAAGAAAGTTTTTTTTAACAAGATCTTCCAAACCTGGTTCAAATATTGGCATTACTCCATTTTTGAGATTTTTGATTTTTAATTTATCTTTGTCTAAACATGTTACATCAAACCCAAAATCTGAAAAACATGCACCTGAGACTAATCCAACATATCCTGTACCTAGCATAACGATTTTCATTTCTATTATCCTCTATCTTTAAATCATATCTTGACTATTATAACTGTATGAAATAGTTAATCCTTTATACAAATAATATTTATTACAATATACTTAATTTGTCATGAAAATTAAAAAAGCAATATTTCCAGTAGGTGGTTTAGGTACCAGATTTCTCCCAGCAACCAAATCAATGCCAAAAGAGATGCTACCTATTGTTGATAAGCCACTAATACAATACGCTGTTGAGGAAGCTGCAGAAGCAGGCATAGAACAATTTATATTTGTAACAAGTAGAGGAAAATCAGCAATTGAAAACCACTTTGATCATTCTTTTGAATTAGAAAATAATCTTCTCATGCAAGGGAAAAAAAATTTCCTTAAAATTACTCAAGAAATGTTAAAAATACCTGGGACATATGCATATGTTCGTCAACAAGAACCTGCCGGATTAGGTCACGCGATTTGGTGTGCAAGACACCTTATTGACAATGAGCCATTTGCAGTAATTTTAGCAGATGATTTAATAACAGGTAACTTAACGTTAAAAAACATGATACACAACTATCAAGGTGGCAATATGGTTGCAATAATGGAAGTAAATAAAAATGAAACTTCATCCTATGGAATTGTTAAAACTAAAGAAATTAAAAATAAAACATTAGAAATAACGCACATGGTAGAAAAACCTAACCCTGAAAATGCACCCAGTAATTTGGCAATTGTTGGTAGGTACATCTTAGATTCTAAAATTTTCAAAATCTTAGAAAAACAAAATGCTGGAAAAGGAAAAGAAATACAATTAACAGATGCTATTAATTCTCAAATTGGCAAAACATTTTGTCATGGATTCCTTTTTGAAGGCGAAAGATATGATTGTGGTTCAAAATTAGGATTTATTCAAGCAAACATCACATTTGCTTTGGAAAGGAACGATCTAAAAAATGAACTCTCTACTTGGTTAAAAAAAATTTAAATCTATGCTGATTAAACATAAGTTCAACAAAAATATTTTACGAGCCTATGATATAAGAGGAATTGTTGGAGAAAATTTAAAAGAAAAAGACGCATTTATGTTAGGCTATTTCTATTGTCTTTTTCTAAAAGAAAAAATTGGGGACAATGCTGTTCCAAAAATAATAGTTAGCAGAGATGGTAGGATTTCAAGTCCAAGTTTAGAAAAAAATTTAATCGATGGATTACTCAAGGCAGGTGCAAGTGTTATTAGTATTGGAATGAATCCTACTCCAACATTATATTTTAGTAATCAATATTTTAATAGTGATGGAGCTATTCAAGTTACGGGAAGTCATAATCCAAAGTCTTATAATGGCTTTAAAATGATAATGCAGAATAAATCATTTTTTGGAAGAGATATTATTAAACTATCTGAATTTGCTGAAAAAGGTTCCGAGAAATCTTGCTCAGGCGCTTTTAAATTATTAAATATTGAAGATATATACATCAAAGAAGTTTTAAAGCCACTAGATAAATATTCAAATTTTAAAAAACTTTCTGAAAAAAAAATTATATGGGATTGTGGAAATGGTGCAACTGGAAATATTGTAAAAAAACTAATAAGTAAACTACCCGGACAACACTCTATTTTATACAGCAAAATAGATGGTACTTTCCCAAATCATCATCCAGATCCTACTCAAGAAAAAAATTTAGTAGAACTTAAAAGGCAAGTAAAAAAAAATAGAGCAACACTTGGAATTGCTTTCGATGGAGATGGAGATAGAATTGGTGTAATTGATAAAAACGGAAATTTACTTCCAGGTGATTTGTTAACAGCTTTTTTATGCCAATCTATTGAACAAAAGAATAAGACTATTATTTTGGATGTAAAATCTAGTTTAATACCAATAAATTTTATAAAACAATTAGGTTTAAATGTAGATATATGGAAGACTGGTCATTCTCACATAAAGTCAAGAATAAGTGAAATTGGTGCAGCATTAGCAGGAGAAATGTCTGGCCATATATTCTTTAAAGACAAATATTTCGGGTACGATGACGCTATATACACATGTATACGTATTCTGGAATTAATGCACTTAGGTTATGATATAACAACTTTTTACAATAATTTAAAACGATCGTTTACAACTCCTGAAATTAAAGTTGAATGCTCAGATGATAGAAAATTTATTGTTATAAGAAATATTATTGAAAAATTGAAAATTCAATACAAAAAAGAAAATATTTTGTTGATTGATGGAGTAAGAATAAATACTCTTTTAGGATGGTACCTTATTAGAGCTAGCAATACTGAAAATGCAATTATAATTAGAGTTGAGGCTCAAAGTGATAGTGACAAAATGTCATTATTGAATGAAGTTATAGAATTATTAAAAGAACAAGGTCTTAATTTAGACTTTGAAGATGAATAATAGGTTAAATTGATAAATGTAGAGGCTATATCATGGAAAAAGTAATTAAAAATAAACTAAAAATATCAAAAGTTTTGTATGAATTTCTTGAAAATGATGTTCTCTCGCCATTGAATGTAAACTCAGATCTTTTCTGGAAGGGTTTTGAAGAAATCATTTATAAATTTTCTCCTTTAAATAAAAAACTACTTGAAAAAAGAGATGAGATTAAAAAATTAATCGATGATTTTTATAAGAATAATAAAGACAAAGCAATTAACCAAGAAGAGTATATAAGCTTTCTTAAAGATATAGGATACATTGTACCAGAAGGACCCGATTTTAAAATTGAAACGGAAAATGTTGATGAAGAAATTGCAAAAATCGCTGGACCTCAACTTGTTGTTCCTGTCACTAATGCAAGATACTCACTTAATGCAGCAAATGCAAGATGGGGAAGCCTTTATGATGCATTATATGGAACAGACCTGATTCCAGAAGAAGATCAAACAAGTAAAGGTAACAAATATAATCCTAAAAGGGGTGAAAAAGTAATAGAGTTTGGTAGAAATTTTCTTGATGAACATTTCACGTTAACAAATGGATCCCATCATGATGCAATTTCTTATGAAATTGAAAATAAAAAATTGATTATTAATTTTCAAAATGAAAAAACTACGCTTAAAGAAACACAAAAATTCGTTGGATTTAGTGAAAAATCAAAAGATACTAGATCCATATTGTTAAAAAATAATAACCTTCATGTTGAAATTGTTATTGACCCTAATCAATTGGTAGGAAAATCCGATAAGGCAGGCATTAACGATATTATATTAGAATCAGCAATAACCACGATTCAAGATTGTGAAGACTCAGTCGCTGCCGTGGATGCGGAGGATAAAGTTCTTGCATATAAAAATTGGTTGGGACTAATGAATGGTTCCCTTAAATCAACTTTTCAAAAAGGGGATAAAGTTGTTAGTAGAGAGCTGAATAATAATAAAGTTTTTGAAGGATTAAATGGTAAAATTCATCTCTCAGGATTGTCTCTCATGCTCATTAGAAATGTTGGTCATTTAATGACAAACCCAGCTATAATATATGATGACACAAAAGAAGTTCCTGAAGGTATTATGGACGCTGTAATAACATCTTTAATAGCTATGTTCGATATCAAGGATAAAAAAATCAACTCTAATGAAGGATCAATTTATATTGTTAAGCCTAAAATGCATGGACCTGAAGAAGTTGCTTTTACTAATGAACTTTTTGAATCTGTAGAAAACTTGCTAAACCTCAATAAGTATACAATTAAAATAGGAATTATGGATGAAGAAAGACGAACTACAGTCAATTTAAAAGAGTGTATAAGGCAAGCAAAACACAGACTTGTTTTTATCAATACAGGCTTTTTAGATAGAACAGGTGATGAGATACATACTGCAATGGAAGCTGGCCCGATTATACCTAAACCTGAAATAAAAAATGCAGATTGGATTGATGCGTACGAAAAGAATAATGTTTATATTGGATTAAAATGTGGTTTATCTGGTAAAGCTCAAATAGGAAAGGGAATGTGGGCCATGCCTGACCTAATGAAAGAAATGTATGATCAAAAAATTAATCACCCTGAAAGTGGCGCTAATACAGCGTGGGTTCCAAGTCCAACTGCAGCTACAATTCATGCCTTGCATTACCACAAAATAAATATTTTTTCTATTCAGGAACAACTTCTTAAAGAAAAAAAGAATGCAAACTATTTGCATAAAATTTTAAATGTACCTGTTACCTATGGTCAAAATTTTTCTACTGAATTGATAGAACGTGAAATAAATAATAATGCTCAAGGTATTTTGGGATATGTAGTTAGATGGATTGATCAAGGAGTAGGTTGCTCCAAAGTTCCAGATATCAATAATATTGGCTTGATGGAAGATCGTGCAACTTGTAGAATTTCTAGTCAACATTTAGCAAATTGGTTGCATCATGAAATCATATCTGAAGAACAGCTATTAAATTGTATGAAGAAAATGGCCAAGGTAGTTGACAATCAAAATGTAAATGACAAAAATTATCAGCCAATGTCTATGGATTTTGAAAAATCTATTGCGTTTAATGCAGCGCTGGATTTAATTCTAATGGGAACAAAAAGTCCTTCTGGTTACACTGAACCAATATTACATGAAAGAAGATTAAAACTAAAAAGTAATTTAAGCTGAAGATCTTATAATTGTTCTCAAATTATCAATAGGCACAAGTCTGCCTGATCTTTTAATATGCCAAAAAGTCCATCCATTACAAGCTGGCAAGCCTTGAAGAGCTGCTCCAACAGAATGAATAGATCCCTTGTTTTTATCAGAAATTAAACTTCCATCAGCCCTAACTTTTGCTATCCATCTTTTTCTAAAATCTGTCAATAATTCTCCAGGTGAAATCAATCCTTTTTCTAAAAGTGAACCGAATGGTATTCTTGGTTCTTGTTTTTTTGGAACTATTTGAATTATTTCATCAGGTTGAAGAGCAAAAGTATTATCTAGACGATTTTGAGCTTTGTTTATATACGTTAAACTTTGTTCTATACCAATATAATGTCTCTTTAATTTCTTGGCTGCTACCCCTGTGGTACCAGTTCCAAAAAATGGATCTAAGACTATATCGCCAATTCTTGAACTAGACATAATTATTCTATTTAATAATGATTCTGGTTTCTGAGTAGGATGAACTTTATTACCAACGCTATCTTTTAATCTTTCATTACCTGTACAAATTGGCAAAAGCCAGTCGGAACGCATCTGCAAATCTCCATTTAGAGATTTCATAGCATCATAGTTAAATGTATATTTAGATTTTTCACTTTTTGCAGCCCAAATCAGAGTTTCGTGTGCGTTGGTAAATCTTTTTCCTCTAAAATTTGGCATTGGGTTTGTTTTTCTCCAAATTATGTCATTTAATATCCAGAAACCCAAATCTTGAAGTATATATCCCAATCTAAATACATTGTGATAAGAGCCAATTACCCATATTGTTCCATCAGGTTTCAAAACAGATTTGATAGAACTTAGCCATTGGTATGTGAAATGATCATAATCTTTAAATGAAGCAAATTTATCCCAATCATCTTGAACACCGTTAACTGAAGTAAGGTCAGGTCTATATAAATCATTATTTAGTTGAAGGTTATATGGAGGATCTGCAAAAACTAAGTCTATGCTATTATGAGGAAAGTCCTGTAATACATGTATACTATTACCATGAACAATTTTATTTAAAAACTTATTAATAATCATTGTTTAAAACTTGTTAATAAACTTTATTTATATGTGGATAAAATTATAATTACTCAATAAAGTCAATAATTTAACAATTAAAAATTATTTTTTTACAATATATTGATTTATTATAGAAAGTTTAGCTACATATAGTACTTATTGGTTTGAAGCTTCTTCTATGAATATTGCATATACCATGTTTTTTTATCATTTCTAGATGAAATTTAGTGCCATATCCTACATTTTTTTTAAAGTCATAAAAAGGATAGCTTTTATCATAGATTTGCATCAAATTATCTCTAGTTACTTTTGCAATAATACTTGCTAACGAAATAGAGACAATCTTATTGTCGCCTTTTACAACTGTATTAATTTTATTAGTAGGTAAATTGTACAAAAAATTTTTTACTGTACTGATTTTACAAAAATCTGGATAAATATTTCCATCTATATAAATATAAAATTTTTTCTTTTTTTTTAATCCAAAATTAATTTTATTTAGTAAACAATGTAAAGATCTATAAATCGCAAGATTGTTAGCTATCGAAAGACCAAATTTGTCAATTTCATGAGGTGAACATGCCGCACAACTTGATAAGCACATGTTTTTTGTTTTTTCAAAAATTTGATGTCTATTATTTTGAGTTAACTTCTTCGAGTCCTTAATATCATGAGGTAAGTTTTCAAAATCGTCAGGTTTGATCCAACAAGCACATACAATTATTGGACCAGCTAACGATCCTCTGCCAACTTCGTCTAAGCCTATAAAAAAACAGTTATCGTTTTCTAAATAAAATTTGAGTTCATGCCCTAGGTTCGGGTTACATTTTAGATCGAGATAACTCATTTTCTTTCAATCTCGGTAAAATTTCAACAAAATTACAAGGTTTGTGTCTTATATCTAATTGAAACAACAAAATGTTATCCCATGCATCTTTGCATGCTGAAGGAGAGCCTGGTAGGCAAAATATATATTTTCCATTTTTAACGCCTGCAGTTGCTCTAGATTGAAGTGCTGAAGTACCAATTTTTTTAAATGATATTAACCTGAATAGCTCACCAAATCCTTCTATAGATTTTTCAAAAATCCCCTCAACTGCCTCTGGAGTTACATCCCTTCCTGTTAATCCCGTTCCACCAGTAGTTATAATCACGTCTAAAAACTTTTTATCACACCAATCTTTTAAAACATTTCTAATACTTGGTATACTATCTTTTACAATTTTTCTATCTTGGACTACGTGACCTGAATTATTAATTTTTTCTACTAAGATTTTACCAGATTTATCATTTTGTAATGTTCTAGTATCTGATATTGTAAGGACTGCAATATTTACTGGTATAAACTCTATTTTCTTATCCAACATATCTATCTCGGAATAAACTTTATTTCATCTCCACTTGCAAGAGCAGGTATTAAATAAGGCGCTTCATTTAATCTATAACGGTAGATCCACAAATTTGTAAGAACTAATTTGATATAGTTTCTAGTCTGTCTTGCCGGAAGAGTCTCAATTAAAAAGAGTGAGTCTGAATTTTTTATGATTTTTTTATCACTTGTCCACTTTTTAAAGTTACCAGGTCCAGCATTGTATGAAGCCAACATTTTAACCACATTATTATCAATTATATCTAAACTCAATAGAAACTTTATATACCGTGTGCCTATTACAATGTTTTTTTCAGCATTATAAAGTAAATCCCTTTTTGATTTATAACGGTAAGTCTTATTTTTCATAATAAATGCTGCTGTTGACGGGAGTACTTGCATTAGTCCAAGTGCGTTTGCAGAACTTTTCGCCCTTGGGTTAAAACCTGATTCTTGCCTTGATATAGAATATATGAGTGCTTTATCCTTTACGTAAGCTGCATCTATATTCCAGTTGGGCAAAGGATAAAGACCCCCTAAATAAATTAAACCGTGATCATTTCTCAAAATAGCAGACAGTCTGAAAGCTAGTCCGGGCAGTTTGTTTGTTGTAGCAAAAGAAATAATTAAAGGATATTCTTTTATAGAAAAATTAAAGATTATTTTTCTAAACTCTCTTTCAGCTCTATGATTTTCTGAAATTTGAAGTAATGCTAATAGTCTTTTCCCTCCCTCTAATGAAATTATTTTAGAAAGAAAAGATTTTGAAATATTTGGTAAACTAAAGTCTAAATTATCTTTATAACCAAGACTTGCTTTAGCCAAAGTAGAATAAAATGTCCTTTCAAAACTAGAGGCTTTTAATAAATATTTATTTATATCTTTTATATCTTGCGTCTTAAAGGACAACCTTGCTGACCAAAAACATCCCCCAGAAATAATACTTTCTGGGCCATGATTCAATTTACATAAATTATTAAAAAACCATTTAGCTTGGTAAATTTGTTTTGTTCTCCATGATGCGAGACCTCCAGCCCAATATGCAAGAGCATTTTTTGAATTCGAGAGTGATAGCGAAACCCTGGCTTGTCGTATGCTTTCATAATCGTTTTTAAAAATAAAATAAGCATGAGACAATTCTGCTCTTAATTGAGCTCTCTCTTTTCTTGATAAATACCTTTGATTGTTTTTATTATTTATTAACTTCTGTGCTAGAATTGTTTTTCTTTTATTAATTGACCTTCTAAATTGAATTGAAATTCTTTTTGCATATTTTCGATATTTATTTCCCTTTGAAATAAAGGGTATTCTTGGTTTAATCAAATCTTTGGAAATATTACCATACCCATTCAAAAATTTACCAGTTGGTTTTTTAGGTGATTTTACTTTTTGAGGTTGTCTTCTCTTAGCTAATCTATAAATCCTATATGCATCTGGATGATCATTATAGTTGTGTAACCAAGTTTTTAGCTCGTTGTAATTACTTCTCCATCCAGTAGGATGCAGATATTTATCTGCAAGTAAGTGACCAAAAAGTATTTTATTTGAAATTTGTGATTTAATTTTTTCTATTTTTACCCAAATGTTTGATCTTCTATTTTTGATCAATTTTTTTTGTAGATTAAAAATCTCAGAATATAACTCAACATCTTTATCAGATAAAATTTTATAACTAATATCATTTGTTTTTAAATTAGAAGCATGAGACGGATATAAATTAATAACAGAAAATAATGTTACAAAAATAAATAAATAAAGGTCTTTAATTTTTTTTTTCATATTATTTTATTTATTTTCAAAGTTTGTTAGTTTCAACTTTAATGTTTTTAAATTATTCCATGCAATTCTTTTTAATTTTGGCTCTTGAATAAGTAAAAACGGATCAGGTACATTGATTGAAAAAAAACTATTCTTTATATTTACTGACAAAAATTTTGATATATCTCTATTAGACATATTTACAATAAAAAATGGTTTTATAAATATTAAATACTTGCTAAGAACATCAAAAAAATTAAATCGACTGTGAACAAAGTTGTCTATGTTTAATAAGTACACGTCATTAATATTTAAGTTTATCGAATTTAACATTTTTGCTAACAAAATTTTGTTTTTTCCACCGTATGGTCTTTTTTCTAAAATTTCTTCATCACTAAGTTTATTTCCGATTAATAAAATTTTTGAGTTAATATTTCCTTCAGAATGAACAAAATTGAGTGCATTTTTGTTAAAACATTCAGATAAGAAGTTTTCTAGATCAAAAATATCTTGAAACTTTTGTTCTATTAAATCTTTTTTTGAATCAATTACATCAATAAAACAATCTATACCTAATTCAGTTTTAAATTTTATCAAATTTATTAACTCATCCCTAAAAATATTTTCTTCAATTTGCATAAAAAAACTTTAGAATTGTTTAAAATAACTTAATTATGTTTATAGTATTTATATATTTATAATTTCAAATGAAAAATTATCAAAACACTTTATATTTCTTTTTACTTCTTTTTATTGTGTCCTGTACAATTAATAAAAATTATAATGTTAAATATAATAACACTAACTTGGGTAAATATTTAGCTGCCTCATACTCTGTTCAGAACGGCGATAGTGCATTTGCTTCCTCTATTTTGACAGATAATATAGATTATTCTAAAGACACAAAGCTTGCAGAGCTAGCTTTTTTTTCAAAAATTATTAATGGTGAATTCGAAGCAGCTAAAAAACTAAAAAAAAATTATCCCAATCTATTAGATAAAAGTTCGTTTTCTCTAATTCCAGAAATTGTAATTAACTTAAAAAATCAAAATTACGAAGAAGCGATAAAATTAATTAATATTAGCTCTGACCTTCCTGGATTTAAAAGTTTTGAACAAAAAATTAAAAATATCATCAATGTTTCTTCTAATTTAAAAAAACAAGACCTGATTGACATTTTTAGTAAAATAAATAATCCAGATATATATGACTTATTAATTTTTGAAGATGCATTTGAAATTTCCGATAGTGTTATAATTGATAAACTAAATAAAAAATATCAATCTGAAATAAATAATTTTTTAATATCTGGATATTTATATAGAAAAAAGTTATTAGAAAAAAACAATTATTTTATGAATAATTTACATCGTGATTTTGATAAAAAAAAAATCATTCAAAACTTTAATAGTGAAGAAAATATCTTTAAAAAAAAACCAAGTTTTTCACTATTAATATCTAGTTACTTGACTGAAATTGCTATTAGAAACTCTCAAAATAAAAATATTCCTTCTTCTTATCTAAAAATGCTTTTGGAGATGTCCAATTTTATATACCCAGAGCTAGAATTTCCTAACTATTATCTGGCAAAGATATTCGCTCAAGAAAACAATGCTGATTTAGCAGTTAAAAAATTAGAAATTATTTCTAAAAACTCTTTTGTTTACTTACCTAGCTTATTAAATAAATATAAAATAATAAAAAATTTAGACCAAACAAATTCAAAAAATATCTTAGATATAATGATAAAAAGATATTCTCAAAATATATCTGTTCAATATGAGTTAGCAGATTATTATCGTAAAACTGAACAATGTTCTAAGGCTATTGATATATTTAATGAAATTTTAAAAATTGAAAAAGATAACTACAGATTTCAATTCTTTAAAGCCTCTTGCCTAGAAAAATTAGATTTATGGGAAGAATCAAAAAAAGTTTTCAATGACATTATTACAAAGAACAAAGATCCTTATGCTTTAAATTATTTAAGTTATTCTATGACGATAAGAAATGAAAACTTAAATCTTGCACTTCAATTAATTAATGAAGCGCTTAAAAAAGAACCAAATAATGGATATTTTTTAGATACACTAGGATGGGTGCAATTCAAGAAAAAAGAATATAAATTGGCTGTGAAAAACTTGCAACGAGCAGTTTCTATTCAACCAAATAGTTCTGAAATAATGGATCATTTAGGAGATTGTTATTATAAAATGGGTCGAAAAAAAGAAGCTTTTTTTGAATGGAATAGAGCACTTATCTTTGATGCTGATGAAAATTTAAAGCAAAAAATTGAAAAAAAAATAAAATTGTATGAAACAAATTGACCAAACACTTAATTTATTTGCACCAGCTAAATTAAACTTAAATCTAGAAGTTTTAAATAAAGATAAAGATAGTTTTCATTTCATAAGAAGTCATATTTGCTTTTTAAAATTGTATGACTTTATTACTTTAAAAACTAATAAAAAGTCTTTAGTTTTAATTGACAAAAAAAATAGTAAGTTTTTGCTTGATGAAGAAACAATTTTAAAAAAAACAATTACAATTTTTAAAGATCAGTTTAAATGGAAAAAAAACTTTAAAATCATACTCAAAAAAAATATACCTATTGGTGCTGGATTAGGTGGTGGGTCAGCTGACGCAGCTTCTCTATTACTGGGGTTGAGGAAAATATATAATCAAGAAAATAAACGTAAAGTTACAATCGATAATTTGTTGACTATTGGTAAAGAAATTGGTTCTGATGTACCGGCTTGTATTTTTAGTCGGAGCTTGATTGCCACAGGTAAGGGAGAGAATATTTCACTAAGCAGTGTATCGAACAATAAAAATTATTTAATTCTTTTCCCGAACATTTTAATATCTACTAGTAAAATCTATCAAAATTTTGATAAAAAAAAATATAAAAATATTTTTGTAAATTATTTTGATAATATCAAAGTAATTAATTCACTCTTACCTGTAGTATCCAATATTAACCCAGAAATAATTCAAATTCTTTCAATGTTTAAATCTTTTAATAATGTTCGAAGTTATGGAATGACTGGAAGTGGAAGTGCATGTTTTGCAGTTTTTGATGATATATATGATTTAAAAAATGCTCTTAAAATGTTAAAGATAAAACAAGAGAATGATTGGTACATTTGGTATGGTAAAAAAAAAGAATTTGGATTTAACAGAATTTTGTATTAACTATAGGTTATCTACTGGGGCGTAGCCAAGTGGTAAGGCATCGGGTTTTGATCCCGTGTACCGTAGGTTCGAATCCTACCGCCCCAGCCAAATAAAACTCTATTTAATGAATTTTTATAGTTTTAAAATGTATCCTCCCTTCTCCTTCAATATAATTAAATGTAAATTTTTTTCTATTTTCTCTATTTTTTTTCTTAGTCTATAAACATGTGTTTCTAAAGTATGAGTATTTATTGTTTCATTAATGCCCCATACGTTGTTCAACAAATCCTTTTTGGCGACAAATTGATTTTTATTTTTAAACAAAAATTGAATTAAATTAGTCTCTTTTTCGGTTAAATGTATAATTTTATCAGTAATATTATTTTTTATAACTTTTTCGTTAGGTGAAAAAACTAAATGTTCTAATAAATTTACCTTATTTTTTTCTTCTCTTCCGATAGTTTGAAAGTTTGAAATTAGAGAAAAAAGACTTTTCAACGTAAACGGCTTTACAACAAACTTATAATCTATGAAATTTTTATTTTCGTTTCTATATTTCAGATTGTCGAAAATTATAATTATATTTGATGTAACATTTTTTTCAAATTCCCTAATAAAATCTATATTATTAGAAATTAATAAATAATTTACTAATAATAAATCAAACGAATCCTCTTTTAATTCTTTTAAGGATCTAAGTTCATCAATTATGAGAAAATTAACCTTTTCACCAAAGTATTCTGAAAATTGATAAGATAAAGTTTCTGAAAACAATCTATCTTCTTCAACTAAAATTATATTTTTAAACATTTCCTAGTTGATAACCTTTTACTTTAAAACTATAAGTCTAATGTTAATTGCAAATTTTTAAAGTCAAATAAATTTATGAAAACTTATTTACAAATTGAAAGAGCTATATCAGAGCTAAAAAGGGGCGAAATAATTGTAGTTACTAATTACGAATCTCATACATCCATATTACTCTCAGCTGCGGAATTAATTGATAAAAACACATTAAATAAACATTTAAAACTTGGATACTCTTCACCTAATATTGTTTTATCCGCTAACAGATGTAATGCACTTGGATTTAATACAGTAGAAAATTGTTCGTTTATCATAAATAGTTCTTGGAAAAAAGAAGACATTTTAAATTTCGTGTTTTCAAATAAAGAAAATTTAAATTTAAATTTTAATACTTTGATCCCTGAAAAAAATGATGTTTATAAATGTTGTTTAAACATATTAAAAAAAGCAGAATTGCTACCCACAGCTATAACAACTATAGTTTCCAATGTAAATATAGAAAACATAAACACCTGGGCCTCGAAAAATAACCTTATTTATATAGATACAAAAGACTTCAAAAAACACCTTCTTAATACGGTTAATGATCTAGAAATAGTTGCAAAAACACACCTTCCAATTAAATATACCAATGACTGTGACTTTATTCTTTTTAGATCCAAAAATAACTTCTATGAGTATTTTTGCCTACTATTTGGAGTTGCAAGAAATGTTGAAAAAAATAATAAAATTGACTTTGTTCCTACTGTAAGAGTTCACAGTCAATGTTTAACAGGAGATCTTTTATCAAGTCTTAAATGTGACTGTGGGGAACAACTTAACAATTCTCTAAAATTGTTAGCTAAAAATGGTGAAGGAATTCTTATTTATCTCTCTCAGGAAGGAAGAAATATTGGCTTAACTAATAAATTGAGAACCTACAATTTACAAGAACAAGGATTAGATACTGTTGATGCTAATCTTACCTTAGGTTTTGAGGAGGATGAGAGGTCTTATTCACCAGCTAAACATATTTTAGATATTTTAAATATTAATAAAATAAATTTAGTTACAAACAATCCAGATAAAATTAAACAGATGGAAAATCTTGGTATTTCAATTGTTAAAAGGATCCCTCTATTAGTAAAAAGCAATAAGTTTAATCAAAATTATTTAAATACAAAAAAAAACAAGAGTGAGCACTATTTATAATCTTTCTCTTTTTCCAAAAAATTTTGTCCCTATTCTCAAGTAATTTGCTCCAAATTTAATCGCCTGTTCATAGTCAGATGACATACCCATAGACAATTTATCTAAATTAAATTTTTTTCTGAGTTTATTTAAATAACAAAAATGAACACTTGGATTCTCGCCTATTGGGGGAATACACATAAGTCCTATTATTGGTAATTTAAATTTGTTCATGCACAAATTTAAAAAATTTTCAAGCTTATCTGGAAAAATTCCTGACTTTTGTTTTTCCATACCTGTATTAACTTGTACAAAGAAGCTTTTCGTTTTAGATTTATTAAAATTTTTATGAATCTCATAAGCTAAGCTTTCTCTGTCCAAGGTATGTATAAAATCAAATATTTGAATTGCTTTTTTAACTTTATTAGTTTGCAGATGACCTATTAAATGAAGTTCAACTTTTTTATATTTATCTCTAAAAATCATCCATTTTTTCTCAGCCTCTTGTACCTTATTTTCACCAAATAATCTATGACCACATTCTAAAGCTTGTATTATTTTGTCTGTCTCCTGTTGTTTAGACACAGCAATTAGTTCAGGCATTTTTTTTTCATTATAAAAACTATTCTCATGAGTAATCTTTATTTTATTATACAGAATATCCCTATTTTTTTTAATTTCATTCATAACTTAAAAATTTACTAATTGTGGCAATTTTGCAACATGTTTTTAAAAATGTGACATTTTTACACTTTAACTATAGAAATTATCTTAAAACATAAGTATATATATATCTAGTAATTTTCATGGTGAAAATTGCATTAAACTTTATATAAAGGGGATACGCAATGCGTAAATTACTTTTAACTACAAGTGCTTTAGTTGCTGCAACAAGTCTAGCATCTTATGCAGTTGCAGATGTATCGGTTTCCGCTAACTACGAGTGGACTTATACAACCGCTAGTACAGATGATACTGACACAGATGGTGACTCTTATGGTCAAGTAGCTGAAGTTACAATCAATTTCTCTAACAAAACAGACTCAGGTCTAACAGTTGGAGCAACATGGGATGTATCAGCAGGTGCAACATCAGACGAAGAGAGCTTATTCATTTCTGGTGGGTTCGGAAGAATTGACCTTGGTGCAAATGATCACGCTGGTGACGGATACGCAATTGATGAGTCAGATGTAATTTCTGAGGATGCTTCATATACACCTGGTAGTTCAACAATTAGTACTTCTTCATCTGTTGGTCTAAACGGCGATACAAACAAAATCAAATATACTTTACCAGCAATGGGTAACCTTACTGGTGCCGTTTCTTATCAAGACTCAGGTGTAGCTGGAACAACTGATGAAGTTAGTTTTGGTGCAAGATATTCTATGGATAATATCACTTTAGGTTATGCTAGAATTGAAGCAGAAACTGCTTCTGGAACAAAAGATTCAGAATCAAACAACTACGGTGTGTCGGCTGTATTTGGTGCAACTACTGTTGTAGCATCTGCAGGAGATCACGTGACAGAAGGTGAAGATAGAGAAAATATTGGTTTTGGTATCAAGCAAGCTCTTGATGGCGGAATGCATGTTGCTTTCTCAACATTTGAGTCAGAAGATGCTGCAGATAGAGCATCTAACTTAGATGAAAAGCTTACTGCAAGTCATGCTGAGATTGGATATTCAATCGCACCTGGTTTATCTGCTTTCCTTTCATACAGTAATTTTGAGTATGAAAATGGTGGAAACTCAACTTCTATTGATGATGATGGAACACTTACAAAGCTTACAATTAAAGCTACATTCTAAATTATCCTTAATAGTTTTAAAAAGGGTGACTTATGTCACCCTTTTTTTATTAATGACTAAATATAAAAAATATATATAGTAGGTATGAAATAGGTAATCATTAAAATAGTTTTATGAAATATTTACATCTAATTTTTATGTTAATAATTCTTTCTAACTGCTCAACTTTCTCTGATCTTGAAGCTCCAGTTGAAGAAAAAGGAACTCCTGGTTTATTCAGTAAAGACTCCAAAAAAAGGATTAAGTTTGGGTGACATGCTTTTGAGAGATCAAAACGATCAAAGCTCATCTTTCTACGTTAATGCTTATCTATGGAGAGCTGGTTTAGAAGTTGCATCTATAGCTCCTCTAATTTCTACTGATGCTTTTGGTGGTACAATTATTTCTGATTGGTACATTCATCCCAAAACTAAAAATAAAAAAATTAAATTAGCTATTTTTATTAAATCTCAGGAACTTAGATCAAATGGTATTTCTGTAAAAGTATATGTCCAAAATTTAGAAGGTAAAGAGTGGTCAGAAACAACAATTGATAAAAATTTAAGTTTAAAAATAGAAGAAATTATTCTTAATAAAGCTAGAAATTTGAGATTAAATACAAAACAGTAAAAAATTTTTGGCTTAAATTCTACTTATGAAAAAATATAATCCAGATGTTGTTGAAAAAAAATGGCAAAAAATATGGAATGAAAAAGATATTTTTGCCAGTGAGATAGACTACAATAAACCTAAATACTATGTTTTAGAAATGTTTCCATACCCATCGGGTGATATACATATGGGACATGTCCGTAATTACACATTGGGAGATCTTGTTGCAAGGTATAAACGTGCTCAGGGTTATAATGTCCTCCACCCAATGGGTTGGGATGCTTTTGGTCTTCCAGCTGAGAACGCGGCAATTGAAAATGATATACACCCTAATTTGTGGACGAAGTCCAATATATCAAAAATGAAAGATCAATTAAAAAAAATGGGCTTATCCTATGATTGGAATAGAGAATTATCTACTTGCGATCCTAACTATTATAAACATGAACAAAAAATGTTTCTAGATTTCTATCAAAATGGTTTGGCTTATAGAAAAGAAACTTGGGTGAATTGGGATCCCGTTGAACAAACTGTTCTAGCAAATGAACAAGTAATCGACGGTAAAGGTTGGCGGTCTGGGGTGAGTGTTGAAAAAAGAAAAATGAATGGATGGTTTTTAAAAATTACCCAATTTGCAGAAGATTTACTTAGAGAAATCGATAACTTACAAGATTGGCCACAAAAAGTAAAAATAATGCAAAAAAATTGGATAGGAAAAAGTATTGGAGCAACAATTAAATTTGATGTTTATGAGACTAGAGATTCTATAAATGTTTTTTCTACAAGACCTGACACTTTATTTGGAGCAACATTTTTAGCAATATCCCCTCAACATCCTTTTGCGCTTAAAATAATTAAAGATAATGAAAACTTAAAAGATCAATTAAATGGGGTTGAATTTAAGGCTAATTCTGAAGAAGAAATTGAAAAATTAGATAAAATTGGAATTAAAACTCCCTTTAATGCAACCCATCCTTTTATTAAGGGCAAAAAAATCCCTATTTTTATCGCCAATTTTATTTTGATTGATTATGGAACAGGCGCTATTTTTGGATGTCCTGCTCATGACCAGAGAGATTTAGATTTCGCCAAAAAATATAATCTTGATATTATTCAAGTGGTTAAAAATTTAAATAGCAAAAATAATGAAAACCTAGATAAAGCATACTCTGATGATGGTATTTTAATTAATTCTAACTTTTTAAATAATTTATCTGTAAAAGAAGCAATAAATTTATCCATTAAAAAGCTTGAAGAAACTGGTCATGGCAAAAAAACTATAAATTACAGATTAAGAGATTGGGGTGTATCAAGACAAAGATATTGGGGTTGCCCTATTCCAATAATTTATTGTAATGAATGTGGTGAAGTACCTGTACCTGAAAAAGATTTACCAGTAGAATTACCTCAAGATATTTCCTTTAACAATAAAGGAAATCCCTTAGATAAACATAAAAATTGGAAAAATGTAAAATGTCCACAATGTGGTTTAAACGCATCGAGAGAAACTGATACTTTTGATACTTTTTTCGAGTCAAGTTGGTATTTTGCTAGATTTACTGATCCGCAAATCGACACACCTTTTTCCTCTAAAGCTACCAAGTATTGGCTCCCTGTTGATCAATATATTGGTGGAGTAGAACATGCCGTTCTTCATTTATTATATTCAAGATTTTTTATTAAGGCTTTAAATAAGTTAAATCAAATAAATATAATTGAGCCTTTTAAATCTTTACAAACTCAGGGAATGGTATGTCATAGGACTTTTCAAAATGATGACAGTCAATGGTTATTTCCAAAAGATGTTTACCAAAAAAATGAACTTTTTTATGAAATAAATTCGAACAAAAAAGTTAAAACTGGTCGTGTAGAAAAAATGAGTAAATCAAAAAAAAATGTTATAGATCCAAATTTAATTATTGATAACTTTGGTGCTGATACTGCTAGATTTTTTATTTTATCTGATTCCCCTCCAGAAAGAGATATGGAATGGACGGAGTCAGGAGTAGAAGGTGCATGGAAATTCCTAAATCGTTTCTGGAATATGATTATTAAAGAGAACTTTAAAAGTATAGATTTGGAGTTTACAGAACCGTCAAGTGAAAGAGAAAGTAAACTTATAAAAAATACTTTTAAATGTATTAAAGACGTAACAAAATTTATTGAAGATTTTCATTTCAATAATGCAATTGCCTCTATACGAAGTTTATTCAATGAAATTAACTCATATGAAATTAACTCATCCAGATGTATTTCTTTTAAAAAATTTTCTGTTGCTCAATTAATTATTTTAATGTATCCAATTTGTCCCCATTTTTGTGAAGAAGTCTGGCAAATTATTGGTTCAAAGTCATACTTAGCTAATGAAAATTGGCCAAAAGTTGAAAACAAATATTTGGAAGATGAAAATATTATAATTCCAATCCAAGTAAACGGAAAAAGACGGGCGGAAATATTAGTTAATAAAAATACTAGTGAAACTGAAATTAAAGACATTGCGACATCACATGAAAAAATTAAAAAGTTTCTTACAAATAAACCAAAGAAAATAATTGTCATACCTAATAGAATTATTAACATTGTGATATGACAGATATTTTAAAAAAATTCGTTATAATTTTTAGCTTGTTTTATTTTATAAACAATTGTGTTGTCATAAATAGTGAAAAAATAATTTCATATTCCCTTATAAGTATTGATACTCCAAAAGATAGATATAATACTTTGTTAAATTATGAGTTGAAAAAACTGACAAAAAATATAGATCATAAAAAACAATACGCTTTATCTGCATCTATAAAATATGATTCACAAAATGTTTTAAATGTTCGAGGTTCAGATTCTTTAAGCGAAATTGAAGGACTTGTTTCGTATAAGTTAATTAATTTAAGAACAAAAAAATTAGTTAAACAAGGGAAAATCATTAAAAGGATTAATTATGGAAGTATTTCTTCATTATATGGTAAAGATCAAAATCTTAATCATATAAAAGAAAGACTCGCTAAAAGTTTGTCCAAAAATGTATATAATCAAATAAAACTATATTTAAATTGAAAATATATCCTATAAATATACTAAATTACATAAAAGATCATAATGTAGAAGATACAATATTCTTACTTTATGGCAGTAATTTAGGTTTGCTTGACGAAATTTATAAAAAAATATTGGAAAAGCTGAATTTTGATTTAAATGATCCATTTTCTAATGTTAAAATTAATTCTTCTCAATTAATAAATTATGAAAACATATTGATTGAGGAACTTACAACTCTTTCAGTATTTCAATCTTGTAAAAATATCTTGTTAGATTTAAGAGACATTTCTCCTAACGATATTATCTTAAAAATTTTAAAAAATACTTTTAGCGCAAGTTTTAAAAACTATAAGCTTGTTATTTTAGGAGGACATATAAAAACTAATAGTCCTCTAATAAAATTTTTTAATACTTTTAAAAATTGTTTGCAAATACCTTGTTACGAAGAAGACACAAGTATTTTCGAGAGCAAAGTTAAAAATTATATAATTAAAAACGAAATAAAATTGAGTGAAAGTGAATTATCTAAAGTGCTTTTAAAACTTTCTAAAGATTCTAAAATTAATAATAATATATTTGAAAAACTAGATCTAATTTCATTATCAAACGAAGTAAATACATCTACATTTTTTGAGAGTTTTGATGACAATGTAGAAACTGATACAAATATGTTAGTCGATTACTCTTTATGTGGAGAGTTTTCAAAAGCAATAAATATTCTTCACAAAAGCAAATTGTCTAAGGTTTCTAGTATTCTAATTTGCAAAAAATTTTTATATAAATTAAAAATAATCGAATCATTATTAAATTACTTGGGTAAAGGATTTTCATTTGAGCATGCTATATCAAAATCTGACATAAAAGTTTTTTTTAAAGAAAAAAATAATTTGTTTAAACAAACAAAAATTTGGAATAAAAAATCTGTGAACTTATGCATTAATAAGTTCATTAAAACTGAGATAAATTGCAAATTAAATTCAGAAATAGATTACAACTACCTAGAAATTGCCATGATGTTTATACAATTACAAACTTCGAAAAACTTATAACTTTTTTATTCTATTAATAATATCATCAAACTGCTCTAAATCTTCACATGATATTGTTATAGAACCTTTCTCAATCTTAGGATTAAATTTAATATTTATTTTTAAACCAATTATCTCAGTAAGCATGTTTTCTATTTCTTCATAATCATTTTTTGTTACAGCCAGATTTTTTTTTATTGCCCAATTTTTTTATAAAATTTTCTACTTCACGAACTGATAATTTTCTTCGAACTATGTCATGTGCTAAATTTACTGCATCTGACCTACCAATCAGTGGTCTAACATGACCTATTGATAATTTATCAGAAATAATTAAATTTTGAATATGTTCCGGCAAACTTAAAAGTCTTATAAAATTTGCTATGTAAGACCTAGATTTTCCAACTACTTTTGCAACTGTTTCCTGTTTGTAATTGTAATCTTCTATTAAATTTTTAAAACCTCTTGCTTCCTCTATCGGATTTAAATCAGTCCTCTGTAAATTTTCTAATAGAGAAATCTCTACAATCTTTTTTTCTTCCAAATCTTTTTTAATTATTACAGGTACTTTATGCAATTTGGCTATTTGAGCAGCTCTCCATCGTCTTTCACCTGCAACTATTAAATACTTTTCTTTGTTATTATCATCTTCTGTAACAACAATTGGCTGAATAATACCATTCTCTCTAATCGATTGAGCAAGGTTATTTAAATCCTTTTCATCAAAAAGTTTTCTTGCTTGCCATGGACCTGGAGAAATAAATTCTATTCCTATAGAATTGAATTTGTTATTCAAATCGTTAGTTTCTATTATATGATCTATGTTAGTATTGTTTTCTCCTAACAAACTAGACAATCCTCTTCCTAATACTGGTTTAATTTTATTTTTTTTTGTTTTCACTTGCTTTGCTGCTCCTGTTCAATAATTTCTGCTGCAAGAGAGGCGTATGCTTGTGCTCCAGCGCATAAAATATCATAGATTAAGATTGGCACACCATGACTTGGTGCCTCTGAAATTTTCACATTTCTTGGAATAATCGATTTATAAACCTTATTTTTAAAATGTGATTTTACATCGTTCGCAACCATCTCCGAAATTTTGTTTCTTTTATCGTACATAGTCAAAACTATACCTTGCAAAGTCAATTTATTATTAAAATTTAATTTTACTAACTCTAGCGTTTTAATTAATTGAGACAATCCTTCAAGCGCATAAAACTCTACTTGTAATGGAACTAATAAATTATCAGATGCAGCTAAAGCATTAATTGTAAGTAGACCAAGTGATGGCGGACAATCAATTATTATATAATCAAATTTTTGTTTTATTTCATTTAGTGTTTTTTTTAATTTCAGTTCTCTATCTTTTAGATCTACAAACTCTTGTTCTACAGCTGTAAGATTTACTGTTGTAGGAATAATAAAAAGATTAGGTATTTTAGTTTTTAAAATGCATTCATTAATAGATTTCTTTGCAGTTATAACTTCATAAAAATCGTTTTCTCCATTTTGTTTATCATATCCTAACCCTGTACTCGCATTACCCTGTGGATCACAATCTATTATTAAAACTGTTCTTTTGCATGCGGCCATTGCCGTGCCTAGATTAACTACTGTAGTAGTTTTACCAACACCTCCTTTTTGATTAGCTACAGCTATAATGTTAGTCATAATACTCATAATTAAAATTTACTTTTGAAAAACAAAATTTTACTTTCCTTGTCGGTTATAGAATCAATTAATTTAAAATTGATTTTATATTTCTTTGCCAAATCATCAAGCTCAATCTGAAAGTTTTTTCCCTTTAAAAACAATAAGTTAGGTAATTTTTTAACAATGTTTTTATTATTTATTATATGATTTTTATCATTACAATACTTATATGACAGTTCAATCAAATTTCTTGTATTGGTTAAAGCTCTCGAAATAATAAAATCTGGATTTAAAAAAGGTAAATTTTCTATTCTAGAATTATGAATTTTAGAATTTGTTTCAGTTTCCAATAAAACTCTTTCCATAAAATCACACTTTTTTTTTTTAGACTCAACCAAATTTATATTTTTAATTCCCATTATAGATAATACTAGACCAGGAAAACCTGCACCAGAACCAAAATCTAAAATCTCACCTTTTGATTTCTTCAATATATCATATAATTGAGCTGAGTCTAAAAAAATGTCTATATAAACTGTTCTTAATAGTTGAATTACCAACTAAATTCATTTTTTTTTGCCATTCATTAAGAAGTTCATGATAAATCATAAACTTTTCATATGTTTCACGTGAAACATATTGAAATTTTATAAAATCTTCATACGAATGGATATTCAATTTAAGCTCTTTTCACATAATCTTTTTTGATAAAACTTAACAAAAGTAATAATGCTGCTTGGGTCAAGCCAGGCAACCTGGCTGCTTGATGAATATTCAAGGGTCTAAATTTATTAAGTATTTCTTTACTTTCATTGGATAGACCTTTTATTTTATTAAAATCGAGGTTTTGAGGTATTAATGTACTTTGTTCCATATGAAAAATTTTAACATCCATTCTTTGTCTTTTTAAATAGACTTCATATCTACAATCTGTTTCAATTTGTTTGTAAACTGTTTTTGATATTTTATTTAGTTCTGGAACAAATACGCTCAATTTATCAATTGTAATATCATTCTTCGATAATAATTTTTTAACTGTGGCATGCTTACCGTTTCTTTGAATTTTAATGCCATTATGTTTTAAAACTTTATTGGGTATTGTTAATTCACTAATTAAATTATAAGCAGTTTTTATTTGCTGTTTTTTATCATTCCAATATTTTTGTCTCTTTTTATTAACTACACCGACTTCTATACCTTTATCAGTTAATCTTTGATCGGCATTATCTGCCCTTAAAAACAATCTATATTCAGCCCTAGATGTAAACATTCTATAAGGTTCAGGCGCGCCTTTTGTAACCAAATCATCAATCATCACTCCTAAATATGCATCTGAACGTAATAAAGTGAATTCTTTATCATTTTTTTGTGCTTTTAGCGACGCGTTAATACCAGCTATTATCCCTTGACCAGCAGCTTCTTCGTAGCCTGTTGTTCCATTAATTTGACCTGCTAAAAATAAATTTTTAATATCTTTTGATTCTAATGTATATTTTAATGACCTTGGATCTATATAATCATATTCTACTGCATACCCGTATTGAAGGATTTTAGCTTTTTCTAATCCCGGTATCGATGCCACAAATTGATGTTGGACTTCTCTAGGCAAACTTGTGGAAATTCCATTTGGATATACGACGTTACTATTTAATCCTTCTGGCTCAAGAAAAATTTGATGAGTTTCTTTATCTTTAAAACGTATAATTTTATCTTCGATACTAGGACAGTATCTTGGCCCCCTGCCAGAAATTGAACCAGAATAAACAGCAGATGAATTAATATTTTTTTCAATGATTTTGTGAGTGCTTTGTGAGGTTTTCGTTATACCACATTTTATCTGTTTGACCTTTATTTGATCCGTCATATATGAAAAAGGTTGAGGAATTTTATCTGCATTTTGCATTTCAAGTTCATTCCATTGAATAGAACTTTTTAAAATTCTTGGTGGAGTCCCAGTTTTAAGTCTACCAACTGGAAAGTTTAATGCTCTGATTTTTTTAGATAAATTAATGGATGACTTATCTCCCATTCTTCCTGCATTGAAAGTCTCTTTACCGATGAATATTTTTCCACCTAAAAATGTTCCTGTTGTTAAAATTAACGAGATGCAGTAAAATTTATTCCCATCTTCTAAAATTACACTATTAATTTTATCAAAAGATATATTAATATCTGCAACTGTTCCCTCCAAAATTGAGATATTATTATGTTCATTCAAAATTTTAATGACAGCCTTTTTATATAATTCTCGATCAGCTTGTGATCGTGGGCCATGAACTGCAGGGCCTTTAGACAAATTTAACATTCTAAATTGTATGCCAGCCTTATCTATTGCTCTTCCCATAATTCCATCTAGAGCATCTATTTCTCTAACTAAATGACCTTTACCTAAACCACCTATAGCAGGATTACATGACATTTCACCAATTTTTTCTTTGTCCATTGTTATTAATAATGTTCTACTCCCCATTCTACCACTTGCCGCTGCTGCCTCAACTCCAGAATGACCACCCCCAATTACTATTACATCAAATTTATTCATGATTCTTATTTGCCTATGCAAAAATTTGAAAAAATTTCATCAAAAATTTCTTCTATATCTATTGGATTTGTAATTGAACTTAAAATAGCCGCAGAAAATCTTAATTCTTCTGCAACTAATTCTGTTTCAGAAAAAATAGAAATTTTTTTAATTCTCTTCAAAGCTGTAAGCGCTCTCTTTGCACAATCAACTTGTCTTTTATTAACTAAAAAAGATGATTCTCTAGGTTCCAGATCTTTAATTTTATCAGATATTTTTTTTAAAAGTTTTTCCATCTCTGTTTTTTTCTTTATTGAAATACTAATATCTTCATATTTAAAATTTTTAGTATTAATATCACTTTTAGATCTAACATTTATAATTTTTTTATAATCAATGTTATTATCCAAAAATAATTCAAAATCTTCGTCTGCTGACAGATTTAACACTATATCAGATTTATTTATCATTTTTTTCGTTTTTTTTATACCCTCTTTTTCTATTATAGAAGATGTTCTTCTAATACCTGCAGTATCATTAAAATAAACAGGATAACCATTTAAGTTAATTTTATGTTCTATTACATCTCTTGTTGTTCCTGGTCGTTTAGTAACTATTGAAACATCTTTGTTAGCAATATAATTCATTAATGAACTTTTTCCTGCATTTGGCTTACCAACAATTGAAACTATAAAACCTGCAAATATAGATTTAAAGAAAATACTATTCTTAATTGAAGTTTTTATTTCTTTAATAAGAATATCTAATTTATTAAGAAACTCTTTTTCTATATCCTCAGGTATTTCCTCATCCGAAAAATCTATTGCCAATTCAATTTTCATACTAAGTTCTAAGATGTTTTTTCGCCAAACGTTTATTTTTTCTCTTAAATTCCCTTGATTTTGCAAATTGGCGATTTCTAACTGTCTTTCTGTCTCTGAATTTATTATATCATTAATAGCTTCTGCTTGTGATAGGTCAATTTTGCCATTTAAAAACCCTCTTTTAGTAAATTCACCTTTATCTGCAATTCTAAAGTTTTTTTGATCCGACAACGCTCGATAAATTAGCTCTTCAATAATTACACTTCCATGAACATGTAACTCAAAAACATCTTCGCCTGTTACAGTATTCGGTCCAGGCAGCCATAAAACCACTGCTTTATCAATGAACTGATGTTTATAAATTAATTTTGTTACAAAATATTGTCTTGGTTTTGGTGTTGTAAAGTTAAAAACTTTTGGTAACTTCTTTGCTCCTGGCCCAGTTACCCTTATTATTTTAATTGCTGAAACATTTTGATTGGCAGAAGCATAAATTGTATCCATAATCTACTTTACGCACTTAATTGTTTCACGTGAAACTTTTACTTATTCATTGCTCTAAAGAAATCTTCATTTGATTTACTTTGCCTAAGCTTTTCGACTAAAAACTCCATCGCGTCAACTGGGCCCATTTGCATTAAAATTCTTCTTAAAACCCACATCTTGGCCAAAGTGTCTTTTGATACAAGTAATTCTTCTTTTCTTGTTCCAGATTTAGTTACATCTATTGAAGGAAATACTCTTTTATCGGATAATTTTCTATCAAGAATAACTTCACTATTTCCTGTTCCTTTAAATTCTTCAAATATTACTTCATCCATTCTTGATCCTGTTTCGACAAGAGCTGTTGCAATGATTGATAAAGATCCTCCTTCTTCTATGTTTCTTGCTGCTCCAAAAAACCTTTTTGGTCTTTGTAAAGCATTTGCATCAACGCCGCCTGTTAAAACTTTACCACTTGATGGTATAACGGTGTTGTATGCTCTAGCTAATCTTGTAATTGAGTCTAACAAAATTACTACATCTCTTTTATGTTCAACTAATCTCTTGGCTTTTTCAATGACCATTTCAGTTACTTGGACATGTCGTGATGCTGGTTCGTCAAAAGTTGAACTTATTACTTCTCCATTAACAGACCTTTGCATGTCTGTTACTTCTTCTGGTCTTTCATCAATTAATAAAACTAAAAGATATATTTCAGGGTGATTAGTTGTTATGGCTTTAGCTATCGATTGTAACATCATTGTTTTACCCGTGCGTGGTGGCGCAACAATCAATCCTCTTTGACCTTTTCCCATAGGCGAAACTAAATCTATTATTCTTGGGGTGTAATCTTTATCTTCAGGTTTAAATTCTATCTCAAAATTAATTTTATTTTCAGGATATAATGGTGTTAAATTATCAAAATTTATTCTTTGTCTTACACTTTCTGGGTTCTCAAAATTAATTGTTTCTATTTTTAATAGAGCAAAATATCTTTCTCCATCTTTTGGAGCTCTTATCTCTCCCTCAACTGTGTCTCCTGTTCTAAGCCCAAATTTTCTAACTTGGCTTGGCGAGACATAAATGTCATCCGGACCAGCTAAATAATTAGATTCTGGCGAACGTAAAAAACCAAAACCATCCGTTAAAACTTCTAAGACCCCTGTTCCATAGATTGCAACTTCATCTTCTGCAAGTTTTTTTAAACAAGCAAAC
>QCNS01000013.1 GCA_003210055.1 SAR116 cluster bacterium AG-426-I14
TTCACCATTTTCTTCATAACTTAAATCATTTTTAAATTCAGATTGATGTTTTAAATCATACAACTGAGCGACTGTAGCAGCAGCTCTTTTAAAGGCTGGATGGGTGGTAACATTTTTGATTTCTTCATCGCCTACAAAAATTGTTCTTCCATCATTAATTTGTTCTAGATGTTCTTTTCCAGATTTAATCATAGCTAAAAATTTTCCCCATCTTTATAGTAATGTAACTCAAATAAAGTACACCCATTATCAGATTTAAAAGGTCCGTGGTAAACACCAGGTGGTCTGCATGCAAAAGTAGAGTGATCAAATTTTTCTCCACCATTACCATGCTCATCATTACCTACTATTAAATCACCTTTTACCAAAAACACTTCCTCCCAATGATCATGTACAAATTGAACTTTTGTAAAAACACCAGGTTCAAACCTTAACAATCTTGACCTGCTACCAGTTTTTTTCTCTTCATCTATATCTGAAGCAAGAATTTTTTGTTTTATCCCACTTGGGTAACCAGGTGGTGTTTCCCATCCTTCAGTGTCTGAGACAAACTCAAATTCAATATGTGGCTTTTTCTTCATATCTAAATAATGATATAATTAGTTAAAATTGTCTAGTTCATATTGACCAGATAAAATTTTACGCCTTAAAATTTTACCTGTAGGTGATTTAGGTATTTCTTTTATAAAAACATATGATTTTGGTCTTTTAAAATTTGCTAGTTTTGAATTTTTGCAATGATCATCTAAAGATTTCACATCAATTTTTTTTGAGCATTTCACAAACGCTGAAATCTTTTGACCCCATTTTTCATCTTTTAGGCCTACCACAACAACTTCTAGGACATTTTCATGAAGAGACAAAGTGTTTTCAATTTCAATTGGTGAAATATTTTCACCACCTGATATTATCATATCATCCACTCTACCTGTAACATAAAGATCTCCATATTTGTCAAAGTATCCAGTATCTTTAGTAAAATACCAATTATCAACTATTGACTTTTTATTAATTTCAGGTCTTTTTAAATAGCCATTAAAAGATTCATCGCTTAAAATATTTGCAATTATTTCACCTTCCTCACCAACTAAAGTTAAATCATTGGGATTATTTGAGTTAATTTTGACTACTCTTATCATCTGATTTAAACCCGCTTTGCCAGCAGATCCAGGCTTATCAAAAGCTTTAGGTTCAATAGTAAATGTATAGATTTCAGATGATCCGTAATGATTAACTAAATATTTTGCATTAAAGTTATTTCTAATTTTTTTTATTAAACCACTTGTCATTGATGCGCCAGCAAAACCTAATTTCTTACAAGAAATAACTCTTTCTTTGTTGAATGAAGAAAATTCAATTAAGTCATGAAATAATGTTGGTACTAGGTAAAGAGAAGTGATTTTAAAATTTTCAATTAGATTTAATGTCTCACTTGCAGAAAATTTAGGTTGAACAACAAATCTTCCATTAACTAAACTCATTGCTAATAAAGAGCGAACACCCATAGTGTGATACAAGGGCATAACTCCAAGCGTTGACTCATATCTTTCATATAAGTTTTGTGCCACATGCGCCATGGCAGAACTTCTCTCTGCCAGGTGAGTTCTTGGAACCCCTTTAGGATTTCCAGTTGTGCCAGAAGTATATAAAATTAGAGAAATATCTTCAGGTTTTGCATAAGATTTTGAGAATTGTTTATTTTCAATTAAGAGATCTTTAAATATTATAAAATTATTTGATTTTTTATCTAAAGTTATTTGAATTAATTTTTTAGTTTCTTTTGATAATTGTACTTCATCAAAACTTATATCTTGAAATATGATAGCCTTTGCCTCAGAGTCTTGTACAAAAAAATCTATTTCCTTAGCTTTTGCTCTCCAATTAATAGGGACTATAATTATGCCAGTTATTTGACAAGACCAATGTACCGTAGATGCTTCAAAATTATTTTGAAGTACAGTCAAAATTTTGTCACCTTTTTTCAAACCAAGTTCAAACAAGGAATTAGATAAATTTGATATTATTTTAAACCATTCTAAATATGTAAGATTTTTATTATTATAAGTTAATGCAATAGATGAGGGGTCTCTATTTACAGATGCTATGAGTGATGATCCTAGATCCAACATTAAGATATTTCTTTTGTATATCTTTTTTCAATTACTTCAGATACCGCTAAAATTATCCCAGTGTAACCTGTACACCTACAAATATTACCACTTAGTTTTTTCCTAATATCTGTTTCACTATAATTAACTTTTTCATTCAATAACGATATAATTGTTATAAAAAAGCCAGGAGTACAATAGCCACATTGAAGAGCATGATGTTTTTTTAAAGCTTGTCTGAGATCTTTAAATTCATCTTTATTTGCAACTCCCTCAATAGTGACTATGTCACTATTTCTAACTTGAGCAGCCAACATTAAACAAGACCTAATTGGATTTTCATTAAATAAAATTGTACAAGCTCCACATATTCCATGTTCACAACCAACGTGTGTTCCTGTAAGACCACAATTATTTCTCAAAAAATCACTAAGTAATAACCTTGGCTCAACTTTTTTTTCAACAAACTTATTATTAAGTTTGAATTTAATATTTAGTTTATTTTCTGAGTTATGTAATTTCATAAAAGACTAATTTTTATATGATTGTATTAATTTAAAACGCATCGTTTTACCTGAACCTGTTCTAGGTATATTATCTGTCAAGATTATTTTTTCAGGTACCTTGTAATCAGAAATTAATTTTTTGCATTTATTAATAATTTTTTGTTCATCTAATTCATGTTCTTCCTTGAGTATAACAAAAGCACCAGGAACCTCACCTAATTGTTCGTGAGGCAAACCAACAACAGCACAGTCCAATATTTCTTCATTTTTTAAAATAGCTTCCTCGACTTCAGTAGGAGAAATATTTTGTCCACCTCTAATAATTATTTCTTTTAATCGACCTGTAATTGTTAAAAACCCATTTTCATCTTGTTTAGCTAAATCTCCAGTATAGTACCAACCATCTTTTAAGACTTTTTTGGTTTCGTCAATCTTGTTATGGTAACCTAACATCACGTTTGGACCTCTACAAATCAACTCACCTTCCTCGTTTGATTTGACATCAATATTATTTTGAGGATTAATTATCCTCACACTTAACCCAGGTAAAGCCAAACCACAGGAACCCATTGTTCTGTTTTCACCAGGCCAATTCATAGTTACGAATGTAGACGTTTCTGTAATTCCATATCCATCCAATAACTCTATTTTGAAAAATTTTTCAAAGTCTTTATTTAATTGAGAGGGCATAATTGCGCCAGCTGAAACACATCTATTGATATCATTTAACTGCAATTTTTCATTTTTTGCAGTAGTAAGTAAATAATGAAACATAGTTGGAACACCAGGAAGCAGAGTATATTTAAATTTTTTAACTTGATCAAAAATCATTTTAGGAGAAAATTTTTCGAGTAAATATTCCGAAGCTCCTGAAGCTAAGATACCCAGCACACACAAATTTAATGCATAAGAGTGAAATAGAGGTAGTGGCGAAAGAACATTATCATTTTTATTGAGACCTATTATAGGCATACAACAAGAAGCTACAATCCAAAGCATACTTCTTGATGTTAAGACCACTCCTTTTGGCTGACCGGTTGTTCCTGAAGTATATAAAATATATCCAGGATGATCTATTTCATCATCAATTAGTTGAAAATTATTATTATTTTTTTTTCTAAGGAGCTGTAAATTATTTAAAGAATTTTCATTCTCTTCAATATATATTACCTTAGTTGATAGATTTTTTTGTATAATGAAATTATCTAGCTGTTTTTTAAATTTTTTAGAAGTAATGACTAACTTGCTCGATGAGTCTAATAATTTATATTCAATTTCCGCAAACGTAGATTCAAAACTTATAGGAACAACCACACATCCTAATCTTAATATAGAAAAGCACGAAACAATCCAATTAACTGAATTTGGAAGAATTATAGCTATAGCGTCACCTGATTTTATATCTAAATCCTTAAAATTCTTTGCTAAATTTGAAGTTTCTATATTCAATTGTTCATAAGATATATTTTCATTTTTATCTGAAAAAGCCAATTTAGTTTTTAAATTTTCGGCTTGTTTTTGTAAAAGAAAATTAATTGGCTTTATGATTTCTTTAAATATCATTTTTCCTCTCTAGTGTTATATTTATATCATGCAGAAGCCACCATTTATACTTATAACTTGACCAGTAATCCAATTAGCATTTTGAGAACATAAAAATGTTACCATTGGAGCAACGTCTTCTGCATTTCCAATTCTTTTAAGTGGATAAGATTTTAAAATTTTTTCCATATTTTTATCTAAAAATTCATTATTAGAATGAGATGTTTTGACTAGGCCTAGAGAAATTGTGTTCACAGTAATATCATACCTTCCTAATTCTTTTGCCAAAGATTTCCCTAATGCTATTGTTCCACCTCTTGCGGCGGCAGTAACGGCCAAGTTAGCTTCACCTATTCGAGAGCTATCGCCAACAATATTTATAATTCTACCATTATGATTTTTAATCATTTTTTCAATAACTAAATGACAACAATTTATAGAACCTTTCAAACAGATATCTATTTGTTTATCCCATTCTTTAGGAGTAGACTCTATGAATCTCTCTATTCTTGTATAACCTGCATTATTAACTAAAATATCAATTTCTCCAAAATCAACATTTATTTGTTCTATTGTATTTTTCATTTCATGATAATTAGAAATATCACCTTTATAAGCTTTAGCATTTCCTCCAAGTTTTCTTATATCAGCAACAGTTTCTTCAGCTTCTTTTGATGAGGAATTATAGTTTACAGCCACAGTTGCTTTTTCTGAAGCTAAATTCAATGAAATTAATTTGCCAATATCTCTTCCTCCACCAGTAACAAGGGCTATTTTATTTTCTAAATCTAGTTTCATTTTATTTTGCTCCGCTCTTAATTAAATTATATAGTTTATCTCTTGAAATTGGAAGTTCAGTTATTTCAATGTTTAGATGAGAAATTGCATTACTTACTGCATTTGCTATAGCAGCGACTGACCCAATTGTACCTCCTTCTCCCATGCCTTTAAATTTCCCCAGATTATCTGGTAAAAATTTTTCAATATGTTCAATTTTAATGTTAGGAACTTCACATGTTGTAGGTAGAAGATAGTCGGCCAAGGTGGCAGTTTGCAATTGACCAGATTCGTCATATTTTAATTCTTCGTACAAAGCAGCACCTATACCTTGAGCCACGCCACCATGAACCTGACCATCAACAATCATAGGATTGATAACTTTTCCACAATCTTCAGAAACAACATAGTCTTTAATTTTTATTTTATATGTTTCAGAGTCAATTTCTACAACTGCGATATGTGTTGCAGTAGTTGTAGCGCCAAAAATTGGATCATATGTTTCAAGGGCTATGAGAGGTTTTCGAAGTTTTATCGGTAAGGTTTCCATATCTGAGTAAACTGCACGCGCTAATTCATGAAAACTTATTTTTTTATTAGTATTTTTTTCAAAAATAAAGCCTTCGTTTACATGAATATTTTTCTTGTTTGTTTCAAAAATATGAGATGCAACTTTAATTATTTGTTGTTTTAATTTTTTGGAAGATTTGATAGCAACACTTCCAGCTATTGCTGCACTTCTACTTGCATATGTTCCAGTTCCATGTTTAATAAATGATGTATTACCTTGATTAATTTTTATATCTTCAGGTCTTGCACCTAGCATTTCTGCTATAATTTGAGCCAAAGTTGTTTCCAACCCTTGCCCATGAGAAGCAATACCAAAAGTTGCAGAGATGCTTCCAGTAGAATCAATTTCAATTATACCAGTTTCCGTTCCAGTATTAAGAGGCATTCCAGGTGCAACAGATATTTTAGACCCTATTCCAGTCAGTTCTCCATAAGAGGCAATACCAATTCCAATCCAATTTTTATTATTTTTATTATTTATTTTTTTAAATTTTTTATATTTAATAATCTTTAGAGCTGACTTGAGACAATTTTTAAATCCTGCTTTATCCCAGACTATCCCTGAACCAATTTTATAGGGAAAATCTTTTTTATCTATCATATTTTGCAGACGCAACTTTGCCGGATCAATTTTTAATTTCTTTGATGCAATATCTATTAATCTTTCGATTGCAAAAACAGCGGCTGGTCTACCAACTCCACGATATGGTCCTGTAGGAGGTTTATTAGTAACAACACACTTTACATTTACATTAAAATTATCAATCTTATAAGGTCCTTGTAAAAAACCGGCAACTTGCATAGGTTCTAATGCTGCCGTCCAGGGATAAATGGAATATGAACCAACATCGCCAAAAATATTACCAAATAAACCAATAAAATCACCTGATGACTTAAAAAATAATTCAACCTCCATTATTTCTTCAAAACCTTGACTTGTTGACATTAAGTCTTCAAATCGATCTGAAGTCCATTTTATAGGTCGTTTGAATTTTTGACATAATAATGCTGTAATTATTTCTTCTGGATATAAAGAAGCTTTTCCACCAAACCCTCCTCCAACATCAGGTGCCACTACATTTAGTTTATTTCCAGGAATCTTAAGAAATTGACAAAGAGCATCTTTTATCACGCCTGGGACTTGTGAAGAAGAATATAAAGTAAGTGCATCATTAATTTTATCTATATTACAAACATAGCTTCTTGTTTCCATTGATACAGGGGATTTCCTTGTCATAGTAAAATTATTTTTTACACTTAAAACTTTTTCATCTCTTTCAAATTTTATATCTCCTTTATTAAATGTTCTCTCTAGTATGGTATTTGATTTGATTTCATTATGTAAAATAGCCGAATTAGATTTTATACTATCTTTCACATTTATTACTGGTTCAAGATTTTCAATTTCAACTTCAACAAGCTCTATCGCATCTTCTGCTATATATCTATTATCGGCTACTATAACTGCAATGGGTTCACCAACATATCTAACCTTATCTACACACAAAATATTTTGATTAGTTGCATAATAATTTTTCATTCGGGATGGAGACTTTATTGGAGGTACATCCTTAAAATCTTCATGTGTATATATTCCATGGATACCTTTTAATTTTTCTGCTTTATCTTTATTAATTGATATAATTTTTCCATGTGCTGTATCACTTCTCAAAAAACATAAATGTAATTGGTCTGGAAAATTTAAATCAGAAGTATAAACACCTTTACCTGATAGCAATCTATCATCTTCAAACCTTAGTACATTTTTACCTATATATTTTTTTGATTCATTATTCATTTAATTATAAATGACCCCCATATCCAGATTATTTTTCCATTGATTATCATCATGTCCACAAACAATAATATATCCAGATTTTTTTATTTTTTTTAATTCCTCATAAGATTTTAATATCAACTTTGGATTCCATGCATTTTTTGGAACTTCCTCTTTATCTAAATTTCTCTCTAGGCTTAGGGCATCAGATGCTATTACAAATCTAGTTTTTTCTAAATTTACCAGTAACCCTATAGAGCCGGGTGTATGTCCTGGTAGGTTTATGGTAACAATACGAGAATCATCAAAAACATCAAAATTATGATTTAGAGTCTTTAATTTCATTGGTAAATCCCATTCTTTTTTTATATATCCCATAAGATTTGCATTTTCATGATTTGCACTTTGAATTTCTTTTTCATGACAATAAAATTCCGCATTTTTAAAAAATTCATTACATCCGCAGTGATCTGGGTGCAAATGGGAGTTAATAACTAGGTCTATATCATTTGGAGAAATCCCAATAGTTGCTAGTTCAGTGATTAAGTTTTTCCCATTCATGTTTATCGGCTTCATGATTTTTGATAAACCACCCCATCTTTCAAATGCATTTATCTCCACTGATGGATGACATCCTGTATCAAAAAGAATGTTTGTTTTTTTATAGTTGATAAAGGTTGAAATCACAGGAAGTTCGAATTTTTCATCTGTAGTTAAATTAGGAACAAAGATTTTTTTTTTCATTTGTACTCTGCCAGAGCTTAAGAAATGTAAATTCATTTTTTATTCCTAATTTTAATTAATTCTAAAACAGCTTTAATAATGTTTTCATAACCAGTGCATCTACATAAATTACCAGATAGTGCCTTTCTAATTTCCTTTTCACTTTGAAATTTTTCATTTTCAATTAATTCGTCCACTGTAATCAAAAATCCTGGTGTGCAAAAACCACATTGCAATGCATGAAATTTTTTAAAAGTTTTTAAAATTAACATTTTTTGTGGATTTGAATTTAAACTTTCTACTGTTTCAACTTTTTTTCCATGAAGTTGCACTGCAAATTTCAAACATGATCTGGATGTAACGCCATCTATTTTTATCGTGCATGACCCACAAACACCATGTTCACATCCGACATGAGTACCTGTTAAATTCAAATTATCTCTAATAAAATCTGAGGCAAGTAATCTGGGTTCTATTATTTTTGTATATTTTTTGTCATTAACTATTGTTTCAATTTTAAACTTATTAATCATTTAATTTACTTAAAATTTGTTTTTTAGCTGAATTAATAGCTTTTTTTAATAAAACTATCGACAAGTGTTTTTTGTATTCTTCTGAGCTATGATTGTCAGAAATAGGGCGTATGTTAGCAAGAAAAATTTGTTCATCAAATTTACATAAATCTTCGTTAATATTCATTCCAATGATAAAATTTTCAATATTGTTTAATTTTATAACTTTTTCATCAACTCCACCAATTATTATATTTGCATTTTTTATTATATTATTATTTTCAATCTGAATGATAACACCTGTTTCAACTATGGCAAAATCTCCTTCTCTTGGAGATTCTTCAAAAAAAGACCAACCATATAAATTTTGAATTTTAGGTATTTTTATTGAGATAATTATTTCATTCTCTTTCAAATTTGTAACAAAGTGACTTTCAAAAAATTTTGTTGCAGGTATTTCTCTTGTATTTTTTTTACTTTTAACCTTAATTGAACAATCTAAAAGATTAATTAATAATGGCCACTCTGATGCAGGATCAGCATTTGCTATACTTCCTCCAACGGTACCTTGATTCCTTATTGTATGATGTGCAACATTTTTTAATGCATTTGGAATGACAGGAAAGTATTTTTTTAAACAAATAGAGTTAATTGCATTTGTATGAGTTAAGAGAGAACCAATCTCAACATAATCTTTCTCTTCAGTAACATTTTTAAGTTCATTAATATTACTTATATCAATAATTAAATCAGGCTGTGCCAATCTAAAGTTCATCATTGGCACTAAACTTTGTCCTCCTGCGATTAATCTTGCATTATCATTACTGGACAATGCATCTAGAGCGTTTTCAATTGTGGTTACATTTAAATAGTTAAAGGGACTAGGTTTCAATTTTTTGCCTGGAAAAAAATATTTGATATTAATTTATTTTTTTTTAATTTCTCCACGTTCAATAATAAAAGTTCTATCCAGCATTTTATCATAATGCCCAGCATTACTTTCAGCAACTAATGTGGTAACGCCTTCTTTTTTTAAATTATTAAGTATTTCAATTATTCTTCTTGTGAGTGCTGGCGCAATTCCCTCCGTTGGTTCATCTAGGAGTAACAACTTTTTACCTACCATTAAAGCTCTGGATAAAGCTATTAATTTTTGCTGCCCTCCAGAAAGACTGGTTGATGGCCTATCTTTTAGTTCATTTGCTTCTGGAATTATTTTATAAATCCACTTTAATCTTTCTTGCCAGTCATCAATATTAACCGCCCAAACTGGTATCATTATATTTTCCTCTGAAGTCATTGAAGGAATTAACCTTCTATCTTCTGGCATATAACCTATAAAATTATTAGCTCTTATTTCAGATGGCAAGCTGGTAAGCTCATTATTTTCAAATTCTATTTTACCAGATTTAGTTTTTAATATTCCCATTATGGTTTTCAATAAAGTAGTCTTTCCAGCCCCATTTCTTCCAATTAATCCAACCATTTCACCTTGATTAAGGTTTAAACTAGCATTTTTTAGGATACCAACTGGACCTATATCAACATTAATTTTATTCAAATTTAACATTTTGCATTATCCTCAAACTATCAAGAACCTAGAACATATTGAATAACTTTTTTATTTTTAAGAGCTTTTTTAGGAGTGTCGTCACAAATAACTTGTCCCTGATAAAATGCTATAACTCTATCAACATATCTTTCAACTATTTCCATATCATGTTCTACAAAAAGAACAGTAGTACCACTTTTTTTAAGAGCAGAAATAACTATATCCATTATCCCAAATTTTTCTTCAACAGAGACACCCGATGTTGGTTCGTCTAACAGAAGAACCTTTGGGTTTCCAACTACAGCCATTGCTATATCAAGCAATTTACGCATTCCTTGTGATAAAGTACTAACTATTAGATCACCTTGTTTTTTAATTTTGTATAAGTCTAATATTTTGTCACACTCTTTAGACAATTTTTCATCTTCAAGGGGAAGTAATAATTGACCACCTTTCTTTTTTGACAATGACATTGCAATCATTAAATTTTGCTTCACTGTCATAGTCATAAAAACTTGGCTAACTTGGAAAGATCTACAAACGCCAATGTGAGTTGCTTCTCTTGGTTTAATTCCTGTAATGTCGTTACCTAAAAAATGGATTTTACCAGATGTTGGTTTCAAATATCCAGTAATCATATTAACAAATACTGTTTTGCCAGCACCATTTGCACCAATAATACCAATAATTTCTCCCTCTTTTACAGAAATATTAATATTTTCAGCAGCAATAATACCAGAAAATGATTTTTGTAGGTCCTTAGTTTGAAGGATAAAATTATTATTCATTATTTTTTTTCCTCAAAAAATTTAATTTTTGAAATAATGACCATAAACCACCAGGTGAGAAAAAGATTATGGCTAATAATGTACCACCTATTATCATTTGCCAAGCTTGAGGTGCCCACTCAAAGGCATAAGTTCTGATGAATTCAAATATTACGGCACCAATAAAAGGTGCAAGTATATTACCTAATCCTGACATTATTGTTACAAAAACTAACTCACCAGACACACTCCACAGAACCATGGAATCTGGGTCTACTTGACCTAAACTTGCAGCCATCAGACCTCCTGCACCACCAGCCAAACATGCTGATATGACATATTTTATGTGGATAGCCTTTTCCACCGAGTAACCTAAATATTCAACTCTTATTTCATTATCTTGTATTGCAGTTGTCAAATGTCCTAAACTTGACCTTAGATAAGCTTGAGCAAAAATTATTGCCAAAATAACTACAAGACCTATGAAGTTGAACAGAGCTATTCTGCCTAATTCAGTGCCAAAAAAAGTAGAGGGTGAAATTGACATTCCATCTGTTGAACCTAAAAATTCAGCTTTGGCTAACAATCCGTATAAGACCATCGAAAAAGCTAAAGAGAGCATTGCAAAGAAAATTTCTCTGTATTTTCTCAATATAAACCCAAGAGCAAAACCAAGTAACCCAGCAGCTGCAACAGCAATTAATAATCTAAGTAAAATATCAGTAACTCCAAAAAACTTTTGACACAGAGCAACCGCATATGCTCCAAAACCATAGTACAATGCATGACCGAAAGATACGAGGTTAGTTCTCCATAGTATCATCAACCCAAGTACAGCCAAACCCCTGGACATTCCATACATAAAGTTATTTGACATCCATTCGGGTAGAATAAAACTACCAAATATTAGTAAAATAAAAATTACTCCGATAGAAGTTTGGACACTTTGATCTTTTAAAATACCCTTAAACATTAAATCTTCCTTGGCTTTGGAGGAGCAAAAAGTCCTTGAGGTTTTATAATTAAAACTATGGCCATAACCGCATATATGATAAATAACTCTAAGACTGGAGCTTGATGAACAGCAAAAGCTCTTATCATTCCAACCATCAAAGAACCTATTAAAGCTCCTGGCACAGAACCCATGCCACCAATAACAACTACTGCAAAACTCATAACAACAACATCAATTGCAAAACCTGGTGAAATAGATATTGTAGGAGCTACGTAGGCTCCTCCTAATGCACCAAGCATTCCTCCAATAATAAATGTAATTAAGTAAACGTTAGTCACATTTATACCCATGGAAACACTTACTTCACGATCAAAAATAACAGATTGTAGTAGTTTTCCCCATTTTGTTTTTTTCAAAAAATACCAGCAAATAAATGCAACTACAACAGCAAGGCCTGATAATGTCAGAGAATAAACTCCTTGATAAACACCAGCTATTTCAAGACCTCCAAGTTCCATTGCCGGATAATATGGCATGAGCGGATCGGCGCCGAAAACTATTAGAATTAAATCTTCCAAGATCCAAAAAATTCCAAAAGTGGCTAGAACAATCAGATGAATATCTTCCCCATACATTTTTCTTAAAATAAATCTTTCAATTATAAATCCAAAAAATAAACCAGCAACAATTGCAGCCATGAAAATAGAGAAGTAATAAAACATGGAATTATATTCATTTTCACCTAAATAAATTATTGCAATCGAAGCAAGGTAAGCGCCCCATGCATAAAAACTACCATGAGCGACATTAAGAATTTTCATTACTCCAAATGTTATAGTAAGTCCTAAGCTTACTATAAACAAATATGAAGCATAAACTAAACCGTCTAATAATACTGTTGTAAGAAATTGCATAAAATAATCGTCAAAAAGAAATTTAAGGAGGAAAAATCCTCCTTAAATTATTAAAATTTATTCACACTTTCTACCTGGCATTCCATTATTTATCCAATCTTCTGATTTAACACCAGCCGGTGGATAAATGCATGTGGCAGCATATGTTTTTAAATTTTCAACTTCAGGCTCACCTTTTGCCTTATTATATTTTGTTACACCATAGGAGATTGCATGAACAGCTTGATGTCCACCACCTCTAGTAAACTCAATAGTATCAACAAAAGATTTAAATTTCATACCTTTCATAGCAGAAATGGCCTGATCTTGAGTTGGGAACTTTCCTGCAGATGCTGCAGCCTTATCCATAGCAAGTTTGTAAGCCATCACGCTTCTAGCATATTGATATGATGGACCCAAAGGCCAAGCTTTATATCTTTTTTTGTATTCACTTACAAACCAGGTATTTAATGGATCTTTATTATCTCTAACATTTAACCCAACAAGTCCTCTTGTTCCCATAATAACACCATCAGGGAACTTTTTACCCAAAGTATCTACAGCAGAACCACCTACAGATGAAACCACGATCTTTTGTTTGAAAAAACCTCTAACCATTGCTTGAAGAACAAAAGCTTCCCAGTCTCCATTCCAAAAGCTACTATGAACAACCTTTGCTTTGTCGAGAGACAGGGCAGATATTTCTGTTCCATACTGACCGGCAAATAGTTTTGGGAATTGAGGTTTACTTGAACCAACTGCACTTGGCATGTAAACCTTCATTCCAAGTTCAAAAAACTTATATGAATCTTGACCCCAAGCATAGTTTTGGTTAATACCAGTATACATTTTTCCGGCTGTTGTCATTTTACCTTTAAAATACTCATCAGCGATATATTTTGCAGCAGCTAAACTATCTCCGACAGCATTAGCTTGAGTTCTAAAAACATGAGATCTTAACTTTTCTTCATATAGACGTGGGGTACCACAAGTTGAAAAAACAGTAAGCATTTTTAATTCATCTGCAACAGGTCCTATTGCCATACAGTTACCTGATGAAATATAGCCTATCATTGCATCTACATTTTGTTTTTGAACAAAATCACGAAACAGTGCAACTTGTTTTGTTCCACCGCCAGATTCGTCACTATAAATAGCGTCTAATGTTGCGCCAGCAAATCCTTTTTTATTGTAAGGTGCAGGCATTGTTCCAGCATTGATAGCATCAATTACTAATTCAGCTCCTTGCTTGGCTGGAATGCCAAATGGACCACCTGCTGGTCCAGTTAAAAAAGATACAACCCCAACTTTGATTCTATCTTTAGCATAAACTGAAGTTGTAAATAATGTTCCTATAACGAATAAAAACGTCATGAAAACACTGGATACAGTTTTCATTGTACCAAATTTCATATTTATCTCCTCCTGAAGGTCAATTGAATAACATGATATTGAAGAAAAAAAAATAATAATCAAGACACAAATTTATTATTTTAATGTATTTGTTAAATAATTTTATTTTTCTGTAAATTTAAAAACAAAAAAACCTGCGATTAAACCCCAGAAAGGTGCACCTATATTCATAAAGTTTATCTCAGACAGGGTTACAAGAAAAGTTACCAAAGCACTTAACGCCCTTTCATTTTTAAATGCATCAACAAAAGATTGTTTAAGAACTGTCAATAGAGCTAATCCACCTAAAGTAGCAATAAACTCTTTAGGTAGATTTTTCATAAGATCTAATACATAAGGTGAATAAAGTCCAAAAACAACGCATAAAATAGAAAAGATAATTGCTGAAATAAAATGATATTTTACATTTTGATCATTTATTATTATTCCAGTAACGGGACCAGTTAAGCAAGTAGAAACTGCTCCAAAATAAGCATTAACAAAAGAGCCAAACCCGCAAGAATATGTAATTTGATTAATTGGGGGTTGATAACCTCGACTTTCTAATAAAGCCAACCCTTGTCCATTTTGTATGAAAATTACTGTGATTATAAGTGGAATTGTTAACTCTATTATAGAATTTAAATTGAATTCTGGTGAAGTTAAATAAGGTACAATAATATTTGGTTGATAATCACTATAATTGAAGTCAGTTTGAAAATGAACAAATATTAATCCAGATATTAAACAACAGAATAAAGGAGGAGGAAATTTTATTTTTTTTGAAATTATTAAAGCTATGAAAAAGCTTAATGTCATTATCCCACATAAAACAAAATTTGTCTTTAATGAGTTAACCCAGTTCAAACAAAAGCTTATAAAAATGGCACCTACCATTCCCATCACAATTTCTATTGGGATATTTTTTTTCAAAAATGAAATCAAATTTGTAAAACTTAGAAAAACTAATATTGCACTTGAAATAATGTATACACCAACAATTTCTTCCATTGAGTAAGTTTTTAATGAAAATCCAATTAAAATCATTCCAGGAATGCTCCACATAAAAATTAGGGGTTGTTTATATATTAATGTGATAATAATGCTCAAAATACCATTTATTGCAAAACAACCAAATAACCAGACAGAAACATAATCTAAATCTATATTATTTGTAGAAGTTATTGACAGTATTATTGCGACTGGACCTGTAATAGCAAAAAGAAAAGCGACAAAACCATCAACGAAATTATTTATAGTTATTTTACTCATAATTAATCATTTAAAAATTTTATTTTTTTTTTGGAATTAATTTTAAAATTTTTACCTAAATAAACATAATTATTTTTTAAATTTAACAAAGCAGATAAAATTATTTTTTTATTAATAAGTGTATTAGCTGAAGACTTTCCTTTGTTAAGTGCCATTTTAATTTCACTATGATTTAAAAACCCTACATTAGTGGTAATAAGTTTGTCTTTTAAATCAGTTTCTTCATATATCATTGAAGCATTTTCTTTTTTTATATTTGGATGATAATCAATATTAATATCGTTTGCTATCATAGTTGCAGCTGCATCTGCTATTGATGCACTTTTTGCAACAACTGTAACTGAGTCTGCTATACCCAAGGAAAAGCTTCTACCTTTCCACCCTGAAGTGGCTACTCCATAATGACCATTAACTTTCTCTAAAAAAATTTGTATTTCAGAATTTTTTCCTACAGAGAAAGTAAAATTTTTATTTTCCGATGAGTATACAGCAACATCTCCACCGTTATTTATATAAATTTTATCTAATACAAAATTTTTTAATAAATCATTTAACAAACTTTCTGACAATGAGCCGGCAACAGCTGCCATGGGAGTAATGAATTTAGGTAAAAAAATTTCAGTAGATTTTTGCATTATTTCCCCAATTTCAGAATTAAATTTTCTTTTGGCTAATGTTTTTCTTTTTAATTTATTCTTTTCTTTCGCTAATTCATCAAATTTATTTTTGAATATTGAAAGTATAAATTGGTAAATTTCGATATGATTATCATTAGTAACTTCTATTTCTAGATTAGTTGGACCATATTCGATATATAGTTTTCTATCTAAAATATTTGAAAACATAACTTATTTTTCAATTATTTTCTTATCAGCACCATATTCACCACCTTTAGAAAAGATATCTTCAAGAGTTCTAATACTATTAGTATGACCTCCTAAAGTTTCGTAATCCTCTTTTTCAAGAGTAAACTCTATAGGTGCAACAATTGCTGGGGTCGGTACATAACCAAAGGCATTATCCGGCATATCAATTACATTTACCATAAAAGTTATTCCTCCACCGGGCCATACAAAAGTTTCAGCTCCACCAGAAGTAATTTTTGTTTTATTTTTGTGAATTGAGCTAGTCAACTTCACAGGATTTTTTGTTACTCCTGACCTCAGAGAACCGCCAGCTCCTCCAACAAACATAACAGTACACATGGCTGGTTCACAATTTTCTTCAATTAATTGGACTGTTTTCATTAAATGGTTTGGGAATTTTTTTTTCTTGGGCAATAAGTTTTTATCTAATTCGTAATAACTATATTCTTCTCCAGTTGTAGAGACCATAAGAATTTTTAAACCTTCTCTGGCGCCTTTTTTTTCATTCCATTTACCCAGAATAACCAGTGGGTCATTTATGTCTGTTCCTCCCCATCCTGATCCAGGGTTTGCTACTTGAAAATATCTTCCAGGCGTTGATCGTCTTCCGTTAATAGAAATTCCTGTACTTTCCCAACCCAAAACCTTTCCAGCTTCATGTTCAGATACAACTGCAGTTATGTGGTCATCAACAATTACTACTTCATCTACAAGTCCATACCATTGAGAGGCAAACATGCCTACTGTTGCAGAACCACAACCAACTCTCATTTTCTTTTCAATAACGTCATTTATAATTGGAGGTTTGCCCGCCTGAACTATTACTTTGGAACCTTCATCAACTGTTAATTCAACAGGTTCTTTATTACATAAATTCATTAAAACTTCACATGTCATTCTTCCTTCTAACTTTGAACCCCCAGTCAAATGGTCAACACCTCCAAGAGACATCATTTGTGATCCATATTCGCTTGTCATGACATGACCTACAGCTTCATTTTTATATCTTATTATAGATCTTTCCAGACCTAGATGTCTGTCAGTATCAATTTTTATTTTCACACCACAGTAAGAAAAAATTGCTTCTGTGACTATTGTTACAAAGTCATTGCCATCTATATTACGGTTAAATATAAAAGGAGCTGGCTTATAATCTGGATAAGTAGTTCCTGAACCAATTGCTGTTATGAAAATATCTTTTTCTTTAATGATTTCACCATTCCATTCAGTATTAAGAAATGGTTTAATTTTCATGCCAGAATTTATACAATTATTTAAAATTAATAAAGGATCTAATCTAACAATTTTACCGTTTTTATTTGCGTATCTATCACATGCACCATACTTTCCCTCAGCTATGAAACACATTATTGGGCATGCATCGCATCTAATTTTTTCAATTAATTTAGACTTTTGCATTTTTAGCCTCTGCAATAGCTTCCAAGACTCTGTGGGGCAAAGCTGGTAATTTTGTAATTATTGCTCCGGTAGCATTTCTAATGGCATTTAAAATTGCAGGAGCAGTTGGTATTAATACGTGCTCACCGAGGCCTCTTGCTCCATAAGGTCCTTCTGGATCTTCTTTTTCGATTAAAATAGACTCTATTTCAGGTACATCGCCAATTGAAGGTATAAGGTAGTCATGAAGATTTTCAGTTTTATTAGGAATATATTCTTCCATAAGAGCAAAACCTATGCCCTGGGCAACACCTCCTTCAATTTGACCTTCAGCTAAAAGTGGATTTATAACTTTTCCTAAGTCATGAGAAGCAGTAATTTTAATTATTTTAATTAAACCTAAAAAAACATCTACTTCAATTTCAGCTAATTGAGCACCATAACCATAAACGGCATATGGTTTTCCTTGTCCGTTTTTATCTAGAACTGATGTAGGTGGGTCGTAAGTTTCTTCTGCAGAAAAAACATATCCATCAGATTTAGCAACAATCTTATTCAATTGAATAATTTGTTTTTTATTATTGTTTGATATAAGTAAATCCTGATTTTCAATTTTAATAATTGAATCTTCGCCCATATTACTCATTCTTAAAATTTTTGATCTTAGAGATTTACCTGCTAAAAAAGCGGCTTTACCAGTAATAAAAGTCTGTCTAGATGCTGAGGTTTTGCCACAGTCTGCAGTTTTGGCAGTATCAGGACTTACCAAATTAAAGTTTTCTATTCCAACTCCAATGGCATCAGCACAAATTTGGGTAATTACTGTATTAGATCCTTGTCCAATATCTGTAGCTCCTTGGTGCAAATATATTTTGCCATTATTTTTTATTCCAACTTTTATTGTGGATGGGTTAGGAAGAGCTGTATTTCCACATCCATACCAGCAACTAGCTACTCCAATGCCTTTTTTAATTCTTATTGAAGATTTATTAAATTCTTCGATATCCTTTTTTAAATTTGTCCATTTTTTTTCCAAACTTTTTAGACAATCAAAAATACCTACTGAGGGCAAGGTTTGCCCACAAACAGTTGTGTCACCATCTCTAAGAGAGTTCATAATTCTAAATTCTAACGGATCTATATTACATTTTTCTGCAAGCTGATCTAACACAGTTTCTTGAAGAGCGGATGCCTGTGGAACGCCGAATCCTCTAAAGGCTCCTGAAATAGGACCATTGGTATGTATTGCTCTTCCTTCAGCATGATAGTTTTTAATTCTATATGGACCACTAGCATGAATCGGAACTCTATTGGCAACGGTGGGTCCCCAACTTGCATAAGCTCCAGTATTAAAGTCTCCTTCAAAAGTCATTGATGTCAAACATCCTTTTTCATCACATGATATGTTGGCTTTCATTTTTGCAGGATGTCTTTTTGTTGTAGATATCATAGACTCTTTTCTACTGTATGCTAATCTGCAAGGCTTTTTTGTTTTTAAAGTTACTAACCCTAATAATGGTTGCAAAGAAACGTCCAGTTTTGAACCAAATCCACCTCCTGCAGAAGATGGAATTATTCTTACTTTATTTTTATCTAAACCTAGAATTTTTGCTGTGTCATCTCTATCCATGTAAGGAGCTTGAGTACATGCTTGAATAACCAGCACATCATCTTCAAGCCATGATGAACCAGCTTCAGGCTCAATATAAGCATGTTCTACATAAGATGTTTCCAAAAAACCTTTAACTTTGAATTTTTCGTTAAGTAAAGATTGATTATTTTTTGATTTAACTTTACCGGTAATAAGTATATTTTTATTTTTGTGAGGGTGTATTGATGGATTTTTAGGTTTTAATGCTTCTTCAACTGTCATTATTTCTTTATTTGCTTCCCAACTCACAGGAAAGTCAGAAAGATCCAAGTCTGTCATTTTATTGTAGTGTCCTGCTATTATTGCTATTGCTTCACCTTTAAACTTAGTTTCCTTCTCTGCAAGTGCTGGTTGGTCATCAAAATTTGGAATCACACCAAATTTATTTGTTCCAGGTATATCTTTTGCCGTTAAAATTATTTCAACACCTTTGTTATCATCTTTCCATTTTTTGATGTTCCCAAATTTAAATTTAGCAGAATTGTGCGGAGAACGTAATACTTTGGCAATAAGAGAATTTTCAGGATGATAATCATCTCCAAAAATATCAGTGCCCTCAATTTTATCGTTACCATCTAATCTTTCAATTCTTTTACCTACTTCAACATTTTGATTTAAAATATTCTTGGGATTATTGATTTTATTAACATTTGAAATGGCAAGTATAATTTTTCTATATCCAGTGCACCTACATAAAACTCCTGAAAGTGCATCTTCAATTTCAGCAATTGTTGGGTTAGTTTTTTTCCTTAGTAATGCTATGGACGACATCAACATTCCAGGTGTACAAATACCACATTGCGCTGCCCCATAGTAAGAAAATGATTTTTTAAGTTTTAAAAATAATTCGGTTTTAATTATACCTTCTATAGTTTCAACTTTTTTATCCTCAGTTTTCCCCATTGTTATTAGACAAGAACAGTAGGGAATATTATCAATTAATACAGTACAAGAACCACAATCTCCAGCATTACATCCAACTTTAGTGCCCATCAAATTTTCATTTTCCCTTAAATATTCACTCAGCCTTAATCCTAGATGGCAATCTATTTGTTTTACTTTATCATTGAGTTTAAATTTTTTATTTTGGTGATGAATATTCATTTACTCACTTTTTATTTTTTTTAGACAGTTATGAAGAGTTTGCTTAATTAAAACTTTACTTGCTTCTTCTCTGTATTTTTTATCTGATCTTATGTCTGTAATTGGAGATAATTCTGTCATTGAATTTAAATCTAAGTTTTCAATCGTCTTATTTTCCAACTTTTTTCCAATAAGTAAACCCTCAATAGAGGTTATTCTTTTAGCAACTTCACTGCAAGATCCAATTGACAATGAAATTGAATCAATTAAATTTTTATTAACCTCTAATCTGCAAGCAATCATTGTAATAGAAATGATAAGATATTTTCTAGCACCGATTTTTAAAAAATTAGAAATACCTTTCTCATTATTTTTTGGTATCAAAATGGATGTTAAAATTTCATTTTTTTCTATTTCTGTTTTTCTCGAACCATTAATAAATTTACCTAAAGGTAAAACTCTTTTTTTATTTATAGAAGTCAGTTCCACGCTTGCATCTAATGAAAGAAGACATGGTACGCTATCAGCTGCTGGTGAGGCATTACATAAATTGCCTCCTATAGTTCCTGAGTTTTGAATTTGTATTGAGCCAATTTCTCTACTGCACTCTCGTAGCATTTGATAACATTCAGGCAAATTTGAATTGAGGATTTCTGACCATGTAGTAGTAGAACCAATCCTTCTGAATTCTTTATCTACAGAAATACCTTTTAAAGATGATATTTTAGAAATATCAAGTATATTTCCTGATATAATATTTTTGTCAGTAGCAGGAAGTAGGTCAGTACAACCTGCAGCTATAGTAAAATTATCACTATTAATTTGTTCTAAAGCAGTCTCTAATTTTTCAGGTTGTAAATAATTCATTAAATGCCTTGAGATTTAAGTACTTTATAAATAATAATAATGGAAATTAAAATCAAAGAATAAATTATCTTAGTTCCAAAAGAAACTTAAATGCAATGAAAAAAAATAAGGATATAAATAGTCAAATTGCCGGAGTTGATGTTGGAGGGACTTTTACAGATTTAATAATTACTAAACCCAAAAGCGATGAATTAGGATTTATAAAAGTACCAACTACAACTGAAAACCAAGCATTAGGTGTAATGGACTCTTTTAATAAATCTCGAATTAACCTTAAAGAAATTGATTTAATTATACATGGTACAACTACAACAACCAACGCATTACTTGAAAGAAAACTATCTAAAACTGGATTGATAACTACCAGAGGATTTAGAGATATTTTAGAGCTAGGAAGACGAACAAGACCTCAACCTTACGGTATGAAAGGTAACTTCGAACCAATTATTCCAAGAAATTTAAGGTTTGAAGTTTCAGAAAGAACTGATGCTCAAGGTAAAATTTTAAAACCTCTAGTAGAAGAGGAAGTATTGAGTGTTATAAAAAAGATGTTAAAAGTGCAATGTGAAGCAATTATTATTCACTTCCTTCATTCATATTCAAACCCAAAAAATGAATTAAAAGCAAAAAAGATTGTTTTAAAACATTGGCCAAATCATTATGTCACTTCAGGTCATGAACTCTTGTCAGAAAATAGGGAATATGAAAGAGGTGTGACAGCATCTATAAATGCTTCAGTTCAGCCAATTCTTGAAAATTATATTAAAAAGCTTGAAACAGAACTTAAAATGAATGGTTATAAAAGAGACTTACTAGTTATGAATGGTAATGGAGGTACAGTCTCATCAAAGTTGGTTTCTAAAGAAGCTGCAAAAACTGTTATGTCTGGTCCAGCTTCAGGCGTAATAGCCGCAGCATATACTGGTAAATTTGCAAAAATTAAAAATATGATTACTTATGACATGGGTGGAACATCAACAGATGTTGCAATGATCAGGAATAACCAGCCAGCAGTTTCGAATGAAATAGATATTGAGTATGGAATGCCAGTTCACGTTCCAATGGTTGATGTAAGAACAATTGGCGCTGGAGGTGGTTCAATTGCAAGTGTAAATCAAGGAGGGCTTCTTGAAGTAGGACCTAGCAGCGCTGGTGCTAACCCTGGCCCTATTTGTTATGGTAAAGGTGGTGAGTATCCAACAATTTCTGATGCTAATTTTTTATTAGGAAGATTTATTAACAAAACTATTAATGTCATTGATGATAAAAAAATAAAAAAGAAAATAAATAAGATATTTGAGACAAAATTATCAAAACAATTAAATGAAACTGTTCTAAATTCTGCAGAGGCAATAATTAAGATAGCTAATAACAAGATGGCAAATGCTATTAGAATGGTTTCTATTTCACTTGGAGAAGACCCAAGACAGTTTAGTCTTTTTGCCTTTGGAGGAGCTGGCCCTATGCATGCGAGTGCCCTAGCAAAAGAGTTAGATATTCCAAAAGTATTTATTCCTGCAAGACCTGGTTTGACAAATGCACTTGGATGTTTGGTGGCAGATTTAAGACAAGATTTTTCTAAAACGATAAATATATCAATGGAAAATTTAAAAATAAAAGATGTTCATAATTTATTTGAATACTTTAATAAATCAGGTCTAAATTTGATAAAAAAACAAAAGGTTAAAACCATTAAAATAGACTCATTTTTTAGTCTTGATATGCAGTTTGTTGGTCAAACTCATATTTTAAGGATTCCTATCAGTAATAAAAAACCCTCAAAAAAGTACATTCAAAAAAAATTTGAAGAGTATTATTTTAAGAGATTTAAAGTTAAATTAGACAGAATTTCAGCTAATATTGTTAACATTAATGTTTCTGTGGTGGGTAAAAGAGAAGCTTTTGATTTAAAAAAACTTATTAATTTAAAAAGTTTAAAAACAAATAATTTAACCAAAAACACAAGAAAAGTTTTTTTTAATGGAAAGTGGTATAATACTAAAATTTACTGGAGGGATGAGATACCAAGAAATTTTAAAATTTTAGGCCCTGCTATTGTTGAGCAAATGGATAGCACTATTGTCATCAATCCTAATGATAGAGCTAACATAGATAATTTTGGTAATTTAATCATTGATGTAGGTTAGAAAAAATGAAATTAGATAATATCACATTGAGTGTTATACAAGCTGGCCTCCAACAGGTATGTGATGAGATGGATTTAAGCTTCTCACGTTCTGCTTTTTCACCTGTTATTTCTGAAGCAAATGATAGATCAAATGGTATTTATTCTGCGTATGACGGAACTTTAATTTCTCAAGGATTAAATGGTTTACCTGTGTTTGTTGGAACTATGCAATATTCAACATCGGAAATTATAAAATTAATAAAAAATAATTTATTAGAAGCTCCGGAAGACGGTGATATTTATATTGTAAACGATCCTTATCTTGGTGGTACACATTTAATGGATGTAAGGTTTGCTAAACCAGTTTTTATTAAAGGAAAAATTCACTCATGGTTGTCTAATACTGGACATTGGCCAGATATAGGTGGGTCCGTACCTGGAGGATTTTCTGCTTCAGCTAACTCGGTCGAACAGGAAGGATTAAGATTGCCTCCTGTAAAATTATTCAAAAAGGGGAAATTAGATAAAGAGATTTATTCGATAATTTGTTCTAACATTAGAGTTGCAGAACAGAGAATAGGTGATGTTAAAGCTCAGGAAGCTGCTTTGTTGGTAGGAGAGGATAGACTATGTGTTTTAATAAAAAAATTCGGATATAATACTTTAAATGAAGCAATTAAGAAACTCTATAAATCCGCTTCTAAACAAATGAAGTCATATATTAAAACTATTCCTGATGGCATTTATAAATCGAAAACTATAGTAGACAGTGATGGAGTTGTTAATGAACCTCTGGAGATAGTACTGAAGTTAAATAAAAAAAATGATCAAATAGTATTTGATTTTTCAAGTTCTAGTAAACCTTGTATTGGTCCCATGAATTCAGTTTTTGCTACCACATTAAGTTCGGTATACCTGGCGATTAGACATATATTTCCAGAAGTTCCAATTAGTGGGGGCGCATTTGTTCCTCTTAAAGTAGAAAGGCCTTTAAATACTTTTTTAGATGCAAGATATCCGAGGCCTGTCTCAGGATGTGCGGCTGAAGTTTCTCAAAGAATTGCTGAGGCTGTTTTTATGGCTTTAGTAGATGTTTTGCCTGAGAGAGTTACTGCTGCCCCAGCTGGAACCAGTGGAAATTTTGCTTTAGGTGGGAATGATCTCAGAACTGGTAAAGATTTTGTTATGTATCAACTTTCTGGTGGTGGTTATGGAGGAAATGTTAATAATGATGGTATTTCTAATGGATGTTCTACAATCGGTATTTCAAAAGCTCCACCTGTTGAAATTATGGAACAAAAATTTCCAGTTTTATATCATCACTATTCCTTGCATAAAAATTCGGCAGGTCCTGGAAAATATAGAGGTGGATATGGCTTGGATTATGAAATCGAAATTTTAAGTAAAGAGGCTACAGCAAGTTTTGTAATGGATCATGGTTTGACAGGGCCTCCAGGAGCAAAAGGAGGTCTGGATGGAGGTAAAAATAAAGTTCGAGTTAAAAAACAAAATTCTAAAATACACATTCCCGAGCATTTATCTAAAGAGCAAGACATTCATTTAAAAAAAGGAGATAAAATTCATGTAAGCACACCAGGAGGAGGTGGTTTCGGAAAAGCCTGTGAGAGGGATCCCGAACTAGTTTTAAAAGATGTTTTACAAGAGAAGTATAATATACAACAAGCCAGAGATATATATTTAGTAATTATTGATAAAAAAATGAATATAGATTGGAAAAAAACTTTTGAAGTAAGGAAAAATAAGAAAAATTAAAATATGAATTGTTATAAAGGATATTATATTGAATATTTATATTAATTATTTTTGGGGAGAACTATGTTAGGATTAATGCAAGATCATCAGCTTTTAATATCTAGTATATTTGAGCACGCAATCAAATCGTATCCCACTCAAGAAATAGTCTCGAACACTGTAGAAGGGGGAATCCATAAATATTCTTTCAAGGAGTGGGGTTTAAGGACCAAAAAATTAGCCAATGCTTTGAAGTCAACAGGACTTAAAATTGGAGATAGAGTTGGTACATTGGCATGGAATGGGTACAGACATTTGGAACTGTATTATGCCACATCTTCAAGTGGATTGATTTGTCATACATTGAATCCAAGATTACATCATGATCAAATTAGTTACATAGTTAATCATGCTGAGGACAAGATACTTTTTGTTGATTTAAATATTGCTCCTCTATTAGAGGAGGCCTCAAAAAACTTCAGCTCTGTTCAGGCAGTTGTTGTTATGACTGATAAGAAAAATATGATTGATTTAAATGTACCAAAAGATATTAAAATTTTATGTTACGAAGAATTTATTGAAAAAGAATCTGATGAGTTTCATTGGCCTGAATTAGATGAAAGAACAGCCTCTTCTCTTTGTTATACTTCGGGTACCACTGGTAATCCAAAAGGCGTTTTGTATACTCATAGATCGACAGTTTTACATGCATTTGGTGTTAATCTAAAAGATGCAATTCCCTATGGTTCAAAAGATTGTGTATTACCAGTTGTACCTATGTTTCATGTAAATGCATGGGGAACACCATATGCAGCTCTTATGTGTGGTTCAAAGATTGTTTTTCCAGGACCAAAGCTTGATGGAGAAAGTTTAACTGATTTGATGAATGCAGAAAAAGTAACAATATCTCTTGGTGTTCCAACAGTTTGGCTTCTTTTATTAAATCACTTGCGTTCATCTGGTAAAAAATTAGAAACTGTCAAAAGATTAATAATTGGTGGTTCGGCGTGCCCAAGAACTTTATTTGAAGGATTTGGGGAGGAGTATAATGTTGATGTAATTCATGCTTGGGGAATGACAGAGATGAGTCCTATTGGTACGGCAAATAACCCATTATTTAACATGAACCCGGTAGATAAAAAAGAATTTTACGACCAAAAAATGCCTCAAGGAAGAACAGTTTTTGGTCACGAGATGAAACTTTTGGACGATAAGGATAATGAAGTTGAACAAGATGGTGTTAAACAAGGTAGACTTTTATCAAGAGGTTATTGGGTTCTTAAAAGTTATTACAATGATGAGACTCAAAAAGATAGATTTTTTGATGGTGGATGGTTTGATACTGGAGATATTGCCACTATCGATAAAAATGGTTTTATGACAATAACTGATAGGAATAAAGACATTATAAAATCAGGAGGTGAGTGGATAAGTTCAATAGATTTAGAAAATATATGTGTTGGACACCCAGACGTGGCAAATGCTGCAGCAATTGCAATTCCTGATGAAAAGTGGGATGAAAGACCAATGATAATTGTCCAGCCAATGCCTGGAAAAACAATCACAGAAAAAGATATTTTGGATTTTTACGAAGGTAAGATTGCTAAATGGATGATGCCTGACAAAGTTGCATTTACAGAGACAATACCCCTTGGGGCTACAGGGAAGATTTTAAAAAACAAGTTGAGAGACATGTTTGTAAAAAATTGACTATTCCATATGTCTTCTAGCAATTAATGAACCTCCATCTACTGGCATTACTATACCTGTAATATAAGCACTTGCTTTTGAGGATAAAAAAATTGCAGCGCCCGCCATATCTTCAGGCTTACCAATTCTTTTTCTTGGAACAGAATCAATGATTTCATCCCCAAAACTTTTTAATGTTGATTTCATCATCTGACTTTCAAAAGGCCCTGGTGCAATAGCGTTAATATTTATGTTCCTATTTGCCAGTCTATTTGCCATAACCCTTGTGAGTTGGTGAACTGCGGCTTTTGACGCTGGATAAGAATAAGTTTCAGCTCTAGGTATTCCAATTCCATCAATAGAACCTACATTGATTACTCTTGAGGGGTCTTCATTAGTGGCACTTTTTTCAAGAAGTTCCATCAATTCCTGTGTTAAAAAGAACATGGCTTTAACATTTGTATCCATTACTTTGTCCCAACCATTTTCAGGAAAACTATCAAAATCAGCAGCCCAAACAGCACCAGCATTATTAATAAGTATATCAATTCTATCAACTTTACCTTGGATGCTTTTTTTTATTTTTTTTATTTCTTTGATATCTGTCAAATCTGCTGGAATTGAAATGCAATCTCCATATTGTGATAATCTTTTAGCTGTTTCATTACATTGATCGGCTTTTCTAGATGTAATAAAAGTTTTAACCCCGTTTTTAACAAATCCTTCAGCGATCATTTCACCAATTCCTCTTGACCCTCCAGAGACCAAGGCAACTTTACCAGAAATATCGAATAATTTTTTCATGATACTAAATCCATTTCATTACATTGCATTAGATAAGATTCTTCTTTAATTTTAATTTTATTAAATAATAATAAAATGATTATGATGGATTCAGAGTTAATTCAAGTAAGAAAAGATGAAAAGTTAAATTTATTTACTTTGAAGTCTTACCTGTCTGATGTTTTTAAAACAGATTTGACAAATTTTAAATTGATGCAGTTTGGAGGAGGGCATGCAAACCTTACTTATTTGATTTCTTTTAATGAAATGGAGTTTGTACTTAGAAGACCTCCAATGGGTCCTATAGCTCCATCTGCTCACGACATGAAAAGAGAGCATATAGTACAAAAGGCACTAAATAAGAAGTTAACTCTTGTTCCGAATAGTATACATTTATGTGAAGATATAAATGTCATTGGTGCTAATTTTCATATAATTGAACGAAAAAAAGGATACGTTGTAAGAAAAAATTTTCCAGATTTTATTGATGTAAATAAAAATTACATTAATAATCTTACATTCAAAAGTTTAGATATTTTATCTTTTCTTCATTTAGTAAAGCCCTACGAAGTTGGTTTGGAAAAACTTGGAAAACCAGAAGGTTTTGCAGAAAGGCAATTGAATGGCTGGGAGGATAGATGGAAAAAGTCAACCCACTCAGATGAATTATATTATGCTTTTGATAAAACAATAAAACATCTTCGTAACAAATTGCCAAATCCCCAATGTGCTTCAATCCTTCATAATGATTTCAAGTGGGATAATATTATGTGGAGTTTTAAAAATGTAAGTGAGCCAAATGCAATTTTTGATTGGGATATGTGCACAATAGGAGACCCATTAATGGACTTGGGTCATATGCTAAATTATTGGATTGATGATGAAGACCCTATTGAGAGTAAATTAATCACTTCAATGCCAATAAGTAAAATTATTTATCCAAGAAGAAGTGAAATCATAAATTATTATTCAAAAAAAACTGGATTTAATGTAGAAAATATTAATTGGTATTATGCTTTTGGAGCATTTAAGCTTGCCGTAATTTTACAGCAGATATATGTAAGATTTTTGAAAGGTCAAACAAGTGATAAAAGGTTTTCAAATTTTGACAAGCGCATTGAAGCTCTTATAAAAAGAGCAAATAGCATTAAGTTTTAATCATATGGAGTATTAACTATGGATTTTGAATTTTCACCTAAAGTAAAAGAACTACAAGCAAGGTTAACAGATTTTATGGATGAAAATGTCTATAAAAATGAAGAAGTCTTCGAAGAACAATTAAATAAAAATGGTAGGTGGACAATTCCTCCAATTCTAGAGGAACTAAAAACAAAAGCTAAAAAAGATGGTTTGTGGAACTTATTTTTGCCAGAAAGTGATTATGGTGCTGGTTTAAAAAATATAGAATATGCTCCTCTATGTGAAATAATGGGAAGGTCGCCAATTGGTGCAGAAATATTTAATTGTTCTGCCCCAGACACAGGAAATATGGAAGTGTTTGTCAGGTATGGAACCGAAGAACAAAAAGAAAAATGGTTAAAACCTCTCTTGAATGGCGAAATCAGATCATCATTTGCGATGACAGAGCCTGCTGTTGCTTCTTCTGATGCCTCTAATATTCAAGGTTCTATTTTAAGAGATGGTGATGATTATGTTATTAATGCTAGAAAATGGTGGACTTCAGGAGCAATGGATCCTAGGTGTAAAGTAATAATTTTTATGGGCAAAACTGACCCAAATGCTGATAAATATAAACAACAATCTATGATTTTGATACCAAAAGATACAAATGGTGTAAAAGTTTTAAGGCACTTACCGGTTTTTGGTTATGATGATGCTCCACATGGCCATGCTGAGGTAGATTTTAAAAATGTTAGAGTCCCAAAAGAAAATATTTTACTTGGAGAGGGTAGGGGGTTTGAGATAGCTCAAGGAAGATTAGGCCCAGGTAGAATTCATCATTGTATGAGATCAATTGGTCAAGCAGAAAGGGCTCTAGAACTTATGATCTCCAGAGCTAAATCGAGAGTTGCTTTCGGAAAAACTTTAGCTGAACAGGGTGTGGTAATGGATCATATAGCCACAAGTCGTTCAGAAATTGATCAGGCTAGATTATTGGTATTAAAAGCTGCTCATATGATGGATACAGTCGGTAATAAGGTTGCAAGAAAAGAAATTTCAATGATTAAAGTTGTTGTTCCTAATATGACATCTAAGGTTGTTGATAGGGCTATTCAGGTGCATGGTGGAGCAGGGATTTCTGCAGACTTTCCTCTGGCTTATGCATATGCCACTGCAAGATATTTAAGAATTGTAGATGGCCCAGATGATGTACATAATATGTCTATAGCAAAATTAGAATTAAGAAATAAAAATTAATTAGGATATTTCCTAATATTATTTATGACTAATTTTGAATCATATAGAAACACGATTATTTACCAAGATTTAGATCAATATGGATATTTAGACAATAGTAAAATAGAGAATATATTTGAAATTTCAGAAGATTTTTTCTTTTCTTTGACAAATTTTAAGAAAAAAACACTTATAAAAGATACAATTAAAACTAAAAAAATAAATCTATTAAAATTTAATTTTTTAACAGTAAATTCTTCATACAATAAAAGTGATAATGAAATCAAATTAACTCATAAATTATTGGCTCATAAAGCAAAATCAACAAAACAAAATATCATTTCATTACGTGAGAATATTTATGAAATTAATAATACATCAGACACTGAATTAGATAAAATTATTGTTGAAGGTAAACTTGATTTTTATTCAGCTTATAAAGGTATTGTGTGTAAAAAAGAGTGTGATCAAATGGCACATATGAATGTGCAGTTTTATTTTGAAAAACATTCTAAAGCATTAGTTCTATTTATGGATGAAGTTTTTGTAAATAACTCATTAACAAAAGTTCAAAGTGAACGTTGTATCTTTCATAAAGAAGTTCATGAAAAAGATTCTTTAGAAATATTATTTTCAATAAAAAGTATCAATAAAAATACTATAACCATAATTTCAAATTTATATTGTGTTTCAGGAAACTATACCTCTGCATTTTTTGAAACCATTATTAAATTTGTTGATGAACATAGATTAATTAAAGAAAAAATTGATAATCTTTTAAATAAGCCTCAATTATCATTATTTAATCAAAACATTTTTCATAAATTAAGAAAGTTTTTACCTACAAAAAAATATAAAAAACCTGCAAAAAATTCATTTTTAACTTGCAGAAAAGCTGTAAATTCATGGGATTTAGATAGAAATGGTTTTGCCACAACAAAGTTTAAAATTTCATGTGTATCTGATGCTGCTACACAATTTTTTACAAGATGCGGTGCTGATTACAATTGGAGAAAAAATTTTAAAATAGGCTCAGCAGCTCTTGATTATTTTGTTAGATATTATAATCAACCTACTTTAGGGATGGCTCTAAGTTTACAGTCAAATTTTTTAGAAATTGGTAACAAGACATTTAAATTTTGTCATCATTTAATAGACGATTCTAATAATAAAGTATTGATGGATATTTATATAGTAGCAGTCTTGTTTGATATTGAAAAAAGAAAAGCGATTGAAATACCCAAATCATTTAAGAAGTTAGCATCAAACTTAATTGCTATTAGATAATTAATATTTACTAAATTTTTTAAACTTTTCTATATGATGATCACTATCTCCCATAAGATGATCAATCATAATTAATCTTTTTGCATAATTCTGTAAATTATATTCCCAAGTCATACCTATACCGCCATGCAATTGAATACACTCTTCTGCAACCAATTTACCAACTCTTCCAATAAGATTTTTTGCTGCTGATACATTTCTGTATTTAATATTTTTTTCTGATTCATATGTACCAGCTGCCAACATGACAGATGATTTAGCCTGTTCTATTTCGATCATTAAATCAACCATTCTGTGTTGAAGAGCTTGAAATGAACCTATCGTTTTACCAAATTGTGTTCTAGTTTTTAAATAATCAACTGTTAAGTCAAAACACTTTTGCATTATCCCAATTGCCTCTGAAGAAACAGCAAGAGCTGCAGCATAATTAGTTTCTAGGATACAGTTGTATGCTATTTCATCTTTACACATTAATGATGCAGTAACATTATTAAATGTTATTTCAGAAGCCCTGTAGCCATCGATAGTATTATATGGTCTGATTTCATAATCTTTTGAATTAATTTTAAAAATACCAATACCGTTTTCATCTAATGTATCTCCATTTATTCTTGCTGAAACCAACAAAACACTTGCTTGATCTCCATTTAGTACAAATGATTTAGTTCCATTTATATACCAAAAATCATCTTTCTGTGTTGCTTTAACATTTATGTAAGAGTCATCATATCTACTTTCAACTTCAGAGTGTGCAAACGAGATAATTTTCTTTCCAGAAATTATATCATCCATTAATTGTTCAACATTTATATTGCATGAACTTAGAGCAGTAGAAGACATCACTCCTGTTGACAAAAAAGGTTCAACACACAAATATTTGCCAATTAATTCAAAAATGATCATTATATCTTCTCCAGTTCCACCTAGGCCTTTATACTTGGGTGATATTAAGCCACTAATCATTCCAATACTTGAACTTTCATTCCATATTTTAGGGTTAAAACCCTCAATTAATTTTGAGTTTTCATGATGATTTTTAATTTTTCCATAATGATCAGACAAGAATCTATCGATAGTATCTTTAAGCATTTGTCTTTCTTCAGATAAATTAAAATGCATAAATTTTCCTATAATTTAAAGGCAGACTTTGCCACGATATTTTTTTGAATTTCATTAGACCCACCATAAATTGAAATTTTTCTATTGATAAAATATTGTTTTGCGATTTTACCTACGTATTCGGGTCCAATAGGTTCTTCATTCCAACCTTCATCAAATTGTTCAGATATGTATGGCAAAGCCATAGGACCTATTGCTTTCCGTAGTAAATCACAAGTTTTTTGTCTTATTATAGAACCTTTTATTTTTAATAAAGAACTTTCCATAGCAGGAGCTTTGCCTTCGCTAGCAGCAGAAACTGTCCTCAAATTAAAAATTTCCATTGCATTAATATCAATTTCTAATTCAGCAATCTGTGAAGAAAAAATAGGATCTTTAATTAGAGGAATACCATTATTATAAATTGTGGATGAAATTTTTTTTAGATGTTCTATTGCTGACTTTGAGTATGGAACTCCAGCGATACCTGTTCTTTCGTGAGTCAGTAGATATTTTGCATAAGTCCATCCTTTATTTTCTTCTCCTAACAAATTTTCTTTTGGAACCTTGACATCTGTAAACCAAACTTCATTTACTTCATGTTCACCATCAAGAGTTATAATTGGCTTAACTTCCACACCAGATGATTTTATGTCTATCAATAAGAAAGATATTCCTTCTTGAGGTTTACATTTGGTATTGGTTTTAACTAAACAAAAAATTTTATTGGCAAAATGGCCTAATGTAGTCCATGTTTTTTGACCATTTACTAGATAATGATCCCCTTTATCAATAGCTATAGTTTTTAAACTAGCTAAATCTGAGCCGGAACCAGGTTCAGAGTAACCTTGCGCCCACCAATCTTCGCAACTTAAAATTCTAGGTAAATAAAATTCTTTTTGTTTTTTTGAACCATATTCTATTAATACTGGGCCAAGCATATTTAAACCAAAAGGAACAATTCTTGGGGCATTTGCTTTAACTATTTCTTCTTCAAAAATATGCTTTTGAATAGTGCTCCAACCTGTACCCCCATATTCAACAGGCCAGTTAATAGCTAACCAACCTTTCTGACTTAATTTTTTCATAAAAATTTCATAATCTTCTTTCGATAGTCTTTTGTAGCTTCTTACTTTTTCTGAAATATTATGAGGCAAGTTTTCTTTAAGCCAATTAATTACTTCTTCTCGAAATTCATTTTCTTCTCTTGTAAAATTGAAATCCATTATCGAACCTTTTAGTCTTTGAAATTTTTTTTAATATCTATATCTTATTAATAAACAATATGTATTACAAATGGAAGTTAACAAATTAATTAATTCAATAAATGATGCAGTTGCTGAAGTTTTTGACGGAGCAACTATTATGATAGGAGGTTTTGGTGAAGCTGGGAGTCCTGTCGAATTAATTCACGCATTGATAGACCATGGATCTAAGAATTTAACAGTAATTGCAAATAATGCTGGTAATGGCAGAATTGGTTTGGGTGCACTGATAGGTCAACGACAAGTAAAAAAGGTTATATGCTCTTTCGCACGTTCCCCAAAAAGTATTACTTTTAAAGAGCAGTATGAAAACAATGAAATAGAGCTTGAAGTTGTTCCTCAAGGTACTTTAGCTGAAAGGATACGTTCGGCTGGTGCAGGAATACCGGGTTTTTATACAGCAACTGCAGTTGGCACACCATTGGCGAGTGAAAAGGAATCAAAATTTTTTGATGGAAAAGAGTATATACTTGAGACCGCATTGTCTGCAGATTTTGCTTTCATTAAAGCTGAAAACTCGGATAGATATGGTAATTTGTCTTATAGTAAAACGGCTAGAAATTTTAATCCAATAATGAGCATGGCCGCGAAACAAACAATAGTCCAAGTTAAAAATATTGTTGGAGAAAGTTTAACTGATCCAGAAAAGGTAATTACTCCTGGTATATTTGTAGATAAAATTGTTGAAGTAAACAATCCTATCATAGAAACAAATGCTATTGATAATGGAGAAGTTTATCCATGACAAACCACAATATACAATCACTAAAACCAGGATGGAATAGAAATGAAATAGCTTCAAAAATTGCTAATGACTTACCTCATGGAAGCTATGTAAACCTAGGAATAGGAATGCCTGAATTAATATCTCAATATGTAGATAAAGGTAAGGAAATAATTTATCATTCAGAAAATGGTTTGTTAGGAATGGGTCCACCAGCAAAAGAATATGAAATTGATTATGAATTAATAAATGCAGGCAAAAAACCTGTAACTATTTTGCCAGGCGGAAGTTTTTGTCATCATGCAGATAGTTTTTCTATGATTAGAGGAGGGCACATTGACTATTGTGTTCTTGGTGCTATGGAAGTGTCGGAAAAGGGTGATTTAGCCAACTGGACAACTGGAGCAGGGATTCCTGCTGTAGGTGGAGCTATGGATTTAGTTGCAGGAGCAAAGAATGTTTTTGTAATGACACAACATTTAACTAAAGAAAATTTACCAAAATTAGTCAAAACCTGTTCATTGCCTCTGACTGGCAAGTCAGTTGTAACAAGAATTTATACTAATTATGCAATATTTGACGTTTGTGATAATGGCTTGAAATTAATAAAAATGAATACACAAATCAATTTTGAGTTTTTAGAAAAACATACTGATGCAAAAATAATAAAGTAGTTAATCAGTCATAATATTTTACTTTGTCTGAATTTAGCAATTCTTGAATTTTTGGAGATATCTTTATTCCATCTTGAACTTTTTTGTCCATATCATTTTCAATTTTAATGATATTTTCCAATTTACTTATCACATCATCAATTTTATGAAATGGAACAATGACAACACCATCCATGTCACCTATGATAATATCTCCACTATTTATTTCTACATTACTAATATTTATTGGAAAGCCAATTGTTGCTGGTCCGCTATTATATGGTGAATTAGGGTTAATGCCTGTACAAAAGCAGGGCAAAAATGTATCTAAAAAACCATTAAGATCTCTAATTGGTCCATCTGTAATTAGAGCTTTGCCACCATTGTTTTTAATTAATCCAGCAATCCTATCACCTGCTGATGCAGTTTCTTGCCATCCTTTAACGCTATTTACTACAATATCACCTTCAGAAATTTCACTAATTGCAACTTGAAGACCCAGAACATCTGATGCTCCAGAATTCACAGTCAATGCTGACCCAACAACGTGAAATGCTTTATTTGATTGGTCAAGAAGTTTTATCGAAGGTGATAGTGCGCCATAGCCTTCCATTGCATCACAAATAAAACCTGTAGGTATGTTTTCAAATGATTTTATTTGTGATTGAGATGGCTTTTTTCTGCTTGAAGATTTTTTAATTTTTATTAATGGAGGGTTTTCTATCATTATTTTTCCTAATTAATTTATTTTTATTTTCATTTACATCTATAATGATAATATTAAATTTGATTATATTTAACAATTATTTTGAGATCATTAATTGAAAAGTTTAATGGACAAATATCCAAGAGTAATGGATCTCTTACCTAGAGCAAAAAGAAGATTACCTCATTTTTCTTCTGAATATTTGTTCTCTGGAACCGGGTATGATTTAGCAATTAATAACAATAAGAATATTTTAAAAAATATATTTTTAACGCCCAGGTATTTAAAAGGATCTGTTCAACCAAATTTGAAAACAAAAATTTTAAATTGCAAATTTAATGTTCCATTTGGTATTGCTCCAGTTGGATTAACAAGTTTAATCTGGCCAGGGGCAGAAAAATATTTATCAAAGATGTCAGTTAAAAATAAAATACCTTATTGTCTCTCGACAGTTGCCTGCGCTTCAATTGAGGAAGTATCAAAATTCTTGAATGGTCAGGGTTGGTTTCAATTATATCCTCCAGAAAACAAAGAAATAAGAAATGATTTATTGAAAAGAGCCATTAAATCAGGTTACAAAGTATTGGTTGTGACAGCTGATATACCAGCTTCAAGTAGAAGAGAAAGGTTGAGATTAGCTGGGGTGTCTGTGCCACCAAAAAATAATCTTAGAACTTTTTTTCATGCAGCAATTTGTCCATCTTGGTCAATAGGTACTCTAATAAATGGAATCCCTGCTTTCGGCACAATGGATCAATACTCTGACGGAAATTGGCATGGTACTGAAAAAACAAAAGCTGGTTTTGCTGGAAGTCAAATGAAACGTTTTTTAGATTGGGATTATTTAAAAGAAGTGAAGGATATTTGGAAAGGGCCAGTTGTTTTAAAAGGATTGATGCATAAAGAAGATGCTATCTTAGCATCTAAAATAGTAGATTGTGTTTATTTATCAAATCATGGTGGTCGTCAATTGGATATGGCCCCAAGTCCTTTACAAACTTTACCTGAAATAAGGAATAGTCTTGGTCCTGACTATCCTATAATTATTGATAGTGGTTTTTATTCGGGTCAAGATATGTGTAAAGCTCTAATGCTTGGTGCTAATTTTGTTATGACAGGCAGACCTTTTTTTATAGGCATGGGTGCTCTTGGAGAAGAAGGTGCTCAACATATCCATGATATTTTAAAAGACGAGATACTTAATGTGATGGAACAGCTATGTGTTAAAGATATCGGTGAATTGCAAAAACAAAAGTTATCTCTTCCTGAAAACTTTGTTTTAAGTGAAATGAATTACAATTGATCAAATCTCTTTCCTGGAAGGACCATTTCAGAACCTGTTTTGACGTGTAATAATGTTGGTAGAGAATATTTTTTTGACCATTCGCTGGCTTTAAAAAAGCTCTTTACGAAATCTTCTGTTTTATGAACACTAAATCCTTTTCCTCCCATGGAGTTTGCAAGTTGAACAAAGTCTGGATTAACTAAACCTGTATGTTTATATTTTCCTTTATAATTTTTATGTTGATGCATTCTAATTGTTCCATACATCTCGTTATCAACAACAATTACTATGATTCCAACATTAAATTGTACAGCTGTTGCAAATTCGTTGCTTGTCATTTGAAAACAACCATCTCCTGCAAAAACAACCACTTCCCTATTTTTGTGTTTTAATTTTGCTGCTATTCCAGCAGGCATGCCGTAACCCATAGATCCAGAAATAGGTGCTAATTGAGTATTATATTTTTTAAATCTTAAAAGCCTATGAACCCATACAGCATAGTTTCCAGCACCATTGGTAATTATTGTATCATCATCCAATTTATCTTTTAATTCCCTAATTCCTTGTGTTAAATCAACGCCATTATTTGGAGCATTTAAATTCATATTTATCCAATCATTATATATTTCACGGAAATTATTAGATTCTTTTTTAAAGTTTTGATCAAATGACTCGAGTGTCATTCTCAGAGATTCAACAAACACAATTGGACTAGATGCTATGCCTATTTCAGGTTTATAAATTTTACCAATTTCTTCTGGAGAAGGATGGATATGTGCCAATTTAGTATTATGCTCTGGTATATTTAATAATGTAAAAGCTTGAGAGGGATTTTCGCTTAATCTCCCACCAAGAATAGTTATGAAGTCACTTTTTTTAATATTTTCAATTATTTTTGGATTAACTGCAAGTCCTAAATCACCTGCATAATTTGTATGAAAATTATCAAAATAACTTTGTCTTCTATGCGAAGTATAAATTGGTACATTTAAAATTTCAGAAATTTTTTCTAGGTTTTTTGAAGATTCTTCAGACCAAACTGAACCACCTACTATAATAATAGGATTTTGAGCTTTTTTCATTTCTTCAATGTATAGAGCTAAGTCTTTTGATGAAGGACCAGAATTAATTTTTTTTATAAAATCTACTGGTTTTTCATCAACTTTTTCTGTCAGCATATTTTCTGGTAAAGCTATTACTACAGGACCAGGTCTTCCTGACATTGCAGTATGATAAGCCCTAGATATTATTTCAGACAAACGATTTGCTTGTTGGACTTCAATAACTAACTTTGACATTCCACCAAAAAATTCTTGGTAATTTACTTCTTGAAAAGCATCCCTTCCATACATTTCTTTTTCTATCTGACCGACAAATAGAATCATTGGTGTGCTGTCTTGTTGAGCTATATGAACTCCAGAAGCTGCATTAGTTGCGCCAGGACCTCTTGTAACCAAGGCTATGCCAGGTCTACCAGATAATTTTCCATCAGCTTCAGCCATCATCGAAGCTCCACCCTCATGTTTACAGAGAACAGTCTCAATAGATGTGTTTTGAAGGCCATTCATAACTGAAAGATAGCTCTCTCCAGGCACACAAAAAACTCTTTCAACTTTCTGATTTTCTAAAATTTTAACTATTAATGTTCCTGCTTCAATCATAATTCTATCCTTTATTAAAATGAACAATGTATGGAGATTTTTCAGGGAGCATATCAAATGATATATTTAGTTTCAAATGATACAATAAATATGAAGATAAAGTTTTGCCGTGTCTATCTAATCTTAAAGAACTATTAACACCACCACCTAAAGCATTTTCTATTACAAAATTAAGTGCTTTAAGCTTTGGCAATTCATATCTTGTTACATTTGTTGCTCCTAAATGATTAAAAATCTCTAATATTTTATTTTCTGTTGCATTATTTTTTATATTTTCCCAACCTAATTTATTGTACGCAATCAAAGAAACATTAGAAACATTACCTTTATCACCAGCTCTGCTATGAGCTATAGAATGAACGGGTAATTCTATAAATTTAGTCATATTTAGAAAATTTCAATTTTTACTTGTGGTTCAACAACTTTTCTATCAATTAAAATAGATGCCGTTGAAGACTCTGGAGTAATAGAAGTTCTTGCACCTCCTCCAGCTGAGGGTCCCGAACAATAGAGAGAATAAGTTTCTGATACAAATTTCTCTGCGTCTTCTTTTTTTAAAAAGAAACCTGCCGATCTAATTCTATAATCTCCATCAGATTTATTTTCATAGGAACTTTGTTCATCTGAAGAAAAATGCACGGAACCTGCTCCAATGATGTCAAACCTTGTTTTCCCTTGCAAGCCAATTTTTTGAATTCTTTTTTCTATTACCTCAATTGCTAATTTAGCTCTTAAAAAAGCATTCGGGCCGGCATAACTCATTTCTGCTTCACCCATGTAACCACTTTCAGAACATATTGTTGCCTTTAAATTATTTGGTTTATTATGACCAATGCCACCTCTAACTAAAACTTTATTATCATATTCAATGAGATCTAATTGAGACATATCTGCAATTACGTCAGGTACTATATACTGATTGGGATTATGTGTTTCATAGAGTAGTTGTTCTGTTACTGTCGCTTTGTTTACCAAACCTCCAGTATTTTTTGGTTTAGTGATATAAAATTCTCCATTTTCATGGAATTCTGCTATTGGAAAACCAACATTATACAAATCAGGTACATCTTTAAAACCTGGATCAGCAAAATAAGCGCCTGTTACTTGCGCTCCACACTCAAGTAGATGACCACAAATAGTGCCAGACGATAGTAAGTTCAGTTGATCAGGTTTCCATTTAAATTCATGAATTAATGGCCCCAAAGCAAGAGCGCTGTCAACAGACCTTCCAACAATAACCATATCAACATCTCTACTCAGAGCATCTGATATAGGGAAAGCTCCCAAATAAACATTAGCTGCTGTAATTTTAGTATTCTTAATATCTAGACCTTCCATTGTAGGTGAGTTCAAGATTTCGTTTTCATCTATATAATTTAAAATATCATCTCCAAGTACTACACCTATTTTTGGTTTTCTAACTTTTTTATTTTGAGCTATTTCGATTATTCTTTTTGCTGCTCCAATAGGATTGGCGGCACCTAGATTTGAAATAATTTTTATATTATGATTCAGGCAGTCTTCTAAAATTGGTTCAATGTAGAAATCTAAATAGGGAGAATAACCTTTTGATTTGTCTTGAATTCTATATTGTTGAGCAATAGCTAAAGTTCTTTCTGCTAAAACTTCAAACATTAAATATTTTGAGTCTTTGATGTTTTTAAATTCATTTACTATTGGAATTGAAGCATCGTAACGATCGCCAGCAAAACCAGCTCCACATCCAATATAAACTTTTTTTTGACATTTTATTATAATTGAACATAATTTGTTAGAAGTAAATTAATAAATCATACTTTAAAATAGGAGAGTAGGATGACAAGAATTGCTGTTGTTACAGGAGCTGGTACTGGGGTTGGACAAGTTGTATCAAAAAAACTTTCTGAGGATGGCATGCATGTTATGCTAGTAGGTAGACGTGTTGAAAAATTAGATGAAACAAAAAGTTTATGTAAAAATTCTGTAGATATATGTTCACTTGATGTAAGTAAACCTGATGAAGTTGAAAATTTATATAAAAATATTAGCAAAAAATTTGGTAGATTAGACCTTTTATTTAATAATGCTGGGGTTGGCATACCTGCAAAAACAATGGATGAAATTACTTTTGATGAATGGAAATATGTAGTGGATATAAATTTAAATGGAATGTTTTTATGTGCTAAATTCGCATTTGATTTAATGAAAAGACAGAATCCTCAAGGAGGAAGAATAATAAACAACGGCAGTATTTCTTCTATGACGCCAAGACCAGGTTCAATTGCTTATACATCGACAAAGCATGCAATTACAGGAATGACCAAAACTATCTCTCTTGATGGAAGACCATTTAAAATAGCTTGTAGTCAAATTGATATTGGTAACGCTGAAACACCTATGACTCAAAGAATGAAAGAGGGTGTTCCGCAAGCAACAGGGAAAGTAGAAGTTGAACCTGTGTTTGATGCCACGCATATAGCCGATGCAATTTCAGCTATATCTAAGATGCCACTTGATACGAATGTTTTAAACATGACTATAATGGCTAATGATATGCCATTTGTTGGAAGAGGATAAACTAAATCACTTTTTTAATGACAGGGAAATATAAATCACCAAAACCATCTTCAATAGCCTTCTTAAATAATTCATTGATATTTAAACAACCTGGAGCACTAATTTTTTTATTTCCTGCAAGTTCTAAAGCGTAAGATAAATCTTTTTGAGCATATTTTACTGAAAACGCAGGATTAGGATAGTGATCATTGACAATACTTTTCATGCCATGATTTTGAAGTGCAAAACTATTACCTGAGCATTTAGAAATATTTTGAAATAATTTTTCACAATTAAGGTTATAATTTTCAGCTATTTTTGATGCTTCACACAAAGCTAATACGTTTTGAAATAAAATCATATTGTTAAGAATTTTAGTAAATTGCCCAGATCCAACTTCTCCACAATGTAATATGTCGTTACCAATTAAGCTAAGTATAGGTTTTATTATTTTAAAAATATTTTTACTGCAACCAACCATTATAGCAAGAGTTCCATCTATGGCGGCTTGTCTTGTCCTAGCAATTGGTGCGTCAACAAAATAAGCTCCTTTATTTCTTATTTTATTTTCGATTTTTGTCATTAAGGCTGGTTGGGATGTTGACATATCAATAATAATTTGATTTTTTTTTACTAAATTTATCATTTTATTTTTAAAATATACCTCTTCAACATCTTTTCCACTAGGTAAACAAGTGATAACTAAATCACTAATCTCAAAAATATTTTCAATATTTGAGGAGACACTTAGTTTTAGCTTCTTAATTTCATTTAACTTTAAAGAATTAATATCATATCCATTTACATTTAAATTTTTATTACTGCATAAGTTTTTGAACATTGGCATGCCCATTACACCTAATCCTATAAATCCAATAGTTTTAACATTTATTTTTTTATTCATAAATTTTTCCTTATTTTACCAAGTTTTAACTATTTAATATTAATTACATCCAAAATATAATTTTTTTCTATAGTATATAAAAAGTTTATATTATATTTTTTCAGGAGGTGAGGTTTTTATGCATTATGATTGTGAGAAAAATGATCATGGATTGCCACATGATCCATTTAAAGCTATTGTTGCCCCCAGACCAATAGGTTGGATTGGTTCTAAAGGTATTTCGGGTGTTCAGAATTTAGCCCCATATAGTTACTTCAATGCTGTTGCAGACAAACCTCATTTTGTCATGTTTTCTTCTGTGGGAATTAAAGATAGTGTGAAGAATATTGAAGAAACTGGTGTTTTTACATTTTCTCTTGCAGTTGAAAAATTATTTGATGGGATGAATGGAAGTTCTGCGCCTGCGGAATATTCTGTTGATGAGTTTAAATTGACTGGATTAAAGTTTAGCCAAGGTAAAATTGTTGATGCACCTTTTGTAAAGGAAAGTCCAGCAGCTCTTGAATGTAAATATTGGAAAACTATTGATTTACCTGGATCTGATAGGTCAGAGGGCTTAGGAACTTATGTGATTTTTGGGAAGGTTTTAGGAATTTATATTGATGACAATTATATAATTGATGGTCTGTTTGATGCTTCAAAAGCAAGGCCATTAGTCAGGCTTGGATATATGAATTACGGTGTGGTAGGTGAAGAAAATACTTTCACTAAAAACAGGCCAGAGTTGGATAAAAATGGGAATTTAAAAGAAGTCAAAGAGTGGGATGGTGTCTATAGATAAAAAAATAATTTTCGTCTCTCATTGTCCTTCTGAAAACACTAAAATACTATCTGATACTGTTTTAGATACAATTAAGTCCCATAAATTAAAATTAAAAGTTGAAATGTATTCACCTTTTAACATTACTTCTAATGACGTCTTGCAATCTGATGGGATAATGATTGGTACTATTGAAAACTTTGGTTATATGGCTGGAGCCACTAAAGATTTTTTTGATAGATGCTACAATGATCTTTTGGAAAAATCACAAGGATTGCCAGTTTTTTATTATGTAAGAGCTGGTTTAGATGGCGAAGGCTCTGAAAGAGCATTGAATAGAATAATACTTGGCTTGAAATGGAAACAAGTTCTAAAACCATTAATTTTAAAAGGTCAATGGAATGATAACTTCGTCACTCTAGTATCTGAGGCAAGTTTGAACTTTGCAATTGGTATTGAAGAAGGGATATATTAATTTTTTTTTCGATATGGGGGTATATTTTGTAGGCCTTTGATTAGAGCTTTTTGAAAACTTTGCATTCCTAAATTATTGGGTGTAGTTTTATTTATTCCATCTAAAAAACTATTAACATCTTTTTCAAGTATTCCAATTGTATTATCTTTATCATAATCTTCTCTAGCCCAATCAATATCATTTAAATTGTTACCAAACCACGTTTGTCCCGACGAGTCTTTTAAAACGTCAAGTAATTGGTTTCGTTTTATTCCAAAACTATTAGATTTAGAAAGAACATTTCGAATTGCAACAACAGTACATGAAGCAACAAAATTGTTAAGAACTTTAACTGACATACCTTGGCCAAAGGAACCAATATATTTAATTTTTTTTCCTAGAATTTTTAGTAATGGAAGTATAAACTCAAACTGTTTTTTTGAACAGCCAATCATAAAAGTCAAGGACCCGTTTTTGGCACTCATTGGCGCCCCAGACATCGGTGCATCAATTAAGGATATATTTTTTGGGGTTTTTGATTTTAGTTTTTTTAAAAACAAAGGAGATAAAGTTGAAGAAATTATGAGTATTTTTTTTTCTTTAAATTGAAACAATCCATTTTTACCTTCACAAATTTCTAGTGTCTGTTTTATATCTCTAACAGCACTAATTATTATTTCATTTTGACTAAAGAATGAAAACTTGTTCTCAATAAAAGTATTTTTAAATTTTTTAAAATTACTCTTATTTTTTATATCATGTCCTGTGACATCAATATTTTTCTTTTTTAGAACTTTCAACATGGGCAATCCCATTGTTCCGCAGCCTATAATGCCTATTTTTTTTTCAAGTATTTTTTTCATCTAAAACCCTTTGATATTATGAATAAGAATTAATATATTTAATTACTAAATATTAACAAACAAAAATATCAAATTATGAACAACAATTTTGACATTAAAAAATTAGAGAATTGGATAGGAAAAAAAGAAATTGTAAAAGATATCTTAACTCCTAATTTAGAACAAAAATTTAGAGCAACTTTGGATATTAAAGTTGGAGATCCAAAAATTGGAGATATTGCTTCTTCAGGAATTCATTGGGCGATAGCTCCTCCTATTACAAGAACATCAGAATTAGGAAACGACTCTCATGCTGCAAGGGGATCTTTTCTGCCTCCAGTTTCTCTTCCAAGAAGAATGTGGGCCGGATGTCAAACAACTTTTTTTTCTAATTTTTACATTGGTGACGAGGTTATAAGAGAATCTTCTATCTTTGATGTTGTTCTAAAAAAAGGGAAAACAGGTAAATTATGTTTTGTAAAGGTAAAGCATGAATTTTATGTTAAAAACAACAAAATCTTGGAAGAGTTTCAGGATATTGTTTACAGAGAAATAAATCAGAATGAAACAAATTTTAAAATTGAATTTCCATTTAAAAAAGGTGATTTAGAAGAAGAAATCTTTACACATCCAACATTGTTATTTAGATATTCCGCGATAACATTTAATGGTCACAGAATTCATTACGATTTTGAGTATTGTAAAAAGGAAGAAAAATATAGAGACCTTGTTTTTCATGGTCCATTGCAAGCAACTTTTTTGCTTAGAACTTCAGAGAGATTGGCAGATAGAAAAGCTAAAAAATTTGTTCATTTAGGAGTTGCCCCTGTATTTGCTAATGAAAATCTTAAAATAAAAGTGAAGCAATCAAATACAAAAGAGATTATTTCTTTTACTAGTACAAAATCATCTGGTGTTACAATGAAAGGGATTACAAACTTTTAATTATTTGAATTCTTTTCTGATGCTATTTCCATTTTCATTAATTTTTGGTACTTTTTTAGCAAATAAATGTTTTCCATTGTGCTCTGCTCCTGGTGCAACCATTTTGACTTTACCGTTGGGCGCATCAATTTCTATAAATTGATTTTGAGGATGTTTTGAAAATTGTTTAATGTTAGATATTCTTCCAAAGGCTATGCCACCTAAATTGCATTTCTTAATTATTTCTTCCCTTGAAAAGTTTAAAAATTTTTCGTTAATTATTTTTTCTAGGTTTTCATTATTTTTAACTCTTAAACTATTTGAAGAATACAATTTGTCACAAGCTAATTCTTCGTTATCTAAAACATATTTACAAAAATTTATCCATTCTCTTTCATTTTGTATTCCAATTAAAATTTCAAGGTTATCTCCACATCGGAAAGAAGCGTAGGGTGTAATAGTTGGATGTCTAATGCCACACCTTTTTGGTTCTTTTTTGGAATAAACATACTGAAGATATGGAACATTCATCCAGTCTGACAAAGCAGAAAATAGGGACACAGAAATATGTCTACCCTTGTTAGAATTATTTCTGGCTATTAAGGCTTGTAAAACTGCGTTTAAAGCAGTCATGCCTGCAGAGATGTCACATACCGACACTCCAACCCTTGCCCTTCCTTTTTCTATATCATTTTCTGGGACACCAGTTAGGTCTGTTAGGCCTGTTTCAGCTTGTATGAGCATATCATAGGCTTTTTGCTTCATATAGGGGCCTTTTTCACCAAAGCCAGTGATAGAGCATGTAATTAAACTTGGAAACTCATCTCTAAGATCATCGATACTTAAACCTAATCTCTCAAAAGCTCCAGGTGCTAAATTTTGAATAAGGATATCTGATTTTTTAATAATATTTTTTAGAACTTGAAGTTCATTTTTATCTTTTAAATTTAATGAAATAGACTCTTTTCCTCGATTTAACCAAACAAAATAAGCGCTGTCCCCATTAACTAATGTGTCATAATTTCTAGCAAAATCACCTTCTGGTCTCTCTATTTTAATCACTCTGGCTCCAGCATCAGCAAGTCTACTTGATAAATAAGGAGCCGCAACCGCTTGCTCTATTGATACAACTAATATTCCTTCCAAGTCCTTTGTCATAACTATTCTACCTTTAAAAGTTTGCTTAAAAGCATAATTTGAATTAAAAAATATATAAATCATACTCTAAAGAAATGGAAAGTAACAAATGAAAAGTTTTGATTATGATCTTATCGTCATTGGGGCAGGTTCAGGGGGCACCAGAGCTGCTAGGATTGCGGCAGGTTTTGGCGCCAAAACCGCAGTAGTAGAGGCTGATAGACCAGGTGGAACATGTGTTCTTAGAGGTTGTGTTCCAAAAAAATTACTAATATACGGATCAGAGTTTTCAAAAAATGTTGAAGACGCTATTGGTTATTGTTGGAGTATTAGTGATTATAAATCTAATTGGCATGATTTAATTATAAAGAAAAATAAAGAATTAGACAGACTTCATCAAATTTATAAAAGCCTGATATTGAATTCAGGGTGCGATTTGTTCAATGGTTACGGAAAATTAATTTCACCTAATGAAGTACAAATATCTGAAGAAAACAAAGAAACAGTAATTTCTTCTAAAAAAATTATGCTTGCCGTGGGAGGCAAATCTTTCTTTCCTAATTTTAATGGAAATCAATTTATGATTAATTCAGATAAAGCGCTTGACTTAGTTCAACTTCCTAAATCAATCGTTATCTATGGTTCAGGTTATATTGCGGTAGAATTTGCAGGTATTTTTTCTGGTTTTGGTGTTGATACAAGTCTAGTTTTTCGTTCTGACTATGTTTTAAGGGGTTTTGATATAGACTTAAGAAAGAGACTAACTCAGCAAATTAAGGATAGAGGTGTTAGGATATTT
>QCNS01000014.1 GCA_003210055.1 SAR116 cluster bacterium AG-426-I14
AGATAACTTCTAATAATATAACAAATCATATTATTTTTTTGTCTGATGAAACTCACAAAAAAATGACAAATAATTTAAAGTCTAAAGAAGATTTAATAAATTTTTCCATAACTTTTTTGTTAAAACGTGAGCCCAATACTGCTATTTTATCATCTTTTGATTTAACTAAAATATCTCATTATTTTCCAGAATATTTAGATGAAGTAAAAAGTTGGATAAATGAATAAAATATTAAATGATGATATTATAAATAAACTTGTAAAAAAATATGAAAATCAAGAATTTGAGACAATTTTAATTGATATACAAAAGTTTGTTAAAGAATATCCGGATTCTTTTATTTTATGGAAAATAATGGGTGCCACTCATTTAAGTTTAAAACAATTTGAAGATGCAGAAAATTGTTTCCTTAAAGGAGCAAAATTAAACAAAAATGACAGTAAAATTTTTTCTAATTTAGGTGTTGTTTATAAAGAACAAAATAGATTTAAAAAGTCTATTGAATATTATCTTAAATCAATAAGTATGGACCCAAATGATGCAAATACTCATTTTAATTTGGGAAATTCTTATAAATCAAATGCAGATTTTTTCAATGCTATAAAATCCTACAAAAATGCTATAAATATAAATCCAAAATTTCATATAGCATATAATAATATGGGTAATGCATTACAAGAAATTGGAAAACCTAAAGAAGCTATAAAATCTTTTTTACAAGCAATTAGATTTAAGCCAAATTATAGTGAAGCTTACAATAATCTTGGCGTGATTTATAAAAAAAATGGTAATCTAAATTATGCACAAGAAGCTTTTTTGAACGCTATAAAGCTTGACTTTAATCATTCAAGAGCTCACTTCAATTTAGCTAAGGTTTATGAAGATAGGGGTCAACTTGATATGGCTATTAAATCATATACAAAATCTTTTGAGATTAATCCTGAGTTTTCTGAAGCATATGTTTCTAAACTTTTTTTGTTAGCCAATACCTCGGATTTTAGAGCATTTTCTCTATTTAATAAAGTTAAAGATAAGATTGGTATTTCAGGGCAACATGTCACACCTTTTTCGTTATTATTTGCGGAAGATAACCCTTTAAATCAGCAATTAAGATCAAAAAATTGGGTTAAAAATAATTATTTTAAAACTACAAAAAATACTGTTTGTAAAAATTTAAGTCACAAAAAGATTCCAATTGCCTATTTTAGTGCAGACTTTTATGATCATCCTGTAAGTCATCTATTGTGTAGAGTATTAGAATTACATAATAGAGAAGATTTTGAGGTACATGCTTTCTCATATGGTATTGAAAAAAAAGATTGCATGAGAAATCGTATAATTAATTCTGTTGACTTTTTTCATGATGTTAAAAATTTAAATGATGAAAAAATATTAAATGAAGTCAAAAAATTTAATATTCAAATTGCAATAGATTTAACGGGTTATACAAATAATGCTCGTACTGAATTATTTTCAAAAAGATTGGCACCAATTCAAATAAATTATTTAGGTTTTCCAAGTACTATGGGGACAAATTTCATTGATTATATAATAGCAGACAAAATTGTAATAGATAAAAAATTTAGAGAATTTTATTCTGAAAAAATTATTAATATGCCTCATTCATTTATGCCAACAGATAATACAAGAAAAATTTCTAGTAAAATAATTAATAAAAGACAGTTTGGTCTTCCTGATTCCTCTTTCGTTTTTTGTTGTTTTAATAATAATTACAAAATAGATCCAACCGTATTTTCAATATGGATAAGGCTGTTAAAAAATATTAAAAATAGTGTTCTTTGGTTAAGAAAAACAAATGAATGGGCTACAAAAAATTTACAAAATGAAGTTCAAAAGCATGGTATCGATGCCAAAAGACTAATTTTTGCTGAAAAGGTAGATATGGAAGTTCATCTTGCTAGACATAGACTCGCCGACCTTTTCTTGGATACCTTCAATTACAATGCACATACAACAGCTTGTGAAGCTCTGTGGTCAGGTTTACCTGTCATAACTAAAGTTGGAAAACAGTTTTCAGCGAGAGTTGGTGCCAGTTTACTTAATTCTATTGGATTACCAGAGTTAATCACGCATAACATTAATGATTATGAAAAAATAATCTTTTATTATGCAAGTGATCCTAAAAAACTTCTTGATTTAAAAAAGAAACTTCAGAAAAAAATAAAAACTTCACACTTATTTAATTCCGAAAAATATACCAAAGATCTAGAATATCTATTCAAAAAGATTTATAAATCTAAGGCAATATAAATTAATAGAAATAATAAAAATTTATGTACAAAGCTAGTGCTATTGTTTTAAGAGAACATGGAAGTCCAGAAAAACTTAAATTGGACACGATAAATGTCAATAATCCTAAACAAGGTGAAATATTCATAAGTCAAACAGCCATAGGAGTCCATTTTCATGATATCTATGTGCGAACAGGTTTGTACAAAACATTAAAATTACCTGGAATACCTGGAGTTGAGGCAGTAGGCAAAATTGAACAAATTGGTAAGGGTGAAAAAGAGTTTAAAGAAGGTGATAGAATAGCTTATATTACAAGCGATTATGGTGCTTATGCAAGTCACAGGGTTTTAAATAGAAACTTAGCAATTAAAATTCCTGACAACATCTCTGATGAATTGATAGCAACAAATTTTTCTAGAGCATTAACAGTGAAAATGTTATTGGAAGAAGTTACAAATATTAATTCTAATAAAATAATTTTAGTTACTGCTGCATCTGGAGGTGTAGGAAGGTTACTATGTCAATGGGCAAGTTTTTTAAATATTACCGTTTTAGGTTTGGTAAGTAACAAAGAGAAAGTAGAATTAGCAAGAAGTTATGGGTGTAAACACGCATTTCTTTATGATGATAAGAATTTTTTAGATCATATCAATGATATAACAAATGGTAAAGGCGTTGATGTTGTATATGATTCTGTAGGTTTCGATACATTTGACCTATCAATGGAATCTCTGAAATTTTGCGGTCATCTTGTAAACTTTGGACAATCCTCAGGTCCCGTTCAACCTGTTACTATGTCGAGCTTATCAAAAAAATCACTTACTATCACTAGACCAATAATATTTCATTACATTCGAAATATTAAAAAATATAGAACGATGTCCAATTCAGTTTTTGAATATATGAAAAATCATTCGTTTAAAATACCAAAAGCGAAAAGTTATAACTTGGAAAAAGCATCAAAAGCGCATGAAGTTTTAGAGTCCCGAACAGGTGGAGGAAGTTTATACTTAGAACCATAATTTTTATCTATACTGATATATGATTGATTTATTAAAATGGAAATTTCCTAATGCAATCGTTGACTGTAGCTGGTTATACAATAAGATTGGTGACGACAATATTAGGGTTTATGATTGTACAACTTACTTGCATTATACAGATAATGATCCAAACAAACCCTATATTGTTGAAAGTGGATTTTCGGAATATAAAAAAGAACATATCCCACATTCAGCTTACATAGATTTACAAAAAGACTTATCTAACAACAATAGCAAGTATCGTTTTACTTTACCCAATCACAAAAATTTAGCAAAAGGCTTTTCTGATTTGGGAATAGGTAATCCTTATAAAATTGTATTGTATTCTAGAAATGGTCTCCAATGGTCGACCCGAATTTGGTGGATGTTATATTATCTAGGTTTTGAAAATGCTGCTATTTTAGACGGGGGTTTTAATGATTGGAAAAACAAGGGTCTCCCAGTTGAAACAAATGTAAAAACGTTTAAAAGTGTTAACTTTGATATAAAGCTAAAAAAAAGTGCATTTGTAACAAAAGATATAATTTTGAAAAAAATAAATGATAAATCCTGTATTTTATTAAATGCACTGACAAATGATATACATAGAGGTGACAACACTAGATATGGCCGACCAGGGAGAATACCTAATAGTATCAATATTCCTTTTCACAAATTAATTAATGAGATGAATGGAAAATTAAAGGAACCTCATGAGGTAATGAAAATTTTTGAACAGGAGGGTATAACTTCAAACCATCAAATAATCAATTATTGTGGAGGAGGTATCGCTGCCACATTAGATGCATTTGTTTTATATCAATTAGGATTTGATTTTCTTCAAGTATATGATAATTCACTGAGTGAATGGGCAATAAATGAAAAACTTCCAATGGAAAGAGATTAAAAGTACATTGAATTAATTATAAATAATTAATATAAAAATTAAGTTATTATTAATTGGTATAAGTATTGCTTAAAATCTTAATGCCAATTTTCCAACCTACGAAAAACAAACAATTTTTATCACCTTTTGGTCCTTCAATAGGGTTTTTTCAAATGGATAAAACACTTGTAAATCAACTGAATTCAATATTAGATAAAAGACTAGATGAATTATCTGAAGTAAAAAACAAATACAATACAAATGTAATTAGAAAAATTAGAAATAAGGAAACAAAAGAGTTAAAATTTGATAATAAAGTGATTTCCATAATTGGCAATAATTTAAAGTTTTTTTTACTCGAATACTTCATGTTTACTGAAACACGAAGGTTGCTAAAAAATGAATATCAACCAAACAATAACTATAATTTTGAAATAAAGACTGGATGGTTTGTTAGACAATTTGAAAATGAGTATAATCCAGTACATTTTCATGAAGATTGCAGATTGTCTTGTGTTGGATATCTTAAATTACCTAAAAATATTGAAGAAGAGTGGAATGAGGACTCAAAAGATTCATTAGCCTCCAATGGTCATATTCAATTCATACATGGCTCTAAATCAGATACAGATTTAACATTAATGCGAGTAAAACCACAAATAGGTGATTTTTATGTTTTTCCGTCTAGTTTATTACATACTGTATATCCATTTTATACAAGCGGAGAGAGAAGATCATTTAGTATGAATATAAATTTTTTCAAAGCTTAGTATTTTTATAAAACATTATAAATTAAGAGTGGACAAAACCTATTTTTTTATTTTCGTCACAAATAAATGAATGTATAACTCTTTTTTTCATTAATTCCCAATTAACTTCCATGCCAAGCCCAGGTTTTATAGGAGCATACATGTATCCATCTTTATTTGTTCTCAAAATATCATGCATACCATATTCAAACATTTCGTATGGTAAAGGTTGTTCATAATAGGTACAATTATCAGACGATAGCATTAAGTGTAAATTAGCTGCAGATACCAAAGTATAACCCCAAGACATAATTTCACAATCAAACCCATTAATGGAAGAAATATCCATAGCTTTTTTACCATTCGTTATTCCTCCAATCATAGCCATATCAGTTCTTGCTGCTGACCAAACTTTATTATTTAATGCATCAGAAAACCTTTGCAAATCAGTAATCCAATTGCCAGATGGTAGAACTTTTATACCAACACTTTCAGTAATTTTTTTGTAGCCTACAAAATCGTAATCAGGCAGTGGAGCTTCAAACCAAGTGAAATCAAGTTTATCTAATTCTTTTGCAATTCTAAGTGAGTTTTCTAAATCATAATTATTTTCTGCATCAAGCATTAGAGACATATTTGGAAATGCTTTTCGAGCTGCCTTTGCTAATTCAAGATCTTTTTCAGGTATACACCATGTATGGAACTTTACTGCTGAAAAACCCTCATTTTTCATTTTTTCGATAACTTGTAAATATTCATCTATTGTATCGTACATGACAGTACTTGCATAAGATTTGATTTTGTCTCTCCTACCACCTAATAATTTATAAATGGGTAAATTGGATGCTTTACCAAAAATATCCCACAATCCATTATCAATTAGAGCTTGAGCTCCCGGAGGCTGGGGAAAAACTCGAGGTCTTATATCATATAGTATTGCTTCTCTATCAATTGGGTCTTTGTTGATAAGTATCGGTAATAAATGTCTTAAAGATTCTGCTGTATATTTGTCATATTCGAAATATGTTGCGTTCCATACAGCTGCCTCACCAATAATATTTTCATCTGTAAAAATTCTTATAATGGTATTTGTCTGGTAAACTTCAGGAATATCTTCAGACCAAGTGTAATGGCGTTCTTCAGGTCCAATTACATAAACTTCAATTTTTTTAATTTTCAATTTATCCTCAATTAAATATTTTATTTTCTGTGTTGATAAGTTGTATCAAATTTATAAGCCAGATATTCCCCAGCCAATAGCTTCTTTTTATTAATCTCTGAAATCAAAGTATCATGTCTTGGGTTAAAAAAGAAAGGAATAGAATAGCGAACGTTTTTAGAACCATGAACACGATGTTGAGTAGCCTTTACAATTTCATTTGACCAGAGTTGAAGCATGTCACCAAAATTAATAATAATATCTTCCTGTTTTGCATAAATTTTTTCCCATTTTCCCGATAATGTTTTGATTTCCAATCCAGGTTCGCCCTCGGTAAAAAGTAAAGTTAAACAACCATAATCTGTATGCGGGGCAATACCATAATCTTTATCTGCAGAAAAAGTAGGTCTTTCAGGATAAAAATTACATCTCAAAAGCGCCATAGGTAAATCAAATTTATCTGAAAAATAATTTTCAGGAAGATTTATCACTTTTGCTATTTTATTTAAAAGTATAATACCTAATTCATTACACTGATTGTAAAAAGAAATAGCTGTTTTTTTTAATAAAGGCATATCTTTCGGCCATATATTAGAAGCATAGTAAGGTAGGTTTTTAAATTTATGATCATAATCAATTTGAGGGCCACAATCAAAAATTTCTTTATAATCAGGATTAAAATTATTGTTCACTTGCTCACTTTTAGAAGGACCCCATCCACGGTTTGAATTTGTATTTAACATATTTACTTTATTTTTTTCACTTGGTGGCTTTTTAAAAAATAATTTATATTGCTCGAATAAACTTTTGGTGATTTTAGAAGAAATTGGTGAGTTTTTAAGGACAAAAAAACCAGTTTTAGTGACGGCCTTTTCAAGATGTTTTATTGTGACTTTGTAATTTTTATCATTAACATTATTTAAAATTTTAAAATCTATGTAATCTATACTTGAAGAAAATTTTGTTTTTGAAATCAATATTAATCCTAAATGATGTTATAATAATTATTAATACATAATTGAAATTATTTATATTGAACTCATTTTATAAGATAATATCATATTTTTAAATAATTAATTTTAGAAACTTTGGAATCCCAAATATGTCATCCCAGTTAATCTTATCAATAAAAGAAGCAATGGTTAGATTTAATGAAAAACCAATTTTTGAAAATTTAAGTTTTAATATTCATAGAGGAAGTCGTATAGCACTAGTTGGTAAAAATGGAGTTGGTAAATCAACTTTAATGAATGTAATAACTGGTTTTTTAGATTTAGATGAAGGAGAAAGATGGGAAGATATTGGTATTTCAATTGGATATTTAAAACAAGACAATGAAAAAATTAATAATGAAACTATTTTCGATTATATTTTTAGAAAATTTAAGCAAGAGGATAAAGAAAGTTTAAAATATAAAGTTGATATAATTGCTAGTTCATTAGACCTAAACATCTCACAAAACATGACATTATTATCTGGTGGGCAATTAAGGAGAGCGGCTCTAGCTAGATCATTGGTTGAAGAACCAGAAATTCTATTGCTAGATGAACCAACAAATCATTTAGATCTTGATGCAATAAATTGGTTAGAAAATTATTTGTTAAATTATCCAGGAACATTCCTATGCGTTTCTCATGATAAGATGTTTTTAAAAAATGTGACTAATAGAGTTTTTTGGCTTGATAGAGGGAATTTGAGAGTAAGTCCAAAAGGCTTTAAAGACTTCGATAATTGGTCAAGTGATTTACTAGATCAAGAGGCCAGAGAATTAAAAAACAGAAAACAGAGTATGTTAGTAGATATTGAGTGGGCATCAAGAGGCGTTAAGGCAAGGGTTAAAAGAAACATAAGAAGATTAGAGAAAGTTCAAGAAATGAAAAAGAAACTAAAAGATGATGAATCATCTTATCGTAAAGCTGTTTCAAAAATTTCTTATAAAATTCCTGACCAATTTGAAAATAGTTCCAAAATGATAGGTGAATTTTTTAACGTTTATAAGTCATATAAACAAAAAGATATTGATATAAAAATTTTAAATAAATTTAACTTACGGATCCAACGAGGAGATAGGATTGGAATTTTAGGGAAAAATGGTTCTGGCAAAACTACTTTTTTGAAACTTTTATTAAAAGAAATTGATCCGGATTTAGGTAAAGTTAAAATAAAGAAAGATATTGAGATATCATATTTTGACCAAAATAGGCGAATTTTAGATAATAATTCAACATTAAAGGATGTTTTATCTCCTATGGGAGGGGATTATATTGAAGTTTTAGGTAAGCAAAGACATATTTATGGTTACTTGAAAGACTTTCTGTTTGATCCTAAAAAAATAAATGAAAAAGTTTTTCAGCTATCAGGGGGTGAAAAAAACCGTCTACTTTTAGCCAAGATATTAGCCAATCCAAAGTCACTCTTAATACTTGACGAACCAACTAATGATCTTGATATGGATACGTTAGACATTTTAGAAGAAATTTTAATAAACTATAAAGGAACCTTATTAATTGTATCTCATGATAGGGATTTTCTGGATCAAACTGTTACAAAGATTATAGGCTTTGAAGGTAACGGAGTTGTTAATCAATGTGTTGGTGGATATAGTGACTATTTAAAAAAACAAAAACAATTTCTAAAAAATGATAATTTTCTAAACAAAAGTGAAAGTCAAAACAAGGAAATAAAAGAAAAAAATACTCAAGGAAAGAGAAAATTAAGCTTCAAGTTAGAATTTGAATTAAAGAATCTACCTTCTAGAATATTAGAAAAAGAAATTGAAATTGATAATTTAACAAAAAAGCTGACTAATCCAGATTTATATCAAAACGATCCTGAAGATTTTAATACATCAAGTGAGAGGTTAGTTTTGGCAAAATCAGAATTAGAAAAACTTGAAACACGTTGGCTTGAAATCGAAGAAGAGAAAGAAAATAATAATGTTTAAAATTTTCTACATTAAACTATGTTAGCTATTTTCTTGGAAACTTCTATTGCATGATCTATCTTACCAGAATATATCGTAAAGTAATTGTTTCCATATTCATTTAAAGACGATGTTCTTTTATCGTCGTGGTCATGGTTTTTTAAGACCATTCTGGGTCCTTGAAGACAGGAATAAAATTTAGCGTCTATTAAATCAGGTAAAAATTCACTGCAAGATTTTATCATTTTTAAGGTAATATATTTTTGGTTTTCCAAATCAATTATACTTTTATTATCTGTATTCCAGTCTAATGGAAGTCTTTGCTGAATTTTGGTTTTATAAACTGAATGTTTAACATGATATAGAAGAAATTTATTAGTTTTACCATAGGGTAAAATAGTCATGAACTTACCATCTAAAATAGTTATACCTTTTTTAATATCTTTCCATTGTATTATAGGAACTATTGTATATTCATATTGTTGCTCTGCAATATTATATCCAAGTTGTTTAGTTAATCTATTGATATCAGCGTAACTAGAATTAATTAAAACATCATAATCGCTGAATGTATTGTCCAAAGTATATAATTTATATTTGTTGTAATTAAAAGAAACTCTATTTATTTTACAGTTTTTTTTTATTTTTATGTTGTATTCGTCAAGTTTTTTTAAAATTAGATCTCTAAGAATTTTGCAATCATAAACTACTTCGTTTGTTGTAATTCCAAGAGATACATTTTTTATATTTGGTTTAAAACTTTTAATATCTATTGTTTCATAATTTAGATTATTTCTATTACAAAAACTTAAATACTTTTTTGCTGATGTTAGACTTCCTTTGCTTGCAATGAAGTAGGCGTTTTGAAAATTTTCATTTATAGAGGCTTTAAATTCAGACTTAAAATCTTGAAATGTTTTTATACATTGTTGAGCTGTAATATCACTTCTTGGATAGTGAAAGCCTAAATGGAGACGATTTTGATTATTTAAAGAGGCTCCATTAAGAATTTTTTTTAGACTTTCATAAATAGTTACTTTATTACCTTTTTTTGACAATTCAATCGCAGTTAGTGCTCCAAATATCCCACAGCCAATGATAGCAACATTTGCACCATTTTTAAGAATATTGTCCTCCATTAACTGGTAATATTTGTCCATTGAAATGACTCCAATGTTCTGAAGTTATATCACAAATAATTTCAGATAATTCTTCTTTAGTTAAAAGTTTGTTCATAGGATTAGACGACTTATGAAAGTTTCTTCTTTTTTCATCCATTTCATAATACATTTTACTATCCTCAATCAAACTTGGTGAAATTACGTTAATTCTTAATTTTGGAGACAGCCAGTTTGATAAAGATTTGACAAATGCTATTTGTGCGCCTTTACTAGCTGCATAGATTGGGTCATAGCTTCCTTTTTCTCCAGATATTGATGAAACAAATAAAATACAACATTGATTAGATAATTTTTTTAAAATTTTACTTAAAATGTAAGCTTGTGAATTAAAGTTTACACTCATACAATCATGAATTTCATTAAATAAATAATCTTCAAGTTTTTTACCAAAAAGTAGGGCAGGTAAAAAAATAACTATATCAAATTTTTCTTTATTTTTTAGACTGTCAACAAAAATAGATATACTTTTTTCTGACTTTAGGTCTAAATTAATGCTCGTAACATTTTTATCAAAAATGTTTTTGTTTTTGTTATAAGTATAGCAAACTTGACAATTACGTTTTAAAAATGAACTTACTAATGACAAACCCAAAGAACTAGAACCACCGACAATTAATACATTTTTTAACTTTTCCATTTTTTTTACCTTTTTTTATCAATAACACTCTTGAAAAAATCTATAGTTTTTAATAGACCTGAATCCAAAGTTATTATAGGTTTCCAAGACAATTTATCTTTAGCTAATGAAATATCTGGATTTCTTTGCACAGGATCGTCCATTGGTAATGAATGAAATGAAATTTTGGATGTTGATTTTGTTAGTTCAATAATTTTCTTAGCAATATCTATTATTTTAATTTCTTCTGGATTTCCCAAATTAACAGGTCCAACAAGAGGTGATGTAGATAGAGTTAAATTAATTATCCCGTCTACTAAATCGTCAACATAACAAAAACTTCTTGTTTGTTCTCCATTACCATAAATAGATATTTTCTCACCTTTTATTGCTTGAGAAATAAAATTTGAAATTACTCTTCCATCATCAAGAGACATTCTAGGACCATATGTGTTAAATATTCTAGCTACTTTTATTTTTGTATTAAATTGTCTATGATAATCAAAAAATAATGTTTCTGCACAACGTTTTCCCTCATCATAACATGCTCTATGTCCTATAGGATTTACATTTCCCCAATAATTTTCAGTTTGTGGGTGAACCTTAGGGTCTCCATAAACTTCAGATGTGGAAGCTTGAAATACCGTAGCGTTATTATCATTAGCTAAGTTTAAAACATTTATTGCTCCCTGAATACAAGTAGTAAGTGTTTCTACAGGATCTTTTTGATAGTGAACAGGACTTGCAGGACATGCTAAATTAAAAATTAAATCCAGTTTAAAATTCATCTTTGATTTTACATCCATTCTAACAAATTCAAAGGATGGGAATTTTTGCAATTCAATAATATTATCCCTAAACCCACTAAAAAAATTATCAATTGCTAAAACTTCATAACCTTTTTCCAAGAGTTTTTTGCAGAGATGAAATCCAAGAAAACCGGCACCACCTGTTACCAGAACTCTTTTTTTTGAGACAGAAAAAATAGACAAAAATCAACCAGTTAATTTACAAAACTTATGTTACAATATATTAATTTAGTTATTACACTCATGAGAATTAAATGATTAAAAGTAAAAATCAACCATTAATTTCATATATTATTACAATTTTTAACAAAGAAAAATTTATCAAACAAGTTATAGAAGCGGTATTAGCACAAACTCATGAATATAGTTTTGAAATAATACTAGTTAATGATGGATCAATAGATAATAGTTTAAAGTTATTAGACCGTTTCTCAAAAAAAGATGAGAGAATTTTTTTATTTAATCAAACCAATAAAGGTCCTCCATTTGCATGTAACCTTGGTTTAAAACACGCCAAAGGAAAATACATCAAATTTGTTGATGGAGATGATATTCTTGTTCCTAATGCAACTTCTAATTTAATACAACCATTTCTCAAAGATACTAATGAACCTGTATTGAGTTTTTCAAGAAACGTAAAGACGTTTCAGAAATTAGAGATCTCTCTTAAGAAGTTTTTTGAAAAAAATAAACCATATATAAATCAAAATAAAAATTATATTTTTCATGAAAATTTTATTCAAAAATCATTACACGTTTCAAACATGAATCTATCATGTACATTTTTTGAAAGACAAACGATCAATTCATTTGGTGGGTGTAATGAAAAAATATTTTGTCCAGATTATTATATAGAATTAATGATGAGCGCTAGAGGACCATTTGTAGAATCTACTGATTTAATTTTCTACAACCCAATTGAGGATAAGAGTCGAATTTCCGAAAATGAAGGACAGGTTTTACATGATTTAAACTTCGCATTACAAGAGTTTTTTTTAGTGAACAAAGAATTTTCAAAATTATATGGAAAAAGTTCTTTAAAAAGAGCGGCATCCAGACAACTCAATTATATTAAAAAGTATTATTGGAAAGAGATGAGTTTTAAGTTTTTATTAATTTACTTTCTTTCTAGTTTGAAAATTATAGCTGTAAATGAGCAAAATTTTTCTAAAACAAGACAAGCCTTCAAGGATATTAGATTTCCTAATGGGTTAAAATATTAAAGATTAAATTCTTGCAAAACTATGTTAAAAATTGAATTTATATTTTCATTTCCAGAAATTATAAGTGCGTTTTTAGGTTCTTCCAGATCATTAAACTGACTTTCAACGAGGCTATCTGGCATAAAATGATTTTTTCTGGCTTTTAAACGAGAAGAAGCTAAGGATTTATTAATTTTTAAATAAACAAAAAATGTATTTTCATTTTTTAAAATTCTTCTATATTTTTTTTTTAATGCTGAACAAGAAACTATTACATTAAAATCAATTATTTTTGAGGAAATTTCAGATTTAATTATTTGTAACCAAGAAAATCTATCTTCATCGTTTAAAGGAATTCCATTTTTCATTTTTTGTTTATTTTCTTTGCTATGCAAATCATCTCCTTCAATAAAAACACAATCTTTTTTCTTGGTAAATAAATTACCTAATGTACTTTTACCAGCCCCAGCAACACCCATAATTACTATACATTTTTTCTTGTTCATTATTTTTTTACCCATTTTGGTATAAAAATATTGTTCTTTTTATCTAACAGTTTATGTTGACCAAAATAACTTCTTTGCAATTGGATTATTTCTCCAATTTTATGGCTTGTAAACAATGTGTCATAATAATTAAATGATGAAGTAATTACTGGAAGAGGTATAGACAAATTATTAGAAATATTAATTAAACTTCTTGTCTTTAGTAAATCAGATTTTAACTGACTACTTATAAACTCCTTCAGGTAACTTTTATCTATAGTTTTTTTATTATTAAGTTTCTTAAAAAATATATTTAAAAATTTCCCCTGTAAAATGCTCCCGTTAGCCCAAGCTTTGAAGACATCTCGAAATTTAATTTTATCTGAAAAATTTTCATTATAAGCGTTTATCATTGAAATTCCCTGAAATAAAGCGCTAGAAAAAACAAACATTATTAAATCAATTAATATAGATTGATTGATTTTTACATTTTTATCAGAATTATTTATTTCAATATTATTCGAATAAATATTGAAATCTTTTGAGAGATTTCTTGTTGATAAAGCTGAGTATATTGTTGGAACACTTACACTTAGGTCTAAAGCAGATTTAACAGTCCAATTTCCGGTACCATTTTGTCCTATAGTGAAATCAATTTTATCAATAAAGAACTTATTTTTAGACTTTGCAGAGATAATTTCAGAAGTTACTTTTAATAGATAGCATGATATGTTTGTATTTAAAAAACTTTTAAATATTTCTTTCTGTTTGACATAATTAATGCAATAAACTTTACTTAAAATTGTCGTAACTTCTGCAAGTGTTTGCATAAAAGCATACTCAATTCCATTATGAACCATTTTAATAAAATGACCATTCGCTGGACCACCAAAATAAACACATGAAGTTTGATTATTTTCTTTTGCCGCCACACTTTTTAAAAGATGATTTATTTGAAACCAAGCTTTTTTTGAACCTCCGACCATAATTGAAGGACCATTTCTTGCCCCTGTGGGTCCCCCTGAAACACCAATACCTAAAAAATTCAAATTGAACTTTTTTAAAACTTTACTTCTTTCAACTGAGTCCATATAAAAAGAATTTCCTAAATCAACTAAAATATCATTCTTATTCATAATTTTAATTAATTTTGAAATTGTTTTGTCGACTGCATTATTTGGAAGAGATAACATTATAACTTTAGGAGACGAATTAATTGCGTCATACAATTTACTAATAGAGGGATAGATTTTCAGATTTTTTACTTTGCTCTTATTAAAACTTTTGTCGTATCCATGAATAATATATCCTTTTGAAATCAAATTTAGCCCAAAATTATATCCCATTGCACCTAGGCCAATAATACCAATTTCAATAATGTTTTGCATATTATTCATCTAAATTAAAATACTTTAAGTTAATTTTTTTGTCATGTTTTAAACTAGGTAATTTTTCTCTTAATGTACTAATTAAATTTATATCAATATTATCTACAATCACACCTCTTCCTTTACCTCCATCTTTTAAAACTTTTCCCCATGGATCAATTATCAAGCTATGACCATAACATTCTCCTCCACCTGCAATTTTACCAAAAGAACATGCTGAAATAACAAAAGAAATATTTTCAATAGCTCTAGCTCTATTTAAAATGTGCCAGTGAGCTTTTCCAGTTACTTTTGTAAATGCAGCTGGAACTAATAATATTTGTGCTCCAGCTTGTGATAATTTTCTATACAAATGTGGAAACCTAATGTCATAACAAATTGTATGTCCAAAAGTACCATGTTTAGTTTTAATCAAAACTGCTTTATTTCCATTTTGAACGGTGTCACTTTCTTTGTGAAACTCTCTATCCAGGAAAATATCAAACAAATGAATTTTATCGTATTGACTTACTATTTTACCAATAGGGTTAATAAGGTATCCTCTATTAAAGATTTTACTCGATTTTGATTTAATGGCTATTGAACCTATGAAAATATAGATTTTGTTTAATTTACAATAATTTTTAATTTCTCGAAGAAATAGATGATCTTTCTCAAAATCAGATGGGGGATTATACATTGAGCCATTTGAAATTATTCCACCACAATACTCAGGTAAAAATAAAAAATCTGCTTTATCCTTGATAGCTTCATCAGCTAACTCTATGGCTTCTTTAAGGGCGGATTCTATAGAATTTTTTGGTTGGGTCTGAAGGCAAGCAATTCTCAATCATAAACTCCTTAAAATTAGTAATAGCAAATATTTTATAAAATTTTTATAATAAATTATATATTTTTATATTAATCAAATTACTTGAATGAAGGAAATAAGTATTAATGACAATTTCAAAGTTAATAAATTATACTACAAGAGAGTTTATTTCTGAAAATGAACTTGAGTTATACGTCTCCAAACAAGAGGAGATTTTTACTCCAGATGTAATAAAAGAATTTTCCAAAGCAGGTATGCTTAGGAGAGTATTAACTAGAATCTGGAACAAAGAAGGGGTAGCAAGAGTAGGAATACTTTTTGAATATAGAAATGAGAAAGCTTTTGTTGAGTGTCAGACACTATTGGATAAATATCATGCACCCAAGGTCAAGACATTTGCAAATAAAATTGTTGGAAGTAGAGGAATTGTTCTGCATGAATTTACTTCTGATGAATTTAAATAAAAAAATAAATTTAATCTATTGTAAAAAAAAAATATTCTGTTATTAAATCACTCTATCTGCATGATTTAATTTCTATGAAATAACTATGCTGTTTCGATTTTGAATTTTACAGGTTTATAACTTTGATGTAAGGAGAAAATGTAATGAATGGAACGGTAAAGTGGTTTAATATTAACAAAAGATTTGGTTTTATAACACCCGAAGATGGGTCTAAAGATGTTTTTGTTCATATAAGTAGCTTGGAAAAAAGTGGACTTAAGGCACTAAATGAAGGTCAATCAGTATCATATGATGTTGCTACTGATAAAGGCAAAGTTTCAGCTGTTAATATTAAGATACTCTAACATTTTAATTTTTATCCAGAGTTTTTCTCAATCCATGTTTTTAAAGCATTAATTCCATCTACTATTTTTGGAAACAAGCTGTACATGTCTTTCTGATTAATTTTTTGTTTGGAAATATGTTCTAATGCCTTTTTTCCATCAAAATCTACAAAAGCAATTCTGGTTATTAACTTTTCATCGTCAATACCAAAGTTACTGCCTGGTAACATGGCAAACCCTGTTTCACTGAGTATTTTATTACACAGTTTGTTGGCTGAATTAATTACGTTATTTCTTGAAATTACATTTGTAAAATCACAGAGCATATAAAAACCCCCTTGAGGTTTTACACACTCTATATTTACTGAGTTTAATTCCTCAAAAACATAGTTAGCAACAATGTTCAATATTTTTCTTGAATTTTCTAAAAAATTTTTATGGTTTTCTGTATAAGCTTTTACAGCTGCATATTGAATAGGAGCACTCACTGATGTAAAGGTTTCACTGGCAAGTGATCTTATTTTTGAGCGTAAATATGATAGTTTTTCTGGAAAAATTAGTGTTCCTAATCGCCATCCTCCAGCTCCACACCATTTGCTCAAACCAGACGTTATAATAGTTCCTTCAGGATAAAAATGTGTAATAGATTCATATTTTCCTTTGAAGTCTAACTCAGAGTAAATTTCATCAGAAATAACAATTATATTATTTTTTTTACATACAACAGCTATCTTCTCGAGTTCTTCGTTATTAGTTCCTGATGGGTTATTTGGTGAATTTAAGATCAGCATTTTACTCTCTTTATTACTTTTTAAACAATGCTTCTCTAGTGCTTGTGCCGTTAAGTGCCAATTGCTATTTTTTGAAGTTTCAAGCCAATAGACTTTTTTATTTAAAAATCTTGCTTGAGGTTCATAAGAAACCCAACTAGGAGATGGTAATATTAATGAACTCTTAATTACCATTTGACATTGGAACAAAAGTTCTTTTGAACCTGGGCCAATCAAAATATTATCAGGTTTATAATGATAATTATTTTTTAGAGTGTGATATTTTGAAACAGCTTCTCTTAATTCTAATAAACCTGAAACATTGAGATAATCCTTTTGAAAAGCATTTTTCTTGAGAGTATTAACAATAATCTCTGGAATAGGAAAAGGAGATTGTCCTAAACCAAATTTAAAAACTTCTTTACCTTCGGTTATTAATTTATGAGAAATTTCGTTAATTTGAAGTGTGCTAGAGGGTTCTAAACCTTTAAATTGGCTATTTACTAATTCTTCACTCATAATGATTAATCTTGTTAAAAATGATTAAAAAGTATACAATTTTTGTTACAATTTAATAATATAAACAATAAAATAGGGAGGAGCCAAATGAAAAAGTTATTTTTATTTTTAATAGGTTCAATAGGGCTAATTTTTAGCTCATCTACTTTTTTACAAAGGGCAGTTGCTGCTGATTTTATTTCAATTGGTACTGGAGGCCCCACAGGAGTTTATTTTGTAGTTGGAAACTCTGTTTGTAGGATGGTTCATAAAGAAGCAGCTGAAGGCAGAAAAAAAGGAAGAAAGCATGGAATAAGATGTGCTGCGCCTTCCACTGGTGGGTCGAACTATAACATTGGTCAGATTAAAGCTGGAGAATTACAATTTGGTGTAGCTCAATCTGATTGGCAATATCATGCATACAATGGAACATCAAAATGGAAAGGCAAACAATATAAAAAACTAAGAGCTGTTTTTTCTGTTCATCCTGAACCATTTCAACTTATAGCAGGAAAATCATCCGGTATTAAATCTTGGAGTGATCTTAAAGGAAAAGTTGTAAATATTGGTAATCCTGGTTCTGGACAAAGAGGGACAATGGAAGTTTTGATGAAAGCAAGGGGAACTAAGGTAAGTGACTTTAAACAAGCCACAGAACTGACTTCATCTGAGCAAGTTGGTGCACTTTGTGACGGGAAAGTAGATGCTATAGCATATACTGTTGGGGTTCCAAATGGTGCTATTGGTCAAGCTATAGACTCTTGTGGAGCTAATTTTGTAAATCTTAATTCTAATGCAGAAAAAAAATTAGTTAATGACAATCCTTTTTATGCATTTGCAAATATTCCAGCAGGAACATTTTATAAATCTCAAAAAAATGATGCTGTAACTTTTGGCGTAATGGCATCCTTTGTTTCAAGCAGTGATGTAAGCGATGCTATTGTATATGAAGTTGTAAGAGCAGTATTCGAAAATTTAGACGACTTTAAAAAACTTCATCCTGCTTTTAAAAACTTAGATCCAAAAAATATGATTAAAAACGGTCTATCTGCCCCATTACATAATGGAGCAAAAAAATATTATAAAGAAAAAGGTTGGATGTAATTTAAAATCTAAAATATTTAAAGCCTATTCTTTTGAGTAGGCTTTTTATAATCTAATGAAAAATAATAAAGATAAAAGTAAAATTGAAAAACAAATAGGAGAAATTGAGGGTAGGGCCAGAGTTTTATCTGATTTTCAACTTAAATTTGTAGCTTTCATTGCTTTTTCATGGTCACTTTTTCAATTATGGTATGCTTCACCTTTACCTTTCCTTTTGGGTTTTGGCGTTTTTATTGATTTACCTGCAAGAGCAATCCATTTAGGATTTGCTCTTTTTCTTGTTTTTTTATCATATCCCTTTTTAAAATCTAATCGGTTTAAAAAATTTAATATTTTTTCTGTCTTTTTATCATTATTAGGATTAACCAGCACTTTCTATATTTTTTTTGATTACCATGGTTTAGTTGATAGGAATGGAATTCTTTTAGACTATGATTTAATTTTATTTAATACCCTTTTCAAAATACCAGTTGAATTATTAATTGGTTTGATAGGTATTTGTTTACTTTTAGAAGCAACTAGACGTTCTATTGGCCTACCTCTTGTAATAGTTGCTATTATCTTTTATTTCTACTCGTTTTTTGGTCAAATTATGCCAGAGATAATTTCACATCAAGGGTTATCTTTTAACAGATTAGTAGGTTATCATTGGTTTGGTTCTGAAGCTATTTTTGGAATTCCAATTTCAGTATCAGTTAGTTTTGTATTTCTATTTGTTTTATTTGGTTCAATGTTAGATTATGCGGGTGGTGGAAGATATTTTTTAAGTCTAGCTATTGCTTTGGTTGGTCATTTAAAAGGTGGGCCTGCAAAGGCTTCTATATTGGCTTCAGGTCTAACAGGAATGGTATCAGGTTCATCCATAGCAAATGTAGTCACAACTGGTACATTCACTATACCAATTATGAAGAAAACTGGATTTTCTCCAACAAAAGCAGGTGCAATTGAGGTGGCTGCTTCTGTGAATGGACAAATAATGCCGCCAATAATGGGGGCTGCGGCTTTCATTATTGCTGAAATGCTTGGTATAACATATTTTGAAGTAATAACACATGCCTTGATACCTGCTGTAATTGTCTATTTATCTTTATTTTGGATATCTCATTTGGAGGCGAGTAAACTTGGTTTGAAGGGTATGAATAAAAAGGAAATTCCTGATTTAAAAAGTACATTTTTTTCAGGAGCTCATTACCTTCTGCCGATTATTTTATTAATTTACTTGTTAATTTTTAAAAAATGGACTGCTGGCAGTGCTATTTTTTACAGCATTTTATTTTTAATGTTAATTATGATTTTACAAAAAATAAATTTTAAACAAGGTTTCTCTCTGTATTGCCTCAAAGCTCAGTTAATTGAAGGTTTTAAAGATATTGTAAGGGGTATGATTAAAGGGGCAATGAATATGACAAATGTTGCTATAGCTATTGCAACAGCGGGTATTATTGTTGGTGCAGTTGGTTCAACCGGTTTGAGCAATGCAATGATAGAGGTAGTGGAAGTTATATCTGGAGGTAATATCTACCTTCTTTTATTTATGGTAATGGTTTTGTGTTTAATATTGGGGCTTGGCTTACCAACAACTGCAAACTATTTGGTAGTAGCTGCCTTGATGGCAAACGTTATAGTAGAAATAGGTGGGGCTTCTGGAATTATTCTGCCACTGATTGCAGTTCATTTATATGTTTTCTATTTTGGCTTAATGGCTGATGTTACCCCTCCTGTTGGTCTTGCCGCTTATGCGGCGGCAGCTATATCAAGAGCCGATCCTATTAAAACTGGAATTCAAGCATTTTATTATGAAATTAGAACAGCTATATTACCGATTGTTTTTATTTTTAATCCTGAGTTATTGCTTATAGGAATTAAAAACTTTTGGCATGGTTTAATGGTATTTCTTGTATCATTAATAGCAATATTTTCTTTTACTTCAGCCACTCAGGGTTGGCTGATTAGAAAGTTAAGAATTTTTGAAATCGTTATTTTGTTGTTAGTAACAATATGTATGTTTAGACCAGATTTAGTTATGAATAATTTTTATCCAGAATACAAAACTTTAAAAAATGAAATGTTTACTTCAATTAATTTTGATGAACAACGAAAATTAAGATTACATGTAACTAGAAGTACTGATTATGGAGATAGGTATAAATTATTTACTTTTGAAATTCCTAAAAATACAGAAAAATCATTAGAAGATTTTATTGGAATTGAAGTTGTAAAAAAATCTAATGGAAATTATGAAATAACTAATACAGATTTTATGGGTAAGGCAGAAAAAAGAGGTTTAAAGTTCTATGACAAAATTACAAAAATTGATATAAATTCTATCGAGAGACCTGTTAAAGAATATATTTATGTCATAGGAATGTTTCTATTACTTATTGTTTTCTATACGCAAAAAAAATATAAATAAAAGAGTTATATAAAATGTTTAAAAAAAATATTTTAAAAACTTATATTAATCCTCATATCTTATTAACTTTTGCAGCTCTTTTTTGGGGGTTTAATGCAATTGCTGGAAGATCTGCTGTGGGTGAGGTTTCACCTTTATTAATTGTAACCAGTAGATGGTTGGGCGTATTGATTATACTTTCAATCATTTGTCGAAAAGATATTATGAATTCATTTAAAGATTTTAAGAAAAATTTTGCATGGTTTCTTTCAATGGGTTTACTTGGGTTTACTGGTTTTAATTCACTATATTATATTTCTGCTCACTACACTGTAGCAATAAATTTAGGTATCGTTCAATCAACTATGCCAGCATTTATAATTATTATTTCCATGATATGGTTAAAAACAAAAGTCAATTCATTACAAGTTTTAGGACTTTTTATTACTTTTATAGGTGTTTTAATAGTAATTTCTAATGGCGAAATTCAATCGTTGTTAGATTTTACAATAAATAATGGAGATTTGATAATGATCTTCGCTTGTATTTTTTACGCTTTATATGCAGTAGGATTAAAGAAAAGACCTAACGTAAGCGATTTAATTTTGATGACTTTTTTTTCTTATATTGCTTTTATTGGCTCTTTACCAGGATTAGTCGTTGAAATTTGGTTTGATAAAATTGTTTTTCCTACTGAAAAAGGCCTGATTATACTCTTAATAATAATAATATTTCCATCATTTCTTGCACAAATATGTTTTATGAAAGGTGTTAAAACCTTAGGACCATCCATTTCAGGTCTTTATACAAATTTAGTTCCGGTTTTTACATCTATTTTAGCTGTTTTAATACTTGATGAAAAATTTTATTTTTATCATTTCGTATCTCTTTTAGTTGTTTTTTTTGGTATTTATGTATTTGAAAAGAAGCGCTCATGAGCAAAAATTATGATGACAAATATTTTAAATATAAATCAAGATTTATTTCTTTGAAAAAATAAATAAAGTATATATATATTAAGCATACAACAAATTATCCGAGGTGTTTCTTGAACGAAAATTTAATTGAATATCTGCCAATATTAATATTTATTATCTTTGCAAGCTTAATTTGCGTTGCATTTGTTTTTTCTGCCTTTGTTGTTGGAAACCAAAATCCAGATCCAGATAAAAACTCACCATTTGAATGTGGTTTTGATGCTTTTGAAGATACTAGAATGAAGTTTGATGTAAGGTTTTACCTGGTGGCAATTTTATTTATAATATTTGACCTTGAGATCGCCTTTTTATTTCCTTGGGCTGTATCATTAGGTAATATTGGAATTTTCGGTTACTGGTCAATGATGTTTTTTTTATTAGTTTTAACTGTCGGTTTTATTTATGAATGGAAAAAGGGTGCACTTGAATGGGAGTAGGTAATTTTTTAGGTAAACAACTTAACAAGACTGCTAGAGATGTTTCTGAACAAGACAAAATTCTAATGGCCGTTAATGAAGAAATGTCCAATAAAGGGTTTGTTATTGGTCAAGCAGATAAATTATTTAATTGGGCCAAGTCTGGTTCATTATGGCCTATGACTTTTGGTTTAGCTTGTTGTGCTGTAGAAATGATGCATAGTGCTGCATCCAGATATGACTTAGATAGGTTTGGAATGTTATTTAGACCTAGTCCAAGGCAATCTGATGTGATGATAGTTGCTGGTACTTTAACAAATAAAATGGCTCCAGCCTTAAGAAGGGTTTATGATCAAATGGCTGAACCAAGATGGGTAATCTCAATGGGTTCTTGTGCTAATGGAGGAGGTTATTATCATTACTCTTACTCGGTAGTTCGGGGTTGTGATAGAATAGTTCCTGTAGATATTTATGTTCCAGGCTGTCCCCCTACTGCCGAAGCTCTAATCTATGGATTGTTGCAATTACAAAAAAAAATTAGAAGAACCTCAACCATATCAAGAATATAATCTTAAAATGTCTTCCTTAGAATATATAAAAGAATTCTCTAATATAGATATAATTTCTATTGATTATAATTTTGAAGAAATAGAAATTCAAATTTCAATAGACAATCTTGTTCAGATGGTTTTGTTCTTAAAAGACGACCCTAATTGTATGTTTGAACAATTGTCTGATTTAACTGCGATTGACTATCCTGAGAGAAAAAAAAGGTTTTCAATTGTTTACCAGTTTTTATCAGTTAAACATAATAACAGGATAAGAGTTTTATGTTCAATATCTGAAAATGAAACCGTACCATCGTTAGCAAAAATATTCCCGTCATCTATTTGGGCAGAAAGGGAAATATGGGATATGTTTGGAATTTTTGTTGATGACCATCCCGATCTAAGGAGGTTATTAACAGATTATGGTTTTCAAGGACATCCACTAAGAAAAGATTTTCCTTTGACAGGACATGTTGAAGTAAATTATGACAATAATTCAAGAAGAGTTCAATACAATCCAGTTTCTTTGGTTCAAGATTTTAGGCAGTTTGATTTTAGTTCTCCTTGGGGAGATAATATTGATAATGAAACAGACAAGAATAATTAATGACAGAAAATAAAATAAAACCAATTACAATGAACTTTGGTCCCCAACACCCTGCTGCTCATGGAGTTTTAAGACTTGTAATGGAAATGGATGGTGAGGTTATACAAAGAGCAGATCCCCACATAGGTTTGCTTCATAGAGGAACTGAAAAGCTTATTGAACATAAAACTTACATTCAAGCTTTACCTTATTTTGATAGACTTGATTACGTTTCTCCTATGAATCAGGAACATGCTTACTCACTAGCTGTAGAAAAATTAGCAAAAATCTCAGTTCCTCTCAGAGGACAATATATTAGAGTCCTTTTTTGTGAAATTGGTAGAATTTTAAATCATATTTTAAATATAACTACATTTGCTATTGATGTAGGTGCCATGACTCCACTTCTTTGGGGATTTGAAGAAAGAGAAAAACTCATGGAATTTTATGAAAGAGTTTCTGGTGCTAGGTTACATGCGGCATACATAAGACCTGGAGGAGTTCATCAAGATCTTCCCGATGGATTAATTGAAGATATTTCTGCATGGTCTAGAAATTTTAGAGGTTTTATAGATGATATGGAAACACTTCTCACCGAAAACCGTATTTTCAAACAAAGAACCGTGGATATAGGTAAAGTAACAAGAGAAGAGGCGCTTGCACTAGGCTTTTCAGGTCCTTGCTTACGAGCTTCTGGTGTTAAATGGGATTTAAGAAAGTCTCAGCCATATGATGTTTATGATAAAATTGATTTTGACATCCCAATAGGTAAAACAGGTGATTGTTATTCCAGATATTTGGTAAGAGTTGAAGAAATGCGACAGTCATTGAAAATAATTGATCAAGTTTTAGATCAAATACCAAACGGTTCATATATGACTGATGATAAAAAAGTTTCCCCTCCAAAAAGAACTGAAATGAAAGGTTCGATGGAAGCTCTAATTCATCACTTTAAACTTTATACAGAAGGATTTAGACCATTAAAAGGTAGAACATATACTTGTGTAGAAGCTCCAAAAGGAGAATTTGGAGTGATATTAGAATCCGATGGTACTAATAAGCCTTACAGATGTAAAATTCGTGCTCCGGGATTTTATTTTTTGTCAGCTCTTGATTATTTGTCAAAAGGACACATGTTAGCTGACTCTGTTGCTATAATAGGTTCACTAGATATAGTTTTTGGTGAAATAGATAGATGACTAAAAATTTACTTAAAAAAAAGCCACTTAACAAAGATATTTTAGTAAAACTAGACAAAAATGAAATAGAAGAAATAATTAGTAAATACCCTTCAAACCGAAAGTCCAGTGCAGTTTTACCTTTATTACATTTAGTTCAAAAAAAAGCTGGAGGTTGGCTTCCAGTTCATGAGATGGAGAGAGTTGCTAATATACTTGAGATGTCATATATGAGAGTTTTTGAAATTGCTTCATTTTATACAATGTTTAACATTCAACCTGTTGGAAAGTATCTTTTACAAGTATGTAAAACCACACCATGTTGGTTGAGAGGAGCAGATGATATACAAAAATGTATAAAAGATAATCTTGATTTAGATAATGGCAAAACCTCAAAAGATGGAATTTTTACTTTAATGGAGGTTGAGTGTCTAGGTGCATGTGTAAATGCTCCGATTTTGCAAATCAATGATGATTACTACGAAGATTTAGATTACAAATCTACCAAGGACTTATTAGATAAACTGAAAAAAAAACATTAAAACTCCTAAAGGTTCTAAACTAGGAAGAAAATCATCAGAGCCATTAGGTTTTAAAGGAAATTAAATGTTGAAAGAAAAAGATAAAATATTTACCAATATTTATGGATTTAAAGAAAATAATATTTCAGGAGCAATTAAAAGAGGCGATTGGAATAACACAAAAAAGATAATATCTTTAGGTCACGAGACTATAATTGAAAAAATCAAATCATCTGGATTAAGAGGTAGGGGTGGTGCAGGCTTTTCAACTGGTCTGAAATGGTCATTTATGCCGAAGATTGTTACTGATAGACCTCATTATCTTGTTGTTAACGCAGATGAGTCTGAACCTGGCACATGTAAAGATAGAGATATCATCAGAAATGAACCACATAAGCTTTTAGAAGGTTGTTTGATTGCGGGCTTCGCTATGCAAGCCCATTCATGTTATATTTACATTAGGGGTGAGTTTGCTAATGAAGCTAAAATTTTACAAAGAGCAATTGATGAGGCATATGATAAAAACCTTTTAGGCAATAATGCTGCAAAAACTGGATGGAAATTTAATATCTACTTACATCGTGGAGCTGGAGCTTATATTTGTGGAGAAGAAACAGCACTCTTAGAATCACTAGAAGGTAAAAAAGGACAGCCAAGATTAAAACCTCCTTTTCCTGCAGGAGTTGGTTTGTACGGTTGTCCTACCACAGTCAATAATGTTGAATCTATTGCCGTTGTTCCAACAATATTGCGAAGAGGAGAAAATTGGTTTAACAGTCTTGGTAAACAAAATAATACTGGAACAAAATTGTTTTGTATTTCTGGACATGTAAATAATCCATGTAACGTTGAGGAAGTGATGGGTATTTCTCTAAGAGAGTTAATTGATAAACATGCAGGTGGAGTGAAGGGGGGGTGGAACAATTTAAAGGCAGTTATTCCAGGAGGTAGTTCTACACCACTATTACCAAAAGCAATATGTGATAATATAGAGATGGATTTTGATAGTTTGAAGGCTGTTGGGACTGGATTGGGTACTGCAGGGGTAATTGTAATGGATCAAACAACTGATATAGTAGAGTCAATAACAAGACTCTCACATTTTTATAAGCATGAAAGTTGCGGGCAATGTACACCATGTAGAGAAGGGACAGGATGGATGTGGAGAATGATGAAAAAAATAAGTTCTGGTCAAGCAAAAATAAAAGATATAGACCATCTACTAGAATTAACAAAACAAGTTGAAGGTCACACTATTTGTGCTCTTGGTGATGCGGCTGCATGGCCAATTCAAGGTTTGTTTAAGCATTTTAGAAAAGACATTGAAATTAAACTTAGTAAAAATAAAATTGCTGCAGAATAAAATATAAACTGAAAAAATGATAAAATTAGTAGTTGATAATTTAAATGTAGAAGTTCCAGAAGGTTCAACAGTCTTGCAAGCATGTGAAGAAGCTGGAATAGAAATTCCAAGGTTTTGCTATCATGAAAAACTTTCAGTAGCTGGTAATTGCAGAATGTGTCTGGTTGAACTTGAGAATTCACCAAAACCAATAGCTTCATGTGCTATGCCTGCTTCATCAGGTATGGTTATAAAAACAAATTCATCAATGGTAAAAGATGCACGTAAAGGTGTCATGGAGTTTTTATTAATCAATCATCCTTTGGATTGTCCAATTTGTGATCAAGGTGGTGAGTGTGACCTTCAAGATCAAGCAATGTTTTTTGGAAAAGGCAGCTCACGTTATAATGATGCAAAAAGAGCTGTTTCTGATAAAAATATGGGACCTTTGATAAAAACTACAATGACACGATGTATTCATTGTACAAGGTGTGTAAGATTTGCAAACGAAGTTGCTGGAGTTGAAAATTTTGGTGCTGTTGGAAGAGGGGAAAATGTTGAAATCACAACTTATTTAGAAAAAGCAGTTGTTTCAGAACTATCAGGTAATTTAGTTGATTTATGTCCGGTTGGAGCATTAACCAGTAAACCATACTCTTTTTTGGCAAGACCTTGGGAGTTAACAAAAACTGAGACAATTGATGTAATGGACGCTGTTGGATGTAATATTAGAGTTGATAGTAGAGATGGTAAAGTTTTAAGAGTATTGCCAAGAATAAATGAAGATATTAATGAAGAATGGATTTCAGATAAATCAAGATATGCAATTGATGGCTTGAGTAAACAGAGATTAGACGTACCATATGTGAAGGTTAAAAATAAACTTTTACCCTCTTCTTGGAATGATGCTTTTAAAAATATCAATGCAAAACTGTCAAACATTTCTTCTAACCAAGTTGCTGCGATTATAGGTGATCAAGCTGATACAGAAAGTATATTTGCTCTAAAAAAATTATTTGAAAAAATTGACTCTAAAAAAATAGCGATTAATCAACATAATTATAATTTTTTGAAAGGTAATAGATCTAATTATATTTTTAATAGTCATATTAATGGTATTGAAAAATGCGACTCTATATTATTTGTAGGAATAAACCCAAGACTAACTGCTCCTATCATCAATGCAAGAATAAGAAAGAATTATCTAAATAGAGATATCCAAATAGCTTCTATATCAAGTGAAAAATTTGACTTAACTTATGATTATAATTTTTTAGGTAACAACATAGATGTTCTTAATGATATACATGATCAAAAAAATGAATTTGGTAAATCCTTTAACAAATCAAATTTTCCAATGATAATAATTGGTGATGAGGCTTTGAAAGACTCTCAAAGTAGAAATATTCAGAGCATTTGTATAGAAATTCTCACTAAAGCTAATGCTTTTAGAAAAGACTGGAATGGTTTTAATATTATGCATAATTCTTCCAGTATCGTTGGTTCATATGATTTACTCAATAATTATTCTTCAATATCTCATTTTGAAATTAATAACCAATGTAAGACTGGAGAAATTAAGTTCTTGTTTTTATTAGGGGTAGATGAAAATTTGTATAAAGATTATAAGGATACTTTTATTGTTTACCAGGGGCACCATGGTGACGCTGGAGCACAAAGAGCAAATGTTATATTACCGGGTTCTGCTTACACAGAAAAAAGTGCTTCTTTTATTAACTTAGAAGGACGATTACAAACAACTGAAAGAGCAGTTTTCCCACCTGGTGATGCAAAAGAAGATTGGGCTATAATTAGGGCGATGTCTGAGTTTTTAGGGAAAAAAATTAAATATGACTCGCTGAATGAATTACGAGATCAAATGAACAAAGAAGTGTTTGAAAAAATAATGTTTAGGGAAGGCAGTTTTAATAAAAAGCCATTAAAAGGCAAGTTTGAAAAATTAAATTCATCACATTTAATTGGTTCTGGTAGAAATCAATATATGACATGTCCAATTTCCCGCTCATCTAATACTATGGCCGAGTGTTTAAAAAATCAGGAAAGATAAAATGAATTTTGTTGAACAATTTGGTTTAAGTGTTTTTGGTAGTAACGATATTTCATTTTTAATAGTTGTAATATTGAAAATTCTTGCAATAGTTCTTCCATTATTGATCTCTGTTGCTTATCTCACTCTTGCTGAGAGAAGAGTGATTGGGTTAATGCAATTGCGAAAGGGTCCTAATATTGTAGGTCCTTTTGGATTATTTCAACCATTTGCAGATGCATTAAAACTAATGTCTAAAGAGACAATTATGCCTACGGGAGCTAACAAGTTTCTTTTTGTTATTGCTCCAATGATTACTTTTGTATTAGCTTTGATAGCATGGGCCGTAATTCCTTTTGATGAAAAAAATGTTTTATCAGATATAAATGTTGGAGTTTTATATCTTTTTGCTGTTTCATCTTTGGCAGTTTATGGAGTTATAATCGCTGGATGGGCTAGTAACTCCAAATATGCATTTTTAGGTGCATTAAGATCTGCTGCTCAAATGGTTTCTTATGAAGTTTCAATAGGCCTTATTATAATATCAGTTTTATTATGTGTTGGTTCTCTAAATTTAACTGACATTGTACTTGCACAAAAGACTGTATGGTTTGCAATACCTTTATTACCTATGTTTGTGATGTTTTTTATATCAACACTAGCTGAAACTAATAGAGCTCCTTTTGATCTACCAGAAGGAGAGTCTGAACTAGTTGCAGGATATTTCGTTGAATATTCTTCCATGTCATTTGCGTTATTTTTTTTAGGTGAGTACGCAAACATGATTCTGATGAGTGCTTTCACTGTGATATTATTTTTAGGAGGTTGGCTTCCTCCATTTGATATTTATCCATTAAACTTAGTACCTGGTTTTTTATGGTTTGTTATAAAAGTATGTTTTATACTATTTTTATTTTTATGGGTTAGGGCAACCACCCCAAGATATAGGTATGACCAATTAATGAGATTGGGTTGGAAAATTTTCTTACCATTTTCACTTTGTTGGGTGGTTTTAACAGCGAGTTTTTTAATGTTATTTGATATGCTTCCAAAAAGTGTATAGTTTAGAGTAAATTATGTTTAAGAAATTATATTTTAATATTAAAAACTTTTTTCTTATAGAAATTATAAGGGGTTTGATGCTTACTCTTAAATATTTCTTTAAAAAGAAAGTTACTATCAACTACCCTTACGAAAAAGGTCCTATTTCACCAAGGTTCAGAGGAGAACATGCTCTTAGAAGGTATCCAAATGGGGAGGAGAGGTGTATTGCTTGCAAATTATGTGAAGCAATATGTCCAGCACAAGCAATTAAAATTGAAGCAGAGCCAAGACCAGATGGCAGCAGACGTACAACTAAGTATGATATAGATATGACAAAGTGTATTTACTGTGGTTTTTGTGCCGAAGCATGTCCAGTAGATGCTATAGTTGAGGGACCAAATTTTGAATTTGCTACTGAGACACGTGAAGAATTATTTTATGACAAAGAAAAACTTTTAGCTAATGGTGAAAGATGGGAAGATCAAATAGCAGCTTCGCTTAAACTTGACTCTAATTACAGGTGATGGTGTAAGTAGTGCTCTCAACAACTCTATTTTATATTTTTTCAATTATAATTGTTTTGTCTTGTTTAGGAGTGGTTTCTTCAAAAAACCCAGTATATTCAGTTCTTTTTTTAATTTTAGCTTTTATTAACTCGGCAATCTTGTTTTTGTTTTTAAACGCAGAGTTTTTAGCAATGTTATTAATTGTAGTATATGTTGGAGCAGTGGCTGTATTATTTCTTTTTGTTGTAATGATGCTAAACGTTAAAAACGAAGAAAAAAACATAAAATTTCAGAAATATACCCCTTTTACATTACTCATTGTAACAGTGGTTTTTGTAGAAATTTTATATATTTTTGTATCTGATGATGTGATATTGAAAAATATTTCCTTAAGTGAAAACTTGTCTTTTAAAAATAATACAATTTTTTTAGGAAATATTTTATATACAGATTATTTTTTGCTTTTTCAAATATCAGGGATAATTTTATTAGTCGCTATGATAGGGGCTATAGTATTAACCTTAAGATCTAGAATTGGGGTAAGAAAACAAGTTATAAACAAACAAATCAGTACTTCTAAATCTGATGTTATTGAAATAGCAAAGGTCAAAAGTGGAGACGGAGCTTGAATGGATTTTATATTTAATTTTTTTTCTGAAGATATACAAATGAAGCATTACTTAGTGCTGTCCTCCGCGATATTTTTAATTGGGATTATTGGTATTTTCTTGAATCGTAAAAATGTAATTATTATCTTAATGTCTATTGAGTTATTACTATTGTCAGTCAATATTAATTTTATTGCTTTTGCATATTTTACAAATACCATTACAGGTCAAATTTTTTCTTTATTTATATTAACTATTGTTGCAGCTGAAGCTGCAATAGGATTAGCAATTTTAGTAGTTTATTATAGAAATAAAGGAACAATTGACGTTAAAGAAATTAATTTGCTCAAGGGTTAAAATGTATAATTTAATAGTCTTTTTACCTCTATTTGGTGCTTTATTATCATGGTTTGTTGGTGATAGATGGTCATCAAAAGGTGCTTTTATAAGTACTATAACGTGCATGTTGCTATCCATGATAATTTCATGGATAGCTTTTTTTGACTTAGCAATAAATGATAATTCATTTCAAGGTTTAGCTTTTCCATGGATAATTTCTGGTACTCTAAATATTAATTGGGGGTTCTCCTTTGATTCCTTGACTTGTATTATGTTAATAGTAGTTACAACTGTCTCATCAATGGTCCATATTTATTCCATTGGATATATGTCACACGATAATTCAAAATCCCGTTTTATGAGTTATTTGTCTTTTTTTACTTTTGCTATGTTAATGTTAGTAACATCTGATAATTTGTTTCAATTGTTTTTTGGTTGGGAAGGTGTTGGATTAGCTTCTTACTTACTGATTGGTTTTTGGTATAATAAAAAAACTGCTAATTTAGCTGCAATAAAAGCTTTTGTTGTCAATAGAGTTGGAGACTTAGGTTTTGCAGTAGGTATTATCTTTATATTTGTTACTTTTGATACAATAGACTTTGAAAATATTTTCGAATTAGCCCCATCTATGGTTGATGAAAAAGTTTATTTGATTGGATATGAGGTTAACGTAATCGAATTCTCCTGTTTTATGCTTTTTATCGGAGCTATGGGAAAATCTGCTCAGCTTTTTTTACATACATGGTTACCTGATGCGATGGAGGGTCCAACTCCTGTGTCAGCTTTGATACATGCTGCAACAATGGTTACTGCTGGGGTTTTTATGGTTTGTAAATTATCATCTCTTTTTGAGTATGCTCCTTTTACATTGTCCTTCATTACTATAATTGGAGCTGTAACTGCTCTTTTTGCTTCAACCATTGCTTTAACTCAATTTGATATTAAAAGAGTAATTGCTTATTCAACATGTTCTCAATTAGGTTATATGTTTTTTGCAGCTGGCCTATCAGCTTATCCTGCAGCAATTTTTCATTTAACTACCCATGCTTTTTTTAAAGCTTTATTATTCCTTGGTGCGGGGTCTGTAATTCATGGTATGTCAAATGAGCAAGACATGAGAAAAATGGGTGGTGCATATAAAAAAATGCCTATTACATATATTATGATGTGGATTGGTTCACTAGCTTTGGCAGGAATACCTTTTTTCTCTGGGTTTTATTCAAAAGATATGATTTTAGAAGTAGCATTTGCTTCAAATAACTTTATTGGAAATTTTGCATTTTTATGTGGTTCTTTAGCTGCTATTTTGACAGCATTTTACTCATGGAGGTTGTTATTTATGACTTTTCATGGGGATTTTAGAGGTAATAAAGAAGATTATAATAATATTCACGAAAGCCCATATTCAATGTTGTTTCCTCTGTTTGTGCTTGCAATAGGTGCTGTTCTTTCTGGTTGGGTTTTTGTTGAAATACTCGTAGGTAAAAGTTGGAATAGTTTCTGGGAAGATTCAATCTTTATACTAGCTGGCCATGATGCTTTTTTAGATGCTCATAATGTACCTAAATGGGTAAAGCTATTTCCAATAGTACTTGGTATTATTGGAATTTCTATTGCAACAATTTGCTACGTTTTAATTCCAGAATTACCAAAAATAATTTCTATGAAATTAAGACCTTTATACATTTTATTTTTTAATAAATGGTATTTTGATGAAATTTATAATTTTGTTTTCATTCGACCTATGAAATCATTAAGTATATTTTGTTGGAAAATTTTTGATAAAAAAATAATCGATGGTTTTGGCCCCGATGGGATTAGTTCAAGAATTCTAGATTTCTCAAAAATTTCTTCTAAATTACATTCTGGTTATTTATTTCATTATTCATTTGGGATGATAATTGGACTAACAAGTTTATTTTTAATTTTTTACTTTAATTTTTAGTGTATTGAAATGATTTCTAGCTGGCCAATCTTGAGTATAACAACCTTTCTTCCACTCTGTGGCGCTTTCTTTATAATTTTAATTTCTAAAGAAAGTGAAAATAATAACTCGAGTTTCAATGTTAAAACAGTTGCCTTGTGGACAAGTATCATGACTTTTTTAGCTTCAATTATTATATTAATAAATTTTGATTTTAATAGTAAAGGTTTTCAATTTGAAGAAATTTCAGAATGGGTGCCAAAATTAGGAATTGTTTATCATTTTGGAATTGATGGTATTTCTTTATCTTTTATTTTACTAACAACTTTTCTCATACCTATATGTATTTTGTTGAGCTGGAATTCAATAAATCATAGGTTAAGAGAATACATGATATCTTTTCTAGTATTAGAGACTTTTATCATAGGTATGTTTTGCTCTTTAGATCTAATTGTTTTTTATATTTTTTTTGAAGGTGTTTTAATACCAATGTTCCTAATAATAGGCATATGGGGAGGAGTTAATAGGGTTTATGCTGCATTCAAATTTTTTCTTTATACTCTTTTAGGTTCTGTCTTAATGCTAATAGCAATAATATATATTTTAAATGTTGTTGGCTCTTCAGATTTAGTTGATGTTCAAAATTTTGATTTTAATTTTTATACACAAATATATTTGTTTTTAGCATTCATGATATCTTTCGCTGTTAAAGTTCCAATGTGGCCATTTCATACTTGGCTTCCAGACGCTCACGTAGAAGCTCCTACTGCTGGATCAGTTATACTTGCAGGTGTATTGCTAAAAATGGGAGGATACGGGTTTCTTAGGTTTTCCCTTCCTCTTTTCCCTGAGGCTAGTCAATTTTTTCAACCTATTATTTTTTTTCTTTCATGTGTTGCAATAATTTATACTTCTTTAGTAGCTTTCGCTCAAACAGACATTAAAAAATTAATTGCGTATTCTTCCGTTGCTCACATGGGGTTTGTTACTATTGGTATATTTACTTTTAATACTCAAGGTCTTGATGGAGCAGTATTCCAAATGATTTCGCATGGTTTAATTTCTGGTGCATTATTTTTATCGATTGGTGTTTTATATGAAAGAACACATACCAGAGATATTAATATGTTTGGCAATTATGCTTCAAAAATGCCTAGATTTAGTGTTTTTTTAATGATTATTACCTTAGGTTCAGTTGGTTTACCTGGGACAAGTGGTTTTATTGGAGAAATATTAGTTTTAATGGCTGTTTGGTCAATTAACCCGTTGGTAACTATTATGGCAGGTTTAAGTCTAATCTTAGGCGCAATTTATATGTTACGGTTTTATAGAAAAATTGTATTTGGTTATGAAACTAATAAAAATGAATTAAAAGTCAAAGAATTAAATTTGAGAGAATATTCACTTTTCTTGCCTTTATCCTTTTTTATAATTTTGTTTGGAATATTTCCAAATATAATTCTAAATTTTTTCATTCATCCGCATTCATTTATAATTAATTCAATAAATTAAAGAAGGTTATTGTAATGAAAATCGACGAAAAAATTATTAAAGTAAATCTTTTTGACGGAATAGATGGTTTTTTAATTGCAGTACCAGAAATATTTCTTTTGTTTTCTATATTACTTTTGATACCACTAAATTTATATTTTTTTAAGGACAAAGAATTTAAAAGTAGTAGTAAATTTTCAATATTTTCAATCTTAATAACACTAATTTTGATTTTATTTAATCCTCATGAAGGTCAAGGTTTTAATAATTTAATTGTGTCTACAAGTTTCCAAAAGTTTGTTAAAAGTCTAATTCTTGTAAGTATTTTGTTAGTATTACTGATCTGCAAAAATAAATCCAAAATTGAAAACATCGATTACTCTGAATTTAATTTATTAACTTTGTTGTCAACCTGTGGAATGTTATTTGTGGTTTCCTCCAACAACTTAATGACACTTTTTTTGGCCCTAGAACTTCAGGCATTGCCGATATACATTCTATGTACTTTAAGAAGAAATGATATTAAATCATCAGAGTCGGGATTAAAATATTTTCTTCTGGGAGCTCTATCTAGCGGTCTTCTTTTATTTGGAATTTCTTTGATATATGGATTTTCTGGCACGATAAGTTTTAATGAAATCTTAGCAACAAATATTACAAGTAATATTGGTCTAAGTTTTGGTTTAGTGTTTATGCTTTCTGGAATTGCATTTAAAATTTCAGCCGCACCTTTTCATATGTGGTCTCCAGACGTTTATCAAGGTTCTCCTACTCCAATTACACTCTTGATTGCCACTGCTCCAAAAATAACTGCTATTAGCGTTTTGATAATATTAACATATAAGGTTTTTGTTGATTTTAATGATAGATGGACGGATTTAATTATTGCTTTATCGCTATGCTCAATGGTTGTTGGATCAATTGGAGCAATTATTCAATCAAACTTGAAAAGACTGTTAGCATATTCAAGTATTTCTCATATGGGCTTTATACTCGTAGGGTTAGTATCTTTTTCTAATTCAGGAATAGAAGCAGTTTTATTTTACATAACTATTTATTTATTTTTGTTAGTGGGTGTTTTTTCAATAATACTTAGTTTAAATAAAGATGGTCAGCCAATAGAATTAATTTCTGATCTAAAAGGATTATCTAATCATTATCCATTATTATCAATTTCCTTATTAGTTTTTATGTTTTCAATGGCAGGTATACCTCCCTTATCAGGTTTTTTCGGTAAATGGCTTGTTTTTTTTGCGGCTGTTGAAAAAGAATTATATTTTCTAGCAATTTTAGGTGTGATTTTTTCAGTAATTTCAGCTTTTTACTATTTAAAAATTGTAAAAATTATTTATTTTGAAAATTCTGATGATCCTCTTGTTTTAGAACAGAGTCCCGAATTAAAAATTATAATATTTATTTGTTTAACAATCACATGTCTAATATTTTTGTTTTTACCTTTTCTTCAACAATTAATTATTAATCATTTGTCTTAAAAATAATGAAACCTTATAAAATAAAATTGGTTAAAACTTGTAATAGTACAAATGATTTGTTAATCAAAAATGCTTTGCAAGGTGCAAAAGAAGGTGTATCTATTATTTCTTTTGAACAAACTAAAGGAAGAGGAACAAAAAATAAAATTTGGATATCGGATTATGGCAATATTTTTTTATCAACTTTGTTAAGACCAAAAGGGAACAAAAAATATTGGCCTCAGTTATCTTTGTTAGCAGGTTTAAGTGTTTTTGAAACCTTGATAGAAATAGGAATTAAAAGAAAAGATATTAAAATAAAATGGCCTAATGATATACTTTTAAATTTTAAAAAAGTTTCTGGAATTTTAGTTGAATCAATAGATAATTTTGCCGTTGTTGGAATTGGATTAAATTTAATATCTAACCCTAAATTTATTAAGGGAGAATTTAAGGCTACAAATTTATCTAATTATCATGGAACAAAAGTAAAAAAAGTTCAGGAAATATGTGAGATTATATTAGGAAGAATTTTTATGAATTACAAAAAATGGAATAATGAATCTCTAAAAAACTTTTTATTCGACATCAATTGTAATCTTGCTTTTCTTGGGAAAAACATTCGATTTTCTTATAGGAATAAACTTATGTTAGGAAAACTTTTAGGAGTAAATAAAAGAGGATTATTAGAGATTTATGCAAATAATAAAAATTATGAAATAATGAATAGTGTAGATTTGTTTTATTTAAATTCTGGTGACAAAAATGTTCCTAGTAATTGATTGTGGTAATACAAATACTGTTTTTGCAATATATAGTTATAAAAAGAGTAAACTATTATTAGAAAATTCATGGAGATTAGACTCAAGCGAAAAAAGAACTCCTGATGATTATTTTATTTGGTTAAATCAAGTTTTATCTTTTTCTAAAATAGACTTGAAAAAAATTTACGGCGTTTCTATAGCTTCAGTTGTACCTGAAGTTCTATTAAACATAAAGTTAATGTTAAAAACTTATCTTGATGTTAAAACTTTAATTATTGGAGAGGATATAGTTGATTTAAAAATCAAGATAAATATTGAAAACCCTAAAGAGGCTGGTTCTGACCGCTTGGTTAATGCTTGTGCAGTTAAATTTCTAAACTATGATCCTGCAATAGTGATAGATTTTGGTACTGCAACAACTTTTGATATAATTGGTCGAAATGGTACATACGAAGGTGGTATCATAGCGCCTGGAGTTAATTTATCTTTAGATGCTTTATATAGATCTGCCTCTCGTCTACCTAAAATAACAATTAGACCATTGCTAAATGAACATAAAACATTGGTAGGAAAAACTACAGTTTCAGCAATGGAATCAGGTGCTTATTGGGGATATGTTTGTATGATAGAAGGTCTAATCAAAAAACTTAAAGAAAAATACAAAGACTCAAAAGTAATAGCTACTGGGGGATTAAGTAAAATTTTTATAGATGAAATAAATACCATTGATTTTATCTATAAAGATTTAACTGTTTATGGTCTTGCAAAAATTTATGTTTCACATTTTAAAATTTAGAAATCAAGTAAATGAAATTTGAAAAAGAACAACTTATTTTTATTCCTATTGGAGGATCTGAAGAGATTGGAATGAATGCAAACTTATACCATTATAACGATAGTTGGATTTTAATTGATCTTGGAATATCATTCCCTGACGAGACCAATCTTGGAGTCGACGTGATTTTACCGGATTTTGAATTTGTTAAAAGTTTGAAAAATAAATTAGCCGCTATTTTTCTAACGCATGCTCACGAAGACCATTATGGTGCTATCACATACTATGCCAGTGAAATAAATTGTCCTGTTTGGGGAACAGAATTTACTCTGGCATTATTGAGAAGAAAGATGAAAGAGAATGGAACAAAGTTTAATTTTGAAATGAAGACTATTCCAAAAAATAAGAATATTAAAGTTAAGGGTTTTGATATAGAAGTTATCAATGCATCACATTCTATCCCTCAGCCACTTAGTTTTTTGATTCAAACACAAGCTGGCAATATTTTTCATACAGGAGATTGGAAATCAGAATCATCAAAAAATTTAAATGAAACTGATTATTTTAAATCTTTAAAAAAAATATCTAAGAAAAATATTTCGTCTATTGTTAGCGACTCAACTAATGCTCTGATTGACGGGAAAACTCCTTCTGAAGATTTTGCATTTAATGGCTTAATGAAAATAATTAAAAAAAGAAAAGGTTGTGTTCTTATAACTTGTTTCTCATCTAACATAAGTAGAGTGAAATCTATAATTTCTATTTCAGAAAAATTAAATAAAAAAATATCAATTATTGGCCGGTCTTTAAATCGTTCTATAGATGCCGCAATTGAAACTGGTTTGATTAAAAATAGTAATTTTTTAGATTTAAATAAAAGTAAAGAAAGTCTAAGTAATGTGATAATAATTTGTACTGGATCACAAGGAGAACCTACTTCTGCATTAACAAGAATATCTCAAGGAAAACATAATATTATTTCATTAGGTATGGGCGATACTGTTATTTTTTCTAGTAGAAAAATCCCAGGAAATGAAAAGGCAATTATAAAATTAGAAAATAGATTTATCGATAGAGGTGTTGAAGTTTTAAATGATGAAGATCATGATGTTCATGTATCTGGGCACCCATCTAAAAACGAATTAATAGAAATGTATAATCTTTTAAATCCAAAATGTGTTATTCCTGTGCATGGTAATAGTAAACAATTAAGAGCAAACGCTTTAATTGCAAAATCATGTCAAATCCAAAATGTAGTTATACCTAAAAATGGAAATGTAATATCAATTTCCTCTAAAGAAGCCAAATCCATTAGCGATATAAAAACTGATGTAAAAACTTATGATAATGGAAATATAATTTCATTGAATGATGAAAGATTTGTTGTTAGGAAGCATGCTTTATGGAATGGACTTATTAGTGCTTCAATAGTACTTAATGAGTATGGAGAAATGCTAACTGTTCCTAAGCTGTCACAAAATGGAATCTGTGACAGTGTAAAGATGAGAAACACTCTATTAGAAATCAGTTTACATATTGAAGATTTCATTGAAAATACTAATAAATCTAAAACTTTTGATGATGATTATTTAGTTGGTGAAATTAAAAAGATTATAATAAAAGAAATGAAATCTTCTTTTTATGTTCGTCCTATTACTAATGTTCATATAAATCGTATTCAATGACATCAGTTTCAATTATAGTAGTTTTTTTTATTATCTGGCTAATAGTATTTTTTATATTTTTACCTATTGGCATTAAAATACCAAAAAATATTATTAAAGGAAACGCTACCTCAGCACCTGAGAACGGAAATATATTAAAAAAACTTTTCTTTTCTTTTATAGTATCTATTTTTTTGGCATATTTATTTTATCAAATTAAAATAAATTTTTTAATATATTAAAAATGTGTATATACTTCTGAATGTATATTATATATGTTATAGACAAAGTTCTATAATCTTTAAATTTGCTTTAAATTATGACGAAAAATATTTATATTTCATCTGATCATGGCGGGTATGAACTTAAAGAAAAAATAATTACTTTTCTTAATAATAATAATAATATTAAAGTGAATAATTTAGGTACAAACTCACACGAATCTGTCGATTATCCTGATTTTTGTAAAAATCTTGTTACTGAATTAAAAAAAAATGATAATTCTATTGGAGTTTTGGTATGTGGAACAGGTATAGGTATGTCTATCGCAGCAAATAGATATAATCACATTAGAGGAGCTCTATGTACTAATGAAAACATGGCAAGACTAAGCAGAAAACACAATAATGCAAATGTTTTAATTTTAGGTGGCAGAACAACTAGTTTTAAATGTGCAAAAAACATGCTAGAAATTTTTTTAAATACAGAATTTGAGTTTGGTAGACATACCCAGAGATTAGAAAAAATTTAAATAAGGATATTTATGAACAACATGCAAAATAATTTTTATAAAGATGGTTTTTTTGATAAAGATATTTCAGATTATGATGCTGAGTTATATGATTATTTAAAAGAAGAATTAGTCAGACAAAAAAGTCAAATTGAAATGATAGCATCTGAAAATATTGTATCAAAGTCAGTTCTTCAAGCGCAAGGGTCTGTTTTAACAAATAAATATGCAGAAGGATATCCAGATAAAAGATATTATGGTGGATGTCATGCTGTAGATAAAGTTGAAAAACTTGCAATCAGCAGGGCAAAAAGGCTTTTTAATTGTAATTTTGCAAATGTTCAGCCGCATTCAGGAGCTCAAGCTAATCAAGCTGTTTTTTTAGCATTATTAAAACCAGGTGACAAAATTTTAGGAATGAGTTTAGACGCAGGAGGACATTTAACACATGGTGCAAAACCAAATTTATCAGGTAAATGGTTTAATTCCATTCAATATGGAGTTAAAAAAGACACTTGTTTGATTGATTTTGAAAAAATAGAAGAATTATGTGATCAACATAATCCTAAATTAATTATTGCAGGTGGTTCTGCTTATTCAAGATTTATTGATTTTGAGAAGTTTAGAGATATTGCTGATAAATATGGTTCTTATCTATTAGTAGATATGGCTCATTTTTCTGGTTTGGTTGCTGGTGGGGTTCATCCAAACCCAGTGCCTTTTGCAGATATAGTTACAACCACAACACATAAAACTCTGAGGTCAGCTAGAGGTGGCATGATTTTAACTAACAATGAAGATATATTTAAAAAAATAAATTCATCTGTTTTTCCTGGTCATCAAGGAGGTCCTTTAATGCATATTATTGCTGGAAAAGCTGCTGGTTTTGGTGAAGCTCTTACGCCTGAGTTCAGAACTTATTCAAAAAATGTTGTTGATAATGCAAAGTGTCTTGCAAGTACATTATTAGATAGAAAAATAAATATTATCTCTGGTGGGACTGACAATCATATCGTCTTAGTTGATTTAAGCAAAAATAATATTACAGGTAATGTATGTGAAGAAGCTCTTGAGAGGTCTGGAATAACTTGTAATAAAAACGGTATTCCTTTTGATGATAAGCCACCAACTATAACATCAGGTATAAGACTTGGTTCTGCAGCAGCAACTACTAGAGGTTTAATGCATGATGAGTTTAAAGTTTTAGCAAATTTAATTGCTGATGTCTTAGATGGTTTTTTTGATAATGTGTCTAACCAGAGTGTAGAAAAAAATACTAAAGAAGTTATAAAAAAGATTTGTAAAAATTTTCCTATTTATTAGTTTTATATCCGGGAGTTAATTATGAGATGTCCTTTTTGTGGAACAGATGATACTCAAGTTAAAGATTCTAGGTCTAGTGAGGATGGTGCTGCAATAAGAAGGAGAAGATTATGTTCTAGCTGCGGTTCAAGATTTACTACGTTCGAAAGGATTCAATTAAGAGACTTGATAGTTATAAAACGTGATGGCAAAAAAGGGGTTTTTGACCGAGAAAAAATTGTTAAATCAATGGAAATTGCGCTTAGAAAAAGAAAAGTCGATAATGAAATAATAGAAAGAGCGCAAAATGGTATTGTTAGACAATTAGAGTCTTCTGGCGAAAATGAAATTCCGTCTG
>QCNS01000015.1 GCA_003210055.1 SAR116 cluster bacterium AG-426-I14
GTTTCTTTCAAAACTCTCTGCATAGTTTCCAACTTGACTTATAACGTTTACAGCCCAGTCAGGTGAAAGTCCTAGTTTTGATAGACCTTGAAGAGGATCTTTACCAAGCAAACGATTGATTTCTTTATCTTTATTGTCTTGGCCAGCTAATTTCTTCACGTTTTTGGAAGTTATACCTTTTTCCTCACCAGCCATCATAGCCCTTAAAACCCAAGATACAATATCTGCCCACTGGTCATCACCATGTCTTACAACTGGCCCTAAAGGCTCTTTAGATACTATTTCAGGTAAAACCATATGTGCATCTGGATTATCAAAACTCATTTTTGTAGCATATAATCCTGAGGCATCTGTAGTGTAAACATCACATCTACCTGCTTTGTATAGTTCTTGTGCCTCAGCATTTGTTTCAATAGGAACAGGGTTATACTTCATGTTATTACCTGCAAAAAACTCTGCAAGATTAAGCTCAGTTGTTGTTCCAGTTTGAATACATACTGATGCTCCATCTAGTTCTTTTGCAGATTTAACGCCCAACTTTTTAGGAACCATAAACCCTTGTCCATCATAATAGTTAACGCCTATGAAAGTTTGTGCTAAATCTACATCTCTTGAAAATGTCCAAGTTGTATTTCTAGATAATATTTCACCTTCGCCAGCAGCTAACTTAGTAAATCTAGTTTTACCTGTTGCTGTAGTGTATGAAACTTTCTCAGCATCACCAAGAACTGCAGCTGCAACAGCTTTACAGAAATCGACGTCAAAACCTTGCCATTTACCTTTGTCATCAGGTGCAGCAAATCCCGCTAAACCAGTATTAATAATACAATTTAGCTTTCCTCTTGCTCTAACATCGTCAAGAGTGCCTGCTAGAACTGATCCAGCAGCCATAACTCCAGCAACAGTAGTTGCTAAAAGCATTTTTAATTTCATTTATCTCTCCACTAAATTTTTCATGACAATTCATGAATTAATGGTTAATTTTGTACTTATATTAATAATAGTTTCAAGAAAAAAGTGAAAAAAGTTAAAAATTTAAACTAAAATGTTTTTTATATGACAAAAAAAAATAAAAAAACTTACAAAATTGAAACCTTGACTTCCCACTCAGGGCTAAATCCTAATGATAACTATGGGATTGTAAATCCACCAGTTTATCATGCAAGTACAATTCTTTCACCAACAATGAAAGATTATAAAAGGAAGAAAAATAAAAAATATACTTATGGTAGAAACGGTACTCCTACAACAGAATCACTAGAATATGCAATAGCAAAAATCTATGATGCTAAAGGTGCAGTTTTAGCCCCATCAGGCATGGGAGCAATTACTAACAGCTTGATGGCTGTTCTTAAAAGTAATGATCATGCTTTATTTCCAGATTGTGTTTACGGTTCAGCAAGAAGATTTGTTATTGAAGAATTTCCTAGACTCAACATTCAGTTTGATTTTTATAATCAAAGAGACCTAAAAGACATGCAAAAGAAAATTAGAAAAAATACAAAAGTGCTATATATAGAAAGTCCAGGAACGTATACTTTTGAAATAATCGATATTAAAAAAGTAGTTGAAATTGCAAAAAATAAAAAAATAATTACGATAATAGATAATACTTGGGGAACTGCTCTGTATTTTAATGCTATTAAATATGGTGTAGATATTGTTTGTGAAGCAATTACTAAATACATTGGAGGTCATTCTGATGTTATGCTAGGTGTTTCTATTTCAGATAAAAAATACCTTTCAAGTATAAAAAGATGGCGATTAAACTCAGGACAATCTGTTGGGCCAGATGATGTTTTTCTAGCATTAAGGGGTTTAAGAACTTTACCATTAAGACTTGAGAAATCTTATGAAAATTCAAAAATAATTGCATCTTTTTTTTCGAGACTTAAAGAAATTAAAAATGTATTTCATCCTGCTTTAAATACTCATCCTGATCACGATTTATGGAAAAAAGATTTCAATGGAGCATCTGGTATTTTTGGGGTAGAATTCAAAAATAATGTCTCGGAGCAAGCAGTAGAATATTTTGCTGATTGTTGTATTCTTTTTGGAAAAGGTGCATCTTGGGGAGGGTTTGAAAGTTTAATGACTATGATGGACTTAAAGCCAAATAGATGCCTTTCAAATAGCTATTTACCTGATGGACCTTATTTAAGAATTTATGTTGGTTTAGAAAACATTGAAGATTTAAAAAATGATTTAGAAAATGCTATTAATAAAATGAGAAAAAAGTATAGAATTTAACTAAGTCAAATTAACTTTTCTTCACCAAGAACTGTTGTTCTTCTCATATCTCTGAATCGTTTAGTGTCATCAAATGCTCTTACCCTATGCATAGTTTGCCTGTTATCCCACATAACAAGATCATTTTGATTCCACTTATGTTTATATACAAATTGTGTTTTAGTAGAAAATTCTATTAAATCATCAATAAAGCACATTGAGTCAGGTCTTAACCAGTCTCTTATTTTCCCAATATGACTAGAAAGAAAAAGTAATTTTCTGTTTGTCATAGGAATTATTCTTAAAAGAGGTTGTTCAACAGGTATAAAATTTTTTATTTCATCAGGCCCAAGTTCTTTAACCATATCAAAACCTAATCTTTGTCTTGAGTAAATTAGGGAATGTTCACAAATTAATTCGCTGACTTTATTTTTCATTTCTAAACTTAAACTATCATATGCTGCCCTCATATCAGCAAACTCTGTATTACCCTCATTTTTTGTAACGGTCTTACCTGATAGAATTGAATATTTTGCAGGAATTGATTTAAAAGAACTATCTGAATGCCACAATCTATTCCCAAGATTAAATATCCTTCTAGGATCATCTCTTTTAAATAATTGAGAATTCTTATCTATATTTGAAACATCTGCTAATTCAGAAGATAATCGTCTGTCTTTAGGTTTAGTTATATTTGATTTTGAACCTGACTCTTCAATTTTACCAAATAACTTTGTAAATTCCACTTGTTGTTTATCAGAGATTAGTTGGTTTGGAAAAATCAGAACTGCAAACTTATTGATAAGCTCATCTATCTTTAGTGCAAGTTCTTTTGAAATGTTTTTAGAAAGATCAATTTCAGAAATATAGGCGACAAAATCACTATTTTTTTTTAGAGGTTTTACGACCATAATTTAACCACAATTTAGTTTATTTATTTGAATAGTAATACTTCTCGTAATCATGCAATTATATCTTATAACATTTTTACTTATCATACAATTTGCAAACTTGTCTTATTCTGATGTGTCAAAAAACCTTGAGGGTTATTGGTTCCAATGCGAATTTTCAGGAAAAAAGACTTCCCCTGATGATAATTGCAAGATGTTGGACAATGATGGCTTTAAATTTGAAAAAAATAATGTGATACATATAAAAAATACTGAGAGTAAAGAAAAAAAATGTAAAAAAAATAAAATTGGTCAATGTTTTAAATTCGACACTAAATCAATTGTTGTAAAGTTTGGTAGAAAAGATAAAATAAATGTTGAAAAAGATAATTTAATATTATCTTTTTTAGGTTGTGATCAGAAATATAAGTTAATATATAATAAAAATTACTTAGAAGCTGTTCCAGATAAAAAAAAATGCTTTTGGGCTGGAGAAAAACATTTCTTTTTAAGGAAATATATTGGTAAAATTTTAAAGAATTAATAGTTAATGAGAATAAATCCTAAAAATTTATTAAAAGCTGGAATTTTTTTTATTTTTTTATTAATTATTATAATTATTTTTCATGTAGTTGTAGGGTTTCTCGGTATTAATTACCTTTTAAAAAATATAGGTTTTCAAGACTTTTCTATACTTATCTCAGTTTTATTATCTTTACTATGTGTATATTTTAAAATTTTTCTTCCCTTATCAATTGGAACTTTTTTCGGAATAGTTTATGTATTAGAATGGCATTGGATCTTTGCTATTTTAATAACTTTGCCTGGATTATTTTTTCTTTTCCCAAAAAAAATTAATTCAACTTTTAATTTTAAAACCTTTAATAATTATTATAAATCGAATAGTAACTATGATAATTTTAGTAATGATAAAGAAAGTGTAAAAACTAATGTTAAAAATTCAGATATAATAGATGGTGAATATAAAGTTATAAATGACGAAAATGAAAAAAAGTAAACTTAAATTTTTTAATATAATGTTTTATATTTTATTAATGTTCTTCAATTTAATTACTAATAATAAAAACGTATCAGCTAATGAAGTATCACTTCCAAATTTTGGTTTTATTTGTAAAGATCTAAAAAAAACTAAATCAAAATTTGAATTTATTTTCTCAAGAAATGCGAATGATACTGAAGATATAGTCTTTAGAAGAATTGATGGAAAATTTCAATATATAGGTAGTGTGCTTGCAACAAAAAGTGGTTCTTACGTTTTGTGGGAAGATAAAATTTTTTTTAGAACAACAGACTTCGCCTGGATACTTGATAAAGTCACATCAATTTTAACCCCTCTTATTCTAAGTGTAGGTAATAAACTAGAAAGTCTTGATAAAATACCAGAAAAAATGACTTGTAATAGTAGAAGTATCTATCATTAAAAAAGAAATATTAAATTAAACTTCAAATTTAAAATAATTATTATATATTACAGACAGTGGACGCGTAGCTCAGCTGGATAGAGCAACTGCCTTCTAAGCAGTAGGTCGCAGGTTCGAATCCTGCCGCGTTCACCACAACTTAAATATCAATCAATGTGTCCATTGACCCTTGCGTTTAAAATCAAAGTTGGAAGCATATGATTTTGGTTTAATTGATTTTTTGATTTCTTTTAAAACTCTGTAAGAAATATTATTATTATCTGCATATTCTTTTGCTTCATCTAGTGTTGCAAATTTCAGAACAACTTGTTTTGAAGTGTCTTCACTTCCGACCCACCCCATTAATGGGTCTAAATTCAAAGGTGAAACCTGTAAAAACTTTAATTCCCAAAAATCTTTTACAGCGTAGCCTGATTGCATGGCATTTTTTGTAGGTTTATAAATTATAGCTTTGGTTCTAGAATTTGTCATATAACCTAATATATAAATTTCTTAAATGTTTTCAACTTTTACTATCCATTAATTGAGTACCCGCCATCTACTGGTATAGTCGCTCCAGTAATAAAGTCTGACGCCCTACATGCTAAAAAAACAGCAGCACCTCCTAAATCTTTTGGTTTTCCCCAATGTCCTACTGGGGTTCTCTCTTTCACTCTTTTTTCTAACTCTGGTATATCCTGTCTTGCTTTTCTAGTCATTTCTGTATCTATGTATCCAGGCAAAATTGCATTCACTTGAATGTTATCTTTAGCCCAAGCATTAGCTAAACTTTTAGTCAATTGAACTACACCTCCTTTACTGGCTGCATAAGCACTACCTACCGGAGATGCAAATATGGAATGCATTGAACCGATATTAATAATTTTCCCTCTACCATTTGCAGAAAATGCTGAAAAACAAGCTTTTGAACAAATAAACATACTTATTAGATTAGTATTGATAATGGATGTCCATTCTTTTAAGTCATAATTTTCTGGTCTTTTCCTAATATTTGTACCGGCATTATTTACTAATATATCAATTTTACCATAGGTTTCTTTAGCTCTATCTATCAAATCATTACATGAATTTTCATCATTTACATCAACTTCAAAAGCAGCTGAAAATATATTTTTTTCTTTTAATAAATTCAGAGAATTATTATTTTTTTCTTTATTTCTACCAGCTATTACTACTGTCGCACCATTTTCACCAAGAGCTTCAGCCATAGCAAAACCAATACCACCATTACCACCTGTAATAATAGCTACTTGACCCTCTAAACTAAATAACGACATATCAATACTCCCAAATTAAACATCTACTTTTATTAAATTAATTTTTTTCATCCTTTTTTAATTATTTTGCATATAAATCTATAATTGTCTTCAAATTTTCAAACTTCAACTTAATGTCTAATAATTTATTTTTTAGTTTTGAATTTTCAATTTTTAAATTTTTTATTTTTAATTTCATCATACTTTCAGTAACAGAACTTTTTTGTTTATTTTGTTTGCTGTGAGCTAAACAGGTATTATAGATTGTAATTTCTTTAGGTGTTGTTCCAGTTAAAATACATTCATGGGCTTTGACATTGAAATTGAATAATATTATTAATAACAAAGAATAGATGATATATTTCATTTTGTTTGACCTAATTATTTATAGAATTTAATTAATTAAATTAAAAGAGTAAATCAAGAATGAGTATTTTACCAACACCTTTTTTAAAGTCATTTGTCGGATTTGATGAGTTATTTGATGAATTAAGTAAACTTTCTGATCAAAAACCTAATTCATATCCAGCTTATGATATAATTAAGTGTGATGATCAAAATTATGAGATTAAAATAGCTATAGCAGGATTCGAACAAAATGACTTAGAAGTTATTTTAGAAAATGATTTTTTATCTGTTCGAGGTAAAAAAAACATACATGAAAATACTAAAGAAATTTTACACAAAGGTATTGCAACAAGGTCTTTTGAAAAAAGATTTACGCTTGGACCAACAATAGAAATAGTGGATGCCATTTTAAAAGATGGTATTTTGTCTATTAAACTTTTTAAAAATCAATCAAAAAAAATTTTAAAAAAAATTGAAATTAAAAAGATATAAAATCATTTTGAAAACAAATATTCTGCATAACCCTGATGTTTTCCAGATTTTCTTGTGGCCTCTTCAACTTGCTTTTTATCAAACTTAAACCCATTTTTTTGTAAAACTGATATTATTTCTAAATCTTCCTCTCTATTTCTATTAATTTCTATAAGTACTGATTGTAATTTTGTACTTTTCAAAAGTGATTTAGCGTTCTTTATTATTAAATTTTCTATACCATCAACGTCAATTTTCAAATATTGTGGGATAGGAAATTTCCATTCTGTAACAATTTTGTCTAAGGAAGTTTTAAATATACCCTGATTGATTTTATAATCTAAATCATTTAAATTATGATCCAACTTTTGATCTATCATATGATGAGATGTACCAATTCTAAAATCACTTAGAAAAAGTGATGTGAAATCCGATTTATCACCTATTGCTATAGGAAAGGCTTTGACTTTATCAATTAAATTATTAGAAATTATATTTTCCATTAAAATTTGAAAGTTATTAGACTCTGGCTCAAAACTATAGACTTTAACATTAGAAACTTTTGCAGAAAAAATACTATACATGCCAACATTTGCTCCAATATCAAAAAAAATATTGTTTTTTTTAAAACTTCTTATCCATTGAATTGTAATTGGCTCTTTAGTAAATAAAGTTTGTGCTCTCCACAACGTTGTTTGATTTTTTATATTATATATCAATGTTTTGCTAGACAACTTATCTTCGATAGTAACGTTAAGAACGTTTTCTTTTTGTTTAATCCTTTTTTGAAATTCTTCTAAATTCATGAGTAAACTAAAATTGTCTATACATCAGATCTTACATTTACTACAAGTGCATACCTAGTTGATTTACCATCTCCTTGATAAGAATGCCATGTGATGCCCTCTTCTCTGGCAAAAATAAGAGCCCTGTTTTGCAACCATTTAATTTCAGTTTTGTTAGATCCAATATTATCTGAATATAAAATTGTTCCAATATTTTCTTTGGGATATAAGTAAATAACTACACTTAATAATTTATTAGGACTGTCTTCATGAATTTGATATTTATAATTTTTTCCAGTCCAAACTAAGTTCAACTCTAACCATTTAGCTAGTTTAAGACGTTCAGGAGCTAACTTTTCCAAGTAAGAGACTAATTTTGTTCTATAATTATTATAAAATAGTATTAAATAATTTTTACTTAAATTACCTTCAACATTTCCATCTAACCAAATCTTATTTTTACTAATTCCTAAACCATCATCCTTAACATTTTGATTATAAAAATTTAAAAAGAAGTTAAAATCTTTGTCTTTTAAGAAATCATCTTCAATAATATGTGGCCATGTAATTGGCATATATTTTTTCTCCAAAAATTAAAAAGCTGATTTTGCCTTACCAGTTTTTTGAGTTGTAAAAATTGAACCATAATCTGGAGGCGGTGGTAAAGGAACTCTAATAGGAATAGAAGTCATTCTAGGAGTAAGACATACATCACCACACACCATTTGTGATTTTAGTTGTTCCCATAGATTTACGGGAGATGTGTTTTTTAAATATGCACCTGTTCCTACCAAAGGCCATGCGTCAGCACTATTACACTCATAAAACAATATGTTTCTAGTTCTATCACTTTTATTTACTGCTGAACCATGCAATGTTCTTGCATGATGAATGGTCATTGAACCAGCCTTTCCTGTCAAAGTAACAGCTTTGCTGTAATCAAAATTAGGATCAGATGGGTTTATAGCACCACAAAATAGACCTTTGTCATTTTCATGACTTAATACAGGTCCTTTATGACTCTTAGGAATTACCATTAAGGGTCCATTTTCTTGATCAACATCATTTAACATTAGACCTAAAGCCAAAACATCATCATTAGTATGAGGATAAAACACCCAATCTTGATGCCATTCAACCGCAGAACCTCCATCCGGATATTTAGTGTTAAGCTTGCTAGTTTTTAATGATACATTTTTACCTAGTAAATCAATTAATATTTGTTCGATTTTAGACTCTTTTATAATATCCCAGAAATAATTATCAACTTGGTGAGGTTGTTTAATTCTAGTTAACCTAGGACTATTTTCATTATGCCCTTTTTCTAGATCATAAATATAATTATTTTCTTTTATTTTTCTTGATTTTTCAATCAAGTCATTTGTAATTTCTAATATTTTTTTTAGTTGAAGACTAGAAATTACATCTTCGACTAAAAGATATCCCTCATCATAATAAAATTGTTTTTGTTTATACGATAACATATTTTTATTTTAATTTTTAAAATTAAAGAGTAAAGCTAATTGTTTAATTATTGATAAAATTGAAATGAAAATAAATTTATATAAACAAATTGAAATTGAACCTGACAGTAAATTAGCATGGATTAGATTATCACTCGTATTTGTGGTTTGTGCTATAGGGTTTATTGGTATGTGGTCAGTGGTAATGATAATGCCAGCTATAGAGCAAGAGTTTGACATTAATCGTTCATCTTCAACCATTCCATACATATCAACAATGATGGGATTTGGAGTTGGAAATATAATAATTGGAAAATATACTGATAAGTTTGGTATAACTAAACCAGTTGTCTTTGCATTTATTTGTCTTATAATTTGCTATTTCTTTTCTGTTTCATCAACTAATTTAATCATTTTATCATTGTTTCAATTTTTATTGGGTTTTTCTTCTGCTGCCTTTTTTGGTCCAATGATGACAGATATTTCAAATTTTTTTGAAAAAAAAAGAGGTTTGGCTGTTTCGATCGTTGCAAGCGCTCAACATTTTGCTGGTGCATTTTGGCCATTTTTATTAGATTTTTATTTAAAAGATGGAGATTGGCGAAATTCTCATATTTTTATAGGAATAATCTGTACTATTATTATACCTCCAATTTGTTATTTTGTCTTTAAAATGAAATCAAGAATTATACCCAAAGATGAATTTAAAAATTTCAAAAATAGCAAGTTAACTTTAAATATTTCAAGTCGACATTTACAAATTATGTTAATGTTAGCAGGAATAGGTTGTTGCGTGGGGATGTCAACTCCGCAAGTTCATATAATTCCTCTATGTATAGAAAAAGGTTATGGATTAAGCATTGGAAGTAATATTTTATCTATCATGCTCTTTTGTGCAGTTTTAAGCCGAATTTACTTTGGATATATTGCGGATAAAATTGGGCCGATAGAAACTTTACTTTTGGGTTCAAGTCTTCAAGCGTTTACTTTATTTTTATTTATTCCATTTACTGATTTAAATTCCTTATACATTGTTTCAATATTATTTGGTTTATCACAAGGTGGGATTGTTCCTTCATATGCTTTGATTATAAGAAAATTTTTACCTGCAAATCAAGCTGCAGAAAGAACTGGTATGGTGATTTTTACTACAGTTATCGGCATGGCAATTGGAGGATGGAGTTCTGGAAAAATATTTGATTTAACAAATTCATACGCACTTGGTTTTTTAAATAGTGTACTTTGGAACTTGTCTAATGTTGCTATAATTTTGTTCATATTTGTATTATATAAAAAAAATAAAAATAAATTGTTAAGTAGATAATAAAAGAACTATAATTTAATTAAAATTAATTTTAATGGTTGCACATAACTTTATTTCCTCAAATCCAAGAATATCTGTTAAATTTTGTGGTCAAGGAGATTTAATAGTATTCTTACATGGTATTGGTGGGAACAAAAATAATTGGGATGACAATCTGCAATATTTTTCAAAGGACTTTTTGTGTGTAGCATGGGATACAAGAGGATATGGTGAGAGTGATGATTATCATGGCCCTTTGACATTTGAAGATGTCGTTGAAGATTTAAAAAAAGTTATAACTCACTTTAAAAAAACAAGTGCTCATATTGTTGGCTTGTCAATGGGGGGACAAATAGCATGTCTATTTTATCAAAAATACCCAGGTTTAGTTAAATCACTGGTTTTATGCGATACACATTTTGGTCTTTCAAAGCTAAATAAAAATCAAATTAATGCTTTCATTGAAAGCAGAAAAGAGCCTTTATTGAAGGGTCTTGAGCCAAAAGACATAGCTTTAAATGTGTCAAAATCACTAATTGGAGACACATCTAACATAGTCGCATTAGAAAAGTTAGTGGAATCAATAAGTATCTTACATAAAGAAAGCTATTTAAAAACTATAGATGCATCCTTTATGTATTCTCATGAAGAAGTTTTTCAATTAATTAAAAAACCAACTTTAATTATAGTTGGAGAAAATGATAGTTTAACTCCTGTAAGCATGTCAAAAAAAATTAATAAGCTAATAAAAAATAGTAAACTAAAGATTATTAAAAAAGCCGGACATTTGACTAATATAGAAAACCCAGAAGATTTTAATGAGATTGTTTTTAATTTTCTTAAAAATATGACGTAATAAATAGTATGCAATTATACTGGTTTTAAAATGAAATTTTTTTATCTATTTTTTTTTCTGTTCATAATATCAAATTTCTCTAAATCATTTGGTTGTCATGAAACTGGTGACTCAAATTGTACGCCAAATCAAAATGTATACACTGGAAATTCTGGGACAAACACTTCTCACAAAGAAGTGAAACATCATGAAGAGATAAAAGATGATTCATTCAACGACAACCCAAGATTAATGTATATCATTGATGATTTTGGAAAGGAAATTAGGGGTTCAAATCTAAATAACATAAGAGCATATAAACTTAAAACAAAAAATAAACAAATGTTTATTATTCAAGTTGAAAATCTCATAAATAATCTAAAAAATGATCAGATTGATCATTATTCATTTCTAAATAAAGTAAAATTTTTAGCAAAAAAAGTTTTAATAATAATAAATGAAAATAACATTTTAGATAAAAATGAAAAATTACAACTAATAAATAAAGTAAATTATCTTATAGATTTTTATGTAAATATTTCATTGGGTGAAAATAAAAAATACACAAGAATTAATAATAAAAACAATGTGAATATAGAAATGGTAAATCTAAAAAAAAGAATAATAGATTTAGAAATAGTAAACAAGACTATGGAAATATTTTATAGTAATAATTATAAATCAATTGATAAAAAAAGTACATTGTTTGTAAATAGATTTTTACAAGAAAATAATTTAGTTAAGGAACTAAATAAAAAAAAATTACAAAATATTGAACTTAACAATAAGAATGTAATTGATAAAAGCGATTTAAAATCTTATAATTTCAAAATTAATGATCCAGAAATAACATACCTTCAAAACTCTATAAAAGATGTAAATTACGCTAACAAAGTATTAGAATTAATGAAAATTCAATCACGGTAAGATTACTTTTTGAAATCCTCTTTTGAATGTCTTTCCCTTAAGGCATAATTCAAATTTCCAGAAATTTTATTTACCATTTTCCCTCTTTGCACTGCTGGTCTATTGTTAATTTCTTTGGCCCAATTTAAAACATTAATATAACTTTTTACTTTTAAAAATTCCGAAGCATTATATAGCTTACCCAAAACTAATTGTCCATACCAAGACCATATAGCAATATCAGCTATCGAATACTCTTTACCAAAAAATTTATTTTTTGATAAATATTTATCTATTACATCTAATTGTCTTTTAGTTTCCATAGTATATCTGTCAATTGGATATTGGAATTTTTCTGGGGCATATGCATAAAAATGACCAAAGCCACCTCCTAAGTATGGTGAGCTTCCCATTTGCCAAAACAACCAATTCATGCACTCGGTCTTAGCCGAGGGTGATAATGGAATAAATTTATTAAATTTCTCTGCGAGGTATAAAAGTATAGATCCTGACTCAAAAACATTAACAGGTTTATTCTCAGAATAATCTATCAAAGCAGGTATTTTTGAGTTTGGATTAATTTCGACAAAACCTGAGCTAAATTGTTCGCCCTTTCCTATCTCAACTAACCAAGCATCATATTCAGCCTCATTTACACCAATTTCAAGAAGCTCCTCCAAAAGAATTGTAACCTTGACACCATTTGGAGTTCCTTGTGAATAAAGTTGAAGCTTATGCTTACCTATTGGAAGTTTTTTATCAAATATCGATCCAGAAAATGGTCTATTAATTTTTGAAAACTTACCACCATTTTCTTTGTCCCACACCCATTCTTTGGGAGGTATATAATTAGAGTTATTCATAAAGAACTGTCAATTATATCATGGCCATGACTGCAACCAACTTACCAAATAATCTCTTAATCCCCACTCAACAGAATAATACTTAATTTCAGGAAAAAAAATTATTAATAATGAGGCCAAAATTATACCAAATATAAAACTAAAAAAACCCATGATGCGAATAACCTAAAGTATTTGTTTATATTATTATCAAAAATAATTAAAACAACTTATAAATTTTTATTTTTTTCTAATTTATTTTTGTTAAGACCAAAATCTTTGTAACCTTTTAACATTTCTTTCATATATTTTTTTGTTGGCTTAATTTTTTTTTTATTTCGCATAACATAAACAAGTGCCTTTTTAGATAGAAAACTAATATATTTCTTTTTATAAATCTTTGGAAATTGCTCGTATTTATCTAAATCAACTTCACATTTTTTTGTAATTTTCCACAAGCCAATTGGAACTTTATTATTTCTAGAAGGTACAATGTTTGCATAACGATAAAATCGAAGTTTCCAATGTTTTAATTCATTTATTTTTTTTCCCTTAAATTGAAATACAGGACGAGCATTTGGACATCTCTTTTTCATCATGTTAATATTTAGATTTGAACCATATGATATGTAAAGCTTTGTCAATTTAAAACCTTGAACCAGGTAATTTTAAAAAATTTATTTCTTCAACGGAAGACTCTCTTTTAAGTATTTTATTCCTATGTGGAAACCTATTAAATCTTTTAATGACTTTATAATGTTTCTTTGCATAATCTAAGTTATTTCTTAGTCCAAGTGTTTCAAAATACTTTATTGATAATTCTTGAATAGTCAGAGACTCACTATGCATAAAAGGCATATACAAAAACAATCTCTCATATACATTTAGTTCCCTATCTATATTTAATGAAATAGCTTGTTGGGCCAAGCAAAGTGCCTGACTATCACTTTCAAAAGCTTTTGGTGTATCTCTAAACATATTTCTTGAAAATTGATCTAAGATAATTATTTCCGCTAATCTCCCTTTAGAAAAATTTCTCCAATTATAAAGTTCGCACTTAACAGCACTTTCATAAAGTTGTTTAAATTTTTTTTTAATTAATTTATCAAAATCTTTATTTTTTACCCACCATTTAGAAGGCTTAATTTCTTTAAACCAGAAATGTAATACATTATGATACATTAATGTAATTTATTCTTGAAATTTCCTTGTTGAGACATATAGGGATAAAATACTTAAAATGAAAAATACCAGTAAAACAGGAACAGGAACCATAACATTTCTAAAAAAAAGTATATAAAGTAAAGTTATCATTAATAACAAAAAACCTATACCTGAACCTAGTAATAACTTTTGTGCTGTAGAACGAGTAGTTCCTCTACATAGAAATAATAGTAAACCTATAAAAATTGAACCACTTCCCATTGAATATCTCAAACTCACACCTAATTCAAGGGCCTGCAAATTGTTCTCTGAAAACGGAAACATAGAAATAGTTATCTCATTTGCAAAAATAATAAAGCTAATACCTTGAATAATCATAATTATTCCATTCAAAGAAAGAATTAGCCTTGAGTTATTTAAAATCATTATAATATTATAATGAAAAAATCTTCTTATTTGTAGTATTTTTTGATATGAACTCCCAATCGTATTTTACACCCAATCCAACTCCATTTGGTACTTCTACAAATCCATTTTTATCAATACAATCTATCATATCAGAATAACCACATAAATACACTGGAGGGATTGCATTTGGACAATCAGGCCCTAAGAGTGCAACTTCATAAAAATTTGTATTTCTAATAGCAGACATCATATGTCTGTGAGCAGGTCCACATGCATGAATCTCTACATCCACACCAAAAGACTCAGCAAGATGGGCTATTTTCATACCTCCTGTGATCCCCATATCATATTCTGGATCCATTCTCAAAAAATCAGTTCCTCCAGCAATAAGAAAATCAGCTTTTGGTTCTAATCCTCTAATATGCTCCGTTTGCAAAATTGGTGTTTTAATCATATTTCTTAGTTTTTTATGAGCAAATGCAGACACACCTGAGTCTCTATAAGGATCTTCAAGCCAAAAATAATCTGCTTCATCACAAGCTTTTCCTACATACAAAGCATCAGCAAAAGTTCTTAATTCACAAGCGGGGTCAAGCATTAAAGTCATTTTATGCCCTACCTTTTTAGCAACGTGCAAAACATTTTCTGCTTCTTCTTTTGCATTTCCATCATTCCAACCATGAATTTTAAAGGCTTTATATCCTAAGTCGTAACAATATTCTGCAAAATCAGAAAATGCCTCTTTACTGTCTAATCCTCCGTTTCTATCTCCATGATAAGTACTTGCGTATGCAGGTAATTTTTTTTTAAAACCTCCTAATAAAAAATTTACTGAACAATCTAATTTTTTACCAGCCCAATCCCATAATGCAATATCAATTGGTCCATGTCCCATATGATCAAATTGTCTTAATTCTCTTTTAAAGTCATCATAAATACCTTCTCTCTCTTCTGCATTTCTTCCTAATAATTTTGGAGCTAATATAGATGATTGGGCATATGTAGCATCACTTGCACACCAATGAGTAACATACTCACCTCTTACTCCATCGTCTGTTATTATCACAACAGCAAATTTTTTTATTTTAGAGAAAGAACCTTTTAAATATCCAAAAGCTCCAACCGACTCTGCGCCAGTTAAATTTCCTAAATTTTTAGCATTAAATTCAAACTCATGTAATTCAACTTGCTTTATAATTGTCATCTAACAAATACTCCTAAGTTAATTAATTGACTTAATTGCCAATTATGTGGGCTTGAACAAACCTAACTCTAGATTTTAATCTATGTTCGTATAAAAAAATTCCTTGCCAATTACCCAACTGTAATTTTGATTTTATAACACTTAAGGTTAAATTTGAGTTCATCAAAGTTGATTTTATATGTCCAGGCATATCATCTTCACCTTCATATGAATGCTTGTAATTACTTTTCATTGGCACTAATTTATTAAAAAATTTTTCTAGATCATATAAAACATTATCATCAACATTTTCTTGAATAATTAGTGAGGCTGTAGTGTGTAAAATACTTAGGTTAATCAATCCTTCTTGAATGTCACTCTCATTTAGAAACAAATTTACATCACTTGTTATTTCAACAAGCTTTTTGTTATGAGGTTTTAATTCTATTTTTTTTAAAAATTGTTTCATAAAATAGTTTAATTAATGATTATGCTTTTTCGAATGATACCCCTTTTTTACTTTCATCATTATTTCAATGGTTCCATTTTTTTCAAAATTAAAAAATACTTTTTTTTTGTCATCTAAATTTAATTTATTTTTAATGTTCTTGAACATTATGTGTAAGCCACCGGGTTTGAACAAAACCTCTTTATTTGGAAGGATCAAGATACCAGTCTTAATTCTCTCCATTTTCATTACATTATTTTCAATTTTCATTTTATGGATTTCTGTCTTCTCAGCAAAATTCGAATTTACAGAAATTAACTTTATAGCTTTATCCGATGTATTTTTAAGTATTAAATATCCACTAAGATTCTTCTGATTTTTTGCAATAAATTTTATCCAAGGAGATTTATAAACTATAAATTTATTACTATTTGCAAAAGAAAAATTTGATAAAAAACAAGTAAATATTAAAAAAAATAAAATTTTATTTATCATTTCAACACCTAGATTTAAAAATTGTTAATAATTTAATTTATAATTAAATCATTTGCATCTAAATTTTGTTTTTTATTTTCGTATATAGTTCTCAAAGCTTTTTCAAATTTGTTTGTATAAAGTTTGGTATCAAAAAGTGGATAAGTTTGAGAGTTTTGTTTTAGCTTATTTTTAATTTGTTCTAAATTCTGACGATTTTGTCCTAGATTTATTATTAATTTTTCATAATCACTTTCATTTTTTGTAATCAACTCAGGTAAACCAATTGCAGTTAATAAACTTGATGCAACACGAGCAGCAAATTGTTTTCCAATCTTTGTTACAACAGGCAATCCTGACCATAAAGCATCACTTGCTGTAGTATGAGCATTATAATTAAAGGTGTCCAAAAATAGGTCAGCATGATTATGTCTTTCTAAATGCTTTTCAGGTGAAACTTTTTCTGCAAAAATTAATCTATTTTCATCAATTTTCCTTTTTTTTGCCTCATCTTTTAAATTGATTTCTGCCCATGAATTTGATTTTAATAGCCATAAAACACTATTATCAATTTTTTTTAAAACTCTCATCCATATATCAAACTCGTTAATTGAAATTTTATAATTACTATTAAAGCTACAAAAAACAAATGAATCAGATGGTAAATAAAATTCTTCACGATTAGTTTTAAATCTAGAGATTTCTCTAGTATTATCATTAGGTTGGTAAGAATTAGGTAAGAAAATTATTTTTTCAGTATAATACTTTCTATATTCATTTGGAATAAGGACTTTATCTGCAATTAAGTAATCAAAATATTTTGAACCAGATGTACCAGGGTAACCCAGATAAGATATTTGTATGGGTGCTAGTCGGTATCCAAATAATTCTATTCTAGTATTTTGTGTGTAACCTTTTAGGTCAATCGCAATATCAAGTTCCTCCTCTTTGGCTAATTTTAAAATTTTTTCATTACTATAATTTGCTACATCATAAAATGAGGTTGCATTATCTTTAACTAATTTTCTCCATGAATCTGACTTTTCTTTGCCATAACTATAAATATAAATTTTAAAAATTTCTTTATTATGACTTTTTAATAAACCCATCATTAAATATAAGGTTGCATGACTTTGAAAATCAGATGAGAAATATCCAACCTTAATTTTTTTATTCTCTGAAGATATTATTTTCCTAACAAAATTAGAGCTTTGTCTAAATTTTTGATTTGCAAATTGAATTGATCTTAACATTTGTCTCTCAGGATTATCCTCAAGTGATAAGGTAGAAAAAGGTTGAATTGCATCACCAGTTAAACCAATTTTATCACAATGCTTTTCAATATTAAAATCATCGTTCCAATTACAAATTTGTCTTTTGAGATGTAAAAGTTGTGACAAGGACTGAGAAAAGTTAGGCTTAATTTTCAATGTTTTTTCATAGAACTTTATTGCTAAATCAAGTTTTCCTATTCTTTGAAAGGTAGATGCTAAATTATTGAAAGCTTCAAAAAAATCAGGTTTTAAATCAATAGCTTTTTTAAAATGTTCGATGGCTAGTGCAAACTCCTCAATCTGTTTGTATGTTACACCTAAATTGTTATGCCCTTCTGGATAATTCTCATCAATCTTTAAAGCCGATTTCAAACTTATAATAGAATTTTTATGATCACCAATTTTTTGATAAATTACTGCTAAATTATTATATGCGTCAGAATACTTAGGATTCAATTGAGTAACTTTTTTAAAAGATTTTATTGCATTAGAGAGATTGCCCTTGGAAAAAAAAACTGTTCCTATGACATTATGTAAAAAAAAAGAGTTTGGATAATTTCTAATAATCTTATTCAGATACTTTTCTAAATCTTCAAAATTATTTTCATTAAATAATTGTGTTATTTTTTGAATTATATCTTTTGGAATATTATTTTTATTTTCTGTTGTCATTTAAGTATATAATAGGAAAATCAGGTATATTTAGGGCGTCGCCTGTTTTTAAGTTTAAGTATTCAAATGGAGGTGAACCTTTACCTTTACGATCAACAAAGTATCCATCATCACCAATCCACCTAGCAGAAAAAACTCTTCTTCTTGCAAGATTGTTTAAATTTGCATCTGCACCATGAATAACTCGAAAATTAAATGCTATTGCATCACCAGGTTCTAGTTCCCATGAAAGAACATCATACAAATTTATATTTTTATCAATATCTGGCATTTCATCTGATTTATCATTTTCATACAAATCTTCTCCATTAAAACGTTTTGGTTTGTGAATTTTTCCCCATAAATGAGATCCCGATATACATTTAAGGCATACTTTTGAATCTATTTTATCAAGTGGTATCCAGAAACTTACGTTTTTTTTCCCCTCTACACAATAATAAGGTTGATCTTGATGCCAAGGTGTTACAATAGATGAACCCGGTTCTTTTACCAATACATGGTCATGAAAAAACCTAGCATATTTTGATTCCATAAGTACTGAAGCAATTTTTGCCATTTCAGAGTTTGTAATAAAATTCTCAAATTCTTTTATTCTTTTCCAATTACATAAATCTTGAAAAAAAGGGGCTGTTCCATCGTCTGGTTTATATGATCTCTCTCTTGAACTAGGATTTTCAATTAATGAATCTATCCCTTTTTTTAAATTTGGAATCCAATCATTAAATACTCCTCGCAAAACAATCGCACCATTTTGTTTGAAATCATTAATTAAAGTTGAATAATCCATATACAAACTTAAAAAATTTAAAAAACTCTATATTTTTCAAATAAAGTTCTTATATTCTCTCCATTAGTTAATTTTTGACGAACAATATCCTCTTTTTCTTTAACAATTGATGCTTGTTTTATTACTTCATCTACAACTGAAACTGGAATGCATACCACTCCATCAATATCACCTAAGATATAATCACCCGGATTAATTTTAACATTTCCAATTATAAGAGGTGTATTAAAATCTACAATATTATACCTATAAACAGCTGTGAGAGGAGAGTGATAACAAGCAAAAACAGGAAACTTATGTTCTTCAATAATTTGCACTGTATCTCTTATACCACCGTTTATAATTGCTCCAGTTGCTCCTCTTTCAAGGGCAGTTTTACTCATTAGCTCACCCCAATGTGCTGCACTTTTTTCATCACCAGAATCCATAACTATTACACAATTAGGGAAGATTCCATCTAACATATCCATCTGTTTATACCTTGGGTCAATACCATCATCAAAAAATCTTTTAGCACCTCGAACTGTGTATACTGGCCCAGCAACTTTCATATTATTATCTATAGGTCTAAGATCATTTGGCAAAGTTTGATTTCTAAATTCTTCTCCTAATGAGTCCAAAATATCAGTAACTGCACCAGTATAAAGTTTCTTTAAATTTAAAATCTTCTTTTCGTCATGTGTATTCATAAGCTAGAACTAAAAACAATTGTTAAATAAATCATATTAATGAAAATGGAGTAAATATAAAGTTTAATTTGATTTGAATTAAATCAGAAATTTTAAATCAACTAATCAAAAGAGGTTAAAACTTCTTTCAATGTTTTTTTTTCTTTTGCTGCGGCTGGTATAGTCGCATTCTGACTTGCATGTCCTACGGCAAGTATCAAACTTGCCTTATTTGAAAGAGGTCTTTTACAAATTTTTCTCAAAAAACTCATCGGATTTGGTGTATGAGTTAAACAATATAATCCTGAATAATGTATTGCAGATATAAGAAAGCCAGTGGCTATTCCAACACTTTCATGAACATAATAATTTTTAAACGTTGAACCATTTTTTTTTGTACCATATCTCTCTGCAAAAACAATTATCAACCAAGGAGCATCTTCGAGATGAGGTTTATTAGCGTTTGTTCCAAGAGGTTCTAATGCCCTCAGCCACTCATCATTTTTCATATTTTTATAAAACTTATTTTCTTCTTTTTCAGCAGCTAATCTTATTTCTTTCTTAACATTTTGGTCAGATATAGCACAAAAATGCCATGGTTGATGATTAGCCCCACTAGGAGCTAAACAAGCAACTTTTATACAATTTTTTATAATAGAATAAGGAACCTTTTTTTTTGAAAAGTCTCTTATGGTATGTCGACTAGACATATTTTTTAAAAAATTTTTAGAATTAATCTGCATTTCAGAGTCTGATAATTTTTTTCTGAGATTAAATTTTAAAGCCCTATAAATATTTGGTGTGTCACTTTTCATTAATACTTCGGTTTCTGAATAAAAATTATTTAGGTAATTCAGGACATTTACCTTGCTCATTCAAAGTTTTGAATGCTTGATAAGTATGCTCAACACCTTTTTCAAATGAAATGGATGCATAGTTACCTATATATTCTTTTAATGGATTATCGTCTAAATCAGGAGGAAAAGGAACAGGTTTCCCAGAACAAGTTATATTTATATTTGAATCTAATTTTCTTAATATTGAAATACCATCTTCAATTTTTTTGCAGTCTCCATTTAAATTAAATACCTTTGCTTCTTTCATATCTTTCGAAACGGATGTTATGAAAGCTGATGCAGCTTCACCTGCGTATAACCAACTATAATTGCCAGTAAAAGGAATATCATATTTTTTTTCAAGTACAGCAGCTTGAATAGCTACAGTGTTTTTTGAACTATATCCTTGGTCTCTTGCTAAACCAAAAACTATATTTGGCCTTATGCCAATAGATGGAACATCCCAATCAGCGCAAAAAACATATGCAGTGTGCTCATTAGCCTGTTTATAAGCCCCATACAATGTCTCTTTCCATGGACCTTGGGGAGGCATTCCCAAAGCAGCAACAGAAGAAGCATAAACCGTTCTTTTTATACCCATCTCTTTTGCTAATTGAAGAATATTTATTGTTCCTTCGACATTAACTCTTGCTCCTAAAGCAGGATCACTTGCACAAAAAGGAACCTGTAAACCTGCAAGATGAATAATTGCTGAGGGTTTATTTTTAACAAAAATTTGTTTTAAATCTTTATAATTGGTGATGTCACATTTTTCCCATTTTAGATTAGAAACCTCTTCTCCTAAAATTAGTTTAGCTCTGTGTTTGTTATCAGAAAGGTCCAAACCAATGCATTCTATGCCAGATTTATATAATATTGACATAATCCAACTTCCTATACATCCACCTGCACCGGTAACAATTATAGGATTGTTAAAATTATTTGTTTTTATTAAAAAATCATCTAGTAAAAAGTCCAAACTCAATACTTCCTCCATTTATATTTTGAATTAACAATAATTTATATCTTAAAAAAGTTAAAGAAATAAACTTCAAACGAATTCAGTTTATTTAATTAACAAAATATTTTAAATTAAAGTTAACATATTAATTAATTGAGTTTATAAGTTTGTTTTTTCAAAAAAATAAATTAGGAATTTTTTTTCTTATTTTTGCAATTTTATGCTTTTCAATAATGAACGGTGTTACAAGATACTTGTCTGAATATTACAATGTAATTACATTAAATATGTTTCGATATTGGTTTTTTGCTTTTATCTTAATTGTAATTCATACAAAAAAGAATGAGACTATTATTACTGTTTCAAGAAGTAAAAAAAAGTTAATTCAAATATTTAGGGGCTCAATGCTTGCAATCCAAATGTGTTTTGCTCATTATTGTTTTTTAAAACTCGGTCTAATTAAAACATCATCAATATTTGCAGTTGGCCCATTAATTGTGACAGCACTATCTGTAATAATATTAAATGAAAAAGTTGGATGGAAAAGATGGACTGCCATATTTTCAGGTTTTTTCGGTATTATAATTATTTTAAGACCAGGTTTTGAAGGTTTTGATCCATATCTTATTTTAGCATTAGGGTGCGCTTTTTCATACGCACTATATCAAGTTCTGACTCGTTTTGTATCAAAGTATGATAGTACAAACACAAGTTTTCTATACACAGGCTTTGCTGGAGCTTTTATTCTTTCATTTGTTGGACCTTTTTTTGTTATTGAAGTCAAACCATATGATTGGTATTGGATTATAGTAATTTGCATTTTAGGAACTACTGCTCATTTCTTTGTAATAAAAGCTTATCAAGTTTCAGAAGCCTCAATTTTACAACCTTTTAATTATCTACAATTAGTATTTGTTTCTATTATTGGTATTATAATATTTGATGAAATTTTAGAAATTCCAGTATTAATTGGTTCAGCAATTATTGTTGCAGCAGGTTTATACACATTTTGGCGAGACAAACAAGAAAGAATTGATCATTTTTAAATTATTATATTAATAGGAAGTAAAATGAACCGTGAAAAAGTGACGAATTTGTTAAAAGAATATTTTGATAATGGAGGTTATTTTAAAGATCTTTCAAGAAGAATTTCTTTTGAAACAGAAAGTCAAAATCCAAAAAAAATTTCAAGACTAGAAGAGTATTTAACTAAGGAAATTTTACCATATTTGTCAAAATTAGGTTTTAATTGTAACATTTATGAAAATCCAGACCCACAATTTAAAGGTCCTTTTCTATTTGCCAATAGATATGAAAATGAGAAATATCCTACAGTACTTATTTATGGTCATGGTGATGTTGTTCAAGGAGATGAAAAAAATTGGGAAATGGGTCTCAATCCATGGAAACTAACTAAAATTGGTAATCGTTTATATGGAAGAGGCACAGCAGATAATAAAGGTCAACATACCATCAATTTTGCTGCAATTAAATATGTCTTGAAAGCAAGAAAAAATAAATTAGGTTTCAATGTTAAAATTTTAGTTGAAACTGGTGAAGAAAATGGTTCTCCAGGTTTAAGAGAGTTTTGTAAAAAAAATAAAAAACTTTTAAGTGCAAATGTACTCATTGCATCTGATGGACCAAGGTTAAATGCTGACAAACCAACAATATTTTTAGGATCCAGAGGCGTTTTTAACTTTAGAATGAAAGTGTCTTTAAGAAAAGGAGCTCATCACTCTGGTAATTGGGGAGGATTATTATCGAACCCAGGAATTATTTTGTCTCATGCTATTGCAACAATAATTTCTTCAAATGGAGAAATAAAAGTACCGGGTTTAAAGGCAGGAAGAATTCCTATGTCTGTTAAAAAGGTTTTAAAAAAAATAAATTTAGTTAATAAAAAAAATGATCCTAAAATTGACAAAAATTGGGGAGAAAAATCTTTTAGTTGTGAAGAAAAGGTATTTGCTTCTAATACTCTTGAAGTATTATCTTTTACAACTGGGAATCCTAAAAACCCAGTCCATGCAATACCCCCAGATGCTGTTGCTCTTTGCCATATAAGGTACGTGGTGCCCTCTGATCCAAAAACATTTTTAAATAAAATAAGAAAACATCTTGATAAAAATGGTTTTAATATGATTGAACTCGAACCTACAAGAGGTTTTATGTCTGCAACAAGACTTGACCCCGAACACCCATGGGTTAAATGGTCAATTAAATCATTAAAAAGAACTTCGAAAAAAGAAATAGATATCTTACCAAATCTTGGAGGCACTCTCCCCAATGACGTTTTTAGTGATATTTTAAACCTACCAACAATTTGGATTCCTCATTCTTATAAATCATGTTTACAACATGCACCAAATGAACATTTACTTGAAAATATAACTAAAAGTGGACTTCAACTAATGGGAGGACTTTTTTGGGATCTTGGAGAACCAGGTACACCTAATTAAAACTTTTCTTTTATTTGTTTCCAAGTTTTACGCATCCATTTTGTGCACTCAACTCCCTGTTCAAATAATGAGTATCTGCAACCTTCCCCATAATCTGTGTTTGGAATAAACTCAGTTGAAATTTGACGAAGCTTAGAGGTTTTATCTTGAAGATGATATTTCATAAGAGTTTTTATACATTCTTTCCATGGTTCTAATAATTTAACATCCCACTTTTCATGGTATTCATTATTTTTAGGTTTTTGAAAAGGATACTGAATTCCTCTTCCAATTGTTCCATCTGGGTGTTTTGCATAAATATTTAGAGGATTATTTGGAATAACAGATCTTGCATGACAATGCTTAACCCAACCAAAGTTTATCCATTCTTTTACTATATTGTCCTCTGAGAAAGGATCTAGAACTAATTTCCCTGAATTAATTTGTTTATCTATATTAAATTTTTTTTGTTCTTGAGGATTATTTATTTTAAAAATTACATGACTGTGATCAAGAGTTATATTAAATTCTACTCCATCGTTTTCAACCAATTTACCTACACGAGAAACTCTTAAAAAATCTTCGCTCCACATATTTACATGTATTTCAAAGCATGGAGTAACGCCATATTTAGAGCCTAATTCATAAGCTTCAATATATGTGTCCTTTATATCCAAATCCGTCGCTAATTGACCATTACTTTTAGTATATAAAACCTGAGTATTATGAATTGAAGAACCAAGTTCTCTTGCAATTTCAAAGTTATTTTTTAATAAATCTCTGTGATTACCTATTTCATAAAACCAACCTCCTGCTCTCACAGGTAAGTCATATTTTTGACTATACTTTTTAAAATCTTTTACCTCACTAATCTCTGGTGTTTTATCTACATAATCAAAAACACCACATTCTTTGACCATACGAAATCTAGTCTCAACATCTGGCATTGGGTCTTTATAGGTATGTTTAATACCATTAGTTTGAATTCCAAACTTTAAATCTAACAAAAAAACACTCCTCAATTCAAAATAAACTTTAAATGACTTCTACATAATTGTTTACAATCTGAACTTCCAAAACCATTAACCAAAACATTACCTTTTGAACTTTTATTTAAATCACATTCTTCTTGTTGAGACTTAGTTACATTTATAATTTTTGTGAATTTACTATTAAGAAAAAAATCAATATGCCAATGAAGTTTTTTTTGCTTCATAAAATGCCTTTCTAGTCTTGAATTCAAATTTTTTTTTGCTGAACCTGTGTATACATATCTTCCTTCAAGAAAATTAAATGTGCCTAGTTTACCTATTGAAATGTTACAATCTTGGGATAAATAAATGAATAGTTGATAAGATTGCATGCTTTAAATTAACATATGTTATAGATTAATAAAATCATAAGTTAATTAGAAATTATAATTTTTTAAGATTAAAACCATAAAAAATAATCGCAATAATTATTATTGAACCTCCAGTTAAAATTGACAAATTTGGAGTTTCATTGATACCAAATATTGGTATCCATGCCCAAATAATGCCTCCAACAACCTCCAACAAAGTTAACAAAGTTAAATCCGCAGAAGGTAAATGCTTTGAGCCCATACTGTATAAAATAAAACCTGAGGCAACTATAATACCATGCACCAAACTTAGTATTATATTTAAAACTGGTATTTTAATTATACTATCTAGAGAAAATTCGAGCATTGTTAATGCAAATAGTGAACAAATTAATCCAGCTATAGCTACAACAAAAAACTTAGTAGTCCTAGTTTTCAATCGAATAGATCTTATAGAAATAGTGTATAGAGAAAAACCTATGGCAGCCATTAAGCCAATTATAGCTCCAATAATTGAACCTGTAATATAATCATTAATAATTAACAAACATATACCAATTAAAGCTATAATCATCGCAATTAAGGTTGTTTGCCTTACCACTTCTCCCAAAATAAAATATGCCAAGGCACCTGTTATAAAGGGAATTGCAGCTAACATTAATAATGTTACTGCTACAGAAGTTTTGGTTATCGAAAAGATAAAACAAGTAAAAGTTATAGCTAAAACAAAACTACCAATTATTGATTGAAAGTTAATTTTTTTTAAATTTTTGTAAAAATTGAAACCTTCAAAAAATATCAAAAATAAAATAATAACAAATGTTGTTGCCAATCCCCTATAGGCTAAATACTGGAAAATATATTGCTCTGCGTCTATCATGTGCCGCACGGTTACAATGCCAAAACTCCAAATTATACCAGCAATAAGGACTAATAAGAAAGATTTTACATACATATTCATTAAAAAAGACCGATTAGGAATTAGTTTTAGAACATTTCTCTATCTTTATAGTAATAATTAATTTAGAAAGTTGTAAATGAAATTTAATATATTGAATAGTACAAGTGTTGACTCACCTTTTTTATCACTAACTTTATTAATCACTGGTATTGTCATTTTGTCATTGCAAGATGCTTTGATAAAACTTATTGCTCTTGAAACTTCGTTTTGGCAGCTTCAATTAATCAGGTCATTTTTCAACTTAATTTTTCTATTACTATTAGCTAGCGTCATAAAAAAAAAATATCTTTTAGTTCCTTCTAATTGGAAACCGGTATTTTTAAGAGCGACCTTCATGGTGTGTTGTATGTTTTGTTTTTTTGCCGGCGCTCCAATTTTGTCTATTTCTCAAATGGCTGCAGGACTCTATACATTTCCCTTATTTGTTACAATATTAGCAGTTATAGTCTCGAAGGAAAAAATTGGCTTTTGGAGAGTTCTTGCTCTGACTATAGGTGCTTTTGGGGCAGCATTAGTTCTAGAACCATGGGGACATGATTTTAAAATAATGCAGATTCTTCCGGTATTAGCAGGTTTTTTCTATGCTTGTAATATAATAATGATTAGGAAATTTTGTCGGAATGAGAGCCCAATGTCTTTGACTTTTGCTGTAGGAATAATGTTTTTTATTTCAGGACTATTTGGAATAGTATTATTAGAATCTTTTATTAATGTAAACCAGCATGATATTGACACTCAATTTATTTCCATAGGATGGCCTAAACTTACATTCTTAGTTTTATTTTTTGCAATTTTTTGCTCAATTTTAAATGTTATTGGAAATTTATCTTTATCTAAGGCCTACCAAAATGCTGATAGTAGTTGGTTAGCTCCTATTGATTATTCTTATCTGCTTTTTGCCTGTTTTTGGAGTAAAGTAATTTTTAATGTATGGCCAAGTACAACTAATTTTATTGGTATCTTGTTAATTGCCTCTGCCGGCATTTTAACTGCATACAGAGAAAAAATAAAAAAGCGATAAATTTTCAATTAATTATTATAAAATTTTAATACTAAATCTATTTTATTTAAAAATTGCATTTTAGAATTTTATTTATAAATTATTAGATCATGAATTTAATTAGATCTATTGCTAAAATATTAATTTTTCTTTTTGTTGTTTGGTTAATTTTTATGTCAATTGCTGGGCTTTTAGGCATTTCAATTCATTTCCCTTTTGTAATAACAGAAGAAGGTGGAATTCCTTATCATAGACTTTTGAGTATAAGAATTGCTGTATTTCTTACTTTAGCTTATTATGGTGCTTTATATATAATCAATAAAAGTAAAGAAGTTTACCCTGTTCAATTCTTAAAAGTTTTTCTATTTAATTTATGTGCTGTTGGTCTTATTATTTTTTATAGAATGGAAGTTCCAAAAGAAGAGTATCTTGTTGCAGCTTTTTGGATAGGATTTTTTATAATTTTAAATTTTGCAACGACTGAACGTTACCGAAAGTTATTTAAAAAAAATTAAATATACAAAGTATTTTATGCATCCATATCTAATGAAGGACTTGTAATAGCTTTTTCTGCTGAAATTTTAGCATCAAACATCTCTGCAATCTTTTTTTGAAAATCTTTAAATATCGGAAATGCATTATCTAAATCTTGTTGGGTTTTAAACCACATTATTGCCATACCTCTATCAGGCGCAATATGAAAACTTCTACTGGATATAAAACCTTTTGGCATTTCTTTTGGGGCATTTTGTTCTACAAAATCATGCGCAGGCCCCATTAATTTAGGATTTAGATACCTGAAATGTAAAATAGCACAGAAATATAGTTCGTTTGGTTTCATAGATTTAAATTATCCAACTTTAAAAAAATATTCAAATAATAAGTTTGCTTTTATCAATGCTTAATTTCAAAATATATTTAAAATATTTTTGTCTTGTCATCCTACCAGAAAAGTCTCTTCATATAAACTTTCATCTATTTCCAAATCTTTACCGTTCCATATCCCAACACCATTTTTTGCACGATATATTCCACTCCAAAATCTTTCAGCTACAATGTCACCAATAATATCTTCAATATAAAATCTTTCACCATTTTTTGCATCTTTAGGAACTAGATACATTGCCCATGTATATAGGTCTTTTTTGGAACCTTGATATATTTGATAAGTTAATAATTCTTTCCATTGTTCATAGGGATAATTCACCTCTTCTCCATATTGAACATACATTTTTCTATCTGTAACTTTTATTATTTCACCTGTTTTATAATTTTGGAGAACCATTCTTCTTGAAAAGAAATCTTCATTGGGTTCAATTGTTTTCGTTATAAGATAATTTTTATCTCTATCCTCTGCACTTAAAGAATATCTATTATAATCCTTTTCTCTAATAGTTTTTATTACTCTTAAATTTTCATTATTTTGTATTTCTATATCACTCATTAAACAAACCTAAACATTGGATTTAAACGGCTAATTTTAAGACAGGTATCTTTATCTTTCTTCAAAATCTCTATGAGTTTATCTTCAGACATATGCTCTGTATTTAGGATATTCTTTTCACAGTTCTTACAATAAAGAGTCTTATCTTTATCTGTTCTTAAGTCTTTTAAAGAGACTTTTTTAGGGCAATCTATTGTTTTTAATAGCTCACCTTTTTCGGTATAAATATCCTTATCAATAATGTTTAACATTAAATCCTCCACTAAATTTAGGCATTATAATTAGGTTTACAGAAATCAATCTGTTTATATTCATTAATTTTGGAATAATTGTTTTATAGCAGGTAATTAGTTATTTTGCAAATTTGACACAAAAATCTGTTAGCTTATTATTTACAATAACTTGGAGGTGATTATGGAAGGATTTAATTTTCAAGAAAATATATTTTATATATCACTTGGTATAATTTTAATTACTTTTGTGATTGGCATTACACAAGCCAAACCATACAATAAAGACAATGAAGAAAAAATGGCTGGTATACAAAGAGCATTATGCCTAGTCTATGGTGTTTCATTTATAACAGGAGCTTATGGCGCTTCTTTGATTTTTTCAGGAACATGGTGGTCATGGGTAATTATCATAGGCTTTGGAATGATGGGTGTTGGGGCTATTAAAGAAGCATTTGCAAAATATCCAAATGCTCCAAAAGGATATGGTAATATAGAATAATCTTATTCCTTTAATTTACTCATTTGCTCTGATTATTTTGTTAGTAGTTGCAAATGCATTTGAATTAAGGAGAACAAGTAAAATTAATATAAATTTAAATTTATTTTTCATTAACCAAGTATTCCATTATCAATTTATATATCCAGCTATCAACAAAGCCAGTATAACTTACATAAAGTACACCTAAGCAAGTGATTGAAATAAAAAAAGCAGTAATGAAACCCATTTCTTCTGAAGGCGTAGAAATTCCTAGCAAATCTCTAGCTAGACCAACTATTGAAGTATATATACCGGTAAAACCTATTATGAAACCGAGTATACATAAAAAAGGACCAACTTTTGAAATTGCAATTATCCAGATACCAACAATAGGCATTAAGAAGACACAAAACAAATATTCAAATACACCATCTGTATTATTACAAGGGCTTGAAAACTGAAGATTGGACATGACTAAAGGTATATAATAATAAAGAAACAAACCAAGTAAGCCAAAAACTATAATCCATGATATCTTTGCTAATATTTCCTTCATTTATTTTTTATATACTTTCTTAAACCAATCATCATTTCTTTCATTCCACTTTGCGTACTCTTGTTCTTTTTCTAACAAATGGTCAAAATCTATATTATCCCATTGTACATTATCAGGGTCATTATGCTTAGGTTTTTCTTTTTTCTTTTCTTCATGAATAACTTCTTTAATCAGTTCTCTATTATCTTTAAATGATGTTTTAAATCTATCATGATAAGCTCTCCTCATAGCTTCTTCTAATTCTCCATAAGAGCTATATCCATGATGCATAATGAAACTATCATGTATAGGTAATGCTGGAGCATTCATCTCTGTAAATTGCAACATAATATTTTCAGCGATACAACTATCTTCAAATTGTAATCTATTACCAATACCTCTAAAAAACTTATCTTGAATGGGTTTGTGAGCATGTAAAATAGCTTCTTTCAATTCTCTCCAAGACATTCCAATTTCTTCAACATTAATGTTATCAGGCTTTTGATTAAGCTGTGTGTCAGCCTGTAACATTGCGTTGAAGGCTTGTTTAACAATATCACGATGCTTTCCGTCTAATACTCTGTCGTAGGCATCTTCGTTTCCTAAATCAAGGTTATGTCTGTCATAAATCATATTTGGATTAAGTTGAGAGAAATCAAATTCTCTTGTTTTCTTTCCGTCAATTGTAATGTGCTGCCTATATTTTTTAGGAACGTTTTGCCACCATCCTCTATAAAACCTTCCACCACTTTCAAAAGAGTTATTGGTAAAGATACGAACAAGAACCTTTTGCGTTAAATCTATTGGTTCTTTGTCATCTTCTCTTAAAAGCTCGTCTTGAAGTTTTTCAAACTCACTATCCTTAATTCGCATGTCTATGATATGACGACTAAAACACTTATTTATTTTCTTAAGGTTTGCTCTCCATTGTTCAGTATCTTTATCTTCGTCATAGGGAACAAGGACTTTTCTATCATCCACTATATCTCTTAGAAGTATCGTCTGTATATCAAGATTAGGTTTAAGTGTAATCGCAGGATGACCTTCTAACTCATTAAATAATTCAGTAAGATTATAGGTGGCTTTATATCTTGTTAAACTTCCTTCCATTTTAGTTCGGTCATAATAACCTTCTTTAGTAATGCGTATAAAGTCTAAATCTAATAGTCCTTTGAATGCTTGTTCTACTGTCATCTTGTAAGTAAGTTGAGGGTCTCTATATCTATCGTTTTCAGAATAATAACCACTTCTTTTGTTGATAGAACATTCAGCATCTGGGTGTTTGTGATGAGCCTTCCATAAGTCAATCAAGATGTGTTTAACAGCATATTTATAGCGAATCAGTTCTTTTTCTGTCCGACTTCGGACACGTATTAACTTACTGTCAATTTCCTTTGAAATCCTTATCCACATTTCATCAAACGAGTTCATTAATATTTTTTCCTTGCAAATTCATAATTTTGTGTTATGGTTTATGTTATATTTCTGTTAATTACATCCTAAATTCCCTTATAAACTTAAAAATTAGACATTATAATCATTACTAATTTGTGGCAATCTACAAACCTTTCATGCTTATAATCATTTATTATACATGTCAGACGATTTAATCTGACATAAGACTTTTCAAAATCACAATATATAAAAAATCTCATACTTTACCCTCTTCTTTAACCCTTTATTAAATAAAGGGGGTTAAAGAGAGGGTATTTACTGATTCTCTAAAAACCTAATCTATGCGCATATATATGGCCACACATCTTTATTCTCTTTTCTCCATTTATGGGTGAAAGAAAAGAGAATAAAGATGTGTGACCTTACACAACACTGTTCTCTTTGTTCAACCAACCATTCGTTACGGAGGTATTCATGAACGAAGAAATAAACAAACTACAATCAGATGTTCATCTGTATGAAGATTACATTAACTCAATTCAATTTCTTGAAGAGTTTGATGGAATATTCCCTGCCAAGCAATTAGGCACAATTACACAAGACATTATAGACGATATAAAGGAGACACACTAATGGCTGAAGATAAATTTTATATTAACTGTTCTTACCATGATAAAGATGAAGCTAAGCTTCTTGGAGCCCGATGGGATTCAGATGAGCGTAAGTGGTATATCCCTTTTGGACTTGATAGAAGTAAGTTTTCAAAATGGATAAAAAAGAATGAAACAAAAACAAGCAACATACTCAAGGTGGTAAAATGAACTACAACGAAGTTGATACATTTGACGATTTGTATGATGAAGAAGAAGAGGTAACTCGTGAGTCTGCTAAACACAAGTTCCTTTTCTGGAAAGAGCATTTCACAGATTTAAAAAAAGATGAACGTGAGCATTGGAACTTTTATCACAATCCGTTTCTTGATGGGGATATTTATGCCTACGAAATACTGACTTGTGATGAAAAAGAATTGCTCGTTCATTAAATTTGACAAGGCGATATTAGAATATAACATTTTAGTATCGCCTTTTTACAAAGGAGATATAAAATGAATTATAGAGAAGGATATAGCTTCTTTGATAGACAAGAGTTACTTGAAAAAGCACGACTACTTCATCAAGAGCTTTTTGGAAAAAGACCAGATGCAGACATTTACAGTGCTTTAGATATGAGGTCTCTAGAAACTATTGTTAATGAATTAAGAGGTCAGTTGATAAGGAGAAATTTATGAAATTGCTTTTAATCATCATTTTTACTTTTCTGATAATGTACTAAAATAGTGTGTTCGTATAATTGACAATAATACAAGTTAATTTATTATTTCAGTACATAAGGAGGTGATTATGGATGAATTAAATTTTCAAGATAATCTTTTTTATATTTGTTTAGCAGGTATTTTAGTTACGTTTGTTATTGGTCTTGCCCAAGTAAAGCCGTATGACAAAAATAATGAAGAAAAGATGGCAAAAATTCAAAAAATGCTGAGTCTAGTTTATGGAGTGTTTTTTCTTTTAGGAGCATATGGAGCATCTCTTATCTTCTCTGAAACTTGGTGGTCATGGGTGATAATAATAGGTTTTGGAATGATGGGTTTTGGAGCATTCCAGGAGGCATTTAAAAAATATCCAAATGCACCAAAAGGATACGGTGAATAAAATTTTTTTTAAAATCAATTTTTTATTTTTATTTATTTATTTTCTTTTAAACTCTTATTCAAATGCTCATGAGATGGGCAAGTATGAAAAGCATGAAAAAAAGGTTTTTGGAACTACTGTTAATGAGTATGCAAATTATTTGCGAGGTAAGACACTTAAGGGTAAAGACGGTTTATCATGCATTAAGATAAAAGTAGATTATATCAATTATATGAATGATTTACTGACGAGTCAGGAAATTTCTGGTTATCTCTACTATTATTACGAAGGTGATATTTTAGTCTTATCAAAGATGTTTCAAACATTTGATTCAAAACAAGAGTTTGAAGAAAGTATAAAAGATATTCCTTACCTTCTTAAACAAGCAAACAATCCTAGAGGCTCAATACCCGAAGAAAGTATTTACCTAGCTTTAGTAACTAGACTTTTTTCAGAATATCGTCTTGAACTAGGAAAATATGATGTGTCTTACAATTTAAAAAACTACAAAAAATGTAAGGATTATATGGGGAAAAAACACCAGTAAATTAATATTTCATACAATCAAATTTAAGATAATCTTCTCTTTCAAACGGCTTACCTTTTCCTACTTTCCAATGTTTTTTCCAATACCAAAACCCTTTTAGATGTCTGTACTCAATTCTACAACTCCCCTTTCTAGAAGATTTTGACCCAAAAAAAGTAACAATTTTTGCTTGAAAATTTCTTGGTAAAGGTTTTGGTTTTTTTTCTTTTCCAACATAAATTCCGTCAATTGATACAGGCTTCCAAGAATTCATTAGCCAACCCTTTTCATAAATCATGGCTGTTATTTTTCCTTGAACTGCAAAATATTCAGCTAAACTATTTTTAGAAAACGCAAACAAAAGTATTATTACCAAAACAAAATTAAGCTTCTTCATGTTTTAATCCTTTAATCTACTCATTTGCTCAGGAAAAGCTTTTTCTAATTCATTCATTAGCTTTTTATTTCTGTCATCAACTTTTTTTAGAGCATTTTGGAGTTCTTTTTTAACATTTTTATCTTTATTTAAATGTAAAGATGACTGAACAACCACCATTGTTATAGGCATAGTTAATTGACAATTATTGAAGTTTTTTAATGAATCTTCATTACCTTCTGCCATTGCTAATAAAATCATATTACAAACATGTATAACTGCTTTTGTTGGGTCTAAATTAGCTTCTCTTGATTTGTTAAAAAGGGATTTAAAATCCTCAGTGAACTCTGTTCCTTGTTGAGGGTCAATATTTGGAAGAATTCCAAGTATTACTTTCGTACAATCTGTTCTAAATGATACATCTTTAAAAAAACCAAACATTTTTTTACCTTTAATTATCTAAAAATATCAAATATCCACCCTAGACAAACCAAATTAAATCCAATAATTTTTAATTTTTCTATCAATGATAAATTAGATATTTGTCCGTAATAAACCGTTTGAAAAGTATGATAAAAAAAACAATCATAACTTATCATTCCCAAGATTAAATAAATTTTGATAGGGTCTTTAACATCAGACAAAATTGTTCTTTTAAAAAATAAAAAATCAATTAATAGGATTACTAATATAATTCCAAAAGTCCATGTGCCAACTCTAAAAGGGAAATACTTTTTTTTTCTTAATTCAATTTCTTCTTCATCAATAATCACAATTAATAATAACTTACTAAGATATTTTTTTCAAATGAAACCATTATCTTATAATTTAATTACATAAACTTCCTAATCAATTGACCCTTAATTCATTAAAAATAGTCTAAAGAGACTTCATGTCTAAAGTACCCAAATGCTAAATGTTCTGTAGTAAAGCTTAAGTAAATTGAATAACCTTCTTGATATAATCTAATAAGTTCAGTAGTTTAGTGTCTAGTATGTCTTCCAAATCTTCTTGCCATATGATAGTATTTTAAAAAATTAGAACTTGTCTCAAAATGAGGATATTTGTGTTGAATAATTTAAAAGGAGATTCTAATGGATGAAGAAAAAAGTGAATGGTTATTTTTTGTATTTTGTTTAATAGCGTTTGCATCAATAGGTTATTCAATTTACTTAAGCTTTACTACAGAACATTGGTATGCATTTATAGGTGGCTTTGTTGTTGCTTATTTAATAGGTAAATATGCTGACCCCAAAAGAAAAAACAGATAGAAATTAAATAATGATATTCTGTTTGTTTATAATATGAAACAAACTCATGATTGATGAAAAACTTATATTACAAAAATTTTATAAACTAAAAAAAGATATAGACCAAGAAGATATTCAAACTGGTTATGTGATTGAGACAGATGAAGTTAAAGCTATTTGTATTTCACCATTAAGAAATTATGGAGGTGGTAGCTTAACTCTATGGGCAATAGAGGGTGTTGAAGCACAATTGACTCTTGGGGCATCAAGATATGTTCATGGAATATGTTTGAAGATTTTTTGAAACAAGTCAAAGAGATGGGTGTAAAAATGGTAATCGTAGGGGGAAGTTCAGAAACTTCATATTCTAATGTAGCGATTTTAGATAATTTTAATAAAATTGATTAAAGATATTTCTTCTACAGTACGTGAATTTAGGTAATCGTTTTTATTTATCTATTTAACATTTATATAAAAGTATATTATTATATCAGTACATAAAATCAGGGAAAAAGATATACTTTAGTATGCCAAAATGACACGCAGAGTTGGAAGATATACTAAACAAGAAACTGCTGAACTTCTGAAATTATATGAAGAAGGTTGTTCTATTTATAAAATGTGCAGAACAATTAATCGTAGTCAAAAGTCTATTCGTAATAATCTTATTAGACTGGGAAAGATTAAAGGTGAAATAACACCAAGACGATATGTTGTGCAGGGGAAAGATGTAGTTATAGAAGATGAAAATTATTTCTTTGAATATTTTAAATTCTTTTTAATCTTATCTTTTCTAGTTTTTTTAATGGTTGTAAATCCTCGTTTTAATCCAATAGAAATAATCATGGATTATATTTATTTGTTTTTTCAATAAGTTTCTTCACAAACCATATAATATTTCTTGTTATAACCACTAACGATGACACACATAACTCCTAACCCCTCTGTATGACTCTCTATGACTCATTAAAATGGTTAACAGCTGTATGACCACATCTGTGTAACACAACAAGTATATATATCACGATAGGGTGACATAGAATTAAATTTTGTTTAAACTAAAAATTGCAAATTATAAGGAGAATGATATGACTGCTGAAGAAATTGTTTTAGGAGGATATAAAAACTTTGCTGAGGGTGATATGGAAGCCCTTGCAAAAATATATCATCCAGAATGTAAAATTACTATTAATGGGAACCATTCTTTATCAGGAACCTACGTTGGCTTTCAATCCTTTTTAGAGAATGTTCTTGCTAATTTAGATAATGTATGGCCAGGATTTAATCTTGATATAGAAAAAGTTGTTTCAAATGAAACAGATGTTTGCGTTTTTGTAAAAGTTACAGCTGAAAATTTAAATTCAAAATCTATTCATCACTTTGTTATAAAGGATGGTCTGGAGGTTGAGTTTAATTTGTATGATGATAGTCAAAAAATGTCAGAGGCTATGAAAAGTATTAACTAGTTTACATTTATTTTTCTTATTTTGAAATAAAGATCCACTATGTACATCATTATGCAGTGGCATGGCACTGGTATGGTGTGGAATATATTTACTTCATATTATTATTAAAAAAATCAATTGTTTTTTTAAAGGAATCTTCAGTTGTCGTTTTGGAATATCCATCTTTTCTGCATCTTTTGCAATCCCAACTATGCCCAGCATTTTTATAAAAATGAACTTTAAATTTGCTGCTTCTTTTTTTAATAAAACTTATTTCATCTGAATTACGTTTATACTTCTGTATAGTATCTTTCATGCCTATTAATGCCAAAACAGGATTACTTTTTTCAGTAAAATATTTAGCTGGGTAACCGTTAAAGGTTCTTGACCATTTCCAAACCCCATAATATGAAGCACCAGCATTGACATAATTTTTAGCTGCCAAAAATGAAGCCCAATATCCTCCATTAGAATAACCAACTGCAAAAATATTTTTATTATCTATTTTTGTATCTTTTTTTATCAAATTAACTATTTCTATTAATTCTTTTTCAATTGGTTTTCTATATTTTGTCCATGTTTGAAACCTATTTTTCTTTGTAAGATTATGTTTTGAAAAAAAATCTGGTGTATAAACTGCAAATCCAGCATTCAAAAATGGTTTAACAGCTTTATGAACTGTAAAATAACCACCACTTGAATGTAATGCAATTACAACTGGAGATTTTGCTTTTTCTTTCGGATAAAACTTTTCATGAAAAATAACTTCATTTGAGTAACTATTAAATGAAATCATTATTGATATAATTAAAATCAGTATTTTTTTCATAATCTAAGCCAGTTAGTTAAGTGCAATATATTTACACTATAAGTTTAAAAAATATACATTAAAATGGTTAACAGCTGTATGAATACATCTGTGTAACACAACAACTATATATATCACGATAGGGTGGCATGGCACAGGCATAGGGTAGGATATATTTTATGTGTATACACTTGTAAGGTCTTTCCATTACCGGAACATTTTTAAGTGATGCACAAACTGATGCACATTTCGTGCGTATTGACATTACAAGTGTAATACCTAATCTAATGTAGAGCTTATGTAACAATGTGATTGGTGCATGGGATAGGTAAGTAACTCATCCAGAGCGCACCATTCTACTTCACTATATCGTGATAACACATTGAAATGTAAGCATAAATTGTAATCAGTTTATGGGGTGATGTACATGGTGATAATAAAAACACTGTTTATAATAAGCATAGCACTATTTTCAACCAATGCTTTTGCAAAGAAATGCACCTCATCTTTTAGTAAAAGTTTTTCAATATCGTCTGATGTTGGTTTTGGAAATCAGTATAAAAAAAGTCCATTCAATAACTTTAAGAAACACGGTGTTTGTATAGTTGAAAAGTCAAAAGGTCACCCAACTCGTTTAGGACATCAGTCACTTAGATTTGAAGTTAAACCTGGTGACTGCGGATATGACAGTGGTGGTTGGGATGATTGTAAAAATGATAGAGAAAGACATGAATTAAGTGGAAACAAACATGGCGATGGAGAATATTGGTATAGTTGGTCAATATATTTACCTAAAGACTTTAAAAATATCTATCCAACAAAATTGGCTATGGGTCAATTTCATCAAAGTAAAGGTCATGTGGTTTGGATGTTTCAAAATGCAGATGGAGGATATTTCGTTGACAATCAGGTATATGGAAGAACTTTTGGACACGATAGAATTTTAAACCAAAAAGAAATGCTTGGCAGATGGAATGATATTTTAATTAATGCTAATTGGACTGATAAAAAAATAGGTTTCTTAAGAGTTTGGGTTAATGGTAAATTAGCATTTAAATATAATGGTCCTACGAAATCAAAAGGGAAAAAAGTTTATCAAAAGTTTGGAGTTTATAGAAGCTTTATGAGCAGGTATAAAGCGTTTAAAAGTGCGGATTCTGAATCTGTATTAGTTCCTGGACAAGTAGTGTATTTCGATGAAGTAAGAACAGGAAAATCTTGCTCAAATTTAAAACTTGAGCAATTAGGTTATGTTTGTAAGGATTTATTGAGTAATTTTAATTAACTTAGTTTTAACATCCACTTCTTTAGTACAGACAAATCATAACCCTTACCATATCCCTGCCCTACACTCTTCAAACTCCATCCACCTAACTGGTCTATGATTTCTGATGGGCATTCTACTGCTCTTAACCTGTCTCTAAAACTATGTCTAAATCCATGAACAACATAATCATTTATCAGTTTACCCTTTAACCATTTGTTTAATGCAGCACTAGCTGAATTTGCATTGCATTGATTGATGGAGGTATATCTAGGAAAGGCAAAGATACTATCATTATTATGCTCTAGAATCCTCTTACAAGCCCAGAGTGAGTCCTTTACAATTGGTATACATCTTTCACTACTTCTAGTCTTTAATCGTCTCCATGGATGAGGAATGAGTCTTATATGAGGAATACTATTATCAAGTTTAATATCCTCTTTAGCTAATCCTAATGCTTCAGATAATCTCATCCCACTATCTGATAACAAAGATAATAACCAACGAGGTTCATCATCTTCTTGTCTACAATAAGATTGGATTTTCTTTATATCTTCAATAGGAATGCTTTCTCTAACCTCATTATTAATTGAAGGCAGGTATACCTTTGAGAAAGGGTTAGATATATTTAATCCATGCTCATTAATAGATAAGTTTATGATTGCCCTTACAGAAGAGAATACTCTTTTAACTGTTGAGTTAGACATCCCCTGCTCTATTAACCAATCACGAAACTTACCTGCCTCTGATGAAGAATATGATTGAATAGATTTATTACCCAAGACTTTAATTATATATTCAATATTTCTATGAGCAGTTCTTATAAATGTTTTATTCTTATCTACTCCTTTTAACCTTAAATAAAGTTGAAGAGCATCACTTAAGTTTGGACTATCATTATCCACATCATTTGATTTAACCAAATGCATTGCAGGAACATTCATATTTTGAAGTCTTATACCTAACCAATAATCTTCTAACCTTTGACTTACTGATTTAGTCATTCTTAATGCAGATGAATATGATTTGGTTTTAAGACTAAAGCATAATCTTTTTACAGAATAAAGATTCTTTAAATCATATGGAACACGTCTAATGAAATAATAATTACCATCACGATTTAACATATGATTCGTTACATATTTGTTTCTCATATTGTTTTACACCCCAAAGACAAGATTGAACTTATCGCATGAAAACAATGA